>NZ_LDNM01000009.1 GCF_001028135.1 Xenorhabdus griffiniae
TCACTTTATGCCTTGTCATATTGGATTGGGATATTATGCCATATTGGTATGATTTAGCTATAGGATTGTCGTGAATTCCGTCAAAAATAAGTACAAAATCAGAGATACGTCGGGTTTTCACACCAATCAATTTAGCTATGGTGTGTTTATTCGATACAGCTTTTTCTCATAAGCACATAAAATAGTGCCGCTTTTAATCGTTTATATCCTTGATGGAGTCACAATGTCCATTCAACACGACAAATTCGGACGTACTTATCAGTGGTTTTTGCTGATACTTTTAGGCATGGTCTATTTTCTATCCACAGCAACAACCTTTACGTCATTGGGTGTTGTCCTGCCGAGTATGATTTATGAACTGGGCTGGAGTTGGACAAATGCAGGATTAGGATTCACACTGCTTGGCCTGACTTGCGGGTTATCCAGTTTTCTGCCAACGGTATTTATTCGTAAAATTGGCGTTCGTTTTACCCTGTTTATCGGCCTGCTGATTTTTCTGGCGGGTTTCTACAACCTTTATCATACATACGCTATTTCATCCTATTTTATCGGTACGGCTTTAATGGGGATCGGTTTTACTTTTCTGGCAACCGTGCCGGGCACTTATGTGATTTCACGGCTATATGAGAAACAATCCCTTGCTTTTGGTTTCTACTTCACAATAGGTGGACTAGGTGGGGTCATTGGCCCGTGGATCTACTTTATGGCGACCCGTATTTGGGGAACATGGCGGATGCATTGGATGATTTCCGCTATTATCCTCTCCATTTTCGTCATCCTGACGATTATTATTCTTCAGGAAGGTAAACGGGAAATCGCCCACGCCAAGGCCGTAAACCAGAAACATAACAATCAGGAAACTTCCAGCATTTATCGCACTAAACAACGTTGGACTGCACACCAAGCCCTACGGACATGGCAATTCTATGTGATTGCGGCAACTTACACCGCATTTTTATGGTGTGGCATTACCGTCAACAGTTTTGCAGTTGCCCATATTATCGAAAATGGTTTCAGCGAAGCTATCGCCGCCGGGTTACTGAGCACAATGGCTTTTATCAATGCATTTTCCCGATTAGCCGGCGGTGCCGTTGGGGAATGGGTAGAGCCGAAAAAATTACTGATTATCAGCCTGTCCGTTATTATATTTGGCTTGATTGCACTGAGTATCGCCTCATCATGGCCGTTTTTGGTTGCGTTCACCGTGTGTGTCGGGATGGGATATGGCATGACCTTCCTTGCTTCCAGTGTATTGCTGGCTAACTATTTTGGTCGCAAGCCTTATCTGGAACTGTTTTCTATCATGAACCTGATATCCACCCTGGCTTGTCTGGCACCTTTTTTTGCCGGTGCCATCAAAGATTATTCAGGCAGTTTTACCTCTGCATTCCTGATTATTGCCATTCCCGTATTTGTTGTTCTTGTCGTCACATTAATGATGAAACCACCTGCTCATAAAATGAGAAAATACACGGTTGAAGGCACCAAATTTACTGAATAAGGTAAAAATGAACTGAAATAACGTACAAACAAGGAAATTAAGAGAAGAATTTGCCTGATAATATCCGGTCAGATTGCTGATAAACCTCGTTGGTTCAAACGAGGTTTATCAAAGATTTGGGAATTATTCAGGCAAGCGCCGATATTGCCCTTGCTTCCTTAATAGCCTAACCCCCAACCAGCCACCGCATAGTGAAAGCAGTAAGCTACTGATGATGGGAAGCAGAAACCACATCTGCCATTGTGGCTGCCACGGGAAATCAAAGACCTGAGTCTGTAACAACCAAAGTGCAATTTCTGCACCCAATGCCGCAGCCAAACCAGCCATCACCCCAAGCAAAGCAAATTCACTCCATAATGTACGGCGCAGAAGTTTTTTGCTCGCCCCTAATGTGCGGTATACCACCAATTCAAGTTGTCGCTGGTTCATACCAACCTGAATTTGTGCCAATAACAGCAATCCGCCACAGATCATCACCAAAATAACCATAACTTCTAATGCCTTGCTAACTTGCTGCAAAATGCCTTGTGCTTGTTTGAGTATCGAACCAATATCCAACACGCTGATGGTTGGGAAATGGCGGTTAATTTCCGTTAACAGCTTTCCCTCTCCTTCATAATGAAAGCTGGTTAACCACATTCCGGGCTGATTTTCCAACGTCTCTTTGGCGAAAATAAAAATGAAGTTCGGGTTTATGCTCTCCCAATCCACCTTGCGAATACTGCTTACTGTGGCATGAAACGTTCGGGTATCTCCGGTGAATGTAAGCCTATCTCCCAGGTTAATTTGCAACCGTTCAGCAACACTTTGCTCCATAGAAACTTCGTTCGGTTTTGGCGGCCACGTTCCCGCAATCAGGGTATTAAACGGCGGCAGTTCTGCTTTCCATGTTAAGTTCAGTTCGCGCCGCACGGTAGTACTATTAGGCTGTTTTTTATCCGCCCATGCCAGCGCAGATTGTCCGTTCACTTCCGTCAAACGTGCCAATACCACGGGATAAAAATCGGTCGGTTTCACCTGATATTTAGCCAATAAGTCATTAACCTGAGCCGTTTGTGGTTGGGTCATGTTAAGCAGGAAATAATTAGGGCTATCCGGCGGTAATTGCTGTTGCCATTGGTTCAATAAATCTCCCCTTGCCATAATCAGCAAAGCCAGCAACATGAATGACAGAGAAAATGCCGCCAATTGGGTCATGGTCTGAAATGGCCGACACAGTAACCGATTAACCGCCAGACGCAGGCTTAACTGACGGAACGTCACACGACGCAGTAGCCATAATCCCCCCCACCCCAATAACGCCAAAGACAACGCGACAATCGGCACTCCCGCTAACAGCGACCATAATAACGGCTGGGTGCCTGCCAGTAATACCAATCCTCCCGTGATGATGAATGCCACCGCAGGCAAATAATAACGCAGGGGCCAGATGGAGGCCGTGACATCACTTCTCAATACCCGTGAGGGCTGGGTAGCCATGAGTTGACGATAAGGACGGACCCCCACCAACACGGCAATGCCAAACAGGGCGGCTATTGCCCATACCCACGGCCACATTCCCGCAGCCGGTAACATCTTAGGTAACATTCCTGCCAAAATTCGAATCAATACAGACTCAAAAGCCAAACCTAAAATGGAGCCTACCACGATGGCGGCCAGTAATATCACTAACCATTGTCCAATGATCCATTGGCGCAACGCCCAACGCCCTGCCCCTAATGTTTTCAGGATGGCTATCAGGTTATGCCGGCTACGGCAGTAATGCGCCATAGAAACGGCCATCGCAGCAACAGCAAGGAGTAATGTCAACAACGCTGACAGCAATAAAAATTGCTGGGCACGTTCAATGGATTGTGCCATAACACCATTATCTTGTTGCAAGGTCAGCCAGCGTTGATCGGCTTTTAGTTGCGGTCCAACAAATTGCTGGAATGATTGGATGGCGGCAGGAGAACCCGCAAACATATAACGGTAAGTCAGGCGGCTTCCGGGTTGAATCGCCCCTGTTAACTGAGCATCATCGATATTGATTAAAATTCGGGGAGAAATCTGGAAGGGATTGAAACCGCTGTCAGGCTCTTGCAGCAATTCGCCGCTAATCTTCAATGTGGTATCTCCCACATCAATATTATCCCCGACGTTAACGCCCAATAGTGCCAACAATCGTGGGACTACCAGCACTGAACCTTTTTCTGGCTTTAACCCATGCGGATGGGTTTCCAGTTCGCCATACAGAGGATAACGCTCATCTGCGGCTTTCACCTGAGCCAGTTGCGGAATATCTCCCGCATATGTCATCGTCGAAAATGAGATTTGGCGACTTAATGTCAATCCCTGTTCTTGTGCCTTTTGCAACCAGGTTTCATCAACGGGATACGAGGCCCTTAAAACCAGATCACCCGCCAGAAAATCACGGCTTTGATAATGCACACTTTGATCAATGCGATCACTGATACGCCCTAATGCCAGTACACAAGCCACTGCCAACGTCAGAGATAACCAGACAATCAGGAGAGAAGGTGTGCGCCATTCACGCCAAAACCAACGCCAGATCATGCTTCCTCCCGTAATTTTCCGTCCACCAGACGTAAGCGACGCTGGCAACGCGCCGCCAGTTGGTTATCGTGCGTGACTAAAATCAACGTGGTGGCGTAATCATGATTAAGGGAAAACAGTAAATCGACGATGCGCTCTCCTGTCTGGCGATCAAGGTTACCTGTTGGTTCATCGGCAAACAGGATTTTGGGACGAGTACAGAATGCCCGTGCCAACGCCACCCGCTGTTGTTCTCCCCCCGAAAGTTGGGCTGGCATGTGTTTCAGGCGTTTTCCTAACCCTAACTGTTCGAGTAGTTCAATGGCTTGTTCACGACTTTGGGTTTCCGATTCACCACGCAATAGTGCCGGAAGCTGGACATTCTCCAGTGCATTCAGGGTGGGGATCAACATAAATGACTGAAAAACAAAGCCTACATTTTCTGCCCTTAACTGTGCTCTCTGCTCTTCATTCATGCGACTGATATTTTGCCCCAATAGATGAACTTCTCCCCCGCTACCATCATCCAATCCGGCAATAATGCCCAGAAGTGTTGATTTACCTGATCCTGACTCACCAATTAATGCAATTGTCTGTGCTGGCTCGACAACCAACTCAATACCTTGCAATATATTAATTACCTGTTCCCCTTGACCGACATGTTTAGTGAGATGATGAACTTCAAGAATACTTTCTACAGCCATGTATTTTTCCTTTTATTGGTGGTGCTATGCAGTGCCAGAACCGCGGCGGCAGATACCCTGCTTATATTAGGTGATAGCCTCAGTGCCGGATATCGTTTACCCGTTGAGCAATCATGGCCTGCACTGATGGCAAAACAGTGGCAACAAGCCGGTGAAAAAACCGTCATTATTAACGGCAGTATTAGTGGCAATACTGTCGCGCAAGGGCTTGAACGTTTGCCTGAGTTATTGAAACAGCACAATCCAAAATGGGTTTTGATAGCGCTTGGTGCTAATGATGGATTGCGTGGTTTTCCCATTCAAAACATAGAACAGGATTTGCAACAGAGCATTCATTTGATCAAACAAACCGGCGCACAACCGTTATTAATGCAAGTCCGAATTTCACCTAATTATGGAAAGCGATATACCGAATCCTTTGCCAAAATTTATCCCACACTGGCTGAACGCAACCAAATTCCTCTGCTGCCATTTTTCATGGAACACGTTGCTATCAAACCAGAATGGATGCAAGATGACGGGCTACATCCCAATCAAGCGGCACAACCCTTTATTGCTGATTGGATGTCCAACACATTATCGAAATACATCAACTCTCCTTAAGTGAAAAATATTTCTTAATAGTAAATCATTTATTTCCATAAATTGATGCAGGTAAACAAGTAAAGTTATGCAAAAAGCCATTTTTATTACTGGGTGTTCTAGCGGGATTGGGTTAATCGCGGCCAAAACCCTCCACCAACGTGGTTACCGCGTACTCGCAGCTTGCCGCAAACCCTCTGATTTGGCCCATATGCGTGAATTGGGGTTCGAACCCATCGAATTGGATTTAGATGATAAAGAAAGCGTAGAGTGCGCCGCCAGGAAAGTAATCGAATTAACCAACGGTCGTCTGTTCGGGCTATTCAATAACGGGGGATTTGGTGTTTACGGTCCATTGGAAAGTATCTCCCGCGAACAGATGGAAAAACAGTTTTCCACCAATTTCTTTGGCGCCCACCAACTGACGTGCCTGTTATTGCCCGCTATACGCGCTTACGGCGCAGGGCGGATTGTTCAGACCAGTTCTGTAATGGGATTGATTTCGACACCAGGTCGTGGTGCATATGCTGCCAGTAAATATGCTCTTGAAGCCTGGTCGGATGCCTTACGGGGCGAATTGGCTAAAACCGACATTAAAGTCAGCCTGATAGAACCTGGCCCAATTCATACCCGTTTTACGCACAATATCAACCAAACACAGCAGGATCATCCGGTTGAGAATCCAGGCCTTGCTCGTCGTTTTACGTTGATGCCTGAGGATGTCGTCTCTAAACTGATTCATGCGCTGGAAAGCGCCAACCCGAAATTACGCTATTCGGTTACGTTATTGACTCATGCAGTAAAAATGATGCGCCGTCTACTCCCTGAGCGATGGCTCGATAGAATCTTGCGCTGGCAAAGTAAATAGACATTGAAAAACAGACAAACAAGTCTTATTTATTCATGTAATCACCTTACAACGACTCAGAGAAAAATCCCATGGAACCAACCGTGAATACAAACAATAATACTGCCCATATCATTAATATTGATGAATCGAATATTACCCAGGTTGTTCAGCACTCTCTCACCCAGCTTGTCGTATTCTACTTCTGGTCTCCACAGGACCTACATTGCCATGAATTAGAAACCACGCTTGATAAAATAGCCCATGAATATGCCGGGCAATTTGCCCTGGCTAAAGTTAATTGCGACCAACTTTTCCATATCGCTGCACAATTTGGTGTGCGTAGCTTACCTACCGTACTGTTCGTAAAAGAAGCTCGCCCTGTTCAGGGTTTTGAAGGTATCCAGACAGATGAAGCCATCAGAAAGATTTTTGCCACTTTCCTCCCTCAAATGGCAAAATCACCATTAGAGCAAGTTGACGAACTACTTGCAGAAGGTAAAGAGCAGGAGGCACTGCTTTTACTCAAAGAAATCCATCAGGAAAATCCGCAAGATACAGAGATTACCTTATTGCTAGCCCAAGTGAACCTTTCACTCAATCATCTTGAAGAGGCCCAAAAAATACTGGATACCGTGCCATCAGAAGCCCAAGATGAACACTATAATGAGTTACTTGAGTACCTTAAGTCCCAACAAGAGGCAGCTGATTCCCCTGAGATTCGGCAACTACAACAAGCGTTGGCAATGCAATCAGAGAATGCAGAATTAGCCGTACAACTGGCGGCCAAATTACACGACGTTGGCCGTAATGAAGAGGCTCTGGAATTACTACTTAGTTTTCTGAAAAAGGATCTTTCTGCTGCCGAGGGTGCAGTGAAAAAGACGATGATGGATATTCTTTCTGCACTGGGCACTGGAGATACTCTGGCATCTAAATACCGTCGTCATGTATACTCTTTACTCCATTAAGTAAAGAAAATTTATATATTCCATAATTAGCTAAGTAAGGGAATTGTTATGGATCTACTCTCTTTTGGTGCTGTACCGATTTTAATCGTTATTGCGGTTGTTATCGTCTTTACCTGTGTCAAAACCGTTCCACAAGGCTATCAGTGGACTGTTGAGCGCTTTGGACGTTATACCCGTACATTAACACCAGGCCTGCACATTATCATGCCATTTGTTGATCGTATCGGCCGTAGAATCAATATGATGGAACAGGTTCTGGATATCCCATCGCAGGAAGTTATTTCTCGTGATAATGCCAATGTCACTATTGATGCCGTCTGCTTTATTCAGGTCGTCGATCCTGTACGTGCTGCCTATGAAGTCAGCAATCTGGAACTGTCCATCATCAACCTGACCATGACGAACTTCCGTACCGTGCTGGGTTCAATGGAACTGGATGAAATGCTGTCCCAACGCGATTCCATCAACAGCCGATTGCTGGCAATCGTCGATGAAGCGACTAACCCGTGGGGTGTCAAAATCACGCGGATTGAGATCCGCGATGTGCGTCCACCTAAGGAGTTGATCTCCGCGATGAACGCCCAAATGAAAGCAGAACGTACCAAACGTGCAGATATTCTTGAGGCGGAAGGTATTCGTCAGGCCGCCATTTTGAAAGCGGAAGGGGAAAAACAGTCGCAAATCCTGAAAGCAGAGGGTGAACGCCAGTCAGCCTTCCTGCAAGCGGAAGCTCGTGAACGAGCCGCCGAAGCAGAAGCACGTGCAACCAAAATGGTTTCTGACGCTATCGCTAATGGTGATATGCAGGCAATTAACTACTTTGTTGCCCAAAAATATACCGATGCCCTCACCAACATTGGTGCCTCAAATAACAGCAAAGTGATTATGATGCCACTGGAAGCCAGCAATTTAATGGGCGCCATTGGTGGTATTGCCGAATTAATTTCCGAAAGCAAGAAGAGCAAACAGGATAAATAGCCATACAGGATAATTGTTATGATTGAACAGATCGCCGCTCAACCAGCCTGGTTCTGGCTCTGTTTTGGTGGCCTGCTTCTGATTGCGGAATTACTGGGAACGGGGGGATATCTGTTGTGGACAGGAACCGCAGCCGTGGTTGTTGCCCTGATCACATGGATTTTCCCTCATATGAGCTGGGAACTGCAAGGTACTCTGTTTGCTGTCTTAACCTTGCTTTCTGCTATTGCCTGGCGTAGCTGGCTACGCCATCGCCCACGCCAGGCCAGTGATAAGACGCTCAATCAGAAGAACCACCAATTGATTGGCATGCGAACCCGTTTAGTCACGGATACCGAAAACGGTTTTGGGCGAGTCAAACTGGCCGATGGAAGTTGGCGCGTTCACTGTGACCGAGAACTTCCGGCCAATAGCGAAATTGAAGTCATCGCCGTTGACGGGATCACATTAAAAGTGAAACCGGTTTCCCATCATCCGTGATGCTGACAGCAGCCAGATAAATGCTCAATGATGGGACAATCCGCCCCATCATTTCCCGGGCATTCAGCCACCAATACCAGTAATTTTTCCTTTATCTTTTGCAATTCCACCACCGTTTTTTCTATTTCTGCCACTTTTTGCAGGGTCGCCATTTTTACATCGGCACTGTGACGGTGAGGATTGCGCAATAATCGCAGCAATTCGCGACACTCCTCCAGCGTAAATCCGACCTCTTTCGCTTGACGCAAAAGCATCAGTTCGTCAATGTGCCTTTTCTGGTAATGACGATAGCCATTATCTCCCCGCTCCGGTGTAGTAATGAGATCTTTTTCTTCATAAAACCGAATCGCTTTGCGGGTTAAACCGGTCTTACGGGCAATTTCACTGATATTCATTATTTCCCCTTGACCTTCCCCTTGCAGGAAGGTTTAGCCTTAGTGATAAGTATATCACTCTGTATCAGGAGATAGTGTTATGTCCACAACCACCATTCTCGCACTTCAAGGCCTGACTTGTATGCATTGTGTCGGCCGGGTCAAAAAAGCGCTGGAAAAAATACCCGGCGTTGAGCTGACGGATGTGAACCTCAATTATGCCAAAATTATCAGTCATGTTTCACCTGATGAATTGATTGCCGCCATTGTTGCCGAAGATTATCAAGCCACGGTTGCCAGCCGACCCGATGTTGTATTGCGCCTGTCAGGTTTAAGCTGCATGAAATGTGCAAATAAGACACAAAAGGCATTGGAAGCAGTAGAAGGTGTTATCGCCACAGAAGTTGATACCCAAACCGCAAAAATCTATGGTAAAGCAGAGAACAGTGCCTTAATTCATGCAGTCGAACAAGCCGGATATCACGCTGAATTAGCCACGGAAGCCGATTGCCCAAAACCTGAGCAGCTGGCAATACATGTTCCACAGACTCCGGAGTCTTTGGCAGCGGCAATATCTTCGACTCCGGTAGAAACCGTTTCTGTTGAGCACAGCAACAAAAATGATGTGAGTGGTGATGGCAGCATTCAGCTCCTGCTGGATGGCATGAGCTGTGCAAGCTGTGTCAGCAAGGTACAAAAAGCCCTGCAATCCGTTGATGGCGTGGAACATGCCAGAGTCAATCTCGCGGAAAGAAGCGCATTGGTCACAGGCCACGCTTCACCAAATGCCTTAGTTGAAGCCATCATCAAGGCCGGTTATGGTGCGGAAATCATTCAGGATGAAACAGAACGCCGTGAGCGTCAGCAACAAATCGCGCAGGCTAATATGCACCGCTTCCGCTGGCAATCGGCCCTTGCGTTAGTGGTTGGGGTGCCTGTCATGGTGTGGGGTATGATAGGCGACAATATGATACTCACACCAGCAAACCACACCATTTGGCTAACGATTGGTTTGGTGACGCTGGTTGTAATGATATTTGCAGGCGGGCATTTTTATCGTAATGCGTGGCAAAGTCTAAAAAATGGCAGTGCGACAATGGATACCCTCGTAGCTCTGGGTACTGGCGTAGCGTGGCTTTATTCAATGAGCGTCAATTTGTGGCCAGAAATTTTTCCACCTCAGGCCCGCCATCTTTATTATGAAGCCAGTGCCATGATCATTGGTTTGGTCAATCTCGGCCATGCCTTGGAACAACGTGCCCGCCAACGCTCTTCCAAGGCTCTTGAGCGATTATTGGATCTCACTCCACCAACAGCGCGGGTAGTGACCTCTGAAGGTGAAAAAACAGTACCACTGGCTGATGTAATGCCCAATATGATACTGCGCCTGACAACAGGAGATCGCGTTCCGGTTGATGGTGAAATTACTCAGGGTACAGTTTGGCTGGATGAAGCCATGCTGACCGGTGAGCCTATCCCTCAGCAGAAAACAACGGGCGATACCGTCCATGCCGGCACTGTCGTTCAAGATGGTACGGTCCTGTTTAAAGCCAATGCGGTTGGTAGCCAGACAACCCTGGCACGCATTATTAAACTTGTTCGTCAGGCACAAAGCAGCAAACCTGAAATCGGCCAGTTGGCCGATAAAATATCTGCAATATTTGTGCCTGTTGTTGTTGCTATTGCCCTGATTGCCGGCACGATTTGGTTTTTTATCGGCCCTGCCCCACAAATCATGTACGCGCTGGTCATCATGACAACCGTTTTGATTATCGCCTGTCCCTGCGCACTTGGGCTGGCAACCCCCATGTCCATCATCTCAGGGGTAGGACGGGCAGCCGAATTAGGTGTATTGGTGCGTGATGCTGATGCTTTGCAACATGCCAGTCAACTGGATACGATTGTCTTTGACAAAACAGGCACCTTAACTGAAGGTATGCCGCAAGTCACAGAGATCCACACTTTTAATGGTTTTACCGAAGAGCAAGTATTACTGTGGGCCGGTGCATTAGAAAATGGCTCAAGTCACCCTCTGGCAAACGCTATTTTATTGCAAGTTGAGGGGCAAAAATTACCCGAAGTACAGACATTCCGAACCCTCGCAGGACTGGGTGTTAAGGGAGAAATTGGAGAGGTCACGCTGTTATTGGGTAACCCAAAATTGCTTGAGCAGCATCAGATTGAAACCACAGAATTAAAGCCATTAGTTGCAGCACAAGCAGAAAAAGGCATCACACCTGTTATTCTGTCAGCCAATGGCAAAATCGCTGCCCTGTTTTCTATTCGTGATCCCTTGCGGCAGGATACTGTTTCTGCCCTGCAACGCTTACATCACCAAGGCTATCGTTTGGTTATGTTAACAGGAGATAATCCTGCCACAGCAAATGCTATCGCCCAAGAAGCAGGTATTGACCAGGTGATTGCTGGTGTTTTGCCTGATGGCAAAGCCGCAGCCATTCAGTCACTGCAATCAGAAGGCAGGAAAGTGGCGATGGTCGGCGATGGCATAAATGACGCCCCTGCATTAGCGCAAGCGGATGTCGGCATCGCAATGGGAAGCGGTAGTGATATCGCCATCGAAACCGCAACAATTACCCTGATGCGCCATAGTCTGCACGGGGTTGCCGATGCAGTTGAATTATCCCGTGGTACATTGCGTAATATGAAACAAAACCTATTTGGTGCCTTTGTCTACAATACATTGGGTATTCCAATCGCAGCCGGTATTTTATTCCCGTTCACTGGCACTTTACTAAACCCTGTCGTTGCAGGTGCGGCCATGGCATTATCTTCTATTACTGTTGTTAGTAATGCCAATCGCTTATTGCGCTTCAAGCCTAAATCCTGACCTAATATTCAGGAAATTTTATTTTTCCCATGAAAAGCTAAACCTATTTCGTTTAGCTTTTCATCCCGCACTTTTCCCTCTTTCTTGTTGGTGATTAACCGGTTAGCATACCGCCCAATGCCAGCTATTGGAGTATGTAATATGGGAAAATTAATGACCTATTTCAGTAAAATATTGGGATTCAATTCCCAACGGCATTACCCTTATCCGGCTTTTGACATCAATTTAAATAATAATAAACAATTACATATTGTTGGCAGCATTCATATGGGTACTAAAAACATGTCCCCACTTTCTGAGGTATTGCTGGAACAGTTAGAGCAAGCGGATGCGCTGATTGTCGAGGCAGATATCACGCAGGCCAATTCCCCTTTCAAGGAAACATTTCCTGAACAGATCGAACTATCACAACGTTTATCTCCCGAACATTTTGCCTGTTTGCAACACTATTGCCGAGAAATTCAACATCCTGTCACGTTGCTGGATCCATTGCCATCGTGGCAAGTCGCATTGATATTACAGGCTGCCCAAGCCCAATATTTGGGGTTACAACCTCAATATGGTATCGATTGCCAATTACTGAACAGTGCAAAAGCACTCAATAAACCCATTATCGAATTGGAAGGGACTGATGCACAAGTTAACCTTCTCACCAACTTACTAAACGGTGGGATTTCACTATTGGAAGATACCATCACCCATTGGCATACTAATGCCCGCGCTTTACAGACTATGATTAGCTGGTGGATGAATTACAAACCGGAGAAACAGAATCAGGTAATACCCATGACATTCTGCGAAGAGATTTATCAAACCTTAATGGCTGAACGCAACCGTCAATGGAGTGAGCAGTTACATAACTTACCAGCAGGAAAATATTTGGTTACAGTAGGGGCCTTACACCTCCACGGCGAGAACAACTTACGACAGATGCTGGCAAAACCACAAACATAGCAACTTCATCTGTTTCATTCTGAAAACTAATTATTACGGATAAGCAGTTATAAACTGATCGTTATAGGAAAAAATATGACCCCCGCTGTTATCTTGCTGGAAAAACAAAAAATTAATTTCAAACTTCATCCTTATGACCACGATGTCAATGAACATAATTTTGGTGATGAAGTGGTGAAAAAACTCGGTTTAGATGCTAATCAGGTTTTTAAAACACTGTTGGTCGCATTGAATGGTGATCCTAAAAATCTGGCTGTCGCCGTGACGCCGGTCTCTGGGCAACTCGATTTGAAAAAAGTGGCTAAAGTTTTCAGGGCCAAAAAGGCAGAGATGGCCGATCCTCAACTGGCACAAAAAGTAACAGGTTATTTAGTCGGTGGCATTAGCCCGTTGGGACAGAAAAAGCGTCTACCTACCGTGATTGACAGCCAGGCGCAAACCTTGCCAACCCTATTTATCTCTGGTGGTAAACGTGGTTTAGATATTGAATTGTCTCCCATAGACTTATGCCAATTACTTAATTGTTCATTTGCTGATATTGCTAAAATTTGAAAATTTATTGCCATTCTCGCTGAATTTTTTCGAGCTGGCGCTGTTTTTTCTAAAACAGGGGCTTGTGATAAACAACAATGTCGATACACGTTCCTCACAGTGCAAAAATCATTAATTACGCTGCTATACTCGATAAACTTCAAGTTGCAATCCGCCAGACGCCGCGAGGCCTTATATTTCCCCGCTGTGCGGGGAAATATAACACGCATCTTGAAGTTGGATTGGTATATTGATCAGTTGTTATTATTTATATGAATTTCACCTTTCGGTTCATAATCAGAAGCTTTTAATGGAGAATGTTTTTCAATATATCGTTTCAATACTTCAGCATCAACAAACCCTGTATCAACATAACCAGGCAAATTATCAATCCGTGGATAACCATCTCCGCCAATCGCATTAAAGTTCAACGTTGCCATGCGGTAAGTTTTATTTGGATCTAATGGCTTACCACCGATTTTTACCTCACTGATATTCTTACCATCCTTCACGAAACTCACATTATAGAACTGACCATAAGCGCCAGAATCCTTTTCCATATTGGCAACAGCCGTCAAATAGGACAAAACTTCGCTACCTTTGAAGTCCACATAAACCACTTGGTTAGCAAATGGGTGAACTTTCATAACATCCTTGTAAGTAATATTTCCTGCTTCAATCGAGTCACGAATTCCACCACCGCTCATCACTGCAAAATCAGCGCTTGTTCGTTCCATCTGAGCAGCTAATACAAGGTGGGCCATATTCGTTTGCACGAAACGCACCTTACTGCGATCACCTTCTAATTTGTTATCTACTGAGCCTACTTTCACATTCAGGATCTGGCTGCCCTTGTCTTCATAAGGTGTCAGCAACTTAAGCATTTCAGGATTTTGCTTAATTTCATGGGTATAGTAAACACGCTCCGTACTGCCATCTTCTTTTGTTACTTTTTTCTTTAAGTTAATAGGGATCAATTGATAATGAACCAACTTAAATTCACCATTACGGAATTGAAAATCAGCCCGACCTACATATTTCCCCCATTCGTGAGCCTGAACAATCCATGTGCCATTTTGGTGATCAGGAGAACAAGGTGTACCCGGAACATAATCTACTTGTTTATCGTTTTTATTCTCCGCAGACATACACACCGGATCTTGTGAATGCCCTCCCACAATCATATTCAAATAACCCGCAGGCAAACTACGTGCCATTTCAACATCTCCCGGCGCATTCGTGCCATGATGACCATCGTCATAGTGCCCCATGTGGGTTGCCGCAATAATCACGTCCGGCTTTTCACTCTTTTTCAGCTCTTCAATAACTTTTTTGGCTTCTTCGGCTGGAACACGGAATTCAACATCTGGAAAATTAGCCGGATTACCGATTTTCGCGGTGTCATCGGTTGTCAGGCCAAGAACCGCTATTTTCACGCCTTGCTTATCAAAAATAACATATGGCTTAAACAGGCGCTTGCCTGTGCTGGTTTGGTAAATATTGGCAGAGAGAAAGGGGAAGTTTGCCCATTTTTGTTGCTGAAACAATACATTTAAGGGTTTATCAAATTCATGGTTCCCCAATGCCATTGCATCGTATCCCACCAGATTCATGCCTTTAAAATCGGGTTCCGCATCTTGCATATCTGATTCCGGGACACCGGTGTTAATGTCACCACCTGACAATAACAATACGCTGCCTCCTTTCTTGGCAACTTCCTGACGAATGGAATCTACCACCGTTTTTTGAGCCGCCAAACCATACTCACCATAATCGTTATGCCAGAAATGACCATGATGGTCGTTAGTGTGCAAGATGGTAATGTCATAGGTTTTATCTTTTTCCCAGGCGTTTGCAATTAACGGTGCCAGTGACAGCGAAACTGCAAGGGCACAAATTGACGCTTTAAACGATAATTTCATGGGGTATCTCCATGTATTTTAAAACTTTATTAGTTATATGATGGTGGTGGCTTATCCCTTTCAAACCGCAGCTTAAAAGATTTCACCTTTTTGATATTGCGGTCAAATTATATAGGTATCAATAAAAAGTTTGTTAATTATCTAAGATGTATTATGGTGTAAAAATTAGACAACAACTCAACAAACCTAAAAATTCACCCTACAAATTTTGTTGATAATGACAGCGATAAGCGAATAAATATGAGTGAAAAAAGTCAAAAAAATCCTTTTCCAACTGCACCAACAAAAACACAGCGGACAGTTTTTTCAATTCTCGGGGCTATCAGCTTATCCCATATGCTGAATGATATGA
This sequence comes from Xenorhabdus griffiniae, assembly GCF_001028135.1. GTDB lineage: Bacteria > Pseudomonadota > Gammaproteobacteria > Enterobacterales > Enterobacteriaceae > Xenorhabdus > Xenorhabdus bakwenae. Next base: position 15,580 of record NZ_LDNM01000009.1, read on the forward strand.
TTCAATCGTTAATTCTGGCTATTTATCCACTGCTGCAATCTGAATTTACTCTCAGTTTTGTTCAGGTCGGAATGATAACTCTGACCTATCAGGTAACCGCATCCTTATTGCAGCCTGTTATCGGTTTGTATACTGATAAACATCCGCAACCCTATTCACTGCCTATCGGTATGGGATTTACCTTATCTGGTTTGCTTCTATTAGCTTATGCGGAAAGTTTTCCAATGATATTAATGGCTGCCGCATTGGTCGGTACGGGGTCATCCGTTTTTCATCCAGAATCGTCACGAGTCGCACGCATGGCTTCGGGTGGACGTCATGGACTGGCCCAATCTTTATTTCAAGTAGGGGGAAATTTAGGCAGTTCATTGGGACCACTGTTAGCTGCTATTTTTATTGCGCCTTACGGCAAGGGAAACATCAGTTGGTTTTCCCTGGCAGCACTGCTGGCTATCGTGATCCTCTTGCAAGTCAGCCAATGGTATAAGATGCAGCATCGGGTTATTTTCCCCCTGTCTTCTCGTACTCATTCCCTGCCAACGCTGCCTAGAAAAACCATTATAAATTCTTTTGCCATTCTTCTATTACTGGTTTTCTCCAAGTACTTCTACCTAGCCAGTATCAGTAACTACTATACCTTTTATCTGATGCAGAAATTTGGCTTATCCGTACAAAATGCCCAGATCCATCTATTTATCTTTTTATTTGCCGTCGCGGCAGGTACTCTGATCGGAGGACCCGTTGGGGATAGGATAGGCCGGAAATATGTCATTTGGGGTTCAATTCTTGGCGTTGCACCTTTTACCCTGCTGTTACCTTATACTTCTTTGTTCTGGACAAGCATATTAACGGTCATTATTGGCATAATATTAGCCTCTGCATTTTCTGCAATTTTAGTCTATGCCCAAGAACTCATCCCCGGTAAAACAGGTATGATAGCAGGTTTGTTCTTTGGTCTGGCATTTGGAATGGGTGGCATTGGAGCTGCCGTACTTGGCTATGTCACAGATAAGACCAGCATAGAATTGGTTTACAAAATTTGTGCTTTTCTACCCCTTCTTGGTATTTTTACACTGTTATTGCCAAATATAGAAAAGAACCCTTGAAAAAACCAAGTAAAATCCTGAGTAAGCATCATAATTGTTACGCTATTTTTCTTTGTAAACAAGCGTAACTAATGGCAATATATACATTAAATTACATTAAAATGGTATTTAAGTGGATTTTCCTTGCTTTTAGCATTCAATATGTTTTTTTGTAATCTTATCTTTAATTATTTATAAAATAAATTATTACCTCACCTAACCATACAATTTATTATACTCGCTACCCAGAAGGAGCCTTGATGGAGCATTCGACACCTCTTATCACGACCATTGTTGGCGGTTTTGTTCTTGCCTATCTGCTTGGCATGCTTGCGCAACGTTTGAAAATCTCACCTCTGGTAGGATACCTTGTAGCCGGTGTGCTAGCGGGTCCCTTTACCCCTGGTTTTGTTGCCGATACCTCTTTAGCTCCAGAACTTTCAGAAATTGGCGTGATCTTATTGATGTTTGGTGTCGGTCTACATTTTTCACTTAAAGATTTGTTAGCCGTCAAATCCATCGCCATTCCTGGTGCTATCGCCCAAATTGCCGTTGCAACCTTATTGGGTACCGGATTATCAATGCTGCTCGGTTGGGAGTTACTCAGCGGTATTGTATTTGGTCTCTGCCTGTCTACCGCCAGTACAGTGGTATTGCTCAGGGCATTAGAAGAACGACAGCTCGTTGATAGTCAGAGAGGGCAAATTGCCATCGGTTGGTTAATTGTTGAAGATCTGGCGATGGTACTGACATTAGTCTTACTTCCTGCGGCAGCAGGAATTATGGACAGCCACAACGCCAATATTGGCCAATTGTTATTGAAGATATTCCTTACCGTTGGCAAAGTCATTGCCTTTATTTTGTTGATGATCTTCGTCGGCCGCCGTGTCATTCCCTGGTTACTGGCAAAAACGGCTGCTACAGGCTCGCGTGAATTATTCACGCTGGCTGTACTTGCCATTGCATTAGGGGTTGCTTACGGTGCGGTAACACTATTTGATGCTTCATTTGCCCTCGGTGCATTCTTCGCTGGCATGGTATTGAATGAGTCAGAATTGAGCCACCGGGCTGCGCAGGATACTTTACCGTTAAGGGATGCTTTCGCAGTTCTTTTCTTTGTTTCTGTTGGCATGCTGTTTGACCCTATGGTCTTACTCCAACAGCCTCTGGCGATTATAGGAACCCTTGCTATTATTATCATTGGCAAGTCATTAGCTGCCATGCTATTGGTCAAAATGTTTGGCCACTCACGACGGACAGCCCTGACCATCTCTGCCAGCCTCGCCCAAATAGGTGAATTTGCCTTTATTCTCGCCGGGCTTGCTGTCACGCTGGGATTCCTGGATGGCGAAGCCCGTAACCTTGTACTGGCTGGTGCCATTATTTCAATCATGTTGAATCCTGTTCTGTTCAGTTTACTGGATCGTTATCTGGAAAAAACAGAAACCATTGAAGAACAATTACTCGAAGAAACGCTGGAAGAGGAAACTCAAATCCCTGTCGATATTTGTGGTCACGCCATTGTGGTGGGTTATGGCCGGGTAGGTCGTCAACTTTGCCAGCGTTTACAAGAAAAAGACTTCCCAGTTGTGGTTATTGAAGATACACGTACCCGATTTGAAGAGTTAGGTGGAGTGGGTATCAGTGCCATAATGGGTAACGCCGTCAATAAAGAGATCATGGCCCTGGCACGGCTTGATTGTGCTTATATGTTATTCCTGACAATCCCCAATGGTTATGAAGCGGGTGAAATTGTTGCGAATGCCAGAGAAATCAGGCCCGATATTAATATCATTGTCCGTGCCCATTATGATGATGAAATCACTTACATTACGGAGCGTGGCACTAGTCACATTATCATTGGTGAACATGAAATAGCACGGGCAATGGCTGAATCGCTACCCGAATATGAAGAGGGTTGTCCAATGGAGCCACCATCACTACATTCGTCAGAGACGCCATCATCAACATAACTTGCGAGCCACGAAATATCCCCACGTATGGGGATATTTCCATAAAAACAGTGAAGACAATCTCTCAGGTCAGCAAAATCAACGCTCCCAGTAAGATTCTTCCAGACTATCTTCTTTCTCCGGTAACCCTCTGGTTAAACGCGGAGAATGCTGTCTTAAGACCTGATAACTGACTCTGTTAGCATATTTACATACCTGAGCCAAAGAAGAATAGGTTAAATAAGAGTGCGTATGTTTACTGGAATTCGGTACATTCATGCGATGGTAGCTGTTGGCCGTGATATCATGCAGTAATGCAGATAATGCGCCATCCCCAGCACCATTAGTATTCATGATTTTTTCAGGTCCCCCCATATAAGGCTCAATATGGGAATAAACCCGCATTGGGTTTTGGCAATCTACCTTACGCATCACCCGGCTGAACTCATAACGGTTAAATTCTGCAATCGCACCAGGCAGCAAAGGATGCAATGTTTGGCGCTTGTGTTCTTCCTCCGTATAACCCGCCATATATAATCCAGCAGGCCCTGCGGTACATAACACCAAATCCACCCAGTTTAATGCCATGTCAGCCGCTAGTAGCGGATCACTGAAACCTGTTAATTCACACGCTTCCTCTTCATTCATTGCCACAACAGAAACATTTTCAGCCAGAAAATCGCGCCACCATTGTGGATCATCCGCAATGACGTATTTTGTTCCTAACGTCAATACAACAGGTACGTTATGCTTCTTCGCATATTCAATGGCTTTCATTGTGGCTTCTGGCATTGGCTCACCTGATTTACAACGCACCAAATATGCAGTGATCACCAAAGCTGACGCTTCCGCAATAATATGTTCAGGGATCTTCTCTGGATGAAGCTGATTCATTAACCCCGGACTAATGGCAAACGTTCTTTCACCATTTTCCATCACTAAGGTAAAACAGCGGCCAATTGGGCCATCAACCCCCTGGAGGTGATTCAAATCCATACGGCTGGATGTATTACAAAGATAACAATACGCATAACTTCCTATTTGGATGTTATTACACATCGCACCAAGCAGGACGGATTTATCATCAGCCAGCACAGAATAGTTATGCAGGGTATTACCGATGGTGCCGCCGGCAAATTCGTGGCTGATAAGATCCTTGTCTGTCAGTTCGTTGTAGAGAGCCTCAGCTACATCATCTTCAATGACTAACGAATGTCCCTTGCTTAAGTTATAACGCTGGATAAAATCCTCATCAACTTTGGCTTCAATATCAACCAGTGTCTGGTCAATACCAACAATGTAGGCTTGATTATTTTCGGTATCCATCATCTCTTTGATGGGTTGGAGCAGAGGATCTCTTAAACTGACAGGAAAATAGTGTTTAGATTTACGTTTACCGGGGAATTTCATAATTAATTGTTGCGGTAGAGCTAAAATATGCGGCATGTTAGCATAATACAGTGCGCCACAATACCAGAGCAAAACAAAAAAATAGGGCAACAACAAATGAAAACAGCCAATGTTATTACAACATTGGCTGTCAAAACGTTAGCTATCAGAGCATTATCTATAATAGATAATATTAAGCTTCTTGTTTCTGGCGACTACGTACCATATGGCGCAACAGAACAGACATGATGGATAAAATAAATCCGATAAAGCCTGCGCCAATCAGAATCAGCAAACGCTTAGGTGAATCTTTTGAAGTTGGCTCATAAGGTTCCTCCATAAACTTGAATGGCACAAAATCAACGGTATTCACATTCACTTTTTCCAGATTTTTGATATACAACTGACGGTTACGCAGGTCTGCATCAATTTTAGTTGGGTCAGTAATTTCTTCAGTAATCTGTAATTTACGTTGCAGTGCATCAGAACCCAGCGCAATCGAATAATCCGGATCATCCTTGATCATAGCTCCGCCATTCGATACGGGTTTTTTAATTCCCGCAGAATTAGCAAGAGAAATCGCATACTTCAGTCGCTCAATACCGACGCTGCGCATATTAGCGATACGCTCCAAATCGATAGCATAAAGCTTTTGCGAATATTCCAGTTTCCCATGAACCATATCACGCAGGTCCTCCTTCACTTGAGCACGAACCACCGAAGAGACGAATCTGATATAGCCACTTAATAGATTGTAGGCATCTTTTGCATTGCCAGCACTGAAAGAAAGTTTGGCTTCATCGATAACTTCATCGTCTTTTTCTTTCTTGGGTAAATATATCTCAATGTTTTTATTGACAATTGTCTCGATAAGCTTTCTTTTTACCTGCTCAGAATTATCTGCATTCTTAGCCAGCAACGTCTTGAAGTAATCGGTATTAACCAAATATTCTTCACGTAATACACGTGAGTTATAATTTTCAATAAACCGCTTATACAGTGACTCTTCTGTCACTTTGGGATCTATGCTCAGAACATGTAAATCCGTTAACGCATTTTTCAATGGCTGAAACTCCTCCAGCCCCGGTTTCACTACAGCCGCTGTACTGGTCCATTTTTGTGGTAAAAATGATGCGATACCAAAACCAATAATTGCAAAGACGAAAGATACTGCAATAATCAAGTATTTTGATTGGAAGAGTACAGAGAATAGTTCAAACAAATCAATTTCATCCTCCCGCTCTGGAGGATAATAGTTTGCATGTTCTTGATAAAAATCAGGGTGTTTAATAGGTTTATTACTCATTATCTATATGTCCAATCCAAATAATTTTGCTTTTCATTGATATGCAAGCCCTTTCTCTCGCTTATCGTATTCATTGGTTAAAAAAACGTATCCTTAAAATCATACGACGATCAATGTCTGCTATTCATCATGTGTGATAATGTCCCATAACCCGCAATTGCAAGTTATTTCATGACATCATTTATCAACTGTTCAAGCAAAGAAATGTGGGCGTTATTATCATTAAGTGCAGAAATATATTCAAACTTTTTCCCACCAGCCTCTAAAAAGATAACTTTATTCTGTTGCTTAATCTCTTCCAACGTTTCCAGACAATCTGCCGCAAATCCCGGACATATTACTTGAACATGTTCTACGCCCTGGCTGGGTAATGATGCCATGGTTTTATCTGTATAAGGAGATAACCACGGTAAGCAACCAAAACGCGACTGATATGTCATCATAATTTTATCTGCGGGATAATCCAGTGCCTGACTCAATAGTTCAGTTGTCGCTTGACAATCTTGCGGATAAATATCCCCCATCTTTACCAGACGTTCAGGAATGCCATGATAGGAAATAATTAACCGATCAGGCTGACCCTGTTTTTCAAAGCTCTGCTCAATGGTTTCCTTTAGTGCCGCAATATAAGCCGGATGGGTGGCATAACTACGAACAAAATGCAGGGTAGGAATTGTCCGGTACTCCCGTAATATTTTACTGATCCTGTCAAAAACTGCGGCCGAAGTTGTACTGGAATATTGAGGATAAAGTGGCAGTATAATGAGAGCCTCAATGCCCTGTTGTAACAAACCCTCTACGGCCTGAGATAAAGAAGGGGAGCCGTAAGTCATCCCCAAAGCAACCGGGATATTCGCCAACTTTTCATCCAGCAATTTCTGCTGACGACGACTATAAACTAATAAAGGGGAACCTTCTTCCATCCAAATTTCTTGGTAAAGTTTAGCCATTCGAGAAGCACGAAACGGAAGAATAAGACCATTCAAGATAGGTTTCCAAATAAATGAAGGGATATCAATGACCCTTCTGTCACTCAGAAACTTTGCCAGATAACATCTTATTGCTGCTGGTGCTGGCGCATCAGGTGTACCAAGATTCACTAACAGGACACCATACTTCTTGCTACTCATTCCTCAGAGCTCCATTAAAATGACTGACAATCTATACTCGATAAACTTCAAATTGCAATCCGCCAGATGACGCGAGGCCTTATATTTCCCCGCTGCGCGGGGAAATATAACACGCATCTTGAAGTTGGATTTGTATAGTATAAAACATGAATGATAGTTACATGTAACATTTCATGGAGTTAATTGCTCTAGGGTAGCGTGCACTATAAAAAAGTCAGGCGGTTATGAAGGCCGCCTGTTATAACAACTCAAGCAAACACGAATCATTCACCCAGAATATTAGCCAGCTCTGCACTAACTTCCGCTACTTGACGAGTACCATCAAGTTTGAAGTATTTTGTGTTACCAGCCTGTGCTTCTTGCTGATAGTAAGAAACCAGAGGTGCTGTTTGTGTGTGGTACTCAACCAGACGTTTACGGACAGTATCTTCCTGATCATCTTTACGGGTTGTCAGCTCTTCGCCTGTAGCATCATCTTTATTCTCCACTTTTGGTGGATTGAATTTGATGTGGTAAACACGGCCGGACGGCGCATGCACACGACGACCAATAATACGTTCAACGATGATTTCATCAGGAACATCAAATTCCAGCACATAATCAACCTTGATATCGACTGCTTTCATGGCATCTGCCTGAGGAATAGTGCGGGGGAACCCATCCAACAAGAAGCCATTATGACAATCATCTTGTTTGATGCGCTCTTTAACCAATGCAATGACCAGCTCATCAGTTACCAGCTTGCCATTATCCATCAGCTCTTTTGCTTGCAAACCCAATTCGGTGCCAGCTTTTACCGCAGCACGTAGCATGTCACCTGTCGAAATTTGGGGGATCCCATATTTCTCCATAATAAATTGTGCCTGAGTCCCCTTACCGGCGCCTGGTGCGCCCAGTAGAATAATACGCATTGCGTAAATCCCCTTGCTATTTGCTTTTCATATTTTAAAGAAAACGTACCACCATACCATTTGAATGGGGAATGGCTCAAGAAAACAGGTAAACGTTTCCGCATTAACTAAAAAAAATAAACCACGCCCCATTTTTCGTTGAAGCGTGGTTTTTATCATTATCTCAATAAGTTTAAGCTTTTTCAGCTAATAATAATTGATTTATACGACGAATAAACTGGTTTGGATCATCCAATGTGCCACGTTCAGCAAATAGTGCTTGATCCAACAGCAACTCTATCCAATCAGCAAATTGAGCATCATCATCAATCTCAGCCGATTTCTTAACCAGGAGATGTTCAGGATTCAGCTCAAAGTTATAACTGACTTCTGGCACAGCCTGGCCCGCTGCCGCAAATAGCTTCGCCATTTGGGTGCTCATCGCATTAGCATCAGTTGTTACAATAGCTGGAGTATCTGTCAGACGATGGGTAAGCTTGACTTCTTTCACGCGATCACCGAGCAGAGTCTTCACACGTTCAATGAATGGTGCCAGTTTTTTGTCTGCTTCTTCTTGCTCAGTCTTGTTTTCATCCGCCAGTTTATCGAGGGATTCATCAGCCTTGCTGACCGATTGGAATGACTTACCATCGAATTCAGTCAGGTAGCTCATCATCCATTCATCAATGCGGTCAGACAGTAACAGAACTTCAATGCCTTTCTTGCGGAACAGCTCTAGGTGCGGGCTATTCTTCGCCGCAGCATAACTATCCGCAGTAATGTAATAAATCTTCTCCTGCCCTTCTGCCATGCGGCCAATGTAATCTTCCAGAGAAACGATTTGCGCGGAGCTATCATTATGAGTCGAAGCAAAGCGCAGTAACTTAGCAATAGCTTCTTTGTTTGCGCCATCTTCGGCTGGACCTTCCTTCATCACCAAGCCGAACTGCTGCCAGAAGGTCTGATATTTTTCTGCGTCGTCTTTTGCCAGTTTATCCAACATTTGCAATACACGTTTAGTCAGCGCACTGCGCAGATTACGCGTGATTGAGCTATCTTGCAAAATTTCACGGGAAACATTCAATGGCAGGTCGTTGGAATCGACCAGCCCACGAACAAAGCGCAGGTAATTTGGCATGAACTGTTCAGCTTCATCCATGATGAAGACACGCTGTACGTACAGTTTCAGTCCATGTTTATGTTCGCGGTTCCCCATATCCCACGGTGCCTGGGAGGGAATATAGAGCAGGCTGGTGTATTCCTGCTTACCTTCAACGCGGTTATGGCTCCAAATCAGGGAGTCAGTAAAGTCATGGGAGATGTGCTTATAAAACTCTTGGTACTCTTCATCACTGATTTCAGCTTTATTACGCGTCCATAAGGCCTGGGCTTTGTTGATTTTTTCCCATGTAACGGTAATCGAGTCGTCTTCTTCGTTTTTAGTTTGGGTTTCAATTTCAACAGGCAAGGCAATATGATCAGAATATTTGCCAATGATAGAACGCAGGCGCCAGTCATTGAGGAATTCGCTTTCCCCATCTCGCAGATGCAGGATGATTTCTGTACCACGTTCGGCTTTTTCAATATCAGCAACAGTGTAGTCGCCTTCTCCCGTTGACTCCCAGAATACACCTTGTTCAGCGGGTGCCCCTGCTGCACGGGTACGTACGGTGACTTTATCCGCGACAATAAAAGCAGAGTAGAAGCCTACACCAAATTGACCAATCAATTGGCTGTCTTTTGCTTGATCAGAACCAATGGATTCAAGAAAGGCTTTAGTACCAGATTTTGCAATCGTGCCCAGATTATCGATAACCTCATCACGGGACATACCGATACCATTATCGCTGATAGTGATAGTTTTCTGTTCTTTATCAAGAGCCAGACGAACACGCAATTCACCATTATTTTCATACAGCTCAGGGGCAGACAATGCACGGAAGCGCAATTTGTCAGCCGCATCAGATGCGTTTGAAATCAGTTCACGCAGAAAAATTTCTTTATTGGAATAGAGAGAATGGATCATCAACTGCAACAGTTGTTTGACTTCAGACTGAAATCCACGGGTTTCCTGATCTTTCATACTCATTTATTACCTCAATCTAAATCCAGTTCAGATATGTACAATCGGACGATAATCATCAAATGGGGATAGATACGGAGAGTTTCAAGTTAAGACAACAAGAAGAATATAAAATTAGTTTGATAAGCGGGTAATCAGCTATGGATGGCGGCATAATCCGCAGCACCATCCATAAAATCACCCATTAACCTGGAACAAAATCACAAGTTCGTGATTTTTTGACGGCCAGCCAGCGAATGAGACAGTGTTGTACCATCCACCATTTCAAGCTCTCCGCCCACAGGAACACCGTGAGCAATTCGGCTGGCTGTCACACCATATTGAGAGCACATTTCTGCAATATAGTTTGCCGTTGCCTCTCCTTCGACAGTGGGATTAGTTGCCAGAATGATTTCAGACAAGGTTTCAGAAGATAAACGTTCTTCTAAACGATCTAAACCAATATCCATTGGCCCGATACCATCCAGTGGCGATAAATGCCCCATCAGGACAAAATAACGTCCCGCAAACTGCCCCGTTTGTTCGATGGCATGAATATCTGCCGGGCTTTCCACTACACAAATCTGGCTATTTTGCTGACGACGGGGATTAGCGCAAATCGTGCACTGTTCCTGTTCCGTGAATGTCCGGCAATCCTGACAGTGACCAATTTCAGACATCGCTCGTGTCAGTGCCTGTGCCAATCGCATTCCACCACTGCGATCTCTCTGCAATAGATGAAATGCCATCCGTTGTGCAGATTTTGGACCTACGCCGGGCAAACAGCGCAGGGCTTCCATCAGAGATTCAAGAAGAGGGCTGGTTTGCATTAGAATGGCATCTTAAACCCAGGTGGTAATTGCATTCCACTGGAAACACCGGCCATTTTTTCTTTCTGGGTTTCTTCAATACGGCGAGCAGCATCATTGAATGCCGCTGCGATCAGATCTTCCAGCATATCTTTGTCATCGTCCATTAAACTTGGATCGATTTCAACCCGACGGCAGTTATGTGCGCCATTAATCGTGATTTTTACCAGACCCGCGCCAGATTCGCCTGTCACTTCCAGCTTTGCAATTTCTTCCTGCATTTGCTGCATTTTTTCTTGCATCTGCTGGGCCTGTTTCATCAAATTGCCCAAACCACCTTTACCAAACATAATTCTCTCTCTTCGCTATAGCCACAGCATAAAATACACTACGGCAGTTAAACAGGCCGGATACTGTCTTCATCCAATTCTGCATCGAATAGTTGCTGAAGTGTTTGAATCGTTTTATCCGAAATAATGGATTGACGCGCTTGTGCCAATTTTTCTTCATAAATGGCTTGTCGCCACTCCAGAGGCGTTTTTACCGCAGGATTATCATCTTCAATGATATTGATTTCAATAGGTTTTCCATGCAATTCACTTAATGCTTCGGTCAACACTGTCTGAGCCGATGCTGAATTAAGATGGCGCTGCTTTGAACGTAAATGCAGACAAAGACGATTTTCATCAATCTGTTCTTTAAATGCATTCAGCGCTACCTGTTGAACCAATTTGGGAATATGCAGCTTATCAATTTCCGCAGCCCATAGATCCCTTTGTTTCGATTCAATGGCCAGCTTTTCTACCAATTCTGCTGTTTTCTCGTGTTCCAGCGCCGCTTTGATCGTTTTTGGTGTCGCAGTCGGACGCGGCTTCTTCTCTTCTCCAGTATTGGTTGCTCGCCAGCGATAAGCTTCTTTTTTTACCGGATTAGCCGATTCAGGTTCCCGTGTTTCAGGGATATGGGATTGAGACTGTTGTTCTGCCACCGCCACCAGTCTCTCCAGCGCCGAACTTGCCGGCTTCGCCTTCGCAGACTCTGCCGGCTCAGGCTTTTTTGGTGGCGTATTTCCTTGACGAGTCAACGAACTTTTAGCGTGCAATAGTTTCGCTGTTGGACTGTTTGCAACGGAAGATTCACTGTCCATCAATTGTGGCACTCTCCGTTCAACACGTTCATTTTCTTCATTATTTGCAGTAAATTGATTTGAAGATAACTGGGGGGCTATTCCCATTGGCGCTACAGGGTTTTCCACAGTGGGTGGTAATGTTTCCTCAATAATGGTTTTGGGATGAAAAGCCAAGGCGCGCAATAACGCCATCTCCACCCCCATCCGTCGCTCTGGTGCATAAGGAAGATCCTTGCGCCCCACCAGTAACGCCTGATAATAAAGCTGCAAATCAGTCGGAGAAACTGATCTTGCCAGCAAACGCAACCGCCCTTCGGTTGAAGAGGGCTCACTTTCAGGTTGCTGAGGCAACAGCTGGAGCATGGCAATTCGATGCAACAGCGACAATGTTTCAACCAGTAGATGTTCCCAATCTACACCACGGGTTGCCACTTGTTCCACCAGTGCCATCATTTGCTGACCATCTGCACGCACCAACGATTCAATCATCGCTAATGGTTGGTCATCATCCAGCGTTCCCAACATCTGGCTGACGATATCCGATGTCAGCTTCCCTCCACCAAGAGCAATGGCCTGATCTGTTAAACTCAAGGCATCACGCATACTGCCATCTGCTGCACGGGCAAGTAGCTGACGGGCACGAGCATCGCTTTCTATTTGCTCTGCATCAAGGATATGCTCCAACTGGCTACTCATTTGATCCACGTCGAGTGTTTTCAAATGGAATTGCAGACAGCGTGAAAGAATAGTCACTGGCAGTTTCTGTGGATCTGTTGTTGCCAAAAGGAATTTCACATGTTCTGGTGGCTCTTCCAGTGTTTTCAACAATGCATTGAAACTATGGCGAGAAAGCATGTGAACTTCATCAATAAGGTAAACTTTGAAACGACCTCTGGCAGGCGCATATTGGACGTTGTCCAACAACTCGCGGGTATCTTCTACTTTTGTTCGGGAAGCAGCATCGATCTCAATCAGATCAACAAACCGCCCCTGTTCAATTTCAAGACAGTTGATACACTGACCACACGGAGCCTTGGTTATACCCGTTTCGCAATTCAGTCCTTTTGCCAACAGACGTGCAATAGTGGTCTTTCCCACGCCACGAGTGCCGGAAAAAAGATAAGCGTGATGAAGGCGTTGGTGTTCGAGACCATTCGCCAATGCAGTCAGCACATGTTGCTGACCGATCACATCAGAAAATATTTGTGGGCGCCACTTACGGGCAAGTACCTGATAGCTCATGAATACCGAGGAAATTGAACATGACTGTCTAACATGCTAGCACAGCCTCACCGTTAACGGCGAGGCTGATGTATCAATAATGCAAAAAAACAGAATAATCAGTGGCCGGGGAATTCAACGAGGGTGTAGCTGTCAACGCCTTGTTTTTTCAAACGTTCAACACCACCTAAATCCGGCAATCCAATAACGAATGCCGCTTCAGAAACTTGACCACCTAAACGGCGAATCAAACGTACCGTCGCCTCAATGGTGCCCCCCGTTGCCAGCAAATCATCAATAACCAGCACGTTATCCTCTTCCTGAATGCCGCTTTTATGGATTTCTAATGTATCTGTACCATATTCCAGATCGTAAGTTTCGCTCAATGTTTCACGCGGTAATTTACCTTTTTTGCGAACAGGAACGAAACCCACCCCCAGACGCAGGGCAACAGGCGCTCCGAATAAGAAACCACGTGCTTCAGTACCAACAATTTTCGTGATGCCTGTATTCTGATAACGAGCTACCAATAAATCGATTGTGGCTTGATAGGCCGCTGGATTATCGAGCAATGTAGTAATGTCACGAAAAAGTATCCCCGCCTTTGGATAATCAGGGATGGTTTCAATACTATCTTTAATTAATTGCAGTTGTTGTGCGTTAGCGGTCATAATTGATGCCAGCCAGGTTTAAAAAGAAAACGGTAAAATCTATTCAAACTGCCGAAAAAAAGCAACTGCCAAGCGAGCCGCTGCTTATATTTTGTTGACTTAAGTCAAGCTCCACACCTGAGTACTTTAACAGACAGATTATTAATGATAATGAGATGCTAATGGGCATACAAAATTTATTAAGTGTACTTGCAAAACAAGTCAGTACTCTGGAAAAAGAGCTAGCTTTACTGCCTGATATCCCTTTTTCCACTGCCCGTTTTGATCAAGTGTTATTTCACCATCGCAGCAATAAACTCGGTGGATACATGCAAGAAATCAGGCAAAATCTGGAACAATTGAAAGCCTGTATAAGCGATTATCGGATTGAACAAGTGAAGTTCCTTGCCGAGCGTTTAGTAACACAAATCGAGGCACTTAAGCGCGAGATATCCACCCAAGCGCTGCGAAAACAGGAAGATAAATTTGAGCGCCGATCACAAAAACAGGATCTTTATCAACGTCTGGCAGAACATCAAGATTATGAACGTCGTTTAATGGCAATGATTGATGACAGGGAATTACAGTTAAATAAACAAACTACACTTGCCAATAAGTACAAACTGCAAAAAGAAATTGCCGCCTTGGCGGGTAGGCTCGCCCGCTGCCGTCAAGCATTAATGCGAATCGAGAAGTCGATAGAAAAGCAAGAGCATTCAGATTAATCACAAAGGAAGCGGTAGCTATGGCTCTGGAACAAGCACCACCTGAAATACAACTCGCAGTAGATCTTATTTATCTGCTTGAATGTAACGAAATTTCTCCTGCTATCGCACTGGCAGCACTAGAAATCGTCAAACACGATCTTCAAGGGAAATTGAAAAAACAGGCCCGGCAATCTGAGGAATAAGCCTAACTCATGCTTGCTCTTCATTTATCTGGCTATTGGCTCCCATCATTCAATGGCTTCTGTACTTCCTGCAATTGCTGCATGTGGCGGAATAGCACATTTTTTCTGAGTAAATCACAATCCAGTCTCAGTTGATTCTATTTTGTCAAAGAAAGAGTGCGCTTTTTCCAAATCAGCTATCGATACCTTTCCTTCAACTGTATACGCCTTACGCTCCGTCAGGATCTTAAGCTGATTTTGAATATCATTATGGGCTGGAACACCGTTGCGGGATTCCTTCAAGCTTCGTTTTCTTCAATGTTCCGCAAATGGTGGCTGTATTTAAGTGTATCAATGAAACTATCCACTAAATGAGCAGATTGCTCTTGAAGATTAAAACTGCCCGGTGAGAATGACCAGTTCTCAAATATCCCTGTCATCAATGCTCTCAACATGATGGCAGAACGTCTGAAATCAAGATCATAGGGTAGCTCTCCAGATTGAATACAAGCAAATAACATTTTTTCAATCTTCTGGTGATCAGAAATGCACATTTCCCTAATATCCTCTACTAATGGAGATATTTCTCCAACGAATTCACATTTATGGAAAAAAATTTCCATTAATTGTCGAATCTGAGAATCATCAATCATCATTTTTAACATGGCAATTAATAAATATCTCAACGCAATAAGTGGATTATCAGGATATTTTGATTGATACTCTTTCTCTAGTTCGTCTATTTTATGCTCTGGCATTCTACAAACAACAGAAAGTAGATCTGTTTTATTTTTAAAGTGCCAGTAAATTGCTCCGCGCGTTACATCAGCGGCAGTTGCGATATCGGATAGCGAGGTAGCCGAGACACCACGCTCAGAAAAGAGCTTTATCGCAGCATCTATAATTTGCTGACGGGTTTGATTTGCTTGCTGTTTAGTTTTTCGTGCCATTTTAGTGCCATAAACTTTGTTTTTGACGGAGGCTGATTTACATACATTCATGTATGTTTGTACTATAGCACCCATTAACCAACGAAGTAATGATTTCACTTGTTAGATTAGCGAATCAACATTGAAAAATTGAGGTTTACTTATGCGAAAGAACAGGGGAGTTTTGCCTCTGGCCACATTACTGATCATTTCAGGCAGTTTCATTCTTTCAGGATGTAATGACAATAAAAATACACAGCAAGGGGCTGCTGGCCAGCATGTTCCTGAAGTGGGTATCGTAACGCTGAAGGCGGAACCTCTAACGGTCATCACAGAATTACCCGGCCGAACCTCGGCTTATCGTGTTGCCGAGGTTCGGCCCCAAGTCGGCGGCATCATACTGAAACGTAACTATAAAGAGGGAAGTGATGTGGTTGCTGGTGAGTCGTTATACCAAATAGATCCCGCAACTTATCAAGCAGAATACAGTAAAGCCAACGCAAGTTTAGCCAGAGCGCAAGCCAACGAGAATGTTTCCCGCTTGACCGTTGAACGCTATCAATCCTTGCTAGGCACACAGTACGTGAGTAAGCAGGAATTTGATAAAGCAAATTCAGAATATGCGCAGGCAAAAGCAGATGTTCAGTCCTCTCAGGCTGCATTGGAAAATGCCAGAATCAACCTGGCATACACCAAGGTAACCTCCCCTATTTCTGGGCGTGCGGGTAAGTCCACCATCACAGAAGGAGCACTGGTTTCAGCAGGTCAGCCAACAGCTTTAACGATTGTTCAGCAGTTAGATCCTATCTATGTTGATATCACTCAATCCAGTGACGACTATCTGCGGTTCAAAAATGAAATTGCAAAAGGAACCGTTCAAAAAGAGAGCAAAAAGACCAAAATCCATCTAATCACTGACACCGGACAAGAATACAGTCAAGAAGGTTACCTTGAGTTTTCTGACGTGACGGTTGACGAAACAACAGGCTCTATCACTATGCGAGCTGTGTTCCCAAACCCGAATGAAGAATTACTGCCAGGTATGTTTGTTCGCACTAAGTTAGAAGAAGGTGTACGCAAAAATGCGGTTTTGGTTCCTCAGCAAGCTGTTACCAGAACACCTCGTGGTCAAGCAACCACACTGATTGTCGATAAAGATGACAAAGTAGAATTGCGTAATATCAATGCGACTCAGGCAATTGGTAACAAGTGGTTGGTGGCAGAAGGTCTGAAAGCTGGAGATAGAGTAATCGTCACGGGATTGCAGAAAATAGCGCCGGGAATAACGGTCAAGCCAACGGAAACAGATTTGAATGCTAGTCCTACGGCTAATCAAGCTGAGTCCGCAAAAAAGCCTCAATAAGGAGTCGGTGATTCATGCCTAAGTTTTTTATCGAACGGCCAATATTTGCATGGGTAATCGCGATTATCACCATGCTATCTGGCTTGCTGGCAATCATGAAATTACCCGTGGAGCAATATCCTGATATTGCCCCACCAGCCATTTCCATTTCAGCCGTTTATCCTGGAGCTGATGCAGCAACAGTACAAAATACTGTAACACAGGTTATTGAACAGAATATGAATGGCATCGATAATCTCGTGTACATGTCTTCCAGCAGCGATTCTGCGGGGCACATGAATATCATGCTGAGCTTTGAAGCAGGCACAGATCCAGATATCGCGCAAGTTCAGGTTCAAAATAAACTGCAATTGGCAATGCCGCTATTGCCTCAAGAAGTTCAGCAACAAGGTGTTAGTGTTGATAAAACCACCAGTTCGTTTTTGATGGTAGCCGGTTTCATCTCTCAAGATGGGTCCATGACCCAAGATGATATCGCTGACTATATCGGGGGCAGTGTTAAAGATAACTTGAGCCGTGTTACTGGTGTGGGCGAAACAATGCTCTTCGGTACGCAGTATGCTATGCGTATCTGGCTCAACCCTGACAAATTGCTCAACTATAAAATCACCACTCAAGATGTTATCAGTGCAATCAAGGCGCAGAATAATCAGGTTGCGGCCGGGCAATTAGGAGGAACACCACCGGTTCCAGGTCAGCGTTTAAATGCTTCGATCATCGCCCAAACTCGTCTGAATTCGGCAGAAGAATTTGGCAACATTTTGCTGCGCATGAATCCCGATGGTTCACAAATTCGTTTGCATGATGTCTCTACTATTCAATTAGGCGCGGAAAATTACAGTATCATTGGTCGCTTTAATGGCAAACCGGCAGCAGGCATTGGTATCAAACTGGCAACTGATGCCAACGCTTTAGATACTTCCAAAGCCGTTAAAGAAGCACTGGCTGAGATGCAACCTTTCTTCCCACATGGGTTAACTATTGTCTATCCGTATGACACCACGCCATTCGTTAAAATTTCTATTTTCGAAGTGGTGAAAACATTGGCAGAAGCCATTCTGTTAGTGTTTATCGTCATGTACCTGTTCCTGCAAAACTTCCGAGCTACCTTTATCCCAACGATTGCGGTTCCGGTTGTACTGCTTGGTACATTTGCCATTCTTGCTGCGTTTGGCTATTCCATCAATACGTTAACCATGTTCGCTATGGTACTTGCCATAGGCCTGCTCGTGGATGATGCCATTGTTGTAGTGGAAAACGTCGAACGAATCATGCAGGAAGAAGGGCTATCACCGAAAGAAGCCACCAAAAAATCAATGGGGCAGATCCAAGGTGCTCTGGTCGGTATCGCACTGGTGCTTTCCGCTGTATTTGTACCAATGGCCTTCTTCGGAGGTTCAACAGGCGCGATCTACCGCCAATTCTCAATCACGATCGTTTCAGCAATGATATTGTCTGTGCTGGTAGCATTAATCCTGACCCCGGCATTGTGTGCCACGATGCTCAAGCCTGTTGCCAAAGGCGGCCATGGAACTCACACAGGATTCTTTGGTTGGTTTAACCGTCTGTTTGAACAGAGTACACATCATTATACTGATAGTATCGGTCGGATGTTACGTGGCACCGGGCGCTATTTGGTGATCTATGTCATGTTGATCGCGGGCATGGCCTGGATATTTAAGAGCCTGCCATCCTCCTTCTTGCCAGAAGAAGATCAGGGGGTTTTACTGGCAATGGCCCAATTACCACCTGGCTCAACTCAGGAACAGACACAAAAGGTATTGAATGAAATCAATGACTACTTCTATACCAAAGAGAAAGATGTTGTTAAATCTGTGTTTACAGTTAATGGCTTTGGTTTTAGTGGTCAGGGGCAAAATATGGGTCTGGCCTTTATCAGCTTAAAAGATTGGGAATTACGTAAAGACCCGAAAGATAAAGTTCCGGCCATTGTTGCCAGAGCAAATGCGAATTTTGCTCAAATCAGGGAAGGTCTTGTCTTTGCGTCCAATATTCCTTCAATTGTAGAGTTAGGTTCTGCCAGCGGATTTGACTTCCAGTTGATTGATAAAGGAAATCTGGGACATGCAGCACTGACAGAAGCACGCAACCAATTACTTGGTATGGCTGTACAACACCCAGATATGCTGACAAGTGTCCGCCCCAATGGTCAAGATGACACACAACAATATCGCCTTTATATCGATAAGGAAAAAGCAGAAGCCTTGGCTGTATCCACAACAAATATCAACTCAACCCTGAGCACGATGTTTGGCGGTGCTTACATCAATGACTTTATCGACCGCGGTCGAGTCAAAAAAGTCTATATTCAAGCTGATTCTCCTTATCGTATGTTACCAAGCGATATCAGCAAGTTGTATGTTCGTAACTATCATGGAGAAATGGTACCGTTTTCTGCGTTCATAGATGCATCAAAAGAGCCTTGGATTTATGGTTCACCACGTCTGGAACGCTACAACGGTCTTCCTTCTATGGAAATTGTGGGCGAAGCAGCGCCGGGCCAAAGTACTGGTGACGCAATGGCACTTATGGAGCAACTGGCAGCACAATTACCATCAGGAATTGGCTATGACTGGACCGGAATGTCCTATCAAGAACGTTTATCCGGTAACCAGGCTCCTGCACTGTATGCACTGTCATTGATTGTCGTATTCCTTTGCCTGGCAGCATTATATGAAAGCTGGTCTGTTCCGTTCTCGGTCATGCTAGTCGTCCCTCTGGGGGTTATCGGTGCATTACTGGCAACATCAATACGTGGACTGGATAACGACGTTTACTTTAAGGTTGGATTATTGACGACTATCGGGTTGTCTGCGAAAAATGCCATCCTTATCGTCGAGTTCGCCAAGGATTTAATAGAAAAAGAAGGCAAGGGATTAATAGAAGCAACTCTTGAAGCAGCCAGAATGCGCTTACGCCCAATCCTGATGACTTCTTTAGCCTTTATGCTTGGCGTTATGCCTCTGGTATTGAGCAATGGCGCAGGTTCAGGTGCACAAAATGCTGTAGGAACGGGAGTATTAGGTGGAATGATCGCAGCGACATCGTTAGCAATTTATTTCGTCCCTGTATTTTTCGTTGTCATTAAGCGGCGGTTTACGAAAAAAAATGAGGAGCTTGAACACATTTCACCCCCTCACTAAATTCAGTTATGTTAAAAAGGCCACTTATGTGGCCTTTTTAACGAGTAAAAATGCCTTCAAACAGCAAATTACAGGATGACAATATCTGCGTTAAAATTCATTCATAGTCTAATTAAAATAAATACTTATGAATGAGTAAGCGGTTTAAAAAGACAACATCTTCTGTTTTTTATAAAAAACAGAAGATGAGCGGGTAACTTTCCTTGTTTTTTCTTGATTACACCTTTAATGGTAAAAAGTGTTCCATCTCGATGGTGACATATGTAATAATGACGCTATATTGGTTTTGAAAGTCTCAATACAATCGCCTATAATGATTGTTGTGCTATTGCTACAGCATCTACTGTATTAGTATAATTTAATATATTTCACAGCATATGTGGATATGATTATCCTTCATAGCAGAATGCTGATGCTTGCCAGAAACGGGACTTTGCCAGAATTTAGTGTTTTTGTCATAACTAAACGTAAATGAGCTATTGTTAAAAAAAAAAAACAGTTGGCAGATAGGTAAAATAGAACATTAACATTAATAAATAATAATCATGTTTTGATAAGCTCTATTCTAAAAGAATGACTATAATAATTAGCATGTATAAGCCTTAGTTCAAATAAGCTATGCATCGTTTACGGGGGTGACTATGGATGAATATTCACCAAGAAGACATGATATTGCTGAATTAAAATACTTATGCGAAAATTTAATTCATGAGGCTTTTTCCGTCCTGAATCGCACTGATAATCATTGGATTCACGACCTGACCTCCGAGAAAAGTTTAAAACTAAACGAATTGATTGAACACATTGCAGCTTTTGTTTGGAGCTTTAAAATTAAATACTCAGACAACCACACTCTAAGCACCTTAATTGATGACTATCTAGATGAAACATATAATTTATTTGGAAGTGATAAGATAAGCTTTCTTGAGCTTACAAAATGGCAAAAAACAAACGAACACTTAACTAACGTTTTGTTACATGATTTGAACGCTTCTTTAAGTAGAATCTGATAAATATATTACTAACTATTTTTTATACCAAATAAGATAAGGCGATTATGACTAAAACTGACTATCTGATGCGTTTAAGAAAATGCACTTCTATTGAAACACTGGAACGTGTAATTGAAAAAAATAAATACGAGCTTTCGGAAGATGAACTTGAATTGTTCTACTCTGCGGCTGATCACCGTTTGGCTGAACTTACCATGAATAAACTCTATGATAAAATCCCATCATCTGTTTGGAAATTTGTCCGCTAGACTGTAATGTTCAGATAGAAAGTGACTTGAGCCGGTAGCTATTATCGGCTGACAGTATAATCTTATGATGAGCTTGGAATTGGTGAGGGCTCTGCCAGCTACATCCCGGCACACGCATCCCTTGCTATGGCTGCTTCTTTCCAGACCTGACCAAGTTAACAAGTTAGCGTTGCGGGAGAACCAACAGAGCCCCCATTGAAGTTAGCTTCAAATTTCGAAGCGGTGGTCATTATCTTTCAAACATGATGAAATAGCAAGGCAACTTCATTTGAATGCTGCTTTATTGCTCGTAACGTTGTAAAAATCATCAAAAAATTAATAATCCTACTAAACAGAATACCTTTAGCATTTTTTCAAGCTATAACTCACAGTAGATGAACAGCAAACAGGTGCAACAATAGATATATTTAATAACACTAATGAATCATTGCCATGTCATATAAAAACCACATAATTTCACAACTTTAACCTAAGTTAAATAACAGTTTCCCTATCCTTAGCATTTAAAATAAAAATAATCATACAAATCAAAAGATAAATCTACAAAGCAATACATTCGCATTATTTGATAAGCATTAATGAAATTAGCAGTGATAATTCACATCTAAAATAAAAACTCAAGGATAATTTCATTCACAACTTAATCCATTTATTTTCAAATAAATAAAAACTTATTATCCATAATCTTTCATTTATAATTTTCAAATACGCTAAAAGTAAAGGCATGTTATGAGTCAAGCATTACAAAACTTAATTAACTTGATACATTTAGAAAAAATAGAAGAAGGGATTTACCGAGGACAAAGTCAAGACTTAGGATTTCCTCAAGTTTTCGGTGGGCAAGTCATAGGCCAGGCGCTATATGCAGCAAAACAAACCGTCGCGGATGATAGAATGATCCACTCCTTTCATAGCTATTTTTTACGCCCAGGTGATAGCCATAAGCCCATTGTTTATGATATTGAAATATTGCGTGATGGAAAAAGTTTCAGTGCCCGCCGCGTCAGCGCAATACAAAATGGTCATCCTATCTTCTACATGACCGCGTCCTTTCAAGGACATGAAGCAAGTTTTGAACATCAAAATACTATGCCCCTGGTCCCTTTTCCCGAAGAGTTAGATCCCGAAGAAGACATTGTAAAAAAAATGGCTAACTCACTTCCGACAAAATTAAAAAAAGTTTTTTCCATGCCACCCTTGGAGATGAAATTCGTTCCTCTTCAAAGTCTACCTAGTCATTCATCCCAAATCCCTGTGCGTTATGTTTGGTTCCGTAGCAATGGAAAAATGCCGGAAGATCCATTCATTCACCATTGTTTGCTGGGCTATGCATCAGATTTAAATTTTCTGCCCACGGCACTACAGCCCCATGACGTAAAATTTATGGCGGAAAATATGCAAATAGCCACGATTGATCACTCAATGTGGTATCACCGCCCTTTCAATATGGATGACTGGTTACTTTATTCAATCGAAAGTCCATCAGCATCAGGGGCGCGTGGTTTTGTCCGTGGGCATATCTATAACCGCACAGGGGGGCTTATCGCTTCTGCGGTTCAGGAGGGAGTCATCCGTAAGCTATGATGAATTGAATCAATAGCCGTATGCCGTAATCAACTTTTCTGTTACTACGGCATACCTATTGGCAAATAAAAGTGCTCAGTTATAAGCGCTTTCACCATGTGAAGTAATATCAAGTCCTTCTCTTTCTGACTCGATGCTAATACGTAATCCAACCAATTTATCAGCGACCTTAAATGAAATATAAGCCGCTATGGATGACCAAACTATACAGACCAATATACTAATAACCTGAATACCGAGCTGCCTTAGCATTGTCATTCCTTCAGCAAACCCTGTTCCACCTAAAACTGGGGCAGTAAAAACAGCGGTCAATACACAACCAACAATGCCACATACTCCATGTACCCCAAACACATCACAAACATCATCAACACGTAACCACTTCTTCAGAATGACTACCCCCCACAAGCCTGCAATACCGGCAATCAATCCCATCACCAATGCACCACCGATACCCACTGTTGCAGCAGCAGGCGTAATGACCACTAACCCCGAAATACATCCAGAACAAGCCCCCAGAAGTGAAGGTTTCTGGCGAAATAGCCACTCACAGAAAACCCATGTCAACACGGCTCCCGCCGTGGCCGCCACCGTATTCACTAGAGCCAGCGCTGAAATGGCATTGACTTCACCAGTCGATCCCACGTTAAAGCCAAACCATCCAATATAAAGGATCGCTGTTCCAATAAAAGCCATTGGTAGGTTATGAGGTTTAAATGCTTCCCGCCCAAAGCCTGAGCGCTTCCCAAGTAAATAAGCACCAACCAAACCTGCTGCTGCCGCATTAATATGAACGACAGTCCCGCCAGCAAAATCCAAGGCTCCATCCTGAGCCAGCCAGCCGCCACCCCATACCATATGCGCCATAGGGATATAAGATGCGGTCAGCCATAACACACTAAAAATCAGCAATGCTGAAAACCGAATTCTTTCACATAACGCGCCTACCACCAAAGCAACAGTAATACAGGCAAATGCACCTTGGAAAACAACATGAATTAACTGATAAAAATTACCAGTTAGATCAGTTATGGATATATTTTTTAACATAACCTGACCAAAACCACCCCAAAAAGCGTTGCCTGTCTCAAAGGTCATGCTATATCCATAAATAATCCAAAGCACACAAACCAATGAAAAACTGACAATCACCTGTGACATCAGTGACAACACATTTTTGCTGCGTAGTAATCCCCCATAAAACAGGGCAATGCCGGGTATTGTCATAAAAAGTACCAGTATCGTATTTATTAACATAAATACAGTGTCTGCTTTATTAAAATGACTTTCCGCAGCAATAGCAAACGAAGGAAAACTGGCCACAATACACGCTATGGATAAAAATTTATGCTTCATTTTTTCCTCCTCATTTACAGTGCTGCATCATTCGTTTCACCCGTCCTGATCCTGACGGCATGCTGCAATTCAAAGAGAAAGATTTTTCCATCCCCCATTTTTCCGGTGAAAGCAGTCTGTTGAACAACATGGATAATTTCTTCAACTCGTTCGTCATTGGTAGCAATATCAATCTTAACTTTGGGCAAAAAATTAACGTTGTATTCAGCACCTCGATAAAGTTCGGAATGACCTTTTTGACGCCCAAATCCCTTTACTTCTGTTATAGTCATACCCTGTATACCTATATCAGCAAGTGCTTCCCGCACTTCCTCCAGCTTAAATGGCTTGATGATGATGGTAATAAGTTTCATATTTCCCCCGTTTTTCGCTACGTTTGTACAAGGGAATATGTGCAAGGGATATGCCAAAAGTTAAAAATGATGATTAATCAGTTTGTTATCGAAAAACATCGCTAAAGAGCGGATAAAAAAGGGAACAGAAAATGCATCTGCTCCCTATACGCAGCCTAAATATGCACACTAAACGTGCACTGATTCATTCAACGTCTCGCCAACTTGCTGGAGTTGGTACATTTGATAATAGCGTCCACGCTTTTCCAGTAACTGTTGATGCTGACCTTGCTCAACAATTGCACCACGATGCAGCACTAATATGGAATCAGCCTCAGTAATGGTTGAAAGACGATGAGCAATTACCACCAATGTCGTCTGTTTGCGGATCATGCTCAGCGCTTTCTGTACTGATTGTTCTGTCCCAGAATCAATATTTGCGGTTGCCTCATCCAAAATAAGGATCTGTGGCGTTTGCACTAAAACTCGAGCCATTGCTAAAAGCTGTTTTTGGCCGGCTGAAAGTGTATTCCCTTGTTCTCCCAAAACGAAATTCAAACCATCTGGTAAATGACGAACAAAGTCAGCTAATTGAACTAATTCTAGTACTTCCCATATTTTCTCTTCGCTGATATCCCGCCCTAGCGTGATATTGTTGAGGAATGACGCGGCCAAAACAACAGGATCTTGCTGCACCATTGCCACCCCATTACGCAACACGGCGTGAGAAAGCGAAGATATAGAGCGCCTGTCAAGATAGATCTCACCGTCTTGCCACGGATAGTACCCCATAATCAAATTAGCTAGAGTGCTTTTTCCACTCCCTGTATGCCCAACCAAGGCCACAAACCCATGTGAAGGAACATGCAGATTAATATCGCTTAAGACAAGTTTGTCACCGCGATAAGCAAAGTTTAAATTTTCAATATCAATTCTGCCACTTTCTAACGCCCGTAAATCGTTGCCATATTGCTGTTGTGGACTATCCATCAATTCGAAAACACGTTCTCCTGAAACCACCGCTTGCTGCAATACCGATTGCTGTGAAGTCAACTCAATCAGTGGCTCATTTAATCGCCCAAGATAGTTAATAAAAGCATACAGTACACCAACGCCGATAACCTCAGTGCCTTTGATACCAAACACTAAGAGCAGACCACACAATATTACGGCAGAAAAGAAACTCACTAATGGCCTTAATAAGATGCCATCTAGTCGTAAAGCCTGCATACGAGCCTGATAATGTGCCCGGTTGGTTGCTAACATTTTCTCGCCAAAACGAGCTTGCTGACGAAACTGCTGAATCACACTCATGCCATTAATGGCTTCATTGAAACCATCATTAATGTCAGCCAGATAACCGCGAACCCGCCTAACTATTGGGGTACTAAGACGCTGATAGATCACCATGACAAGCAAGACTGCCGGAAATATTACGATTGCAACACATGCCATACGCCAATTTAAAACAAACATGGCTATCAGCATGGCACCAATTAGTGCAGCACAGCGAAATACCATTGGAATCACATTAACAAACAGATCCTTAATGACCTCAGTATCATTTGTTACGCGGGATATCAGTTGTCCAACGGGTTGATTATCAAAAGCACTTAATGGCTGACGTAATGCTGAATCCATCACATCAGTACGAAGCTTCTGCACCACTCCCACAGATGCCTGATTAAAAAATAATGTTTGATAATAGTGTAAAGCCGCAGCAATAAGCTGCAAAATTAAGAAGATTGCGGCAAGCCCACCGACAATATCGAGCGGTAAATTTCCCGTTGCCACCATATTGTCGATAAAATAACTCACAAGCAGAGGTCCGCTTACCTCTGCCAATGCAGCAATCCACAACATCAATACAGCAATTAGCATCGGTTTACGGTAATTTTTGCCGTAAGAAAGTAAGCGCTTTAATGACGGCCATAGCTTACCTATATGAGTTTTAGTCATTTTCTCCACCCAATTCAGCTTCGAGTTGTTGGTAATGGTACATATCGGAATACCAACCTGATTGGGTGATAAGCTGTTTATGCTGGCCGTGTTGTACCACTGAGCCATGTTGCATAACCAAAATATTATCGGCTTCCGTTAATGCTGACAGCCGATGCGCACTGATAATAACAGTGCGCTGTTGCCGCCATTGGCTAAGATTTTTCATAATCTGGTGTTCCGTGTGACCATCAACGGCTGACAGTGCATCATCAAAGATTAAAATCTCTGTCTCTAACAGCAAAGCCCTGGCAATGGATATACGCTGTTTTTGCCCCCCGGAAAGCATCACACCGCGTTCGCCCACTTCCGTTTGATAACCTTGGGGCAATCGCAAAATATCATCATGTACACTTGCTAAACGAGCGACTTCTTCTATTTGCTCTTGGGTTGCATCCGGTCGTCCCAACGCAATATTACCTGCAACGGTATCCGAAAACAGGAAAGGAGTTTGATTGACAATAGCCAATCGTGAACGCCACTCTTCTATTCGAAGCGCAGAGATATTTTTTGACTGGAAAAGAATGGCTCCATCGGTGACATCAAACTGCCGTTGTAACAAAGCCAATAAAGTACTCTTCCCTGCACCAGTTGATCCACAAAGCCCTAATAACTGACCAGGCTCTAATTGAAAATGGAGATTTTCCAAAACAGGTTTATTACTTTGAGGATAGGTAAATTTGTTGATATTTGCCCGCAAGCTCCCCCGCTCTGAAGACAAAGACAACACACCATCTTCGGTTACTAGGGGTTCCTGCAACAAACTGCGGATACGTGTATAAGCAGCACTTCCTCTCTCAACAATGTTGAACATCCATGCCAATGCCAACATAGGCCAGATCATCAATCCCAGATACATGACAAAACTAGTCAATTCACCAAGGGTCATGGAACCCTTCACCACCATCCAACTCCCTCCACCGACAGCCAAGAGGTTTGCAACAGTAATAGCAATGAAAATGGTGGGATCAAAACGCGCATCTACACGCGCAACATGCATATTCTTACGCCCAGCATCAATAGCAACTTCTTCAAACTGGTTAGATTGAAGTTTTTCCAATCCAAACGCTTTTATCATACGGATACTAGTCAAACTTTCCTGCGCATGGTTATTCAGTACAGAAAATGCGCCTTGCGCAGATTTAAAACGATGATGAAGCTGATTACCATAATGCTTAATCGCCAAGGCCATAACAGGCATCGGCACTAGTGATAACAATGTTAATTGCCAACTGATCTCCACGCTCATGACAATTAGGACAGAACACCCCATAACTAATGCATCAACCAAAGTAAGGACTCCCTCACCTGCGGCAAAAACAACTCTGTCAACATCATTGGTTGCGCGCGCCATGAGATCGCCTGTTCTATGACGCAGATAAAATTCAGGATTCTGACTACTCAAACGCTTGTAGAAGTCACCACGCAGCTTAACAGCCAGCCGATAAGAAGCACCGAACAACCATACACGCCAAACATATCGCAGACCATAAATTGCCAAAGCAATGAACAGCATTAGCCCCAGCAACATTAATAGCTGACGGG
Organism: Xenorhabdus griffiniae; assembly: GCF_001028135.1. Taxonomy (GTDB): domain Bacteria; phylum Pseudomonadota; class Gammaproteobacteria; order Enterobacterales; family Enterobacteriaceae; genus Xenorhabdus; species Xenorhabdus bakwenae. Next base: position 43,624 of record NZ_LDNM01000009.1, read on the forward strand.
AGGTCATTGTTTTTGAGCTAATGCCATCAACGATAATCCCGACTAAGTGGGGAGGAATGAGTTGCAGCACCGCAATCAAAACGAGGAAAATAACAGCACCCAGATAACGCCGCCATTCACGAATAAAATACCAGCTTAATTGTGAAAATAATCTCACACATCTATTCCCAAGGTAAAAATAAAAGAGTTAGCACCTACCGACCAAAGGGATCTTTATGATGTTACTGAATCAGGTATTGGCAGCGCCGTTGTATATTTGATCTTTTCCATGGCAAAGTTAGAAGTAACATCAATCAAACCAGAAACTCCATTTACCATACGTTTGTAGAAATGATCATAACTTTTCATATCAACAACTTCTATATGCATCAGGTAATCATATTCACCCGCCATGCGATAAAATGTTAAGACTTCTGGCATCTCTTTTATAAAGGAGACAAACTGTTCATACCACTCACTGCTGTGTTGTTGCGTTTTAATCATCACTATCACTGTCAAACCCAGACCGAGTTTTTCCCCATTTAACAAGGCAACCCTGCCAACAATATAACCTTCATCTTCAAGTCGTTTAAGACGCTTCCAGCAAGGTGTCGAAGTCAAATTAACGGCTTCAGCCAGTGCATTCAAGGATAGACTACAATCCTGTTGGAGCAGTGCCAGTAGCTTACGGTCTATTTTATCTAACATATCTAAATCCTATAGAAATATTTCCCAAATATAACGGATATTCTCAGAAAAATAACAATCTATTTCTCCAAATGTAAGGGTAATCTATATACCACTACGGTATTATTATTTAGGGTCAATTTATGTCGTCTTTATGGGCTACAAATGCCATAAAAGCTATCCAAGCTGATTATCAACGCAGCGCTGATACACATCTTATTCGTCTTAACTTCCCAATATTTCCGGGTATTTACCTCTATCTCAAAGATGAAAGCACTCATCCCACGGGTAGCCTCAAACATCGGCTTGCACGTTCCCTATTCCTTTACGCACTTACTAATGGTTGGATCCAGGAAGGAACGCCTATTATTGAAGCTTCATCTGGAAGTACTGCTGTTTCGGAAGCTTATTTTGCCCGCTTACTTGGTTTACCCTTTATTGCTGTTATGCCTTTCTGTACTGCTAAACGCAAAATTCAAGAGATTGAGTTCTATGGCGGTAAATGTCATTTTGTAGAGCATTCCGCCTTGATTTATCAAGAATCAGAGCGCCTGGCAAAAGAGCTTAATGGTCATTACATGGATCAGTTTACCTATGCCGAGCGAGCAACTGACTGGCGAGGAAACAATAATATTGCAGAAAGTATTTTCCGCCAGATGCAACTAGAGCCTTTTTCTGAACCAACTTACATCGTTATGAGTGCAGGAACAGGTGGCACATCTGCGACACTTGGGCGCTATATCCGCTATCAGGGATATAACACTAAACTCATTGTTGTCGATCCAGAGAACTCCGTCTTCTACGATTGCTACCATCAGAACCGCCGTGATATTTGCGGAGGTACTGGCAGTAAAATAGAAGGAATTGGCCGCCCACGCGCAGAACCTTCTTTTATCCCTACGGTTATCGATGACATGATCCAAGTTCCCGATCTTGCCACAATTGCTACCATTTATTGGCTTGAAAAATTAATTGGCAGAAAAACGGGAGCATCAACAGGAACTAACGTCTGGGGAGCCTTACAACTCGCCAAGCAAATGCACGATAACAACCAACAAGGGGCAATTGTGACATTACTCTGTGATAGTGGGGAACGCTATCTTGATACCTATTACAACCCAGAGTGGGTGCGTAATAATATCGGTGATATCACACAGTATCTAACACAACTACCCAAGTTAAACGGTTATGAGTAACATATCTCCTTCAATTTACAGAGGTAGGTATCATGAAACGAGCCGTTGTTGTATTCAGTGGTGGACAGGATTCCAGCACTTGTTTAATTCAGGCACTCCACCAATATGACGAAGTTCACTGTGTCACCTTTGATTATGGACAGCGCCATCATGCTGAAATTGATGTCGCTTGTCGTATAAGCAAAGAATTGGGCGCTGCCGCCCACAAAGTCCTTGATGTGACTTTATTGAACGAACTCGCCATCAGTAGCCTGACAAGAGACAATATTCCCGTACCCGATTTCAGTGAAAGTGAAAAAAGTGGCCTCCCTAGTACTTTTGTGCCTGGCCGTAATATATTATTTTTAACCCTGGCGGCAATTTATGCTTATCAGGTTGAAGCTGAAGTCGTTATTACTGGCGTTTGTGAAACCGATTTTTCGGGCTACCCAGATTGCCGTGATGAATTTGTTAAAGCACTCAATAAAGCAGTCAGCCTTGGTATCGCTCGTGATATTCGTTTCGAAACCCCTCTAATGTGGTTAACCAAAGCGGAAACTTGGGCATTGGCAGATTATTATCAAAAATTGGATTTTGTTCGCAATAAAACCCTTACGTGCTATAACGGTATTCAGGGTGATGGATGCGGTGAATGCGCTGCCTGCCATCTCAGAGCTGAGGGATTAAAGCATTATTTAAGCAATGCCCAAGCCACGATGTTAGATATGAAAGCCAAAACCCATCTCAGTTAATCGAAACGATCTCATCAACGTGATCTGTGAGAGGTTCGTGGAACCTCTCATTCCACATTTTTATTTTATCGTTATTCGGCATTGTTTTTATAGGCTTCCATCCTTTCTCGTAATTCACCTTCTAAAACTAACGCTTTTTGCGTTTTCAAATCAATACAAGCAAATGTAGTTAAAGCATCTGCAATAATTTGATTATCACCCCGGCGTATAATTTCCTGAAAAAATGTACCACTTTTATTACGTAACTCCCGCATCGAAGATTTCACTTCCAGCTCATCTGTCATCACGGCGGGATGGCGATAATTAATATTGATATTCACCACAACAAAACCAATATTCTTACGATTTAACCATTCCAGCGTGTCATCTTCAGTAAGTAAATCCCAGCGAGCTGCTTCCATAAATTCCAAATAACGAGCATTGTTCACGTGCTGGAAAAGATCAATATGGTAACCCCTGACTTTGATAATTGTACTCATTACTATTTTTTCCTTACACTCATCCGACCAGACAAAATGTAACAATAGCAAACCAATTTAACTACAATGGCATTTAATCAATTATTCTTGATCGATATCACAGCCCTCTTGAACAAATTACTGATGAATGCACAAGAGGGCCTTAATACTTAGTAAGTTAATTTATCTCGATTTTTCTCTATGAAAATCGGACCAATACCTTGTACTTCTTGCAATTGTTCTATTGCTGTAAAAGAACCATATTTTTCACGATATTCAACAATTGCCTGTGCTTTTTTAGCGCCTACCCCATTGAGTTCTTTCGCTAATTCTTCAGCACTCGCAGTATTAATATTAACAACGCCTTTTTCTTGTATCTGCTGGCCAGAGATTTGCTCTTCCCCCTCTTTCACCTTACTGTTTTCAATGGTAGTTTTATGTTGGTCAACAGGTTGTTTCACCAACTTATCAGTGGATTCATTAACGGTAGCTGCATGAGACAACGGCATACTGATGCACAATGCCATCATGAGTGAGTTAAATACTATCCTTAAATATTTCATATAAATCTCTCCATGTTTTATTGGTGAAAGAAAGATTGCCACAACAATATTTCCGGGCAACAGGCAAGGTTCATATATGCGAAAGGCCACGAAAGTGGCCTTTTTCAATTACTATTTTGCAAAAGCAGATGCGAGTAACTTCGCAATTTTATTCCAGTTGACCAATTTTAATATCCGCACCATCACGTAAATTCATGATTAGTGACTCGAGCGTGATATTACCGGTCTGATACTGATAACCCACCATATACTGTTTAAGCAGATCATCTGTGACAGATCCCGGAACAACTTTATCCAACTGGATAAGTACAGCGTTACCCAGTTCATCTTGAGCTAATCCATATACAGGCTTACCCGCTTTAGGATGAGGTAAAGTGAATGCCACATCGGTAGCCTGATTGGTTTGTGGCAGATGTTTTATCACGGTAGGCTGCTCGAACTGAATTCCTGCGGTTTTCAATACTTGCTCACCTTTACCTTCTTTCAGGGCGGCCAGGAGTTTTTCACTTTCAATCTGAAGTTGTTTTTCTGCTTTCTGACGTTTTACCAATTCAGTAACTTCAGGTTTGGCCTGTTCAAACGACTGGACTGTTTCAGGCCTAACATCGTCAACACGCAGAATAAAAGCTCTATCGCCTTCAACCGAAATAACATCAGAGTTAATTCCTGTCGCACCTTTATCATCAATCAAATTGCCAGAGAAAACAGCCTGAACAACTTGGTTGAAATTAATATCAGTGGGAACATGATCGCGATCAAACCAGTCCGTGGTCACAGCTTGATAACCCGCCGCTTTCTCTGCTGCTACCAAAGACTCATTATCATTCGCTGCGGCATCACTCACTTTCCGCTGTAATGCATAAAAAGCATCAACGGCTTTTTCCTGCTTAACAATTTTTTCTATTTCCGAACGCACATCCGCCAACGGTTTGACTTCCTGATATTTAATATCATCTAAACGAAAAATGGCATATCCATTAGATAATTTGACCACATCTGAAAGCTGCCCTTTCTGTGTCAAATTCGCTGACTTAATCTCATTAGGCAGAGAGCGTTCTTCCATCCAGCCTAAATCACCACCTTTTTGAGCAGAAAATTTGTCAGTCGATTTTTCTGACGCCAATTGACTAAAATCAGCTCCTTTTTTTAACTCATCCAAAACCGATTTGGCGACAGAGTCTGAATCCAGTTGAATAAAGCTATACTTTTTCTGTTCAGGTTTGGTGTATTTTGCCAGGTTGTTTTTATAAAATTTTTCGATATCAGCATCTGATACAGTGACATCTTTCAGTTCATCGGCAGCATCCATTTTGATATAACTGACTTTCACTTTTTCTGGCACAGTAAAATGCTGACTATTAACGTCATAGTATTTTTTCAGTTCTTCATCGGTAACTGTTTGTTTCTCCTCAATTGATTTTAATTCAAGAGTCGCAAAACGTACTGTCCTTTTTTGCAGAAATAATGCTGCTTCCTGTTTTACTTCGGTCGGTAACGCAATTTCCGCGCCTATAACAGCTTGCCTCAATTGACGATTAATCAATTCCTGACGAACCTGTTCCGCGAAATTGTCAGGGCTGATGTTTGAATGAGCAAGCCAGTTTAAATACTCCTGATATTTGTTGTTATCAAACTGGCCGTCAGCCTGGAGAAACGGTAGGTTACGTATCTCCTGTGCAACCTGATTGTCGCTTGCTGATAAACCCAGCTTACGGGCATACTGTTCAATCAAAGTGGCATTGATAAGTCTCTCCAATGATTGGCGCCGAAGCTGCTGTAGCATCTGTTCATCGCTTAACAAAGTTGAGAATTCATCTCCCAGCTTCTCCTGCTGAACATTTTTTTCTTGCAAAAATGCCTGCTCTAGCTGAGCACGACTAATGGTTTGGCCATTCACTTTGGCTGCATAATTACCACTTTCGCTTGATAGGTAACCAGTTACCCCCGTCACCAGGAAAGTCAGGATAATTAGAGCCAACACAATTTTGAGCACAGGACCGTTCGCCGCCGTGCGTAGGTTATCCATCATAAAGACGTAAAACTCCGCTTTAGTGAAAAAGAAACTGTCATATTACGACAATTCAAACGCTAAGAGAAAAAAAGCGCACCAATCAATTGATGCGCTTATATTCTAGCCTATCAACACGGCCTAGTCAGTTGAAGTTTATTTCAATAACAAAAACCAGAGCCTGTTTCCTACTCATTAGCCATTAACAGCATCTTTTAATCCCTTTCCAGCTCGGAAAGCAGGTACTTTTGCTGCTGCGATCTTGATTTCCTTGCCTGTCTGAGGGTTGCGACCTGTACGCGCAGCACGCTCACGTACAATAAACGTACCGAACCCCACTAAAGCGACATCATCACCGTTTTTCAATGCACCAGATACGGAAGAAATGAATGCATCTACTACACGTCCGGCTGCTGCCTTAGAAATATTGGCATCAGCAGCAATTTTGTCGATCAGTTGTGACTTGTTCACTCTTATCATCCCCATTTTAGTATTACTCTCGTAACGGAAACCGATTTACAACAGATAACACGACAGTTATACCGTCATATCAATCCTTTTCCAGTATTAGCAAGAAATCATGGAACAGCAAAATTTTTAATCAGATAATTAGACTAATCTAACTTAATGACACAAAAAAAGGCTGGCAAGCCTGAATGTTCTCACCAACCTGAATTTTATACACAGTTCTTGAGTTAGCTCACTATTTTTGTACTATTTTAGTGATACAACTTCTGCGCCAAATGTGGGTTCCTGCAAAGCGATAGATAATACATCTTCTATACGTTTAACGGGGTGGATCTCCAGATCTTGGATCACATTCTGTGGGATCTCTTCCAGATCTCGTTTATTGTCATCTGGGATCAAAACCGTTTTAATTCCCCCACGATGTGCTGCCAGCAGTTTCTCTTTCAAGCCCCCGATTGGCAGTACTAAACCCCGCAGCGTAATTTCCCCTGTCATGGCAACGTCAGCACGAACTGGATTACCCGTCAGGCAAGAGACCAACGCTGTACACATTGCAATCCCCGCACTGGGACCATCTTTTGGAGTCGCTCCTTCCGGTACATGAACATGAATATCACGTTTCTCATGGAAATCAGAGCTGATACCCAACTTATCAGCACGAGCACGAACGACTGTCAATGCCGCCTGGATGGATTCCTGCATCACTTCACCCAATGAACCGGTATAAGTCAATTTACCTTTACCTGGCACACTGGCTGTTTCAATCGTCAGCAAATCACCACCAACTTCTGTCCATGCCAGGCCAGTTACCTGACCAACTCGATTTTCTGTATCAGCACGACCATAATCCACTTTTTGCACACCCAGATAATCTTTCAAGTTATCCGCATTAATTTCGATGTGCTTAAGTTTCTTATCCATCAGTAATGCTTTAACCGCTTTACGACACAATTTAGAGATTTCACGTTCTAAACTACGAACACCAGCCTCACGAGTGTAGTAACGGATAATGCCAATAATTGCACCATCATCGATAGTCAATTCGTCTTTCTTCAGAGCGTTACGCTCGATCTGTTTTGGCAGCAGATGACGTTTGGCAATATTCAGTTTTTCATCTTCGGTATAGCCCGATAGACGAATGACCTCCATACGATCCAGCAATGGAGCAGGAATATTCATGGAGTTAGAGGTTGCCACGAACATAACATCGGAGAGATCGTAATCAACTTCAAGGTAGTGATCGTTAAATGCTACGTTTTGTTCAGGATCAAGTACTTCTAACAATGCTGAAGCTGGGTCGCCACGCATGTCGGATGACATTTTATCGATTTCATCTAGCAAGAACAGTGGATTTTTAACCCCTACTTTGGACATTTTCTGGATTAATTTGCCCGGCATTGAGCCAATATAAGTACGACGATGTCCACGGATCTCCGCTTCATCGCGTACCCCCCCCAATGCCATACGCACATATTTACGCCCAGTTGCGCGTGCGATAGAACGGCCCAATGAGGTTTTTCCCACACCAGGAGGCCCTACCAAACAAAGTATTGGTCCCTTCAGCTTGCTAACGCGGCTCTGTACCGCAAGATATTCAAGAATACGCTCTTTGACACGCTCCAAACCATAATGGTCTGTATCCAGTACTTCCTGAGCTTTTATTAAATCTTTTTTTACCTTGCTACGTGAAACCCAAGGAACTTGCACCATCCAATCAATGTAACTACGAACAACCGTGGCTTCAGCCGACATCGGAGACATCATTTTTAATTTCTGCAATTCAGCTTCGGCTTTTTCGCGAGCCTCTTTCGGCATTTTCGCGTCTTCGATCTTACGTTTCAGCGTCTCATATTCATCAGGCGCATCATCCATCTCACCCAACTCTTTCTGAATAGCTTTCATTTGCTCATTCAGGTAGTACTCGCGCTGGCTTTTTTCCATCTGTTTTTTAACGCGATTACGGATACGTTTTTCTACCTGTAACAGATCGATTTCTGATTCCATCATTGCTATCAGATATTCAATGCGCTCAACAACATTAGACATTTCTAAAACTGTCTGCTTATCGTTGATTTTCAAAGGCATATGTGCTGCGATGGTATCTGCTAATTTTGCCGCATCTTCAATACTGTGCAACGAAGTCAATACTTCTGGTGGGATCTTTTTATTCAGTTTGACGTAACCTTCAAACTGGTTAATAACCGTTCTTACCAGAACTTCTTGCTCACGTTCATCAACGTCAGGGGATTCAGAGTATTCAACTTGTGCATAGAAATATTCGCCATTATCCGTCAACGTGGTAATGCGAGCACGCTGCAAGCCTTCAACCAGAACTTTTACTGTGCCATCTGGTAACTTTAACATCTGTAAAACAGAAGCCACTGTACCTACGGAGAAAAGATCATTGACTCCCGGCTCATCAGTAGATGCTTCTTTTTGCGCGACCAACATGACTTGTTTGTCATGCTCCATTGCTGCTTCCAGGCAATGAATCGACTTCTCACGCCCAACAAACAGAGGGATCACCATATGTGGATAAACCACGACATCGCGCAAAGGCAATACAGGGATTTCTATGCGTTCAGAACGCTCAGGATTCATAGAGCTCTCTCTTCGTTTAGCTTTCGCCAGTTTTAGGAATCTCGTGAAACACGGTTTTCACGAGTTTCACTTCAAAGAATATAAAATATATGGGGACAAGAATCTTACATTCAATAGCCTATATCGGCAAAAAACAAAATGAGGGAGAATCCCTCATTTGTTTTTTTCAATGCGTATTGATAATCGGTTTGCTTCCTATACCCCATTTCTTCACTCACCAGAAACTTGGGCATCCGGCTTGCTATATATCAATAATGGTGCGGAGTTATCTTCAACAACCGTTTCATCAACGACAACTTTCTCTACATGTTCCATTGATGGCAGATCGTACATTGTATCCAATAAAACATCCTCAACAATTGAACGAAGACCACGAGCCCCCGTTTTACGTGCCATTGCTTTTTTCGCTATGGCAGTCAATGCTTCTTTTCTGAACTCCAGTTCAACACCCTCAAGGTTAAACAGGGCCTGATACTGTTTGGTCAGCGCGTTTTTCGGTTCCTGTAGGATCTGGATCAGTGCTTCTTCGTTAAGTTCGGTCAGCGTTGCCACAACAGGCAGACGACCAATGAATTCAGGAATTAACCCAAATTTAATCAAATCTTCCGGTTCAACCTCAGACAGCAATTCACCTTCTGTGGCTTTCTCTGATTCACCCCTAACTGTAGCACTAAAACCAATACCTGAACTGACATTCAAACGCTGGCTGACAACTTTATCCAAGCCGGCAAACGCACCGCCGCAGATAAACAGAATTTTGGACGTATCAACTTGCAAGAATTCCTGCTGTGGATGCTTACGACCACCTTGAGGAGGAACCGCTGCTACAGTGCCTTCAATCAGTTTCAACAGGGCCTGCTGAACCCCTTCTCCTGACACATCTCGAGTAATTGATGGGTTATCAGATTTACGGGAAATTTTATCAATTTCATCAATATACACGATACCACGCTGTGCTTTCTGCACATCGTAATCACATTTTTGCAGCAGTTTCTGGATAATATTTTCTACATCTTCCCCGACATAACCCGCTTCGGTTAATGTCGTGGCATCAGCCATAGTAAACGGAACGTCTAAATAGCGAGCTAATGTCTCTGCTAACAACGTCTTACCACTACCTGTCGGGCCAATCAACAGAATATTACTTTTGCCGAGTTCCACACCGTTCGTGGCGTCACCATTACGCAATCTCTTGTAATGGTTATAGACCGCAACTGCTAACACTTTTTTCGCTGTTTCTTGGCCGATAACATAATCATCCAGATGTTGGCGAATTTCATGAGGAGTCGGCAATGCGCTACGCTCACGATGTGGTATTAGCTCTTTAATTTCTTCGCGAATGATATCGTTACATAAATCGACACATTCATCGCAGATATACACTGACGGGCCAGCTATTAATTTCCGTACTTCATGTTGGCTTTTCCCGCAGAAAGAGCAATACAGCAGCTTTCCTGAACCGTCTTTGCGCTTATCTGTCATCAGTCAACCTCACTTTATGAACTGTTATCCCAGTTTGTCTGGCATAACAGAAAAAACGCTATTACTCCGGCTAGTTTGGCGTCAACATCAAGAAACGCTTAGAGAAAAGGCTAGCATCGGAATAATAAATTAATTAATAATTAGCTGCGCTGGGTGAATATACTATCAACCAACCCGTATTCTACGGACTCTTCGGCTGACAAGAAACGATCGCGTTCTGTATCCTTAACGATCTTCTCAAGTGGCTGTCCGGTATGTTTCGCCATCAATTCGTTCATCCGCGCTTTCACCTTGATGATTTCCTGCGCATGGATCTCAATATCAGTCGCCTGTCCCTGGAAACCACCTAATGGCTGGTGAATCATAACTCTGGAATTTGGCAGACAGAAACGCTTCCCTTCTGCTCCAGCGGTCAGCAGGAATGCTCCCATTGAACAGGCCTGCCCCATACAAATAGTACTCACATCGGGTTTGATAAACTGCATCGTGTCATAAATAGACATGCCTGCCGTAATAACCCCACCTGGTGAGTTAATATATAAATGAATATCTTTTTCTGGATTTTCTGCTTCCAAGAATAGCATTTGGGCAACGATCAAGTTCGCCATATGATCTTCAACAGGCCCAGTCAGAAAAATAATACGATCCTTTAATAAGCGGGAGAAGATATCAAATGCACGCTCGCCACGTGCTGTTTGTTCAACCACCATCGGCACCAAAGACATGTTAGGTGCATATTGATCTTGCTTGCCACTGTATGACATTTCCGTCTCCTAATAGAACTCACGCGGGTGCCATTCATAACTGATTCTACTTGAGATAAGCGATGATGACCATGATCCAAAGTTACCTAACAAGGGGCTTTTCCCCTTCTAAAAAGTAGTAAGCTCTTACATAATAGTAAGAAAGGATATGAGGTTAAATCTGTTTTTTTCAAGAACAATAAAAAAACCCGCAAGCATAGCCTGCGGGTTTACTTCGATTCACTTCATTGAGAGTGAGGTTTCATCATCTCAGGCATTCAATAAATGAAACTTATGCCAATTGATTTTGATTCATCAGTTCATTGAAGCCAGCTTCTTTTTCAGAAACTTTCGCTTTGCTCAGAACAAATTCAACAGCCTGCTCTTCCAGAGCAATGTTGCGAATGTTGTTCATCATTTCGTTATTTTTGCTGTAGTATTCTACAACTTCTTTTGGATCTTCATAAGCGGCTGCCATCTCTTCGATCAACGCAGTAACGCGATCTTCTTCGACTTTCAGCTCATTGCTGCTGATAACTTCGCCTAACAGCAAGCCAACAACAACACGGCGTTTAGCCTGCTCTTCGAACAGTTCACGTGGCAGTTCCAGAGCTTGTGTTTCGCTACCGCCAAAACGTTGAGCAGCCTGACGACGCAGTACATCAATTTCACCATCAACAACAGCCGCAGGAACTTCAATGTCGTTAGCCTTAACCAAACCGTCCAGAATCTGAGTTTTGATGTTGTTACGAACAGCATTTTTCAGTTCACGTTCCATGTTCTTGCGAACTTCGGCACGCAAACCGTCAACAGTACTATCAGCAATACCAAAACGCTTGATGAACTCTTCAGTCAGCTCTGGCAGTTCACGCTGTTCAACTTTTTTCAAGTTGATCACGAACTTTGCAGCTTTACCTTTCAGATTTTCTGCATGGTAATCTTCTGGGAAAGTCACATCGATAGTAAATTCTTCGCCTGCTTTGTGCCCAACGATACCCTCTTCAAAACCTGGGATCATACGGCCCTGGCCCATTGCCAGAACGAAATCAGTTGATTTACCGCCTTCGAATTCTTCACCCTCAACGGAGCCAGTGAAATCAACAGTGACACGATCTTCCGCAGCCGCTGCTTCATCGGTTTCTTTCCAATCTGCCTGCTGTTTACGCAGCGTGTCCAGCATGTTGTCAACGTCTGCATCTTTTACTTCAACAACAGGTTTTTCAACTTCAATTTCTTCTAAACCTTTCAGTTCAATTTCTGGATAAACTTCAAATTCAACTGCGTAAGTGAAGTCTTCACCTTCTTTAAACTGTTCAGGTTTGTAGCTTGGTGCGCCTGCCGGAGTGATTTTCTGCTCAATGATCGCATTGATGAAATTGCGCTGCATCAGATCACCCAGAACATCCTGAAGAACAGAAGCGCCATAACGCTGCTTAACGATCTTCATTGGCACTTTGCCCTTACGAAAGCCATCGATACGGACTTTCTTTGCTACATTAACCAGTTCACTGTCAACTGCTTTTTCGATATCGGCAGCAGGAACGGTGATTGACACACGACGCCCAAGGCCTTGAGTGGTTTCAACAGAAACTTGCATCTTGTTACCTCAAAAAAATCATAGTGCTCGGTCAACTTCAGAATGGCTGCAAGGCTTAAAACAAGCGGATTGCAGTACTCTTTAAGAACCGGGGCGGTCGCATTTAAAAACCGAGTATCCCTGTGATCAGAAGCGTCCCGAAACCATTCTAAAAATTTAGACGCAGCATTATAGCGGCGCAGACAGTATGAGTCGAGAATTGCAGACAAAAGCATGCATGATTCGTTAACTTATGTGATAAGCGTTGCTCAATGGCTACGTCATAATATTGTTTATGATGAGACTGTTATGCAATATGCATATAAAAAAATACAGCCCGAAGGCTGCTAGCTAAAATTAAAGCGAGATGAATAAAATAGAGACAAACAAGCTATGAAATTAACTCGAAAAATCATAAGCTTGATGTCGTCGTACTTCCACCGCGACATGCCGGAGAAGCCAGAACAGTGTCTGCTAGTTCTGCCCACTCCTTTTCCGTATAAGTATGCAGTGCCAAAGCATGTACACCTTCCTCTAATTCTTTAGCCAAGAGGCTATATATTGAGCGGTGGCGACTCAACATTCTTTGTTCAACAAATTCATTGCTTATGATAATAATTTTAAAATGGCTTTCAGAACCCGCTGGCACATTGTGACGATAACTTTCATCGGTCACTTCCAGATGAGAAGGCTGAAATGCCGCCTGTAACTTTGTTTCTATTTCTTGACGAACCATCCCATTCTCCTAAATCACCAAAGGTTATTTATCAACCACATTATTGATTTTAGATTATTCCCCGTGATTTATAACATCGGGATAATCAAATCTCCTTAACAGAATTTACGTCAGGTATTTCTCACGATATTTCAAACCATGTTTCAATCATCAGGGATATGCCGCTACCCATGGCGATGCTATGATTACAGCGGTTTAAACTATCAGTATTAATATTGAATATCCGAATCTTGAATTGAGAAAACCCACATGCTAAAGAAAATATTTATTCCATTGATTACGCTTTTCTTTTTATCTGGCTGTGCAGACTCAGGCAACACATTAGCCATTCAACCTAAAATTACTCTGCCACCAGCAGATCCAACCATGAAAGCGATTACCGTCAGTATTAGTGGGGTCGACCATCGTCAATCTCAAGCCCTGGCCCAAATTAATCGTAATGCGCGATTAGTTACCTTGGTTCCTTCCCGTGATGTACGCTTCTTACTACAAGAAGCGCTGGAAAAACAAATGGTGGCTCGCGGCTATATGATTGGCTCTCCCGCTAATGCCAATTTGCAGGTCGTAGTCAATCAACTCTACGCCAATGTGAAAGAAGGCAGTCTTCGTCATGATATTTCAGCCAAAGCTGAAATTTCTATCATTGCTTATGCTCAAGACGGTAGTCAACAAATCAAAAACTATCGTACCAGCTACAATGCTCAGGGACCATTGGCAGCAACAAACACAAAAATTGCTGATGCAGTCAATACTGTCTTATCTGATGTGATCGCAGACATGGCTCAGGATGCGTCAATCAGCACCTTTATCAAACAAAACGTCCACTAACAGGATAATAAACAAACTTTCTGCCTAATTCTGACAAAATTAGATTGTATGCGGAAAGTTTTGGGAGGCCCATGACTAACCACCGTTATTTAAACCTATCTGCGTTACGCAACTATCGAACCCTTCTGTTACTGGGCTTTGCCTCAGGTCTGCCTCTTGCGCTCACGGCTGGAACGTTACAAGCATGGATGACTGTCGAAAATGTCGATATCCGAACTATCGGTTTTTTCACTTTGGTTGGTCAAGCCTATGTTTTTAAGTTTCTTTGGGCACCCGCAATGGATCGGTATACCCCGTCCTTTTTAGGACGCCGACGGGGGTGGATGCTCACAACTCAACTTTTATTGATAGTCAGTATTGCCGCAATGGGATTTCTTCAACCTTCCCAACACTTATGGTGGCTTGCTGCATTAGCTGTTGCTGTCGCATTCTTCTCCGCTTCTCAAGATACTATTTTTGACGCCTATAAAACCGACTTATTGTCACAAGAAGAACGCGGATCAGGTGCCGCCGTTTCCGTACTGGGTTATCGGTTGGCTATGCTGGCTTCTGGTGGATTTGCCTTACTGCTTGCCACCTATATCGGCTGGCAAAATATGTATTGGGTTATGGCAGGCCTGATGCTGATTGGTGTTTATGCCACGTTTACCGCCAAAGAACCGGAAATTAATACAGCACCGCCAAAAACATTACGTCAGGCAGTACTCGAACCCTTGTTTGACTTTTTCGGCCGCAACAATGCCTGGATTATCCTGCTGCTGATTGTACTGTACAAACTGACAGATGCTTTTGCTCTCTCACTCAGCACCCCTTTCCTGATTCGGGGTGTTGGTTTCAATCCAGTCGAAGTCGGCATGATCAATAAAACCCTCGGACTCACCGCAACCATTATCGGCGCATTGTACGGTGGTTATTTGATGCATAGGATGAGCCTGTTCCGTGCCCTGATGATCTTTGGCATTCTTCAAACCATTTCAAATTTGGGTTATTGGATACTTGCTGTTACACCTAAAGACATCTATGTAATGGGAGCGGCGATTTTTCTGGAAAATATCTGTGGTGGCATGGGAACAGCCGCTTTTGTTGCCCTGCTAATGACCTTGTGTAACAAATCATTTTCGGCAACACAGTTCGCGTTACTTTCTGCATTATCAGCAGTTGGCCGCGTTTATGTTGGCCCTGTAGCGGGATGGTTTGCCGAAGCCTATGGCTGGTCAACGTTCTACTTATTTTCTGTTGTTATCGGGTTACCGGGGCTTGTGTTGTTGTTCGCTTGTCGTAAGACACTGGCTTATTCTGAGAAAAATGATAGTTTTATTCCCCGAACACTATTCAAGAATACTTATAAACTTACTTTTATTATCATGGCATTATCTGCTCTGATGTTTGTAACTTGGTTAATTATCAGCAGCATACTGTTTATCATCATTCATTTAGTGTCTCTGATATACACTATATCGCCGGAATATATTCTATATCTGCATAAAATCAGTGAGTGGATATCCCCACTGTTATCCTGGAGCATAATCATAGGAATTTTAGGCCTTCTTTCAGGAGGAATATTGGATTATTTGGCATTAAAGAAAAGTAAGCTCACCTAATCTACTGTCACCACTTAATACCTTTTTTACATCTACCAGCAACGGCAGATTGACAAAATTCAGCCGGCTGTTGCTGGTTTACATAGTGACAAACTTCACAAGACGAGTAAAAACTCACAATTATGTGGCCTGAACAACATCTTTTTCAGGGTGAAATTATTTATATTTGAACTAACAAATATTATTATTTGGGCGCATATTATTTCGAACTATTCGAAATATCGTTCACCATCTTAAAACCATATAAAGGGAATTTATGAAAAGACGTATTTTGACACTCACCGCAATTGCCGCAACCTTAGTTTCTGCTTCAGCCTGCGCGGAATACCAGTGGGGGTTTGGCAATGTCAGCATGAACTACCTTGACTGGAGCAAACATACTACTCATAAAACCGGACAAACCTCGCATAAGGATGATTTTGCTTATTTAGAACTGGAAGGTGGAGCAGGATTTAGCTGGGGCGAACTCTATGGTTTCACTGATTTAGAAAATCCTTTCAACAGTAAAACAGCCCAATCAGGTGATAACCAACGTTACACTTTCAAGACAACGGGTCGTTTCTATCTAGGCGATACGGGTTTCAACCTTTATGGTCATGTGTATGGAACCTATTCTTTACCAGGTAAAGCGAACGGTGGAAACTTCCATGAAGTTAATACCCTCTATGGATTAGGCTATAATGCTAATATTGCTGGCCTATGGTTCAAACCTTTTGTTGCACTGCACTATGTTGACCAAACTTTCTATTCAGGCAATAACGGTTATGTTGTGGGCTGGGTTGCAGGATACGATTTCAACCTTTGGGAACAAAAATTCAGCGTGACAAACTGGAATGAAATTGAATTGAACCGCAATGAACGCTACGGTAACGGCGGACGCGAGGGTATCAATGGCGCTGTTGCGTTATGGTGGACTCCACATCCTTCTTTTACAACTGGGGTTCAATATCGCTATGCGGATAACAAACTGGGAGAAGATTTCTTGCAGGATGGTATTGTTTATAGTGTGAAATATAACTTCTAATAATTAGTTTAATCGATGAGCAGCCTGGTGTTGCTCATCGAAATCAATAAATCATAGTTATCTCTCCGATAACAAGGCATATTTCCGAATTTTTTCTTTGGTTTTTATCACGGCTTTTTCTTTTAAAATAGAGAGTTATTTGAAATTAATTGTCTATTTTGATTTCTTAATTAAGATAACTAACCGAAATTAACGTTTTGTTAAATTTAGAATCACATGTGATCCCTCTAACATAAAAAGCCTACAAGCCAACCTGCTTCTATTACAATTGTTTACACTCCGGTAACCTTACCGTAGAATGCCCGCACTGATGAAACGACAATAAAGCTTTTGTTATCTGGGGTCGATCAATGAGACTTATGAAATACAAAAAAACTATTGGGTTATCGTCATTACTCGCAGCCACCTTAATGCTAAGTGGTTGTGATATGGTATTGATGAATCCCAAAGGGGCGATCGGCGTCGAACAAAAAACGCTGATACTAACAGCGTTTGGTTTGATGCTGATCGTTGTTATACCGGCTATTGTAATGGCAATTATTTTTGCCTTACGTTACCGGGAAGCCAATAAATCTGCAACTTATCGTCCAAACTGGGCACACTCAAATAAAATTGAGCTTGTCGTTTGGACTGTGCCTATCCTGATTATCATCACTCTGGCGACGATTACATGGAAAACAACACATGAACTCGATCCCTATAAGCCATTGGACAGTGATGTCAAACCGGTGACGATTGAAGTTATTTCCCTTGACTGGAAATGGCTGTTCATCTACCCAGATCAGGGTATCGCAACTGTAAACGAAATCGTATTCCCTAAAGATGTTCCAGTTAACTTCAAAATCACCTCAGACTCTGTGATGAACTCTTTCTTCATCCCACAGTTAGGTGGGCAGATTTATGCAATGGCGGGCATGCAGACAAAATTGCACCTGATTGCTAACTCAGCGGGTAAATACGATGGATTCTCAGCAAGTTACAGTGGTCATGGCTTCTCAGGTATGAAATTCACTGCAACCGCGACTGATGATCGTGCAGGTTTTGAAGAGTGGGTACAGAAAGTGAAAGCATCACCGAAAACCCTGGATACCGTACAAGCGTTCAATGAGTTGGCTAAACCTAGCCAAAACAATCCCGTTGAATACTTCTCAAGCGTGAAACCAAAACTGTTCCAAGAGACTATCGCCAAATTCATGGGTGACATGGGTCATGGTGGCATGCATGGTATGGCTGCTCACGGCAAAACAGAACATGGTGAAGCTGCGGGTCATAATATGAATATGAGTCAGCCGGCTCATTCAGGTGTTGAGGAATAAAAGCATGTGGGGAAAATTAACACTGGATGCGGTCCCATTACATGAACCCATTATTGTGGTGACATTACTTGGGATCTTGCTTGGGGGACTGGCAGTTGTTGGTTCCTTGACTTATTTCCGTAAATGGAAATGGCTTTGGAGTGAATGGTTAACCAGCGTTGACCATAAAAAAATTGGTGTCATGTACATCGTCGTTGCCATGGTGATGATGCTCCGTGGTTTCGCTGACGCCATCATGATGCGTGGACAGCAAGCCTTAGCTTCCGCTGGTGAAGCCGGTTTCCTGCCCCCGCACCATTATGATCAGATCTTCACCGCTCACGGCGTTATCATGATCTTCTTTATGGCGATGCCTTTCGTTGTCGGTCTGATGAACATTGTTGTTCCTCTGCAAATCGGCGCACGCGACGTTGCATTCCCATTCTTGAACTCTTTGAGCTTCTGGTTATTTGTTGTCGGTGTCGTATTGATCAACCTCTCTCTGGGAGTCGGCGAGTTTGCACAAACCGGTTGGTTGGCATACCCGCCTCTATCTGGTCTGGAGTACAACCCGGGAGTCGGTGTTGATTACTGGATATGGAGCCTTCAGCTCTCTGGTGTCGGTACATTGCTGACCGGTGTCAACTTCTTTGTGACCATCCTGCGTATGCGTGCACCAGGTATGTCCATGATGAAAATGCCCGTCTTCACTTGGGCTTCACTGTGCACCAACATCCTGATTATTGCTGCGTTCCCAATCCTGACAGTCACCATCGCGTTGCTAACCCTGGATCGTTATCTGGGCACCCATTTCTTTACCAACGATATGGGCGGCAACATGATGATGTACATCAACCTGATCTGGGCTTGGGGCCATCCTGAAGTTTACATACTGGTTCTACCTGTCTTCGGTATTTTCTCCGAAGTCACTGCAACCTTCTCGAAAAAACGCCTGTTTGGTTATACCTCACTGGTGTGGGCAACAATCGTTATTACCATCCTGTCGTTCATCGTATGGTTGCACCACTTCTTTACCATGGGTTCCGGCGCGAACGTTAACGCCTTCTTTGGTATCGCCACAATGATTATCTCCATCCCAACCGGGGTTAAGATCTTCAACTGGCTGTTCACTATGTACCGTGGTCGTATTGAATTCAAAACCCCAATGCTGTGGACTGTTGGCTTCCTGGTCACCTTCTCTATTGGTGGTATGACAGGTGTTCTGCTGGCCGTACCTGGTGCAAACTTCGTACTGCATAACAGCCTGTTCCTAATCGCTCACTTCCATAACGTTATCATCGGTGGTGTGGTATTCGGCTGCTTCGCCGGTACAACTTACTGGTTCCCGAAAGCATTTGGTTTCACGCTGAATGAAAAATGGGGTGTCCGTGCATTCTGGTTCTGGATCACGGGTTTCTTCGTTGCCTTTATGCCTCTGTATGCACTGGGCTTCATGGGCATGACCCGTCGCCTGAGCCAAGATATCAACCCAGAATTCCATCCTTTGCTGGTGGTTGCAGCAGGCGGTGTTGTTCTTATCGCTCTTGGTATTCTGTGTCAGGTTATCCAGTTCTACGTCAGTATCCGTGACCGTGAGCAGAACCGTGATCTGACCGGTGATCCATGGGGTGCTCGTACCCTGGAATGGTCAACTTCATCTCCGCCGCCGTTCTATAACTTTGCGGAAGTTCCACACATCCAGACTCGTGATGCGTGGTGGGATATGAAAGAAAAAGGAACTGAATATAAGCGTCCTGCTAAATATGAAGAAATTCATATGCCTAAAAATACCGGTGCAGGTGTGATCATCAGTGCTTTCTGTCTGACCTTAGGCTTTGCTTTGATCTGGCATATCTGGTGGATGGCTATTGCAAGTTTCGCGGGCATCATCATCAGTTGCATCGTGAAAAGCTTTGACGAAGACGTTGATTATTACGTTCCTGTAGCTGAAATCGAAAAAGTTGAAAATCAGCGTTATGAAGATCTGAGAAAGGCAGGTGTGAAATAATGTCGACTCAAACCCTTAACAACACAGCCGCCCATGATACTCATGGGCACCACGATACAGGAGCCAACAAAATATTTGGCTTCTGGGTCTACCTGATGAGTGACTTGATTCTGTTTGCAAGTCTGTTCGCTACCTATGCCGTGTTAGTTAACGGCACTGCGGGTGGCCCATCTGGTAAAGATATTTTTGAACTGCCATTTGTACTGGTAGAAACCTTCTTGCTGCTATTTAGTAGTATCACTTATGGTTTCGCCATGCTGGGCGTGAACAAAGGTAAAGCGGGTCAGGCTAATTTGTGGCTATTCATTACCTTCCTGTTTGGCCTTGGCTTCGTTTCAATGGAAGTTTATGAATTCCATAAACTGATCACAGAAGGCTTTGGCCCTGATCGTAGTGCGTTCCTGTCTGCCTTCTTCGCACTGGTTGCCACTCACGGTCTGCACGTGACCATCGGTCTGATTTGGATCGTTATCATGATGGTTCAAGTTTCACGCCGCGGCCTGACTGATGTGAACCGTGTGCGTCTGAACTGCCTGAGTCTGTTCTGGCACTTCCTTGACGTTGTCTGGATTTGTGTATTCACTGTCGTTTATCTGATGGGAGCTATGTAATGAGTCATCCAAATACTTCTCATTCCGGCGCAAGCCACGGTAGCTTCAAAACCTATCTAATGGGTTTTGTTCTGTCAGTCATACTGACCGTGATCCCATTCTGGATGGTAATGGATGGCACTACTTCACACAGCACAATTCTGGTGACAGTAGTCGCTATGGCTGTTATTCAGATTTTTGTTCATTTCATCTGCTTCCTGCACATGAACACATCATCTGAAGAGCGTTGGAACCTCGTTGCCTTAATATTCACATTACTGGTCATCGCTATCGTTGTTGTTGGCTCTCTGTGGATTATGTACAACCTGAACATCAATATGATGGTTGATTAAGGGTTGATTTGAATGATTAAGCAATACCTGCAAGTGACCAAACCAGGAATTATTTTCGGAAATCTAATTTCTGCGATTGGTGGTTTTCTACTCGCTTCCAAGGGCGTAATAGATTACCCCTTGTTCTTTGCAACGATGGTCGGGGTATCGCTGGTGGTAGCATCAGGTTGTGTATTCAACAACTATATCGACCGCGATATTGACCGTATCATGGAAAGAACGAAAGAAAGAGTCCTTGTGAAAGGGCTTATCGATCCGAAAATCAGCCTGATTTACGCCTCAGTGTTAGGTATTGTTGGCATAGTGCTGCTTTATGTAGCAACCAATGTCTTAGCAATGCAGTTAGCTCTCATCGGGTTTATCGTTTATGTTGGGATTTATAGCCTCTACATGAAGAGAAAATCTGTTTATGGCACGCTGGTTGGTAGCTTGTCAGGCGCAGCACCTCCCGTGATTGGTTACTGTGCAGTAACAGGGCATTTTGATACAGGCGCGTTGATCTTATTGCTGATCTTCAGCCTGTGGCAAATGCCCCACTCTTATGCCATTGCTATTTTTCGGTTCAAAGATTATCAGTCGGCCAACATTCCAGTATTACCCGTGATTAAAGGGATTTCCGTCGCGAAAAACCACATCACGCTGTATATTCTGGCCTTTATGGTTGCCACTTTGATGCTGACCATCAGTGGTTATGCGGGTTATAAATACCTTATCGTCGCTGCCGCAGTGAGCATCTGGTGGTTGGGTATGGCATTATCAGGGTATAAAACCTCTAATGACCGTATTTGGGCCCGTAAGTTATTTCTGTTTTCTATCGTCGCTATCATGTCATTAAGCGTCATGATGTCTGTAGATTCAACAGCATCTCCAGAAAACCTACTGACTTACGTCTGGTAATATTTAAGATGGCAGGGTAAGCCCTGCCATCTTTTTCCTTTCTTTTATCTCTATTCAATGACAACTTATTCGGTGACAAACGCTTTTTTTTCGTTTGCTCTCACCTAATTGAAATGTCATACCAGATTTTTTTGAGGTATCCGTGAACGATAATAAAATGACTCCGCTTGAACTTCGGGCAACATGGGGCTTAGGTTCTGTTTTCTCCCTGCGCATGTTAGGCATGTTCATGGTTCTGCCTGTTCTGACGACCTATGGTTTAGCGTTACGTGATGCGACTGAAGCGCTTATTGGAATTGCCATTGGCATCTACGGCTTAACACAGGCAATATTTCAGATCCCATTCGGGCTTTTTTCAGACAAAATTGGCAGAAAACCTTTAATCATCGGTGGACTTCTTATCTTCGCATTAGGCAGTGTTATTGCCGCTTTAAGCGACTCTATTTGGGGAATTATTATCGGGCGAGCTTTACAAGGTACGGGAGCAATCTCTGCTGCTATCATGGCATTAATTTCAGACCTGACTCGTGAGCAGAACAGAACAAAAGCAATGGCATTTATCGGCATTAGCTTTGGCATTACATTCGCTTTTGCCATTGTCGTCGGCCCTATTATCACCCACCAAATCGGTTTAAATGGTCTCTTTGGAGCAATTGCAATCTTGGCTTGCTGCGGGATACTTATCACACTATTTGCTGTACCAAATACACATAAGCATTTATTAAATCGTGAGTCAGGTATCGCTCGCGGCAGCTTCAAACGTGTACTTTTCGATCCCCAACTCATCAAACTCAATTTTGGTATTCTCTGCCTGCATACCTTATTGATGTCGAGCTTTGTTGCCCTTCCCCTTATTATGGAAAAAGCAGGTTTTCCGCCACAACAACACTGGAAAGTCTATTTAATTACTACACTTATCTCTTTTGTCGCCGTTTTACCTTTCATTATTTACGCAGAAACAAAACGTCGCATGAAGCAGGTATTTTTGCTGTGTATCGCTATGCTATTCATCGCTGAAGCTGTTTTATGGTTTCAGGGATCGCATCTTTGGGGGATCTTTGCAGGCATTCAAATTTTCTTCCTTGCATTTAATATCATGGAAGCTATCTTGCCTTCACTCATCAGCAAAGAAGCCCCTGCGGGTTACAAAGGCACGGCCATGGGCGTTTACTCGACCAGTCAATTCCTTGGCGTGGCTTTGGGCGGTTTCCTTGGAGGAATACTTTACGAATGGCAAGGTGCATCACTCGTCTTTATGGGAGGCATCGCGCTGACCGCACTCTGGTTTATTATCAGCCTGACCTTACAGCAACCCCCCTATGTCAGCAGCATCAGGCTCATTTTGCCAGAACAACTCAGCAACCCTGGGGTTTTGGAGAAAAAGATATTGGCGCAAGCGGGTGTAAAAGAGATTGTCATCGCACCAGAAGAACACAGTGCGTATATCAAAGTCGATACTAAACTAACCAATCGCAACCAGTTAGAACAACTTGTATTATCCCATCAATAGCTAGGGTATTTATAACAAGTACGGTGTTGCCAAACACCGTACTATGATTAATTGTTCACGATTAGGATAATGACGGAAACTAATCGCGGAAATTAGTAAACTGGAAAGGCTGCCCCAATTCTGCACCACGAACCAATGCCATGACACTTTGCAAATCATCACGAGCCTTACCTGTTACCCGCACTTGCTCACCCTGAATTTGGGCCTGTACCTTCAACTTACTGTCTTTAATCATCTTCACAATCTTTTTCGCTAACGGCGTATCAATACCTTGCTGTAAGGTCGCTTCTACACTGTACGTTTTGCCGCTATGAACCATATTTTCAGGAATATTGATGACAGAACCATCAATTCCGCGTTTAGCAAACTTTTCACGCAGAATATCAACGAGTTGGTTCACCTGAAAATCAGACTCACTGGCAATTTTGATCGATTCATTCTTTTCGTTTAATTCAAAACTCGCGGGGACGTTACGAAAATCCCAACGATTGCTTAATTCACGCTGTGCGTTTTCTACTGCATTACGCACTTCTTGCATATCAACTTCAGAAACAATATCAAATGATGGCATTACCCGTCACCTCCAGCTAATCAATAAATCGGCATGATAACCGCTTTCCATTATTGGCAAAAGCTCTATACTCGGGAAGCTCAACGAGCTTTTTGCGATTATCCTATGTTCAGATCAGGAAGAAATATGAAAATAACTGTTCTTGGCTGTGGTGCTATAGGTAAACTTTGGCTTGCCGCCTTATCCCAACAGAACCATAGTGTTCAGGGATGGCTAAGGGTCCCACAGCCTGTTATTTCCGTCCAGATCGAAAACTTTAATGGTCAGGCTTTTAATCAACAGTTTCCTGCCAATGACGAGAAACACCTTGCTGAAAGCAAACTACTTCTCGTTTGTTTAAAAGCGTGGCAAGTCTCTGACGCGGTCAATCACCTTGCTGACAAACTGTCTCCCCATTGCCCAATCCTGTTATTGCATAATGGCATGGGAACCCAGGAAGAATTTACACCTCTGCCCAACCCCATTTTACTTGGCGTAACGACACATGGAGCCTATCGAAAAAATAACATCGTGTACTATAAGTCACATGGGATGACTCATATTGGTGCCATCACAGCCAATACCACCAAACTTAGCGCTCTGGCCGATATTTTACACAGCGCCCTGCCCGATGTAGCATGGCACAATGAAATACAGGCTATCAGTTGGATGAAACTTGCCGTCAACTGTGTCATTAATCCTCTCACCGTCATCTATGACTGTAAAAATGGTGACTTGCAGCATCACCGGGCACAAATACAGGCATTATGTGACGAAATTTATCAGGTTATGAAACATGACAATATTCATACCACCAAACAAACCCTGATCGATTACGTCATGAACGTGATCGAGCAAACCGCTGAGAATTATTCATCCATGCTGCAAGATATACGGGCACAGCGACATACAGAAATAGACTACATCACCGGTTATTTAATACGTCGAGCCCGTACTCACGGTTTGTCTGTCACCGAAAATACCACTGTTTATCATTATATTAAGCGCAAGGAGGAAGAATATGAACACCTCAGCCCTTATTTGTCTCGCTCACGGCAGCGAAGAGATCGAAGCTGTTACGACGATTGATTTACTCGTTCGGGCGGGAATTCATGTTACCGTAGCCAGTGCAGAAACTGATTGAATTGTTGAAAGGGAAAGAAGATACGACATAGGCTGCTTATCGGATCGATTCCGTAAGCAGCCTTGGGCCTTAAAGGCAAATTAAGGTCGATACACCTTAACATTGCCGAAGCCTTGTTCACGCAGATAAAGTGCCTGTAAACGGCTCATCACACCACGCTCACAATACAGCAGATAAGTTTTTTCTTTCGGCAAATCACCAAACTGGGTGCCCAGTTTATAGAAAGGCAATGACTGAATTTCAATACCTTCTATATTTAACGGACGATTATCCTGTTCATCGGGAGAACGGATATCCAATAACACATCATTAGGGGAAAGTGCAGATACCATTTCCACTTCCACCACTTGCTCACTGGATTGCTCTGCAATCTGGCGGATATCCAGATTCTGGGCTTCACTCACCACGCGTTCTAAGATGTCAAAGTCAAAATTGTTTTCTTCTGCTTCAATTTTGGCTTTAACGGCTTTCACTGTCGGGCTTTTCGAGATAACCCCACAAAATTCCGGCATCGTACGGGCAAAATCTTCGGTGCCAATCTCACGAGCCAGCTTAATAATGTGCTCTTTATCATGGGAAATCAGGGGGCGGAGGATCAACGTATCTGAAACATTGTCAATCAATCTTAAATTCGTCAAAGTCTGGCTGGATACCTGCCCCAGGGCTTCACCGGTTACAATTGCCTGCACACCGTAGCGTTCTGCAACTTTGGAAGCCGCTCTGACCATCATTCTTTTCAGCACAACCCCCATCTGTCCGTCATCAACTTTTTCCAGAATTTCAGCCACGACAGGTTCAAAATTCACAGCAACGAAACGGACCTTATGTGAGCTGCCAAACCGGTTCCACAAATAATGGGCAACCTGCTTTACGCCAATTTCATGGGCTGCGCCACCAAGATTAAAGAAACAGTAATGCACACGGCAGCCACGACGCATCAACATATAGCTGGAAACGCCGGAATCAAATCCACCGGAAATCAATGACAGTACATCTTCCTGCGTACCGATAGGAAATCCACCAATCCCTTCATGACGGGCTTTCACCAGAATCAGCTTATCCTGATCAATTTCCAGATTCACGGTGACATCAGGCTTGGTCAGTTTCACCTTGGCTGATTCAATATGCTGGTTCAAGCCGCCACCAACATAGCGCTCAACTTCATTGGAAGTAAAACTGTGTTTACCACGGCGCTTTACGCGAACACAAAATGTTTTACCATTCAGTAAATGCCCGTAAGTTTCGTAGGTTTGTTCAAAGATATGATGCAGATCACGAAAATCCCGCTCTTCTACTTGCAGGATATGGTGAATGCCTGGAATGCGTGTCAGTGCGTCACAAATTTCCGCACCGAGGTTATCATCCTTAACCCGAACTTCGATATTATCCCAATGGCGAACCACAGCAATGCCTTCTCCGAAGGTTTTCAGCACATTGCGGATATTGCTGGCAAGAATTTTAATAAAGCGCAACCGGACAGTTTGGCTCTTAATCGTAATTTCTGGGAATAATTTAATGATAAACTTCATAGTAAGATATAGTAGTCATTCAATGTTGAACTATCATCAACAATAGCAATGATTGTTCTTAAGTGTTCAGTTGGATAGGGCGCAGAGTATAACACCATCTGGCTTATCACCTGTAAAAAATCGACTGCAAAAACCGACTATAAAAAAATAGTGGTAACACATGATTTATTTTTCTTGGTGTAGTAGGGTACTCTGCAATTCTGTAACGAACTCGCTTTGCTAATTCGTTAAATAACCATATGTTAAGTCATTATGTCTAAAGCAAATCAAACATCAACAACCGAACACATGCCAACATTCGAGACCTCTCTTAAAGAGCTGGAGGACATTGTTATTCGGCTGGAATCCGGGGAACTCCCATTAGAAGATGCGTTGAATGAATTTGAACGTGGTATTCAACTTGCAAGACAAGGATAGAAAACGCTTCAACAGGCAGAACAACGAGTGCAAATTTTACTGAACCATGATGCACAGTCGCCTCTTGATGAATTTTCGTCCGAAGCTGAGTAAATTTATGTCTGAACAATATAATGTTCCTTTTGAAGAAAGATTGCGCACTTGTCAGCAACATATTAATGACAAATTGATGGCAATATTTTCTTCATTGCCCTTTTTAAACAGCCCATTAGGTACAGCAATGCAATATGGTGCAGTACTGGGTGGAAAACGGCTACGGCCATTTTTAATTTACAGCGTGGGAGAAATGTTTGGTCTCCCTAAAAAGAGTCTGGATGCCGCCGCCCTCTCGATAGAGTGCATTCATGCCTATTCATTGATCCATGATGATTTACCCGCAATGGATAACGACGATTTACGCCGTGGGCAACCTACCTGTCATCTCAAATTTGGTGAAAGTCAGGCGATTTTAGCGGGTGATGCATTACAATCACTGGCCTTTGAAATTCTGGCAAAACAGGATATGCCCAGTGTGTCCCTATCCGATCGCCTTGCGATGATCGCTGAACTGGCAAGTGCCAGTGGCTTTGCCGGCATGTGTGGTGGGCAGTCGCTGGATTTGGCGGCAGAAGGTAAACAGATCGATCTTGCTTCACTGGAACAGATCCACCAACATAAAACCGGTGCATTAATACGTTCAGCCGTCCGATTAGGCGCTTATAGTGCGGGACAACGTGGCCGTGAAGTGCTGCCGTTACTGGAGCAATATGCCCAAGCCATCGGCCTGGCATTTCAGGTACATGACGATATTTTGGATGTCATTGGCAATACTGAAATTATTGGCAAGCGTCAGGGCAACGATCAGCAACTCGGCAAAAATACTTACCCTGTATTATTGGGTTTAGCACAAGCCCAACAAAAAGCCAGAGATCTGTATGAAGAAGCGCTCGACGCCCTTACAGAACTGGAAAAACGGTCATATGACACCGCAACCTTAAAGCAACTGGCTGGTTTTATCATTGAGAGAAACAGCTAAAGAAACCGGTAAAGCGTCTTACGGGGTGAACCTAGAAATTACACACGGATAATAACAGGGTTCTTACTATTTAACTTTTACGGATATAGCATTTTACACAGGCATAGCATGAGCATTGATATAGCGAAATATCCAACATTGGCATTGGCTGAGACTCCAGAAGAGCTTCGCCTGCTACCCAAAGAAACCTTGCCAAAGTTATGCGATGAACTGCGTCAATTTTTGCTGAACAGTGTCAGTCGCTCCAGTGGTCACTTTGCTTCCGGCCTTGGCGCTATCGAATTAACCGTCGCACTCCACTATGTTTATAAAACCCCCTTTGACAATTTAGTCTGGGATGTTGGTCACCAAGCCTACCCGCACAAAATTTTGACTGGACGCCGTGATCGCATTGATACCATTCGGCAAAAAAATGGCCTTCATCCCTTCCCGTGGCGGGAAGAAAGTGAATATGACACCTTGTGTGTCGGTCACTCATCCACCTCAATCAGCGCTGGCTTAGGTATGGCGACGGCTGCCAAACACGAGGGCAAAGGCCGCAAGACAGTATGTGTTATTGGGGATGGTGCCATTACGGCGGGCATGGCTTTCGAAGCGATGAACCATGCTGGCGATATCGATCCCGACATGCTGGTTATTCTCAATGACAATGAAATGTCTATCTCTGAAAACGTGGGAGCATTGAATAACCATCTGGCACAGATTCTGTCAGGCAAACTGTATACCACCCTGCGTGAAAGTGGCAAAAAAGTGTTTTCCAACCTGCCTCCAATCAAAGAATTATTGAAAAAAACGGAAGAACATCTGAAAGGCATGGTGGTTCCCGGAACGCTGTTTGAAGAACTTGGGTTCAACTATATCGGGCCGGTTGATGGTCATGACGTACTGGCGCTAACCCAGACTTTGAAAAACATGCGCGAACTGAAAGGGCCACAATTCCTGCATATCATGACAAAAAAAGGTCGTGGTTATGCCCCAGCGGAAAAAGATCCTATCAGTTGGCATGCCGTCCCCAAATTTGATCCCTCAACGGGTTCTTTGCCCAAAAGCACAGAGACTCGCCCGACATTTTCCAAGATCTTCGGTGACTGGCTGTGTGAACAAGCCGCTCATGATAAAAAACTGATGGCGATCACCCCAGCCATGCGCGAAGGTTCCGGTATGGTGCGCTTCTCCCGCGAATATCCTGAACAATATTTTGATGTCGCAATTGCCGAGCAGCATTCTGTCACCTTTGCTGCGGGTCTGGCTATTGGCGGCTACAAGCCTATCGTCGCCATTTATTCCACCTTCCTGCAACGCGCTTATGATCAGGTGATCCACGACGTCGCCATCCAAAACCTGCCTGTCTTATTTGCCATCGACCGTGGCGGCATTGTCGGTGCAGATGGTCAAACCCATCAAGGGGCTTTTGATCTTTCTTTCCTGCGCTGTATCCCGAATATGGTGATTATGGCTCCCAGCGATGAAAACGAATGCCGCCAGATGCTGCATACCGGATATCATTATCAAGCAGGTCCTGCTGCTGTTCGTTATCCTCGCGGTACAGGGACAGGCGCTGAACTCCAACCGCTGGAAACATTGCCAATAGGCAAGGGCGTAATCCGCCGTCAGGGAGAGCGCATTGCGATCCTTAACTTTGGCACATTATTAACCTATGCGCTGCAAGCGGCTGACGCCCTGAATGCAACCGTTGTGGATATGCGTTTTGTCAAACCGCTGGACAAAGATCTGGTGCTGGAAATGGCAGCCAGCCACGAACTGCTGGTGACCTTGGAAGAAAACGCCATCATGGGTGGTGCAGGCAGTGGGATTAACGAATTGCTGATGCAAGAAAAGGTGCCAGTTCCCGTATTAAATCTGGGTTTACCCGATGACTTTATCCCGCAAGGAACACAACAAGAGCTGCACACTGATTTAGGGCTGGATGCGGCAGGTATTCAAAATAAGATCGAGAAATATCTGGCTAAATAACCTCTAATTATGGATGGGGGTTTAATAAAAACCCCATCCATTTTACTGCCTATTTTGGGTCACATATGCGAAATATTAAT
Organism: Xenorhabdus griffiniae; assembly: GCF_001028135.1. GTDB lineage: Bacteria > Pseudomonadota > Gammaproteobacteria > Enterobacterales > Enterobacteriaceae > Xenorhabdus > Xenorhabdus bakwenae. The sequence continues at coordinate 73,667 of NZ_LDNM01000009.1, forward strand.
TTGTCTTAAATATAATATTCCCTTTCGATAAAAGTCCCGATGACTTTGTCATGCATTTCCGGTGACTTAGAATAACCCAATGTTTTACGGTTCAGACGAGGCTCCCAAGCATACCATAACCAACGCTGTTGCTCGGTATTTCACCTCTGCCGTTGTCATCTTATTTCCTGAAAAAGTGAGGGGGATACATGAGAAACAACAAATTGAATGCGTGACCTTCTCATCCAATAAACGCTTTTTCATCCAAGAAGTGATCTACATTCCACTTTTACAATCCATTGCGAATTTTATTTGCTTATTTGTTAATCGAAGTTTATTTATTGTTCAACAACGCGCAAACAATGCATTAACAATAAACACAACCTAAACCCACAATAAAACAACAATACATTTATTCACGGGGAAATAAAATATGCAGCAAACCATCAACTTTTGGCCCCTAATCGGGATCGCCATCATCATCATCGGTTTTGTCATCAGATTTAATCCGGTTCTGGTCGTCACCATTGCTGGACTTGTCACGGGATTGGCTGCTCACATGCCGATAGCTGATATTTTGGAGAAGCTAGGTTCTGGGTTTGTTAATACCCTAAATTTGACACTGACCATCCTGCTTCCTTTAGTCATCATTGGCCTATTGGAAAGACACGGTTTAAAAGAACGGGCCCAGAAATCCATTGCTCATATCAAAATGGCGACAACCGGGCGTCTATTGATTGTCTATCTGTTTATACGGGAAATCTCCGCCGCATTAGGTTTAACCAGTTTAGGCGGGCATCCGCAAATGGTTCGTCCCCTGTTAGCGCCTATGGCAGAAGGGGCGGCTGAAAATCAATATGGAGAATTGCCGGATTCAGTTCGTCATCGCATTCGCGCGATGTCTGCAGCAACGGATAATACCGGTCTGTTCTTTGGGGAGGATATTTTTGTCGCCTTCGGGGCCATTATCTTTATGCACAACTTCATGCTGGAATCAGGGGGCATTCACACCGAACCGTTACATATCGCCCTTTGGGGGATCCCTACCGCCATTTGTGCTTTTCTCATCCATTCAGTTCGGTTATATCGCCTTGATTACCGTATTGCCAACGAATTGAATGCCTTGAATCACACCAAATTGCACAACCAGGAGGAGAAATAATGTTTCAATTACAGTATCTCTACGTGCTGGCTGGAGTGCTCTTGCTGGCTGTCGCTATCATGTCATGGCGGGATATTGCTAACCCTCGCCGTTTAACGACCGGTCTATTCTGGGCACTTTACGGTTTGATCTTCATGATGGGGAAATGGAGTCATCATATAATAGCTATCTGGATTAGCGATGAAGCCCATGCTCAAAGAATTGCCCATATTAGTATCGGGGTGCTGGTCGTTCTTATGGCACTATTGGCAGGGTTTGGTGGAGTTCAGCTGGGAAATTATCATCAACGCACCCCAGAACAACGGCGGGAAGGCGCTGAGCGTCTTGGCAATCAACTATTTTTTCCCGTCTTGCTGATCCCCGTTGTCACAATGATTGGCGTATTGATGTTTAACCACATTCCAGGCTTACAACAAGCCGTCTTTGGTGAGGGAAATCATGCAACTCTGGTGACTCTCTTTTCAATTACTCTCGGCTGTCTGATAGGATTAATTATGGCATTACGCATAAGCCGTGATGTCATAACACAGCCAATACAGGAGACTCGCCGCCTGCTGGACTCCATTGGTTGCGTATTCATCCTGCCACAACTTCTGGCTACGCTCGGATTGCTGTTTACGACTGCCGGTATCGGCACGGTGATTGCCCACCTGACCGAAAGTTATATCGCTGTCGATAATCGCTTTATCGCCGTGGCAGCTTACGTATTGGGTATAGCTCTGCTGACTATAGTTATGGGTAATGCTTTCGCGGCTTTTCCCATCGTGACTGCCGGTATTGGCATTCCCATTTTGATCTTACAGCACGGTGGCAATCCTGCCGTTATGGCTGCCATTGGTATGTTCTCCGGCTATTGCGGTACGTTGATGACCCCCATGGCGGCAAATTTTAATCTCGTCCCTGCTGCCCTGTTAGAGTTGCCTGACCGCAATGCGGTCATCAAGGCACAAATCCCCACAGGATGTGTCTTATTACTTACCAATGTATTCCTGCTCTATTTTCTACTCTTCTTATAAAACAACAACAAGGAACCGTCATGAAAGTTATCGCCACAAAAACCATTCTCGTCACTGCTTTTGAGCCTTTCGCTGGTGAAACCGTCAATCCATCATGGGAAGCTGTTAGGCTATTGCAGGGATGTCAAATCGCGGGTGCAAATATTGAAGTTCGCCAACTGCCTTGCGTTTTCGATACTTCTCTGGAACAGCTTTATGCGGCAATTGAACACGTTAAACCAGAAGTAGTGATTTCAGTCGGGGAAGCTGGAAACAGATCAAATATCAGCGTAGAACGTGTCGCAATCAATGTTAACGATGCCCGTATTCCTGATAATGCAGGCCAACAACCCATTGATACCCCTGTCATTGTCGACAGCCCTACAGCTTATTTTTCTACCCTACCCATCAAGGCGATAGTCAGTGAATTAAATAATGCAGGAATTCCTGCAACACTATCCCAAACTGCGGGAACCTTCGTTTGCAATCATGTTATGTACGGTTTGCTGCATTATTTAAACCAACGTACTCCTGCTGTGCGTGGTGGTTTTATCCATGTTCCTTATTTACCTGAGCAGGCAATAAAGCATTCTGGTGCGCCAAGTATGGCTGTAGAGATGATGACAACAGCCTTGAAAATCGCTATTGAGTCAACATTGAAGCATGAAAAAGACATTACCATTTCTGGCGGAACAACAAGCTGAAAAAACATCCTGAAAAATAATAGCCACCTGAATTCCAGTGGCTATTTAACTTAGAAAGGTAACAGTTGGTAGAAATTCAGTAACCAGATGACTATAACCGCAAAGATTGCCGCGATAATGTCATCCAGCATGATGCCAATACCCCCTTTCACATAACGGTCAAACCAGCGAATCGGCCACGGTTTCCACATATCAAAAATGCGGAATACCACAAAGCCAACCAAAACCCATTGCCAATTGAGCACAGGGATCGCCATCAGTGTGATCCACATTCCGATGAATTCATCCCAAACGACACAACCGGGATCTTCCACTTTCATGGCATCGGCCGCTTTCTGGCAAATCACACAACCAATGACAGTGCCCAACACAATAACCAACCAAATTCCCCATGTCGGTAGCTGCGCCAGCAGCAACCAGAAAGGGATCGCCGCCACTGAACCCATTGTGCCCGGGATAATCGGCGATAAGCCACTACCGAATCCCGTAGCCAATAAGTGCCACGGATTACTCATTTTTAAGTGGCGTTTTGCGTCATCCATGCGTTCCCTCCGTTTGATCGTTTTCTTCCTTGTGTGCAGCTGGACAAGGTACTATCCGTTTTTTATCCGTTTTAAAGTGGTCAAAGCCGTTCAGATCCAACTCAATTTCTTCGTTATTGTTAAAATAGCGGATGCCTTCTGATTCTGGCCTGATTTGCCCAATACAACAGAAACTTGCCCCCGAATGGGCCAATGCCATATTTAACGCACCACGGTTAAGCTCAGGTACAGTAAAGCACAACTCATAATCTTCCCCACCACTCAGTGCCCATTTCAACGCCTGTTCCGCAGGAACATATTGCTGCGTCGCTTCTGAATAAGGCAGCGCCTCCAGATTAATACGCGCACCACATTGGCTAGCTGTCAGAATATGGTTGAGATCAGAAATCAGTCCATCGGACAGATCAATTGCGGCAGAAGCAAGATCACGCAGAGCCTGCCCTTGTAAAACACGTGGTTGTGGACGGAGATGGCGCTTAACCAACCAATTGTGGATCGCAGGATCTTCTACGGTCAGATGCTCTTGCAACAAGGCAAGCCCTGCGGCGCTGTCACCCAGAGTTCCGGTGACATAAATCCAATCACCGTTCTTCGCACCAGCACGACGCAACGCCCTGCCAACCGGCACCAATCCATGTACGGTTAAGGTCAAACTCATGGGACCTTTTGTCGTATCGCCACCAATCAATTGCATACCGTAATAGTTCAATTGTTCAAACAGGCTATCACTAAATCGTTTTAACCAATCCTCATTGACGTCAGGCAACGTTAACGCCAACGATGCCCAAGCAGGATCTGCCCCAACGGCAGCCAAATCACTGATGTTGACAGCCAGTGCCTTATAAGCCAAATCTTCCGGTGAAATATCAGGAAGGAAATGGACACCTGCGACCAACGTATCCGTTGTTACCGCTAATTCCTGCTTATCTGCGACAGTCATCAGTGCACAATCATCACCAATCCCTAGGCTTACATCACGTCGGCGGCTGAGAGGGCGATTGAAATAACGTGCAATGAGGTCAAATTCACCACATGCCATAATAGAATTCCAAAAGTGACCAACGATGAGTACATGAGGCCGGAAATCCGGCCTCATGTGTAAAATCATCGAGTTATAATGGGGAACTCCTGGCAAGCAATCACTTTTTCTTACGTGCTGCTGGGCCAGCTTTATCCAAAACCCCATTCACGAATTTATGACTATCTTCAGCACCAAATGTTTTTGCCAGTTCAATGCCTTCATTAATAGCCACTTTGTAGGGAACATCATCACGAAAGCTTAGTTCAAACATCGCAACGCGCAAGATGGCTTTTTCTACCTGACCTAACTCTTCGAGCTGGCGGGAAAGATAAGGCGCCATCAAGGCATCCAATTTTGTAGCATTGACTGCTACCCCGGACAGCAATTCACGAAAATAGGTGACATCAACACCGGTTACATCCTGCTCTGACAAAAACTGCAATTCAACATCAGCAATGCTGTTTTTGGATAATTGCCACGAATAAATTGCCTGAACAGCACATTCACGAGCACGACGACGAGCAGCAGGTTTCACAAAATTCCCCTTAATTAAAACTAAAAAATTCAGCCTTTAATGGCTTTGATTACATTGATCATTTCCAACGCGGTCAAGGCGGCTTCCGCCCCTTTATTGCCCGCTTTAGTCCCGGCGCGTTCAATCGCCTGTTCAATATTTTCTGTTGTCAGAACACCTAATGTGACAGGAATGTTGCTGGACATTGCCACGCTGGACAGACCTGAACTACATTCGCCGGCAACATATTCGAAATGGGCTGTTCCGCCACGGATAACCGTACCCAAAGCGATAACCGCATCATATTTCTGGGACTCCGCCAGCACCTTGACCGCCAATGGCAGTTCATAAGCCCCCGGCACCCATACTACGGTGATATTGTCTGAAGAAACCTGCCCGATGCGTTCTAACGCATCAACGGCCCCTTCCAGCAGGCTGTCATTAATGAAGTTGTTAAAGCGAGCAACTGCAATAGCAATGCGGGCTTCAGGAGCTGCAACAACACCTTTGATTACGTTCATAGCCTTCCTTATATTTATTCATATCCGCAGGGGCGCGGATCTTATCACATTATTTTTGATTTAGGGCTATCCCAAAATCAAAACACTTAACACGGCCGTAAGCGAAGACGCACATCAGAACCAATCTGTTGAACATCAAACAGAGAAAATTCAGGCGCATCCGATAATTTTTGCAATTCAGGGATATCGAACAAGCCACGGGCACCATTTCCCAATATTTTCGGTGCGATATAAAGGATCAATTCATCGACCAATCCTAGCGATAATAAAGCCCCGGCCAAAGCAGGGCCGCATTCTGCCCACACAGAATTTACCTGACGCTTTCCAAGTTGCATCATCAGCAACACTAAATCAGCACCGACACCATGTTCTGGCAATAAAATCTGTTCGGTATTATCAGGCCATTTTTGCTGATCTTGCTTAGTACGTGCTAACCAACATTCCCCGGGTTGCCGGACAACTTGATGCTGTGGCGTCACACGATTTTGGCTATCCATAATGATACGGATGGGCTGGCGAAGCCATGCTTGCGGATAAACTGCTTGGGTTTCCGCATCCAGTTCATTCCAACGGACAGTCAGGGAAGGATCATCCGCCAATACCGTTGCGCTGGAACTCAAAATGGCGCTGCACTGCGCCCGTAATTTCTGCACATCCTGACGGGCTTCCGGTGAGGTAATCCACTTGCTTTCCCCTGATACCAACGCAGTTCGGCCATCCAATGATGCGCCCAGTTTCAATTGCAGGTACGGGAACCCTGTACGCATACGTTTAAGAAACCCCTTATTCAAGGATTCCGCCTGTTCCATCATCAAACCATGTTCAACGGCAATTCCGGCCTGCTGCAATTGATACAAACCACGCCCAGCCACCTGAGGGTTGGGATCTTGCATCGCTACCACAACACGGCTTATGCCTGCGGCAATTAAAGCATCAGCACAAGGGGGGGTTTTACCGTGATGGCTGCATGGTTCAAGGGTAACGTAAGCTGTCGCGCCTTTCGCTTTTTCACCGGCCATACGCAAGGCATGAACTTCTGCGTGAGGCCCGCCCGCCCGGGCATGAAAACCTTCCCCGATGATCTGCCCATCCTTAACGATGACGCAACCTACATTCGGATTTGGGGATGTTGTAAAACGGCCCTGATACGCCAGCTCCAGCGCTCTGGACATATATATTTCATCAAGTGTCATAGCGTTTAATCAATGTTCTGGTTTTTAGTAAGAGTTACAACGTTTAATCTTGTAGTCTGGCAATCTCTTCACCGAATTCGCGAATATCTTCAAAGCTGCGATAAACAGAGGCAAAACGGATATAGCCCACTTTATCCAGTTTTTTCAGCGCATCCATGACAAAGTTTCCGATCATTTTGGACGGAATTTCACGCTCTCCTGTTGCCCGTACCTGTGACTTAATGTGACTAATTGCGGTTTCCACATCATCAGAGCTGACAGGGCGCTTTTCCAGTGCTTTCTGCATTCCACGACGCAATTTTTCTTCGTCGAAAGGCTCTCGAATGTCATCACTTTTAATCACTCGCGGCATCACCAGTTCCGCAACTTCAAATGTAGTGAAACGTTCATGACATTCCAGGCACTGACGGCGACGGCGCACTTGTGAGCCATCCCCTACCAGACGGGAATCAATAACTTTAGTATCAACGGCTGCGCAAAATGGGCAATGCATATCGTTTCCTGACAGTTAACCGAAGGGATAACAGTGTACCTTGAAGTGATGACGAAAAACACCCTGTCAGTAAGTACTCACAGGGTGTTTAAGCAATACCCGTGCTCGATCATGCAAATAATTAAGGAAGAATAGAGGGCTGATCTGCCCCTTCTTTCTCAACTTTCTGCTGGATCAAATGCTCACGCTTCATGCCCAATTTCAAAGCCAGTGCAGAAGCAACATAGATAGAAGAGATTGTACCGATAGAAACACCGATTAACATGACAAGTGAGAAACCTTTCAGCATTTCACCCCCGAAAATGTACAGCATCAATACAACCAACAAGGTGGTTGCAGAAGTCATGATGGTACGGCTCAAGGTCTGAGTCAGGGAAATGTTGGTGATTTCATACGACGTACCACGGCGTATCTTACGGAAGTTCTCACGGATACGATCTGACACCACGATGCTATCGTTCAATGAGTAGCCGATAACGGACATCAACGATGCAACAATAGTCAGGTCAATTTCGATGTGGAACAACGACAGAATACCCAATGTAATAATCACGTCATGCGCCAGTGCAATAACGGCCCCCAATGCCAGACGCCACTCAAAGCGGAAACCGACATAAATCAGGATACAGATCAGTGCAACCAGTAATGCCATCGCTCCGGTTTGTGCCAGTTCGTTCCCGACACTAGGGCCAACGAATTCGACACGTTTAACTTTGGCATCTTTATCAATATCCTGGTTAATCACCGAGATAATCTTATTGCCAAGCTCTTGCCCTGCATTACCTTCCACCGGTGGCATACGTACTATCACATCACGGCTGCTACCAAAATTTTGCAACAGTGGATCAGCAAAACCATTCTGGCTCAGACTCTCACGCATCTTGTCCAGATCCGCAGGTTGACTCAGCTTCACCTCAATGACCGTACCACCGGTAAAATCAAGCCCCCAGTTAAACCCACGAACCCCCATCATAATGATGGAAGCGATCAACAGCAGGAACGAAATCCCAAAGGCAACGTTGTCCCAGCGCATAAAGTCGATAACTTTACGCCCATAGTTTAATTGTTCAACACTATAATCCTGCGCCACAACGTGCTCCTTAAATTGACAACTTATTGATACGCTTACCACCGTACAGCAAGTTCACGATTGCACGTGTTCCCACAATAGCAGTGAACATTGAAGTCGCCACACCAATACTGGTGGTGATCGCGAAGCCCTTGATAGAGCCAGTACCTACTGCATACAAAATAATAGCTGTAATCAGCGTAGTCAGGTTTGCATCGATGATACTGGAGAACGCCCCTTTATAGCCTTCGTGAATTGCCTGCTGCACCGTACGGCCATTGCGCAATTCTTCTTTGATACGTTCGTTGATCAATACGTTCGCATCCACGGCGACGGCAAGCGTCAAGACGATACCCGCAATCCCCGGCATGGTCAGGGTCGCCCCCGGCAGCAGGGACATAATACCCACGATCAGCACCAGGTTAGCCAGCAGCGCAGAACTCGCAATCAGACCAAACTTGCGGTAGTAAATCACCATAAATACGACAGATGCAATCAGGCCCCACAAACACGCTTCAAGGCCCTGCTCAATATTCTGCAAGCCCAGAGTTGGCCCAATCGTACGCTCTTCCACAATCTGGATTGGTGCAATCAACGCCCCTGCCCGCAGTAATAGTGATAACTGACGAGCTTCGGCCGGATTGCTAATACCGGTAATACGGAAACTGTTACCTAAGCGTGACTGAATCGTGGCAATGTTGATAACTTCTTCTTGCTTAACCAAAACCGCACGACCATTGGCATCTTTCTTGCCACTGTCCTTATATTCCACAAACAGCGTTGCCATTGGCTTTTGCAGATTATCTTTGGTGAAATTAGACATTGCTGTGCCGCCCGCGCTATCCAGGGAAATATTCACCTGTGGATAACCGTTCTCATCAGTACTGGAGGTCGAATCGGTGATATGGTCGCCCGTCAGGATAACGCGCTTATACAGTACAACCGGGTTACCATCACGAGTGTCTTTCACTTCTGAATCAGCCGGAATGCGGCCATACTGCACGACATTTTGATCAACACTGGTATTGACCAGACGGAATTCCAGAGTTGCAGTTGCCCCCAGGATTTCTTTCGCGCGGGCAGTATCCTGAATACCAGGCAGTTCAACCACAATGCGGTCTGCACCTTGACGTTGAACCAGAGGTTCTGCAACCCCTAATTGGTTGACACGATTACGCAAGATAGTGATGTTCTGCTGTACTGCATAAGAACGAGCTTCACGCAGACGTTCATCACTCATCACCACTTTCAGCGTGCTGTTGGCTTCACTGGAGAACACCAAATCACGGTGACGAGGTTCAAGATAGCTTTCTGCTTTAGAACGTGCATCGTTATCACGGAAACGAACTTCGACGCCATAATTATCCGTTTTGCGGATAGTCGAATAAGGGATGCCTTGATCACGCAGTTCAGAACGCAGGCCATCAATATTCTGTTCCTGCAATTTACTCAGCGCGGTTTCCATATCCACTTCCATCAAGAAGTGGACACCGCCACGCAGGTCAAGACCCAGTTTCATCGGTTCAGCACCGACTGCCCTTAACCAGACAGGTGTTGCAGGCGCGAGGTTCAATGCGACAACATACTGTTCACCTAGCGCAGAAACTAACGCTTCACGCGCACGAAGCTGCACATCAGTGTTATTGAAACGAGCAAGAATTGCGCCATTTTCCAATGCAATGGACTTGCTCTTGATTTGATCTTTTTCTAAAACATTACGGACTTGGTCCAGCGTTTTTTCACTGGCGGCGATGCCTCGCACGCCAGTAATTTGTACAGCCGGATCCTCACCATAAAGGTTGGGAAGTGCATAAAGCAAACCGATGAGGATCGCAGCGATCAGCATCAGATACTTCCACAAAGGATAACGGTTCAACACGGCAGTTCCCTTCGGGAAAATCGGAAAATTAAATAGCCTTCATTGTACCTTTCGGCAAAATGGCAGCAACGAAGTCACGTTTGACAGTTATTTCTGTGGTGTCATTCAAGGCAATAACTACATAGCCGGTATCAGACACTTTAGAGACACGACCCACCAAACCACCAGAAGTCAGCACTTCATCCCCTTTGGAGATGGAATCCATCAGTTTTTTATGTTCTTTGGTGCGTTTTTGTTGTGGACGCAGGATCATGAAATAGAAAATCAAACCGAAAACAACCAGCATGATAATCAGAGAATATGGGCTTCCCTGAGTTTGCACTGGTGCGCCAGCAGCTGCCGCAGCTTCAGAAATAAAAAAACTCATCAAATTTCCCTCATTGTTATCGAAAATGTGACTGTCGAAAACATTGCTATTAAAATCGACAGTGGCTCGATCAAAAACCAGCCCAATATGCTACACATATTGAGACTGATTAGTCACGATAAATTATATATTTAACGGCGGAACGGGTTTACCGATCTGCTGATAAAACGCTTCAACAAACTGTTCCAGTTTGCCTTCTTCAATGGCCTGACGAATTCCAGCCATCAAGCGCTGATAATACCTTAAATTATGTATCGTATTCAGCCTTGCACCAAGAATTTCGTTACAACGATCAAGGTGATGGAGGTATGCCCGGCTATAATTGCGGCAAGTATAGCAGTCACAATGCTCATCCAAGGGAGATGTATCTTCTTTATGTTTGGCATTGCGGATTTTGATAACCCCTTCGGTCACAAACAGGTGACCATTGCGGGCATTACGAGTTGGCATCACACAGTCAAACATATCGATACCACGACGAACGCCTTCAACCAAATCCTCTGGCTTGCCGACGCCCATCAAATAGCGAGGCTTATCCTGTGGGATCTGAGGGCAAACATATTCCAGAATACGGTGCATATCTTCTTTCGGCTCACCGACGGCCAGTCCCCCTACAGCGTAGCCATCAAAGCCGATTTCCACCAGCCCTTTTATGGAGATATCACGCAAATCTTCGTAAACACTCCCCTGAATAATACCAAACAAGGCATTTTTATTATCCAGCTCATCAAAACGTTGACGACTGCGGGCAGCCCAGCGCAATGACATTTCCATGGAACGCTTCGCATAATCCCAATCAGCAGGATAAGGCGTACATTCATCAAAAATCATGACAATGTCAGAACCCAAGTCATATTGGATTTCCATGGATTTTTCTGGGCTGAGGAACACAGGCGTTCCATTAATTGGGTTACGGAAGTGAACGCCTTCTTCCTTGATTTTACGCATGGCACCGAGACTGAAAACCTGAAAACCGCCAGAGTCAGTCAGAATGGGGCCTTGCCACTGCATAAAATCATGCAGGTCACCATGCAATTTCATGATTTCCTGTCCCGGACGCAACCAAAGGTGGAAAGTATTCCCCAACAGGATTTGCGCTCCTGTTTCTTTCACCTCTTCTGGTGTCATACCTTTTACCGTGCCATAAGTTCCCACTGGCATAAATGCCGGTGTTTCCACCACGCCACGATCAAAAATCAAACGACCACGACGGGCATTTCCATCCGTCTTTTGTAACTCAAATTTCACTTAACCTCCAGACATCAGAAAAACAGTCTGATGCTATGTTTAGATATCATTCAAATCAGCGGGGCTGAAATGAAGAATATTTTGATTTTAAACTCTTTTATTACAAAACATTAAATTGATTTCAGCACCGTTTCTTCTGGTACTCACTCTTTTAATACCCGTTCTTTTGCCGCCATTTTATTGCGATTAATAAACATTGCATCGCCATAACTAAAAAAGCGATATTCTTTTGCTACCGCTTCTTTGTAGGCATTCATGGTATTCTTATACCCGGCGAACGCAGAAACCAGCATGATAAGGGTGGATTCTGGCAGATGGAAATTGGTGATCAGGGCATCGACAACCTGATATTCAAATCCAGGATAGATAAAAATTTGGGTATCATCAAAAAATGGCGCGATAATCCCATCCTGACAAGCTCTTGCGGCACTTTCCAGCGAACGGACCGATGTTGTCCCTACAGCAATAACCCGATTACCACGCGCTTTACATGCCAGCACCGCATCCACGACATCCTGTGGTACTTCCGCATATTCGGCATGCATCACATGATCTTCGATGGTTTCCACTCGCACAGGCTGGAAAGTACCGGCACCAACGTGCAAGGTGACAAAGGCCATCTCAATGCCTTTTGCACGCAAGGCAGCCAAAAGGGGTTCATCAAAATGCAATCCGGCAGTTGGTGCCGCCACCGCACCTGGGCGTTCACTATAGACTGTCTGGTACAACTCACGATCCGCATCTTCATCAGGACGAGCGATATAAGGCGGCAGAGGCATATGACCAATTTGATCCAAAATGGTCAATACATCACGCTCATCATCAAAACGGATTTCAAACAAAGTATCATGACGCGCCAGCATCGTTGCCTTAATGCTCTGCGCTTCACCAAGGATAAGTTCAGCACCTTCTTTCGGTGCTTTGGAAGCACGAACGTGAGCAAGCACTCGCTTACTGTCCAGCATCCTTTCGACTAAAACTTCCAACTTTCCCCCCGTCGCTTTGCGGCCAAACAGGCGCGCAGGGATAACGCGGGTGTTATTGAAAACCAATAAATCTCCGGCTTCCAGCTTCTCCAGCACATCAGTAAAAACACCGTGTGCCAGCTTGCCTGTTTCACCATCGAGGGAAAGCAGGCGGCAGGCACTTCGCTGTGGCTGGGGATAGTGAGCAATCAGCTCTTCTGGCAGTTCAAATGTAAAATCAGCGACACGCATTTTATCTGTATCATTCAAAAAAACAGGCGGACTAGTCTAGTGCTGCAAGCGCAAGGGTGCAACAAAGAAGCACCGGGTTTAACTATTTACGGTATACTCTCGCTATGAATTTTCTCGCACACCTTCATTTAGCTGCATTAGCGGAAAGTTCCTTACTGGGGAATTTGATGGCAGATTTCGTCCGTGGTTCTCCAGAAGGCGCATTCTGTTCTGATATTGTAGCCGGTATCCGTATGCACCGTCGGGTAGACAGCCTGACGGACAAGCATCCACTTGTCCTGGAAGCGCGCAAATTATTTCGCCCCGAATATCGGCGCGTTGCCCCCATTACCCTTGATATCATTTGGGATCACTTTCTTTCTCGCCATTGGGACAAATATGAAAAAAATTACTCCTTGCCCGAATTTGTCAATCTTGCCCGCAACAATATAGAACCTCATCTCGCGTCAACCCCTGAAAAATTTCGGGAATTGAATAACTACCTCTGGTCACAAAACTTATTCATCCGTTATGCCGATATGTCATGCATCGCCAATGTCTTACAGAGCATGGCACGCAGGCGCCCCAAATTATCCGCATTGGCAGGATCGTATCAGGATATTGAAAATCATTACCTTGATTTTGAAACACTATTTTGCCAGTTCTATCCAGAAATGATGTCACTAGCAACAAATAAGCATCTGTTTGAGTAGCCACTATCTTGAACTTTTCACAAATAGTTTTATCTTATGCAGTCTAAAAGGAATTAAAAACTGTTTATTGATAGGTAAAAACTATTATATTGATTGGTATTTTATTCTTTATTGCTATAACCTAATTCCTTATGCTGTAACCCGTTTTTACATAACACCTTTTAAAATCACAGGAGTCAATTATGGTTTTAGTCACCCGCCAAGCCCCTGACTTTACAGCTGCCGCAGTTCTCGGTAACGGTGAAATTGTTAATAACTTCAATCTGAAAAAACACCTGAATGGCCGTGCTGCTGTTATTTTCTTCTGGCCAATGGATTTCACTTTCGTTTGTCCTTCTGAGCTGATTGCTTTCGACCATCGCTATGAAGAGTTCCAGAAACGTGGTGTTGAAGTTGTTGGTGTATCCTTCGACTCTGAATTCGTCCACAACGCATGGCGTAAAACTTCAATCAACGAAGGTGGCATCGGCGAAGTCAAATATCCAATGGTAGCTGACATCAAACGTGACATCATGAAAGCTTACGGCATTGAGCACCCGGAAGCCGGCGTTGCTCTGCGGGGTTCTTTCTTGATTGACAAAAATGGTGTTGTTCGCCATCAGGTGGTTAACGATCTGCCACTGGGTCGTAACATCGATGAAATGCTGCGTATGGTTGACGCTATGCAATTCCATGAAGAGCACGGCGAAGTTTGCCCTGCACAATGGGAGAAAGGCCAGGAAGGTATGGGCGCTTCACCGGAAGGCGTAGCAAAATACCTGACCAAAAACGCTGATAAGCTGTAATCCCGTTAGGATTCAATCTGTTCATAACTTTACGTTATGAAGCATTCCAAACCAGCCGCCCAATCGGCTGGTTTTTTACTTTCCAAAATCCTGAGCTTTCGATAAGGTAAATTACTTAATAGCAACAAAAGCACCACAAACACTCAAATCAGTTAACAGTTGACCTATCCTCAGGAGAACAACACATGTTCAAGACATGGAAAATATCACTTATCGCTGTATCCCTGCTCATTTCTACCCCTCTTTATTCTGCCACTGAGCCTGCTGTTGAAGCCAAACAAGGCATGGTTGTCAGCTCACAACGCCTTGCTTCACAAGCTGGCATAGATATTCTAAAAATGGGCGGGAACGCCATTGATGCGGCGGTTGCCGTTGGATATGCCGAGGCAGTGGTTAATCCCTGCTGTGGCAATATTGGTGGTGGTGGATTTATGACCATCCATCTTGCCAATGGAAAAGATACTTTCATTAATTTCCGTGAAACAGCCCCTGCCGCAGCCAGCGCTGATATGTATCAGGATAAAGATGGAAACGTTATCAAAAGTGCCAGCCTGTATGGTTATAAATCAATTGCTGTACCGGGTACAGTAATGGGATTTGAAGAGGCATTGAAAAAGTATGGCACATTAACTCGTGAACAAGTCATGGCACCCGCCATCAAACTGGCGCGCGAAGGCTATATTCTGACCCGTGGAGATACCAATATTCTGGACACCACAGTTAAGCGTTTTGCTCAAGATCCAGAAGCTGCCCGTATTTTTCTGCGTGAAAATGGTAAGCCATTCGAACCCGGGGACCGGCTCATTCAAACCGATTTAGCCAACACGCTGGAAATGATTGCCAAACACGGGCCTGATGCTTTTTATCACGGCAAAATTCCCCAATTAGTTGCAGAAGCGTCAAAAAAATCAGGCGGAATTATTACCGCAGCGGATTTCGCCAATTATCACATTACAGAAACCGCTCCTGTCACCTGTAGTTACCGAGGCTATAAATTCATCTCTTCTCCGCCGCCCAGCTCTGGTGGTGTTACGTTATGTGAGATATTAAACGTCATTGAAGGCTACGATCTTAAATCCATGGGATTCAACTCTGCTGCTTATATTCACACATTGACAGAAGCCATGCGCCACGCCTATATGGATAGAAATACCTATCTGGGCGATCCAGTCTTTATCAATAATCCGCTTGATCGACTGTTGAGTAAAAGCTACGCCGAATCAATCAGAAAAGACATTCAACCCAATAAAGCCACCCCATCAGTGAATGTTCAACCGGATATGGGTCCCCATGAAAAACCAGAGACTACCCACTATTCCGTGGTAGATAAAGAAGGGAACGCAGTATCAACCACTTACACCATCAATGGACGTTTTGGTGCTGTCGTGATTGCCCCAGGAACCGGCTTCTTCCTCAACGATGAAATGGACGACTTCACAACTAAAGTCGGTGAGAAAAACCTGTATGGGTTAGTACAAGGTGCAACCAACTCGATCGCCCCCGGTAAGCGCCCACTATCATCAATGAGTCCAACTCTCGTGACCAAAGATAATAAAATCTTCCTGGTCTTGGGTTCTCCGGGAGGCTCACGCATTATCTCCATTACGCTACAAGCTGCCCTGAATATCCTCGAATTCAACATGCCACCACAAGAAGCTGTCGATAGCCCACGGTTCCACCATCAATGGCTACCAGACGAGGTCTATTATGAGCAACGTGGGCTGTCGAAAGATACCCTGAATTTACTGGAAAAAATGGGTTACAAAATGGTGGAACAGACACCGTGGGGAGCAACAGAGTTAATTATGATTGGATTGCCGGGTGCTGCCGGCGTTGCCCCGGAATCATCAGGTAACGATTCAGCCGTATCAGGTATTGTCCATGAAGGTTACATCTACGGTGCTAACGATGCACGGCGACCTGCCGGTGCCGCTATTGGTTATTAATTCAGCATAAATAAACGAAAAAGGTGGGCTGATTTCAACAGCGCACCTTTACCATCTTATAACATCACTTATCCATGTTTATCATAAATAGACTTCATTCCTACTTCTCTTCAGGCTGCACTTCATACTTTGGGAGCTTTACGCCGCCGACAATGCGGTCATAGATAGCGCACACAACCATCGTCAGTAAAGTAGGCAGTAACCAAGCCAAACCTTGATCCGATAATGGCAGATGCTTCGCCCACTCAGGCAGTAAATGAGTGAGGTACTCAGAAACTTTTATGGCATCCAAAACCCCAAACAGCAAACTGACAGACATGGCAGGAGCCAAAATACGGGTGCAGTTATGCCACCAACGGGTTGTAAAGCTCAGTAATATCAGCACGATACAGGGAGGATAAATGGCCGTCAGTACGGGAAGTGAGAACTTAATCAAGTGACTTAAGCCCATGTTAGAAACCAACATGGAGAATGTGCCTAAAATCAGTACCAGAGTACGGTAGGATAATGGCAAATAACGGCTGAAAAATTCAGAACAAGCACACGTCAAGCCAACAGCAGTCACCATACAAGCAACGAAAATCAGTACCGCGAGGAAGAAACTGCCATAGTTACCAAAAATGCTTTGGACATAGGCGTGCAAAATCGCAGCCCCATTATCTGCGGTAGGCACTAATGTGCCACTGCCTTCCCCAAGTTTGAACAAAGAGAGGTATACCAGCGTCAAGCCAAGACCGGCAATCACGCCAGCCCACATAGCATAGCGCGTCAACAGGGAAGAAGCCGCAACCCCTCTGGAACGAACAGCGTTAACAATAACAATCCCGAATACCATTGCAGCCAGTGTGTCCATGGTCAAATAGCCATTGACAAAGCCATTTGAGAACGGAGTTTCCCGATAAGTTTCAATAGCAGGAACAGGGCCACCTGCCGGCCACAACACAGCCGCAATTCCTAAAATGGCTAACGCCACGATTTTGATTGGGGCCAATATATGGCCAACACTATCCAGTAGTTTGCCCGGATACAATGAAATCAGCACCACGAGTGCAAAATAGATCACACTATAGATAAATAGAGGAAGATCACCTGTTCCGGTAAGTGATGCCATACCCACTTCAAAAGAAACCGTTGCAGTCCTGGGGGTTGCAAACAGGGGGCCGACAGCTAAATAGCAAACAGTTGCCAGAATCAGACCTGCCGTTTTCCCAATCGGTGCACTGAGTGCTTCAATGCCCCCACCCACTTTTGCCAACGCAATGACAGTAATGACCGGCATGCCAACAGCAGTTAGCAAAAAGCCAGCGGCTGAGATCCAAACATTCTCTCCTGCCTGCAAGCCAACCATAGGCGGAAAAATAATATTTCCCGCACCAACAAACAAGGCAAAGGTCATAAAACCTAATGCCCAAATATCCTTAGATGATAAACGGTATGCCATAATGATTGCTAATGTATTATTGCCAAAAGAGATGCATTTGCGACAGTAACTATCGCAACTACTTGAATTTTCACTGGCGAGACCGAATTCTGATTTAACAGTCAGTGATCAACATAATATTCACTGATAATCGCAAGATACAGAATGATAGTAGTAATAACAGCTAGAATCGCCAACAACTGCCCCCAAGTAAAACTTTTATAGCGCTAAAAGGCAAGTGTAAAACCAAAAACCAGAATAATGTACTGAACTGGTTTTTAAAATCAGTTATTATTGTTATCTATCATTGAATACACACTATATGATTTGTTCATTTTCTGCTCGCGCACATTTTTTGTTCATGCTAACGCATAAATTATTTTGTCGTAAAACGGTTTTTGGCAGAGGCAATAAGCCGAGATGCCAATAAAAAGCTAAACACTGAGCCTTTCCCTAAAGTACTCGCAATATCAAGATGAGTATTATAGTGATGCAATGCATGTTTCACTATCGATAAACCTAACCCATTCCCCCCAGTTTGACGTGAGCGGGCCAGATCGACGCGATAAAAACGTTCTGTCAGACGTGGTAAATGTTCCGCGCTAATTCCACCGCCATTGTCTTCCACTTTGAACTGTGCGCCTTGGGAAACATCTCGCCAGCTCACCTCAATCCTTGTGCCCGGAGGGGTATGTGTAATGGCGTTATAAACAAGGTTGGACATTGCACTGCGTAATTGCTCTTCATTACCAAACACTTTCAGCCTTTCATCAATATCAAACACAATATCGTGCTGCTCATTTCCCAAGGCCAATACTTTTCGTTGCAATACTTCCCGTTGCAATACTTTCAATATGTTGGGAACATCCACGACTTCATTCATGTTCACTTGTGGTCCCCCTTCAATTTTGGAAAGATGCAGCAGTTGTTGCACCAAACCATCCATTCTTCGTATTTGTTCCCGCATTGTACCGATGACTTTCTGGTTTACGTTAGTGTCGAACGCCTGATCCTCCATCATTTCCAGATAACCTTGCAGTACAGTGAGAGGGGTTTTGAGTTCATGACTTACATTGGCAAAAAAATCCCGTCTGGCATTTTCCAACTGTCGTTTTTGGGTGATGTCGCGCGCGACCATCAATAATTGCTTCTCAGAATAAGGCATAATGCGGAACTCTATCATATTGCCATTATTCAATTCGATGGACAGAGGGTGGGAAAAATCATTCGCTGTAATATAACGGCTAAAATCAGGATAGCGAAGCAGGTTGAAAATATGCTGACCGTTATCCTCAGGCCAGCGGAATCCAAGTAAATGCTGAGCCAGACGATTACACCAAAAAATATTGCCCTCCGTGGTCATTATCACAATGGCATCCGGCAATGATTCCGCCCCATTGCGAAAGCGCTTGATGAGTAATGCGAGTTCACGACGTCGTTTGCGATTGCGTTGCTGCAACTGATAAATACCATAAAAGATAGGTTCCCAGCCGCCACAACCGGCGGGCGGTAACATATTGCGATCCAGCCATAACCAATCGGATAATTTCAGTAAATTATAGCCATGCCATATCAGAGCCAAAAATAGTGCAATAACCAGCAACCATGCTAACTGACCGATGAAAAGAGACAAAATGACAGCGGGCAAGCAAAAAAGCACAAGCCCCCATACCAACTTTTTCCAGGATAAACGCTCAAGCACGCGACTTTACTCCGAACAATCAATAGCGGGTAGAAAAGCGATAACCCGTACCACGCACCGTCTGTACCATCCTTGCGTGATCCCCTATCTCCAGCGCCCTACGCAAACGGCGAATATGTACATCAACCGTACGATCTTCCACATAAACATTTGTTCCCCACACATAGTTGAGTAGCTGCTCACGACTATAAACACGCTCAGGATGAGTCATAAAAAAGTGGAGAAGTTTGAATTCAGTTGGTCCCATTTCCACATCTTGTCCATGACTGGAAACGCGGTGGGATGACGGATCCAGCGCTAATCCACCCATATCAATAATCTCTTCCGACTCTATAGGTGAAAGGCGGCGCAAAACAGCCTTAACCCGGGCAATCAATTCCTTGGGTGAAAAAGGCTTTGTTATATAGTCATCGGCACCGACATCTAAGCCATGTACCCTATCTTCTTCTTCCACCCGAGCCGTGACCATAATAATAGGGATCGCCTTAACGTTATTATCCCGTTTCATTTGCCGGATAAGTTGTATTCCCGAACCTCCCGGCAGCATCCAGTCCAATAATACCAAATCAGGATAAGGCTCAGACAAACGTCTTATCGCCGTATCGTAATCTTCCGCTTCAATGGCCTGATAACCGTTTTGTTCCAGAGCAAAACAGACCATTTCACGAATCGGCACTTCATCTTCAACTACCAAAATGCGTTTAACCATGGCTAATTCCGTTAATGTCATTAAGGTCAGTGAGTTCACTACAAAACATTATGAGTCAATTTTATGACACTTTGATGAAACCTCTTACTCCTCAATTAGCAAGAGACAAACTGGCTCTCAAAGAAAATTTTGCAACTTTGTCATATTTCACTGTGGATGCGAAGTAGCTCGAAAATTCAGTAAAGAATGTCGAATTGCACAGGACATCCCTCAAACTGCCATTATAATTAACTCCTGCAACAAGCAAGGAAGTAACGGGCGGGAAAATCATGCGAATTATTCACACATCTGACTGGCATCTTGGCCAATATTTTTTTACTAAAAGCCGCGCTGCTGAACATAAGCATTTTTTGCAGTGGCTGATTGAAAAAATCATTCAATATCAAGTTGATGCACTAATTATTGCCGGCGATATTTTTGATACTGGTTCGCCCCCCAGCTACGCACGTGAACTTTATAACAAATTCATTGTGGCATTACAGCCTACAGGCTGCCAGCTTGTCATTCTTGGTGGAAACCACGATTCTGTTGCCACACTTAACGAATCAAAATCCCTCCTCTCTTACCTGAATACCCTTGTGATTGCCAATGCTGAAACTGAAGATATCACACAGCAGATAAAGCTTCTGAATAACAGAGATGGCAATGCAGGGGCCATTCTCTGTGCCATTCCCTATCTGCGGCCACGGGATATTATGACCAGTCAGGCGGGGCAATCGGGCGTACAAAAGCAACAGGCACTACAGGATGCCATCTCCGGGCATTATCACAAGCTCTACCAACAAGCCTGTGCATTACGAGAACAGCTCGGCCAGCCATTACCGATTATCGCCACGGGTCACCTCACTACGGTGGGCGCTTCCACTACAGATTCCGTTCGAGATATTTACATCGGCACATTAGAGGCCTTCCCCGCACAGTCATTCCCTCCTGCTGACTATATTGCACTAGGGCATATCCACCGCCCGCAAGTCATCGGTAAATCAGCGCATATCCGCTACAGCGGTTCTCCTATTCCACTCAGCTTTGATGAAGTGGGACAGGAAAAAAGTGTCTGCTTAGTGGACTTTACATCAGGCAAACTCGATAACATCACACTGTTACCAATCCCACATTATCAGCCTATGCAGCTTATTCGTGGTAATTTGAAACAAATCGAAGAACAATTACACGTTTTCAAGGAACATCAGGGAGAGCGCCCGGTTTGGCTGGATATTGAAGTCGCAACCCAGGATTATCTGCACGACATCCAAAAACGCATTCAGGCCCTAAGTGAAGGGTTGCCTGTTGAGATTATCCTGCTACGCCGCAGCAAAAGCGCTCGCCAACGGTCACTGTCAGAACAACATAAAGAAACGCTTACCGAGCTAAGTGTAGATGAAGTCTTTGAGCGGCGTTTAACGCTGGCAGAAATCGATGATCTTGCCCAAAAACAACGCCTGACCACTCTATTTAAACAGACGCTGGATGATATTTCTCAGCAATAACCTGAAGAGAACATGCCATGAAAATTCTTAGCTTACGGCTGAAAAATATCAATTCCCTGCAAGGTGAGTGGAAAATTGACTTTACGGCAGAACCCTTTGCCAGCAATGGATTATTTGCCATTATCGGCCCAACGGGTGCAGGGAAAACATCTTTATTGGATGCCATTTGCCTCGCCCTTTATCATGAAACACCAAGGCTCAACACTATTTCTGCCTCGCAAAATGAACTTATGACCCGTCATACCGCAGAGTGTCTTGCTGAAGTAGAATTTGAAGTCAAAGGCGTCGCTTATCGGGCATTTTGGAGTCAGCGTCGTGCTCGTAACCAGGTAAATGGCAAACTCCAGCCCCCAAAAGGAGAATTAGCCCTCAAAAAAGAGGGAAAAATCCTGTCTGATAAAATTCCAGAGAAAAAAGAAAAAATAGCCGAAATAACTGGGCTGGATTTTAGCCGTTTTACCAAATCCATGCTTTTGTCACAGGGGAATTTTGCCGCATTTTTGAATGCACAGGATAAAGACAGAGCCGATCTACTGGAAGAGCTAACCGGTACAGAAATTTACGGCATGCTGTCCCAGGAAATTTATCAACGCCATAAAGAGGTGCAATCTGAGCTGAATATCCAACAAGCCAAAGCCGCTTCCATTGAGTTACTCACGCCAGAACAACAACAGACATACCAAAACCAACAACAGCAGCTCATTACAGAAGAAACCCAACTCAGCCAACAAATGAAAGCCTTGCAAACAGCTGAACAGTGGCTTTTGCGACAGGATGAGCTACAGCAATCACTGGTCAGCAGTGCTTCACTTTTACAACAAACTGAACAAGACATTCAGGAAGCACAACCTCAATTGCAACAACTTGCTGCTGGCGAACCCGCAGAGAAAATCCGTCCATTATGGGATGCCCAAAACCGAGCCATCCATGAAAAACAGCGGATCATAGAACAACGCACAAAAATAGAGTATGAGCGCCAACAACAACTGGCAATGCTGCAACCTGCCGAACAGCAACTGACACAACTGGAAAAACAGCGGGAAGAACATCAACAGCATCAAAACCAACAAGAAACGCTCATCTCAGCGCAAATTATGCCGCTCGATCATAAAATTGATATCCAATCCAAAGATCTGCTGAAACTTGAGCAAGAGATTGCAGGACAAAACCGTGACCTCACAGACATCTTATCCCAACACCAAGCGACACAGGACCGAACAGCAGCTTTAAATAGCGAACAAAAGGCGTTGGAATCCTATGATGAGCAGCACCCTTATTACCGCAGTTTGGACAGCAAACTGCCTGAATGGAAACAACTATTCACCCGCCAGAAAGAGCGACAAGAAAAAATAGATCAGCTTACCCAAAGCACCCAACAAATTGCCTCAGAGCTTGCCCGCACAACCGATGATTTACATACCTTGAATGCAGAGTTAGCCAAACAACAAGAACAGAGCCAAATACTGCGCAACAGCCTTGCCACTGCGGCAAGCCAACTCACAACTTTGCAGCAAAAGCATCCACTAGAACAATTACAAAAAAATTTAGAAAATTATCAGAAACAATTAGTATCACAAAACCAACTGGAGATCTTACTTCCCCAGATCCAGCAGTTACATACCACGATCTCAGCCGATCAAAACCAATTGATCCAATCTCAAGCATTGGTAAAAGCCTTACCTGATCAGATCGCAATCCTCAATCAACAATTGGCAGATAAGCAGCAACATTATGACGATCTCACCAATCGAATTCGTTTAGAACAACAAATAGTTAGCCTGGAAAAAGAACGGGCACAATTAAAAGCAGGTGAATCTTGCCCGCTGTGTGGTTCAACTCATCATCCTTTAATCAATGAATACCAGAATATTGCCCTACCACATTCAGAAGAGCGTTTGAAAACGCTGCGCCAACAGATTGAGCAATTGCAAGAAAATCGTGCAACCCTACAGCAAAAACAACAGATTCAACAGCAGCACTGCGAGCAATTGCAGCAAAATATTGCACAATACAATATTAAATTAGCAGCATTGGTTAAACAGTGGGAACACCATTGCCAGCAGTTACAAGCTACAGAATTACCGATGAAAGCAGAGACGGTTAATCACTTTATCAGTCAGCGACAATCTACTTATCACCAATACCAGGCTCAACAAGAAGCACTTTCACAGGCAGAGAAAAACTATCAAGCAGCCGAAAAAGCACTTGCTGCCAATCGGGAGCAATACCAGGCTTGTGAAAAGAATATTGAATTGGAAAAATTCAAACAGGATTCAGCCCAAAAACAATTGGCAGAAAAGGCGGAAGAAGTTCAACTAATAGAAGCTCACTACGCAGCGACAGCACAACAGTTAAACACACAATTACAGCCAACACCTTTCACACTCCCTGCCCCCTATGAAACAGAAAACTGGCTGCAACAGCGTGAACAGGAATTAAAAAACTACCACAATTCACGAGAAAAGTGGCAGCAGCTACAAAAAGAGCAAGCAGCCTTGCAAAGCAAACTGGGTGAACTAGACAAACAAAAAAATAAGCTCTCCACTCATCTTCATGCTTTGAATGAACAGCAGAAACAACAAATACAGTTATTGGAACAAACACGCCAGGAACGTCATCGTTTATTTGGCGAACAATCCATCATTGCCGTTCGTCAGGCTTTGCAACAAAAAACCAATGAACTGGAAACGAGCCACAAACAAGCAACTTTCCATCTGCAAACACTGCAAAATAAAATGAGTCAATTAATCGGTGCTGCCAGTGAAATAGAAAAAAGCCACCTCGCCGCCGAAGCAAACTACAAACGTGCTGCCAGCCATTTCCAAACAGGCTTAGAACAGCAAGGCTTTCCTGATCAATCATCCTTTGAACGTGCTTTATTGGAACCGGAACAGCGGGAAAAATTACAACAATTACAAGAAAAACTTGAACAGCAACAATTGCAGGCCAAAACACGCCACCATGAATCAGAAGTGGCCTTACAACGACATACAAAAACACAGCCGCAATTACTTAACCAGTATGAACCTCAACAATTAGCCGCCCTATTGACCGACGTTATGGCTCAGTTGAAACACAACAACCAACAACAAGGTGAAGTCAGAACCCTATTGAGCAGTGATGCAACTCGCCGCCAACACCAACAGGAGTTACTGGCACAGATCGCACTTTTACAGCAAACATATGATGACTGGAGCTATCTCAATAATCTTATTGGCTCCGCCGATGGCGCTAAATTCCGCCGTTTTGCTCAAGGCCTGACATTGGATCATCTCGTGCATCTGGCTAATATTCGATTGGAAAAATTACATGGCCGCTACTACTTGCAACGCAAGGATGACGGTGGGCTGGAATTACAAGTCGTTGACACCTGGCAAGCGGAAGCCATGAGGGATACCAAAACGCTTTCTGGAGGTGAAAGTTTCCTTGTCAGCCTGGCTCTTGCCCTCGCCTTGTCTGATCTAGTGAGTAACAAAACACAAATAGAATCCCTGTTCCTTGATGAAGGCTTTGGCACGCTTGATCCTGAAACCCTGGATATCGCTTTGGATGCACTGGATCACCTTAATGCATCAGGAAAAACTATCGGGGTAATTAGCCATGTAGAAGCCTTAAAAGAGCGAATTCCTGTTCAGATCAAAGTGGAAAAAAAGAATGGATTGGGCTTCAGCCAATTAGCCGCAGAATTTCGGGTTTAAACATGGAAATCAAATAGTGACAACCGCCTGAGCAATGTGTGTGATGTGTATATATTGAATAATACCTTCGCGTAATTTGACATTTATTCTCATACCAAAGTGCAACGCATAATAACTCGCGTTACACTATCTTTGATCTATGGGTTTTATCTACGCTTATCTGCGTTATCTTTTATCTCTGTCACACTATCTCTTAATATTCTGGCCCTAAGCAACCCATCACTGCAAAATTCTTGCTATCACACATAAATAACTTACCTGCCCTTTTGCCAGGCAGAAGAGCAGGCATTAAGACGACAAAATTCAGTCAGTTTTATTTTTTCTCTGTTAAATCAATTTGATAGATAGCAAAACCAGTATCATCATTTTTTAAGTACTTCATCGGGTATTGGGCGTGTTCCTTAACGAATGTCGCCGCTTTTTCTGTTGGGGAAGTTTCGAAACGGATATCTAATTTTTTATCTGTTTTGATTGGCAAGAATGACCAGTTGTTTTCAGCCTGAGTTGATACTACCCCCTTCTCTTTGGTTATTCTGGCAATGTAAGAAGCCAAAATGGTGCGGTTTTCATCCGGTGACGCAAATGCAATGTGATTTTCTCCGGTTCCGGCGAATTTGCTACCGTAACCACGGTAGTTATTGGTGGCGATCAGGAAAGTGGCTGTTGGATCAATTGGCTTACCCTGATAAGTAACATCTTTGATGCGGTTCGCCCCTTTATTGATAAGCTGGCAATCAGTGTCGTATTTAGCAGGTTGAGTCAGGTCTATCTTATAGTTAACCCCTGTGATGGTATCGAAGTTATACGTGCGGAAACCCTCCCAGTTCAGCAATTCTTGTGGTTTGGTGGAGTTTGCATCAATCTGGTTAAACATGCCCGCCGCGCATTCCAGCCACTCAACCACATCCGCCCCCGTTGCTTTTACCACCACCAGTGTATTTGGATAGAGATATAAATCTGCGGCGTTACGGAAAGTCAGATCACCTTTTTCCACTTCCACAAAGTCAGCCGGTGAATTTTTACGCCCGCCGGCTTTGAAAGGGGCCGCCGCCGCTAAAACAGGAAGGCCATCCAGATTAGGATCACCCTGAATAAAGCGTTTGGTGTAATCTACCTGCGCATCATTGACGATCTGCACAGTGGGATCACTCTGGATCAGCGCCAGATAGCTGTACATGTTGTCAGAGGCTTTACCGATAAATTTACCGACGAACTCACGGGTTCCCTTGTGATCTTTTTCGATGATGGCAGCCAGCTGATTATCGCGTTCAACCAGGGCTTTTTTATGGGCTTTATCATAGATAGGGCGGGCTTGTGCTTTGGCAGATTCGACTTTCCACTCACCACTGTTGTTATTGATCACCATATCAACAACCCCCAGATGATCCCCCCACTGCCCCGGCATAACGGCAGGAATGCCATTAATCGTGCCATCAGCGACATTAACACCTTTGATACCCGCATATTCTTTGCCCGGGAATACACCGTGAGCATGACCAAACATAATGGCATTAATGCCGGGGACGTCACTCAGATAGTAAACCGAGTTTTCTGCCATCGCTTTATAAGGATCTTGAGAAAAACCGGAATGAGGAATGGCGATAACCAGCTCTGCACCCTCTTTCTTCATCTGAGGGACGAATTTTTTTGCGGTCTCAGTGATGTCATTAACAACCACTTTGCCATTGAGATTGGCTTTATCCCAAATGGTGATTTGAGGTGGCACAAAACCGATATAACCGATCTTAATCGAATGCGCTTTGCCTTCGCGATCTTTCACTGGCGTCTCAACGATAATATAAGGCGTAAAGTAGTTTTTACCGGTTTTGGCATCGATGATATTCGCATTGATATAAGGAAATTTGGCACCGGCAATAGCCTGTTTCAGATAATCCAAGCCAAAGTTGAATTCATGGTTACCAAAGTTACCGACGGTATAATCCAGCGTATTCATCAGTTTATAGGCTGGATGAACCTCCCCTTGTTTCAATCCTTTTGCCACCACATAATCCGCAAGCGGGCTGCCTTGAATCAAGTCACCGTTATCGACCAAGATCGCATTGGTTGCTTCCGCTTGGGCCGCCTTAATTAAGTTCACAGTACGAATCAGACCAAATTGCTCCGTGGATTTATCTTTAAAGTAATCGAAATCCATCAGATTGCCGTGAATATCCGAGGTTTCCATCACCCGTAAATCAACGGTTGCTGCGTTCACATTGAATGCCACCAGCATTGCCAGGGTAGATATTTTCACCATGTTCTTCATCATGCTATTCCCCTTTATAGAATAATACGGGAGAACTCAAACCCGCTTCTCCCTATGAAATTTTACTTAAAAAGACAAACGTGCTCCGGTTAGGGTGGTGAGTAGCCACCTGGCTGCACTTTTAACATTGCCTGCTCTCGTTGGCGATGCACATAGCCCACTTTTCCTATTGAGCAGGGCGACGCTGTTTATTATATGAAAATGAGGAAGTGATTATAGGAAACTCTAGAAGTTCTAGGGCTTCGTCACAGGATTCGTTATCATGCCCCCTTATATTTTAAGATGACCTTTGTCACGACGCGCAACAATATGGGGTAACTATATGTTATGGTTCAAAAATTTAATGATTTACCGTTTAAACCGAGAGATTTCCCTTTCGGCGGATGAACTGGAAAAACAATTAAGCCCATTGGCATTCACCCCATGCGGCAGCCAGGATATGATGAAAACTGGCTGGGTTTCGCCAATGGGTTCCCACGGTGAAGCATTAACCCATGCTTCCGGCAATCAAATTCTGATCTGCGCACGCAAAGAAGAAAAAATACTGCCTTCTCCAGTGATTAAGCAGGAATTACAGGACAAAATAGCCCGTCTGGAAGGTGAACAACACCGCAAGCTGAAAAAGACGGAGAAAGATTCACTGAAAGATGAAGTCATTCATACGCTACTGCCAAGAGCATTCAGCCGTTTCAGCCAAACCTATATTTGGATCGATACCGTCAATCATGTGATCATCGTTGATGCCGCCAGCGCAAAACGGGCTGAAGATAATCTAGCATTGCTGAGAAAGACATTAGGATCACTGCCCGTTGTGCCTCTTACTTTCACCAATCCCATTGAATTGACGCTAACCGAGTGGGTACGTTCAGGTGATCTTCCTGCCGGTTATGCCCTGATGGATGAGGCCGAGCTAAAAGCCATTCTGGAAGAAGGCGGGGTGATCCGCTGTAAGAAACAGGATTTGGTCTCAGACGAAATTGCGGCGCATATTGAATCCGGCAAATATGTCACTAAGTTGGCCCTGGATTGGGAAGAGCGCATTCAGTTTATGCTGTCAGACGATGGCGCTTTCAAGCGCATTAAATTCAGCGAAACTTTACGTGATCAAAATGATGATATCGATCGTGAAGATGTGGCCCAACGATTCGATGCTGATTTTACCTTAATGACAGGGGAACTTGGTGCACTAATCAAAAATACGATTGATGCGCTGGGTGGCGAAGCCGAAAGGTAATCACAAAAGAACTGCCTCAATGGGTTTGAGGCAGTTCGATAACCATTAAAATCGATAAACCAAACCAACACCAAAGACATCGTCAGTACTGATCTTCGCTTTCTTGGTGAAATCATTGTCTTTCAATAAGTTGAATTGATATTCAGCATACGTGCCCATGTTTTTGTTGAAATTATAGAAGGCACCGACTGAAACATATTTCACCAAATCTTCAGATCCCTTGTCTGTCAATATGCCCCTGTCAGCCAGGTCATTACCCAGATCTTTACCTTTGGAATAAACAAAAGCGACAGAGGGGCGCAAACCAGAATCAAACTGATACTGAGCCGTCAACTCAATATTTTGGGTTTTATTGGCAAACATCGTGTAGTTATTCACAGAGCTGCCAAACCGGGTCATATTACGGGTTTCACCATACATGGCGGCCAGATAGACGTTATCTTTGTCATACTTGGCAGAAACGATCCACGCTTCGGCTTTATTGCCTTTTGCCAGAACTTTAGCGGCATCAGCCCCCCGTTTCTGTACCGAAGTACGGTCAGAGTTGCCGTATGACGCCCCAATATTGAAACCATTACCAAAGTCATAGGTGCTGGAAAGGCCAAAACCATCGCCATTTTGCCTTGCAACATCGCTACGGCTATTTTTAGTACCCTCATCATTTTTAGCCTGATACTGCAAGGCAAAATTCAGGCCATTGACCAAACCAAAAAAGTCAGTGTTACGATAAGTTAATAACCCTGTTGAACGCCCCATCAGGAAGTTATCGGTTGCGGCCATGGAATCACCACCAAATACCGGCAATACATCTGTCCATGCGTTGGCATCATAAACCACACCATAATTACGCCCATAATCCAGCGACCCGTATTCACCAAATTTCAACCCAGCAAAAGCTAAACGTGTTCTGGTATTTGCCCCACTTTCGACTTCTGTACCATTGGCACCCATATTGAATTCCCAGCGCCCGAAACCAGTGAGTGTCTCCGTAATTTGGGTTGAGCCTTTAATACCGATACGACCGACAGAACCGTCACCCGACTGGCTATCTGATTTGGAGAAAGTTCTCTGCACATCGGCTTTTCCATATAAATCTATTTTATTGCCATCTTTATTATAAATTTCAGCCGCATTTGCGCCCCCTGTAATGAGAAGTACCGGAATTGCCATTGCTAGTGCGTTGCGTTTTATCATTGTCATAATCCTCATTCGTCTTGTTATTATTTAGCCACCGCCAAAAGATCGCTATCCCAAGAACACGTTGCTCTGGAATAGTCAATAATCAGATGGGCGGAGTATTTCACCTGCTTTAGTTAATTTAATGTTAAATTTGTAACAAACAATGACGATACTAAGATCTAAACAACCCTTTTGCTAACAAAAATTAGCAAAAAGTGCCATCTTGTGAAGAATGTCACATTGTAGGGATATTTTCTATAATTCACCCGATCAATTATGATAATAGTTTTTTAAAAACAGCAAGTTATAAATAATAACCGGGTAATAAAAAATGCCAGAAGAGCAGCCCAAACGCAAATTAGGCTTCCTTAAAGGCAAGGGTAGCATTCCCGCCAATTTTGACGATATGAACAACGCCGAAATTATTGATATGTTCGAAGGGAAATATTCATAGTGAAATTCCTGTCAGATACCAACATATTACTGTTTTTTATGAATGGGTAATCACGTTTTGATAGGGTTGACAAGCCTCTGCGAATTCTGTAATTGATGAAATGTAATTTAATTCTTCCATTTAAACTTAAATCAAGCGGTTCTGTTTATTAATGGGATCACGCCAGCGCGATACAAATATTAATAACTTATTAAGGTGCTAAAATGGCAGAAAATCATCCGCGTCCACGAGGCCGCCCCACCATTCCAGAGCAAGTCATACGCCAAAAAATTCACGACGTCACTTTTCTACTTCTGATTAATCAAGGTTATAACAAAACAACCTTGGATGAGGTTGCCAAAAAAGCCGGCATTGCTAAGAAAACGCTCTACCGTTTTGTCAAAAACCGAGAAGATCTGCTTGAACAGGTAGTGATGAGTTGGGAAGATAATTTTATTCCCGATTTTAAGAAGGAAGCCAATAATTTTCAGCAATTGATGAAGTCATTGAAAATATTTCTAACTGAAATAGCGGAAAAATCTTTATCTATGGAAGCGGTAGGATTATTTAAATTATTACAATCTGATTTTCCTTATCGTGAAATATTATTGAGTAAATATCAACAAAGTGAAATTGAAAAAAGCAGAAATATATTGACTAACTGGCTTGAAAGCCAGTATCAAAAAGGATTACTGAAAAAAATGGATTTTTATATTATCAGTGAACTTGTCATCTCGATGGTAATTGCAGAACCACTCAGACAAATGGCGCTGGGAATTCTTCCATCTTTGCCAGAAACAGATATTACACCTCGTATTAGTGCAGCGGTTAGTTTGCTTGAGCGTGAGTAATGTTTATTATTAAGGCTGAGAAATAAATTTCCAGCCTTTTATTTATTAGAATATCCATTTTAATATATTACACAACCTTATTATCATTCTATATGTTACTAACACCATAAGGTTGAAATAAATAGATAAAATATGATGATGCCATATTTCACAGCATAATTGTTGGGTACTCTACTCCACATACTCTGGTATAACGTGCCAACGTATTTATCGTTTGATTCCATTACGCTTACTGTAGAAGGGTTAACTCCCATAATTTTGGCGATCTCTTGATGTGTTAAGCCAGCATATTCCTGCCATTTTTGCAAAGTTTCTTGCAAACGTTCTTTTCTTGTTTCTTCTTTGTAATCCACTCTATATTCTGGATCTTTCATCCATTTTTCGTGCAGTTCTTTATGAGTTGTTAATTTCATTAAGCACCTCTTGTAACAACTGGATACACAGTACCCCATCATGCTTGTATGGATAACAATCAGAGGTTCAGATGAATTATTTGGAGTTTATCGAAACCACTGCATTCAGTAAGAGGCGAGCCAAATTCATGGAAGATGATGAGTTTCAGGAACTCCAGAGCTATTTACTGAAACACCATGATAGTGGCGATACGATTAGTCAAACTGGTGGATGTAAAAAAATTCGCTGGAGTCGCAAGGGAATGGGAAAACATGGTGGGGTACGGTTATCTATTATGTTAGAACATTAAGTGGTCGACTGTATTTACTGATAGTTTATCCCCAAAATGCACAAGCAGACTTAACACAAGAGCAAAAAGCTCAGCTCAAAAATGCTATTCAATACATGAAATAAACAGCAAACACCGCTTTCTAGCGGTTAACCTCTCCATAACGAGGGTAAATTTATGGATAAAGAATTATTTGCAGATCTTCTAAATAGTGTTCATGAAATGGTTGATATTGAGAATGGTGAAATTCAACCTAAACCTGAACATATTCACCGCCACGCTATTCCTGACGTAAAATCTATCCGCGAGAGTGTCGGTATGGGACGACAAGAGTTTGTGGAAATGATAGGCGCAAGCTTTTGGTCATTGAAAAGTTGGGAGCAAAAGCGCCGTATTCCATCGGGAACAGCGTTAAAAATGTTATGTTTGATAGAGAAAAATCCTAATATAATAGAGACATTAAAATCTATTTAACCTATTTTTGACATCTTCACCATTCTAAAGAGGGTGTCGCAAAAAACTAATATTATCCATTAAGATCTGTATTTTTCCTTTAAATGCAGATCTTTTATAGTCTTATTCATTCGAAAATGGGAACCGTCTATTCACATTAAATAGTGATAATTGACGAAGTTATCTTAAATTTTCGTAATAAAACACATAACATATATGATAGGAGAAAAGCCAGTAATGAATACACTATTATATAAATATATATATTGACATAATGAAATTTTCTTAACAAAAACTCATGGATGAATCCATTATGGATCTCAACAACAAAAATATTGTGAACGAGATATATCCCCAGTATATTTTTGCTTATGTCTGCTGTTATACCTGATATTTTACTGACATTTAAATTAACCAAGAATAAAAATAAGCATACGGAAGAAACCTGAAGGAGGACATTATAAAATTTCCCATAAAAAAAGGCCATCCCTGTTCTGACTGATATCAATGATAAAAGTATCAATGAGATAATAGATAATACCAATAAAGTTATGTGGTTAAAGGAGAAAGCTTTTATTTTAGGGTTTGTAAGTCCTATATACCCTCCTATCAGAAAACTAAGAAGCCCTTGAACCTGAAACGGGAGTAAAATATTAAAGGGAACAATGGAAAAGTTATATTTATAGTCTGTCAATGCATTCAATAAGGTAAAATTAGAAATAATAAACATTATGATTATTATCTTTATCAACCCATTGGCATTCCCTAAATTAAATGAACCCCGTATTAATGGAGTTAGTATATAAAGAGCAATTATTGCAAATATAAACCATAAATGAGTGGCATCGGATATCATCCTGCTAACATTAACATAGTTTAAAAAACTGACAGGAGAAATTGTTGTGAATTTACTAATAAAGAAATTATCATAACAATAATAAAAGACCAACCAAAACAATAATACAATTAGAATTCTCTTTACTTTATTAACTGCATAAGCTGTTTGGTTTTCATGTTTGTTATTTAGCAAAAAATAACCACTGCACATAAAAAATAACGAAACACCTAACTGGCCTGCCTGCCGATACAAATACAAAATCACGTCATTATCATGACGTAACAAGAAGAATAATGTGACGTGGGATACGACGACGAAAAATATAGACATTATCTTTAATAAATCTATGGTCAGAACTCTCATTCAAAATCCCTCTTAAATTGATAACATAAAATTTGCAATTTTAGGCGCTATTTTTGCCATGCCTATTTTTGATGGATGTAACCCGTCGGACTCTGTCCCTGCGCTATTACTCGTCATGATATCTATATTTCCTTCATTAAAACCGGAGTTTTTCAATAAATCCAGATACGGAATGGAATATCTTTCGCAAACTTCCCGACAAACATGGCAATAATCAGATAAATAGTATCCTTTCAGATTTTTTTCGTTCATACCTCTTTTTATTGAAATGGGCGTTGTTATGATGAACCCTATCCTTGATAATGGGTATTGCTTTGTCACTCCTGCCAGCAATAAATTCATCGCGCTAATAAATGTTAATGGGGTTTTGTCTTTACTGTCACCTATTTCTATTCCCCCATGAGAACCAAAATCATAGCCAAAATCGTTAACCCCTCCCCATAGGGTAATGATGTCTGGATTGTTTCCCATTTCTTTATAGCGTAAACAAATCGCAGAACTATCATCTTTATCTTTTTGAGCTATACATGTTCCTCCAATGCCGTAATTAACAAATTTTCTTAAGCCTAACATCTCAGTCACGATGGGTTGATACCCCCCTCTTTCTGTTATGCTGTCTCCGAGTGAGAACCAAACCTGCCCCGCTAAATGAGATTGAATATAAGACATTTCTTTTCCTCTGCTTTTTCTGGAATGATAATCTGGTCGTTTCTGGAGGTGTCCTTCTCAGGGAAAACAACCCAGAACCATTAAAGAAATTAACAGTTAAATCCGTAAAATATTGTGTGCAACCTATCATTCTGTCATTTTTTATAAAGATTACCGATGAAAATAACGATTACTAATTAATCGAAACGAGAGGGGAATACACATTACAATTATCGCCATACTTTTAATCAGTGAGGGAGGAATAGCACGCTTTAAAGCTGTTACCACATATCCTGATGGCTCAAGTACCGATACCGGAAAAATTACCGGTGTTGTTGATGAAATTTTAGCTAAAGCCATCGATATTTTAGATCCTTATTGAACTGATTGTAAAAGAACCCCTGCCAGTATGGTTTTTTCGTTTATCCCAGTCACATAGTCACTATGCTTCTGGGAATTCGCTTCTGGGAACTCGCGTCTTTAATGATGTTTATATTCGATTAAAATATCTCGAAACTTTTCGAAATCAGTGAGTTTACCAAGAGCACCAATAACGCTATCGCAATTGAAGATATCCAACAACGCATCATAACTCTGCGCAAAACATGTTCTGTCTATCCGATTTATTGCACTCAAAAACACTACATGTACCCGTTCATCGCTTCCCCAACGTATCCCTTTCGGGCTGATAACAACGGCGATACAGGTTTTCACCGCATCCAGTTTTATAGAGTGAGGTAACGCTAAGAGACCAAAAGCCGTCGAAGAGGCATGCTCACGTTCATACACGCAGTCGATGAAATCAGCTTCAACATATCCCTTCATTAACATTTTCTGGCAAACACTTTCGATAAGTTCATCCCGATTGCGAAAATGGGGATTAAAGAGAAAAAGTTCAGGATCAAAAAATAAGTCAATATTTCGTATTAACGTCACCCATTTCCGATTAGACTTGGCTGTATCAATTTTGTCCATCAATTCAGAATGTTTATCTCTTAAATGGAAAGGGGAAATATAGATAGTTTCATAATATCGTCGTGGAGAAAAATTTATCGTCGTAATCAATAATTCAAACTCTATGCCCTCCAATTGAGCAGGCTGAGAAATGATTTTAATAAGATTGATCTCATCACCAAAATCACGCAATAATTGATGGTAAATTTTATTTTCAATGCCACGATAGCTTGGACACAAAAGCACGGCTCTCACTTTAGTAATGCTTCTTTTTTGCCGTTCAAATTCTGCCCCAACATGCAAGGCAATAAAAGAGATTTCATCTTCATTCAATTTATTGTTGAAAAACGCATTTAATTGCAAAGAGATAAATATCGCAATATCAAAGATAATTCTGCATTCCTTTTTGATGATTTCCAGCATGGGGTTTTTAGTCCAGATTTTATGTTTTAGTCTGGTTTGTAATCCGGATAAGTGTAATGACAATAAAGAAATAAAATCATCGGAAGACACATTAATCAGATAGTTTTCTTGTACGGACTCAGCAAGCTGCCGGGTAAATTGATAGAGTTTAGCACCAACGGAATCAATGATTTCACTATCTGCCTTATTGGAATTTATGTTGGTTTTCAAAAAAAGGTAGCAGGATCTTCTTTCACTTTCAGGCACAACAATTCCAAAACAACATTGAAGTTTGTCGCATAATTCATCTGAGATCAATTTTAGGCTGCTATTTTCTATCGGTAATCTCTGATTATCCAGAAATCTGCCTTTCTTCAATCGTTCAATCAATATCAGGAAATGCAAAATAAGGTTGGTGGATGAAAAATCACTAAGATACAGTTCCCACTTATCAAAAACGCTTGTCATTATGTCAATAACAACTTTAATTTGGTTACTGTCAAATATTTTCTCCAATGCTTTTGCATCAATGAAATGATAATTGGTTTGTTCAAAGATTGCATAATAAACTAATTTTCTTAAATCATGTTCTGCGCCTAATATTTCAACATGACTGTTTTTACATAAAAATTTCACATTAAAACGTTGAAATGATGTATTCATTTTATAAATCAATGCTTTTAATGTAGAATCACTTATACATAAATCACTACTGAGGTTATATATGTTACTGCTTTTCTTAAATAATAAGATCGCTTTGATAACAAAGTGTGCTCTTTCTTGATACGTTTTAGGCAGATTATTTTTCTGATAATGTAATTTATTTACGATATCGAGTGATAATAAATTGTGTGATAACAAATAGCCTTTCCGGCTGGAAATAATAATTTTTTGTTCATGCCACTCATTAATCTCTGCAACATGATTTTTTACAGTTCTTATTGATACCGCTAAAGTTTGAGATAATTTTAATGCTGAGACAGGTGCATTTTTAGTTAATAGATAATCTAATAACTCTTTCTGTTTAATTCTTAGCATAATAATACCTATAAGTTTAAAACAATGGCTTAATATTACGTTTTATGTTGTCATTTAAAAGTAGAGACTTGCCCTCTGTGAGTGCAAATATTAATTTGAATATATAAGAAAAAGAGTAGAAATTGTATCTTCATAGAAGAATAGAAATCAATAAACGACTCAATAAGTAAGAGGATGACATGAAGAAGATATTTATTATGTTATGCTGTGGAGCCGGTATTTCCAGCGGAATGCTGGCAACCAGAACCCGCAATGCAGCAAAAGACCAGGCCATTCCTGTCACGGTTGAAGCCAGAAGTGAAAGTGAAGTTGCAGAATATTTTTCTGTAATCGATATTTTATTCCTTGGGCCACACTATGCTTCACAGCAAAAAGAGTTTCAGAAACATGCCGATCGTTATCATATTCCTGTCATGGTTGTTCCACAAGAAATCTATGGAAGATTAGATGGTAAAGCATTACTTGAGTTAGCCATAAATACCCTGAAAAACTAACTTAACGCGATGCTCGACTTTTATGATGAGTTGAAATGACATAGCCGCTCCTTTATAACTTTAA
>NZ_LDNM01000010.1 GCF_001028135.1 Xenorhabdus griffiniae
ATATTTCCCCGCGCAGAGGGGAAATATAAGGACTCACGTCGTCTTGCGGATGGCAACTTGAAGTTTATCGAGTGTATTAATGAATTTTTATAATTAAATAATTTTATGGGAAAATATATTATTAAATAATAATTTGTTGCCATTTTTATTTAAATTTCCATTTGGCTATTTAAGTAACTTAATTGATGTAATGTTATTTTTGTGATTTATTCTGGAAATATTTTAGTGTTGGATGTAATATTATATATGTCGAATTTCAACAATGAAATGTCGCCATTATTTTTAATATCATAATGTAAAAAATCAAGAGTTCCTTAAAAGGATAATGAATTTTTTATTATTATTTCTCAAAGAGGAATTATAATGAGCACACAACAACACAATGTTTTTTTAAAAAAAATTATGAGCTTACCCACATTTAATCTTGAATTATCTAGTGGGGAAAGGGAGGTTCATCTGTTTGCTAATGGAAATATGCAAGTTTGTATCATTGTTAATATACAAGCTGCAACTGATAATGAGGAGGTGGTAACCTTATCTACTGAACAATTAGATAGTATTGAATTAGTTGATAAAACAACAGATAAAAAATTATCTGGTGAGTGGGAATACAGCTCAGAGGAAAACGATTACCGTCACCATCTTCCAGGACGTAGCATAACAAGAGATACCAATTTATCATATGAAAGAGACGCGATCAGTGATGAGCCTAAACCCCAGAAAAAAATTTATTGGCTGAAAACAAAAAAAAGTGAAATCATCACAATAATGGCAAGAGTTACATTGGATGGGAAAACATATTCATCAGATGATTATCATCATAAGGGATCACATATTGTTGTTACAGGCCATGAACCAATTATTTATCATTCTGATAGTCTGGAGCCAGTAATTGAAGAAACAGTTACCTCTGGCACATATGGAGTTAAACAAACCATAACTACATATAGTTTATTTGGAACGAATACTCAAATTACATTTCAATATCCGCAATGGACTCAAAATAATTATTATCTCTTACCTAAAAAAAGTCAGGGCTATGCAGTGCATGATGTTGAAATTCGAAATACTATAAACGATGAAGATACCCTTAAGTATGATTACCGAAGATTTACCCATCATACAAGAAGTAACAATCTTTACCTTTGGTTTCTTTGGGGGACATATAATGCTGAGAGAACAGCTGGCGCGGCTTATCAGGTCTTAGAATTTGATGACCCACATGGTACTTCCAGTTTTAAATGGGAAGCTACCCCACAAGAGAAGATAGTCACAACAACACGCACAGATGCTATTAGTTTGAGTAGGCTTTATTTTGAAAGCCCAAGACCTGATTTTTGGGTTGATGAGGCTGACCAAATTCCACAATTCAAATTCCGTGATATCTATGGTAATGAGTCTGTCTTTCTAAAAGTTATCATGGACAATGCAGATTCGTTTCACCTACAGGAGGGCTGAATATAATATTTTGTCAGTCGCCGTAGTGAGTTTTCCTTGAGCATCCTCTGATTAAGAAATGAGAAATACATTTTTCTATAACTAGAAAAGAGAGGCGCTAAAATGCCATATGATTTTTTCTCAAATGCCCACAACTTTCAAAGTGCGGCCATGGGCAGTGTCGACCCCCGCACCGGCCTGTTTACGTATGCGATGCTGGTTGCTCAGTTAACCGGCAACAATCACCTCGGGCCGACTCAAACGATAGCGCTGTCGTATAACCCGCTTAATACCGGAGATATTGGCCTGGGTATTGGTTTTTCCCTGGGGCTGACCCAGTATGACCGCCGGCAACGGTTATTAAGTCTCTCCACCGGTGAGCGCTATAAAGTGGATGAATACACGGACAAAGTCTATCTGAAACAGTATAAGCAGGATGTTGTGCGGTTTGAAAAGGACGTCACTCAGAATGTTTACCGGGTGATCCATAAATCGGGTACAGTTGAAGTGTTGACCGGGCCGAAAAATGCCTATCACCTCAAAGTGCCTACACAGATATTTACCCCGCTGGGCCATGCCCTGAAACTGGACTGGATTTATAAAACGGGGACGATACCCCGTCTTGCTGCGGTATCGGACGAAAGGCGGGTGCTGTTAAAAATTGAGTATAAAACAGCTCGCTATACCCGTATTACGGTCTGGCCCGAATCATCGGAATCTTATGATATCCGATTACGCTTTGAGAATGACAAAGTCACTCAGATTAGCAATGAGACGAGTCACCACAGGTTAATCTGGACGCTGGAATATGACTCAGACAGCAATTTTTTAACCCGGGTTTCATCTCCGACAGGTGCCACGGAATTTGTGGATTACGATTTTGACGGCCATCAGTTTCCCAAAGAGGCAAAATTGCCGCCTCTGCCTTATGTCACCCGCTACACGCAACATACAAAGCAACGTTCCGAAATCATTAAGCACTATAAATATACAGAGTATAATTTT
Organism: Xenorhabdus griffiniae; assembly: GCF_001028135.1. Lineage (GTDB taxonomy): Bacteria > Pseudomonadota > Gammaproteobacteria > Enterobacterales > Enterobacteriaceae > Xenorhabdus > Xenorhabdus bakwenae. Next base: position 2,443 of record NZ_LDNM01000010.1, read on the forward strand.
TTGGGTTATGGGAGTCACGAGAGCTGGAATGATGATGAAGATTTTCTCTACGGTGTCTTAAGTCATTACTGGTATGGCTCGACCGAAAGCTGGGACAACGGCACCACGCAACGCCATATTACCCGAAAGTATAATAAATACCATTTATTGGTGTCCGAAACGACGGAGCAAAATGGGTGCAGGCGGGTGCATGAGACCGACTATTATGCGCAGGAGGGCCGTTCGTTTGAAGAACAGCCCCCGCAGTTCCAGCTGCCGAAAACAGCCCGCGTCAGCTTCAATGACACCCCGGATGTGGAGGTGATCCAGACCGAGTTTGATGAAGCGGGAAACCCGACCGTGCAAATTGCGCCGGATGGCACCCGCACGGACTGGGTTTATTATCCGGCTGAGGGAGAAGAAGGGGGCTGCCCGGCGTCCCCGCAGGGCTTCGTGCGTTTTGTCAAATCCAGGACCGTGACACCGGGCAGGGCCTCGCCGGGAGGGACGTATGAGGATGTTCCGACTCACCGGACAGTCTATCGCTATGAGGTATTGCCGACCCTTCCCGGCGCACCCTGTGCGCATGCCGTCGCCTGCACCTATCAGGGCTGGTATAGTGAACAGCAGCATAACCCTCAGTTACTGCATGAAACACAGACCCACTATGTAAATGATACCCGCTCTCCAGACCACGGGCGCATCCGGCGGATTGACGAGACGGTGCATGCCCTGTCGGGAGAGGCGCTTGCGGCCGGCAAGGCATGGACAAGCTCCCAGATTTTCAGCTATACCCTGCAAGGTGAAGCGCTGGTGAAAACCGGTCAATGGGTCGGTCATGACCGGCTCAGTCTGACAACCGAGAGTCGTCAGTCGCAGGTCAGCGGCAAGTTATGGCAGGCCGTGGATGCACAGCAATGCACGGCTCATTATGATTATGATGAGCTGGGACGTATCTCAACGTATACCAGTAATGCGCATACCGACTATGCCCAGACGGTACATTATGCCTATGCCATTGAAGAGACAGGGGCAGCGGCGACCACAAAAAATGATGTATGGGGCAATCAGGCGCGTCTCCGCTTTAACGGGCTGGGTCATGTCTGCCAGCAGGAGATACGGGAAAAGGGGCAGGGAGAACAGGGCTGGCGGTTAGCATCTGACGCTGAACGGGATGGTTGGGGGCGGGTGGTCACTCAAACCCGGTATGACTGGTTACCTGTGGAAGATGGTACTGACAATCATGGTTGGACTGACCATGCCGCCGGTCAGATGGTGCGGATCTCTTCCAGCCAGCGTATTGAATACGATGACTGGGGAAAATTACACCGGATTATCCAGGACACGGGTGAGAGCGTCCGGCAGGATTATGATCCGGTGATCCGCACTGCGCAGATAACCCAACTGGCGGAAGGATTGCACTTTAGTCACAGTACCGTAGTGTATGATAACCGTCATCAGCCGGTCACGATCACCCTCTACGACAGCCAGGGGAAACAATATCGCCAGCAACACTACTACTATGATGGTCTGGGGCAGTTACGGGCCAGCGTTGACGAATTGGGGCAAAAGACCGAATACACGTACGATTTATTGGGACGGATATTGACGATAAGTCACGCTGATGGCACGGTTATCCGAAAATCTTATGCGCCGTTCACGACCGGCAATTTAGTCACGCAAATTGAAGTGAATGGGGAGGTGCTGGGGCGCCGTCGCTTCGACAGCCTGCACCGTCAGGTTGAAGTCACCAGCAGGGGGCGTACTTACTCTTCGTCCTATCAGGGGAATAGCCCCAGCCCCCGCGAGGTGACCGATCCGCTGGGGCAAACGGTGAAGTATCACTATGAACCGCAGCTGGGCAATGCCCTGACACAGGTGGAGGCGGGGGCGATACAGCAGCATTTTACCTACGATCCCCGGACCGGAGCGATGACAGCCGACCGTGCGGTACAGCAGGTCACTCACGGTATGGAATATACCGCTTCCGGTCGTTTGCAGCAGGAAACCTTCCGTTTTGACGATAAGGGCACGGCACGGGCGGCGACCTATACCTATTCCCCTATGGGCCGGCTGACCGCTTATCAGGATGTTACCGGGAAAAACTGTCGGGTCAGTTTTGATAAATCCGGCCGCCCGGTGGCGGCTTATGATCCTGATGTGGACGTGGTATTAACCTACGATGCGGCCAGCCGGGTCAGGGGCTGGCGCGTTCACGACAAACGCAGTGGTAAAACCCTGACCACCACGCTGGATTGGGATGATTTTGGGCGTGAGACGGCACGCCACATCCAGACGGAAACGGATACGCTGACTCTGGCACACACGTATACGGTCAGGGATCAGGTGGCGTCGTGCACCACCCGTTCACAAAGTGCCGGTTTGCTACGTCAGGAAACCTACACCTATGATCCGATCCGCAACTGGCTGACAGAATATGACTGTACGGGGTTAGAGCTTCCGCGTGATGCCTATGGTTTTAGCATAGCCCATCAGCGTTTTACCTACGATCGTTTGGGGAATATCCTGACATGCCTCACCACCCTTGATGATGGCCGCAGTGATACAGCCACGTTTATCTACAACCCGTCAGATCCCTGTCAGTTACTTACCGTCACCCATACCCACCCGGATTATCCGGCCACGATCCGTTTAGCGTATGACGCGGCCGGTCGTCTGAGACAGGATGAAGCGGGCCGGGCTTTAACCTATGATGCATTAGGGCGGCTGGTTAATGTGAGCGCCGGTGACCTGAGCAGCTCCTATACCTATGATGCGGGCAACCGACTGGCGCTACAACAAATCGGCACAGACAGAACCCATGAGCTTTATTATCAGGGGGCCACCCGCGTGACCGAAATTCTGCGCGAAAGCGGTGCGGTGACCCGTTTGTTACGGGCACAGGGGGAAACCGTGGCAGCCATCATGGATACCGGTACACATTTATTGGGCACTGACGGTCATGGCAGCGTGCTGGTGAGCCAGCAGGGAGAAGACCCGGAAACCCGCTATTGCTATTCCCCTTACGGGCAGCAGGCCGAAGGGAAAGGTAACCCGGCTATTCCGGCGTATAATGGCGAACGCCGTGATCCGGTGGGAGGAGCCTATCATCTGGGCAATGGATACCGGACTTATCATCCTGTTTTGATGCGTTTTAATGCCCCTGATAGCTGGAGTCCATTTGGTGCCGGGGGACTCAATCCGTATGCCTACTGCCTCGGTGATCCGATCAATCATATTGACCCGACGGGGCATCTCAGTCTGGGCAGTATTTTTGGGATTATTGGCGGCGCCATCGGGCTGGTGATTGGGCTGGCGATGGCTATCCCCACCGGTGGGGCCTCACTGGCGGGTGATGCCGCCATTCTCGCGGGGATTATCGCGGATGTGACCGGGATTGCCAGTGCGGCCACAGAAGACAGCAACCCCCGGGTCTCGGCAATTCTCGGCTGGGTTTCTCTGGGACTGGGGGCGCTCAGTCTGGGGACCAGTGTCATTGGCGGTCTTAGCCGCAGCATGAGGCGGTTGGGCCAACAGTCAGGTGAGTTTAGTGAAGCGTTTGGCAGCCGGTTCAGTAGTGGAGGGCCAAGGCAAATGAATCTGGTCACCCCTCCTGCAACATCAAGCGGATCAATGGCAAGCTCAAGCAATGACTATGTAGCCGTGTTCAGGCACGCCATAGTTGAAAATAGGATTAGGCAAGTTGAAAATCCCAGAGGGAGTGGTTTTTATACTGTAGGGATAGAAACTAATGGATTACCTGAAAATAGTCAGATGCAATACCTGAGAAGGAAATTATTTACCCCAAGAGGGGATAACTCTACGATAGAAATTATTGATAATATCATGCCATTAGAAAATGGAACTAACCAGTTATTAAATATCGGAAATGAAGATTTTGAAGTATTATATTTGCACTTTATAGACACCAGCATATTAAGTAATCGTAATCTATCTAATGCTGTTATTGGCACTGTTAATCGTCTCCGTCTTGTCACTAGACTTCATCTCTTAGACGCATCTGCATTTGACGATAACACTATAAATATGATGAAACGTTTGTGGGAAGTAAGCGAATTTTCTAATTCTAGTTTATGTAAGTGGCTATATTATCACTTGCGGTATTTATCTCCGAATCTAAATTTCCCAAACGATATAGCGGCAGAAGACAATGCATTTCAGTTTTTTAATCATATTCTTATTCCAAATCTGAGGGGATAAAAAAGTAAGCCTGGATTGGTATATGGGTATCCTGTCATGGATTATCTTTGGTCTGATCGCCGGAATCCTCGCTAAATGGATTCTGCCGGGAAATAACAGCAATTGTTCTGTTTGTATACCCTAAAATTTCTAACCAAGAATACAAGAAAGGGCATATTATTTTGATGCTCTTTCTTGCTCTTTATTATTGTCAATAACCTATTTTTCTAATGGAAGTGAAGCATCAGCGCCCCATTCAGCCCAGGAGCCATCGTATAATCCCGCTTCTTTATGACCAATCATATCAAGCCCCAGGACTAAAATTGCGGCTGTCATACCAGAACCACAACTGGTAATTATGGGTTGGCTTAAATCAATGCCCTGTTTGCGGAATATTGCTGCAATTTCTTCTTGTGGCTTATAGCTCCCGTTATCAATCAGGGCTGTCCACGGAACATTTTTAGCGCCGGGCAGGTGCCCCATTCTCAGACCTGGACGGGGTTCCGGCACTTTTGCCTGAAAACGGTCTTCTGCCCTGGCATCGACAAATTGTACCGCGACATTGTTACGGATAGCATCAAGGATCTGTGCCTGAGAACAGACTTTTTCAGGGGCAAACTGGATATTGAAAACTTCGGGAGAGCGAATAACTTTACCTGATTCGGGTGGATAACCGGCTTGCTGCCAGCCTTGTAAGCCCCCTGCAAGAATACGGATATGATGAGCCCCAAAAATTTTAAATGTCCACCATGCCCGTGGGGCGGAAAACATATTGCCTTGATCGTAAATTATCACCAGATGATTTTCACTGATGCCCATTTTGCTAACAGCCTGACGAAAGGTTTCCGGCTCCGGCAACATGTGAGGCAGGTTGATTTGTAGATTAGCGACCTCATCCAGATCAAAAAATTGTGCGCCCGGAATGTGTTTCTCTAACCAAAGCTGGTGATAATTGATGGATTGGGTAGGCATTGGGGCACTGGCATCAACGACAACGATATTCTCATCATGGCGATGTTCGTTTAACCATTGTGAACTGACAAAATATTCATTTTTCATGAGCTTCCTCATCGGGTGTTACGATACAAGCCAATGTATTTATTGCTGCCCTGTTGGCGCATTTTCCTGCTGAGCCTGTTGTGGTGCTTCGGCTGGTGTGGTTGAGCGGGTATATATATTCATCCCTGCCAGAAAGATCCCGCCAATTGAGCCGATGGAAAATAATATGATGATAATGAGCAGGATTTTTTTCATCTCTGTCTCCAATAAGGTTTTAATAACGAGTTATAACGGTTATAAAAAGTCAAAAGTATATCGGCTTCTGCATTCCAGACAAGCGATAACCGATTTTCTTGCATTGAGAGTAAAAAGACTGGAAACCGCTTCGCAGGAATGATCATATAAAGCTGATTTGAGATCAGTTCTATGGGAAAATTATTCCTTACCAAATTGCGCTTATGCGTTTGAATAGTAAAGACAGAAGTATGATGAAAAAAATAGCTCTCCAATTTTTAAGCAGTAAAACTCATGGCACTTTCTAGTTCAGTAAAAAGTCAGATTAGTCAGTGGTATAAATCATTATCTACCCATATTGATGGTTTCATTCCACGCGCTCCGCAACGTCAAATGATTGCCGAGGTTGCAAAGACATTGGCGGATGAAGAGGGGCGACATTTGGTGATAGAAGCGCCAACGGGAGTAGGGAAAACGTTGTCATATCTGCTCCCCGGGATTGCCATCAGTCGGGCAGAACAGAAACCATTGGTAGTCAGTACAGCCAATGTTGCCTTACAAGATCAAATTTACGGCAAGGATTTACCGCTGCTGCGTAAGATTATTCCTGACCTGAAATTTACGGGCGCTTTTGGTCGGGCGCGTTATGTTTGTCCGCGTAATTTGGAGGCCATTTGTGCTGAGGAAGGCGAGCAGATTGATTTGATGTTTCTGGTCGAAGACCAGACTGAAATTGCTAATAGTGAAGAGCGGGAATTATGTCGCCGATTGCGCAGTGATTATACAACGTTTGCCTGGGATGGCTTACGTGATCACCATAAACTGGCACTGGCGGATCCACTATGGGCAAAAATCAGTACGGATAAAGTGAACTGCCTGGCCCGCAATTGCCAGTTTTACCATCGTTGCCCATTTTTCCTTGCCCGCAGGGAAATTGAAGATGCAGATGTCATCGTTGCCAATCACTCTTTGGTTATGGCTGCGCTGGAAAGTGGATCGGTTTTACCGGAGGCAAAAAATCTGCTGTTGGTTCTGGATGAAGGGCACCATATTCCCGAAGTGGCAAGGGATGCACTGGAAGTTGAAGGGGAAATAACCTTATTCCAGTTTAATGGGCAGTTAGATACATTTATCCATCATGTAGAACAATACCTGGTTCAATTTCGGCCGACAAAACCTCCTGCTTTGGCAAATATCCCCCGATTACAGACCCATTGTGCAACAATCCGTGAATGCTTTAAGGAATTGGCGGAGATAACACAGGCGCTATTGCCTTCGCGTGGCGAAGCGGAAGAATACCTGTTCGAACTGGGAAAGTTACCGGAGAGTTTACTGCTATGTTGCCAGCAATTATTTAAACTCACTGATGGATTACGTGGGTTGGCTGAAGCGATTTTGAATGATTTGGGTGATCATCAGACTGCCAGACAAGATATTGTCCGTTTGCATCGTGCTATTTTGCAAGCCAGCCGAACGTTAGGCTATTTTGAGAATATGACAAAACTGTGGCGTTTGGCTTCACAAGAAGAATCTTCCCATGCGCCGATATCCAAATGGTTAACGCGACGCAATGAGAAAAATCAATCACATCTCTATCTTCATTGTGCAGGCATTCGGGTCAGCGAACAATTAACTCAGATACTATGGCGTACTATCCCCCATATTATAGTGACATCGGCCACGTTGTGTTCACTAAATAGCTTTTCCCGCATTCAGGAACTTACCGGATTACACGAAAATCATGGTGATCGTTTTATCAGCCTGTCATCGCCTTTTAAACATGTACGTCAAGGGCGTTTAGTCATTCCTCAAATGACACAGGAACCGACCATTCAAAATGAAATGCAGCATCTTGAGGAAATGTCGCGCTATTTTCGTTCTCAGGTGATGGCAGGGAAACATCGGGGAATGTTGGTACTTTTTAGCAGCCAACGAGCAATGGAAGGGTTCCTGACTTTCGTTACAGACTTGCGGTTGGTGTTATTGGTACAAGGTGATCAGCCTCGTTATCGATTGGTAGAAACACATTGCAAGCGAATTGATGAGGGACAAACCAGCGTTCTGGTTGGATTGCAGTCATTTGCAGAAGGATTGGATCTAAAAGGTGATTATCTTTCACAAGTCCATATCCATAAAATTGCATTCCCTCCCGTGACTAATCCGGTGATCATTACTGAAAGCGCATGGTTGAAATCTTTAAAACGTTATCCATTTGAAGTACAGAGTTTACCCAGCGCTTCCTTTAACTTGATCCAACAAGTGGGGAGGCTAATTCGCAGCCATGAGTGTTATGGTGATGTAGTGATTTATGACAATCGGTTATTCACCAAACGTTATGGTTCACGTTTATTGAATGCGTTGCCGGTATTTCCCATCGAACGGCCAAAGGTGCCAGCAGAAAAGAAATAAATAACTCAAGGATGAGTTATTTATTCAATTGCGCTGTATCAATATTCCAATTTGATGATTTTATTTTTATTACCTGAGGCAAATTGTTTTATCTTGCCTTTATGTTCCAATACATCTTCAATAAGTAAATTCATTTTTTATCCTAAAACCAGATTCTATATTGCTCTTAATGCCCGTCACTATTGAAGACACCAGTGCCTTAATAATGACGGGATATGTCCAAAACTAAAAACCTGGGCTTGAACTTACAACCTCTTGAAATTACTGTTCAACAAAACTGAAGTTGGATTGGTATAAAAAGGATAAATAATATAATAGTTAATATTATTTATCCTTTAAGCAAAAATGGATTTATAATCGTTATTTATCTACTTTTTTCAGGAAGCAGGTTTTCAAGACTAATCCTTTAATTTTATCGGCATTACATTCAATCTCGTCTTCACGGTGGGTCAGGCGGATGTTTTTGATCAGTGTGCCGCGTTTCAGTGTCTTGGAAGTGCCTTTAACTTTCAGGTCCTTAATAACCTGCACTGAGTCGCCGTCATCCAGTAATGCGCCGTTAGAATCTTTAACTTCGTTATCCATCTAATAGAATCCTCATGTTTATTTTTGAATCAAACAGGGATTATAGAGAGAAAAATGATTTTTTTAAAGGTTTGTGGGGTTTTTAAGGGTATAACTGCTTTTTTTAATGTTTTTTCCATCAATAATGGACACTGATGTTAAAAAGGCCACTGATGTGGCCTTAACTTAATTACGAGGAATAATATTTTTATTTTACTGCTCAATATTTGCTTCGATAAACCATAAAAATTTGTCGAGATCACGGGATGCTGCGGTAAACATATCCGCAGTGTCTTCATCTTCCGCATCAATGATCGCCTGACGGATATCATTAGCAACCACCGCATAGCGATCGGCCAGCACCTTTAGATGATCCTGTACATCGTGAATATCAGTTGGGTAGCTTTTCAGGGTGGTACGTTTATACACTTCCTGAACCGTGCCCAGCGCGGTTCCTCCTAATTGAACAGCTCGTTCTGCAAATATATCAAGGTGTTCTGTGACGGCATTACGAAAATTATCCAACATTTCATGAATGGCAATGAAATTGCGGCCACGCATATTCCAGTGAGCCTGTTTAGTCAGCATGGATAGGTCGATAAATTGGCTCACCATATGATTTAAGGTAGTAATCGTTCTCTGTTTAATACCTTCATCAAGATTGTTTCGGGTATAAATCAGGCCAGAAGGTTGGGTTTTGAGTAATTTCGCGGTATTCATAATAATATCTCCTTAATTCTGAGTAATGAGTTATCTCATTAGATAGAATAAATTTAGTTGATCATCTGTCGGAAGTCATATTGATTACCTCTATTGAATTGATAGTTATTGTGTTGGTCGGTAACATTTTGATAATTTATGAAAATAAAAAACCGGAGAAAAATATTTCTCCGGTTTCAATAAATCATCCCCGTATTTTTAAAGTCGTTATTCTACTTTTTCTATTTTAGTTTTTCGCTTAATGGTTGAAGTGGAGCCTATGGACGCACAAATAATACAGAAAAGGGCAACCCACTGACTCATTGCCAAATGTTCATTAAGAAAAATGATGCCTGATAATGCTCCCAATACAGGTTCAAGGCTCATTAATGTCCCGAATGTTTTGGCTGGTAAACGAGTAAGGGCAATCATCTCCAGAGTGTAAGGAAAGGCGGTGGATAAAATGGCGATCCCCAGGGCAATCGGTAGTAAAGAAGCATCGAACAGGAGTTCAGGGCCAGTCTGTATTAACCCGATTGGGAAGAAGATAAAGGCAGCAATGAGTGAACCGATAGAAACTGTTGCGGCTCCATAGCCCGCTCCAGCACGTTGCCCAAAGATAATATAAAGCGCCCAAAAAACACCGGCTCCCAATGCGTACAACATACCGATAGGATCGAGTGTATTGACACTATTTCCGATTGGCAGCAGGACGCTTAACCCGGCAATAACCAGGGCAATCCAGAGAAAATCCAGAGGACGGCGGGAAGAAAACATGGCTACTGCTAAAGGTCCGGTAAACTCAAGTGCAACGGCAATGCCGAGCGGAATTCGGGATAAGGACATATAGAACAGGTAGTTCATTGCCCCCAAAGAAATGCCGTAGGCAAAAAGCGGGAGCAATGAAGAACGCTGAAACGTTAACCGCCACGGTTTAAAAATCAGAAATAGGATAATCGTGCCTAATGCAAGTCTCAGGGCTGTGACACCGGGTGCACCAATGACAGGAAATATTGTTTTAGCCAGTGAAGCTCCGGCTTGAATTGATGTCATTGACAGTAACAATAAAATCACAGGAAGCAGTGAAAAAGAAGCTGCCCGATGCTTGGAAAGAGACATTTTAAAGAAACCTCAGTTACAACATGTTATTTAAGGTCGCCATCTTCGCAGTGAAACAGATATAACTCAACAGTATTATCAGTTGTATGCTTGTTAGCAAATGTTGAACAAAATCCAGCTTTATCACCTGATACTTGACCGTTTTAATAATTACATCAATTCTATTGATTGAAATTTATACTAACTGAAAGTGATCGAGAGAACCTAATGATAATAAGAGCGGCTACTATGCAGGATATTGAGGCTATTTTATCTCTTTATAGCATATTGTTTAGTGAAATGGCGGCGTTACAGCCGGATAGAATGCAGGCGGCTGAACAAGACAGAGATTTTATTGTTTCCAATATCAATAACGATAAGTTTCATTTACTGGTTGCGGAAGATGGGAATGGCAATATTAAAGGTTTTGCTATTGCCCAGGAGCAAAAAACACCTCTCTTCAATTGCCTGGTGCCGAGAACTTATGGTTATGTTTTTGACTTGATGGTAAGTCAGGATGCCAGAAACCTTGGAGTTGGTCAGAAGTTACTGGCTGGTATGAAAAAGTGGGCGCAAGAAAACCATTATTCACACCTTGAACTGAGTGTATTATCCCACAATGTTGATGCGATACGTTTTTATATCAGGGAAGGGTATCAAGAAGCCAGCAGAACGATGGTAATTACCTTGTGAATAAAAAGAATATATATTAAAACCATCAAAAGTTATACTTTGATGGTTATTTTATTAGTTGGTTTACTCTTCATGTTTTTAAACAGTAACACCAAGCTATTTAGGAAATAATATTTGCAGTAGCCCGATATTCTTTTAATACTTCATCCATAACCCAACTGGTGCGAGCGGCAGATTCACCCGTGGAGGGACAATTGCCATTGCCTTGCTAAATCTGCATTGCGCCGCATGACGGCGACTAATTCTGAATTCTCCAATTTATAAAAAGCTGGGCCACTTTTTACTTCTGTTACATCACCACAACCTATAATACCCCATCTTACTTTTTGCATTGTGTTTTTCCGATATATCAATTTGTTGATTTGTAAAATAATATCGGAAAGTTTATAACAGTACCGGTTTCTATTCTATATTTCTCTGTCCAATAGATTAGTTTATTTTATGAAAAAATGATTAATATTCAGTGTGTTATGTGAGGTGATGGCCTAATTTTAAACGTGGGTAACGCATTCTGGCGATACTTTTCTTCTGTTGTGGCATAATGCGCGGCTATCGATTTTACATTTCCCTTTTTATCCACTTTAAGAGCAACAGTTGTGTTAAGTACAAACAACATCACTATGCAGTTTGGCAGTAAGCCACTGTTTGAAAATATTTCTGTCAAATTCGGCAACGGTAACCGCTATGGTTTGATTGGGGCGAATGGGGCAGGCAAATCTACTTTCATGAAAATCTTGGGCCGGGATTTAACCCCAACTTCCGGTAATGTCAGCCTTGATCCTAATGAGCGTTTGGGTAAGTTGCGTCAGGATCAGTTTGCTTTCGAAGAATATACCGTGCTGGATACCGTCATCATGGGGCATAAGGAGCTGTGGGAGGTCAAACAGGAGCGTGACCGTATTTATGCGATGGCAGAAATGAGCGAAGAAGATGGCTATCGCGTCGCAGATCTGGAAGTCGCTTATGGTGAGATGGAAGGTTACAGTGCAGAAGCGCGTGCCGGCGAATTGTTGTTGGGGGTCGGCATTCCCGTTGAACAGCATTATGGCTTGATGAGTGCAGTGGCTCCGGGCTGGAAATTGCGCGTATTGCTGGCACAAGCCCTGTTTTCCAATCCTGATGTCTTGCTGCTCGATGAGCCAACTAACAACCTGGATATCGACACTATCCGCTGGTTGGAGCAAGTGCTCAACGAACGTAACAGCACGATGATCATCATTTCCCATGACCGTCATTTCCTGAATACGGTATGCACACATATGGCCGATCTGGACTATGGCGATCTGCGCTTGTTCCCTGGCAACTATGATGAGTATATGATTGCTGCAACGCAAGCGCGTGAACGTCTGCTGGCCGATAATGCCAAGAAAAAGGCGCAAATTGCTGACTTGCAGGCATTCGTTAGCCGTTTCAGTGCTAATGCTTCCAAGTCTAAACAGGCGACTTCCCGTGCCCGTCAGATTGATAAGATCCAGTTGGAAGAGGTGAAGGCTTCCAGCCGTCAGAATCCTTATATCCGCTTTGAACAAGAGAAAAAACTGTTCCGCAATGCGCTGGAGTTGGAGGCATTGACCAAGGGATACGATAACAACCCACTGTTTAAAAATCTAAATATGCTGATAGAAGTCGGCGAAAAGATGGCGGTAATTGGTGAAAACGGTATCGGTAAAACGACCCTCCTGAAGACACTGATTGGTGAGGAAACGCCAAATAGCGGCACCATTAAATGGTCTGAAAATAGCACGATTGGCTATTATGCACAGGATCATGCCAGTGATTTTAACTGTGATATGACGGTGTTTGAGTGGATGAGCCAATGGAAGCGCGAAAGCGATGATGAGCAGGCAGTACGCAGTATTCTTGGTCGCTTGTTGTTTGGGCAGGATGATATCAAGAAGAAAGTGGGTGTGCTTTCCGGTGGTGAACAAGGCCGGATGCTGTTTGGCAAACTGATGATGCACAAGCCTAATATTCTGGTGATGGATGAACCAACTAACCACCTGGATATGGAATCTATCGAATCTTTGAACCTGGCGCTGGAACTTTACCAGGGAACGCTGATTTTTGTCTCCCATGACCGTGCTTTTGTGAGTTCATTGGCTAGCCGTATTTTAGAAATTAAATCCGACAAGGTGATTGATTTTAAAGGTACTTATGATGAGTATCTGAGAAGTCAGGGGATTGTCGGGTAAGCTTTTTGTATTGGAAGAGAAACATCCGGCTTAATTGGGCTGGATGTTTCTTTATCAGAAGTAAGTTTCCAACGACATATTCATTGTGACTGGCAAACTTCACATAAGGGATCTTGCAGCAATGTTATTTGGCGAAATTGCATTGTCATTGCATCAAAAAGTAATACTTTGCCGTGACAGGTTTGCCCGTATTGAGTCAATAGCTTAATGGTTTCCATTGCCTGCAATGAACCGATAGTTCCTACCAATGGCGCCATGACACCTGCTTCAACACAAGTCAGGCTGTTTTCACCAAACAAGCGGCTCAGGCAACGGTAACAGGGCGTTTCCGGTTGGTAAGTAAAGACAGAAAGCTGGCCTTCCATGCGGATCGCAGCACCCGAAACCAATGTTATCTTACGGCCATAACACAGGCGATTGAGTTGTTCACGAATGGCAACATTATCTGTACAGTCGAGTACAATTTCATGTTGGCTGATTAATTCATCTAACGCCGGATCATCCAATAGCCCTTCAATGGGATTGATAGTGATGTGTGGATTGATCTCCCGCAGGGTTCGCGCGGCGGAATGCACTTTTGCCATACCAATGCGCTCATCGCGGTGGAGGATCTGCCGTTGCAGATTGGAAAGGGAAACCGTGTCAAAATCCAGCAGGGTCATTGTCCCAATACCCGCCGCCGCAAGATACTGGGAAGCGGCGCAACCCAGCCCGCCAGCACCCACTATCAACACGTTGGCTGATTTTAATGTTTCCTGTCCGTCGAAATCGAAACCACGTAAGACAATTTGTCTGTTATAACGCAAGGTTTCTTCATCAGTAAGTTCGACCGCCATTTTTCACTATCTTCTTATGATTGGTTTTTCGGTTATTGGTTTTTCGGTTATTGGTTTTTTAACTATTTATTTTTTAATAAATAGTTAAAAAACTCGATTTGCACGGTTTCACCAGCAGCAACATGCCCACGTTCCCGTTCCAACACAATAAAACAGTTGCCGAAGTTATATGAACTAAATATATGGGAGCCTTGATGCCCCGTAGTTTGCACTTCTAATTCACCCTGTTCATTAAGTGAAGCAATACCACGTTGGAAATCCAGCCTGCCGGGGGATTTTTTCAAAGGTGTCGTCGTCCTGGCCGTGAGACGCATAGGTGATTGCCATGCAGTAAAACCCGATAGGTGGGCAATCAACGGTTGTACCAATTGGTAGAACGTGAGCACGGCTGATACCGGGTTGCCAGGCAAGCCGCAGAACCAGGCATTTTCCAATTTACCGAAGGCGAAAGGTTTACCCGGTTTGATGGCGAGTTTCCAAAAACTGATTTTTCCTGTTTCGTCTAAAATCTGTTTGGTGTAATCCGCTTCACCAACAGAAACGCCACCGCTACTGATCACTAAATCAGTTTGTTTATCTGCTTCAATAAAGGCCCGGCGCAAGGCTTCAGGATCATCGCGGATTACGCCAAGATCGATGATTTCACACTCCAGTTTTTCCAGCATCAGGCGAATAGCAAACCGGTTGGTATCGTAAATTTGGCCTGCCTGTAAGGGTTCACCGATGGCTTGTAACTCGTCACCGGTAGAAAAAATGGCAACTTTCAGCTTGCGGACAACATCAACCGTTGCAATGCCTAGTGAAGCAATCAGCGCTAATTGTGCTGTGGAGAGCTTGATCCCTTTTGGTAATACCACCGCATTTTGGCTGATATCTTCCCCAATGGTGCGAATGTTCTGCCCCGGTTTTACCGGATGGGTGAAGCGAATTCCCATTTCGGTAGCCTCCGTTTGTTCTTGCATCACAACGGCATCAGCGCCAAAAGGAATGAGAGCACCGGTCATAATGCGGATACAACTGCCGTTCGGCCATTCCTGCTGAAACGGCATACCTGCCAGCGCTTTGCCTGCCACGGGTAAGATATGGTTTTCGTTAAGATCTGCCAGGCGAATCGCATAACCATCCATTGCTGAGTTATCAAACGAGGGGACGTTGATCGGGGAAACGATATCAGTGGCGGTAATTCTGCCCATAGATTCGGTCAGGTTAATGGTTTCTGTCGTGATCAGAGGAGTTGCAGTAAGGGGAACGGTGTGTGTCAGTAATGTTTCCAGTGCTTGCTCAAGAGAGATTAAGTCTGAGGTATGACAGTGATCCATAAGAAACTCCCTATATGCCGCAAATTGCGGACAAGTGTTTATTCTTGTATTGGATGCATTATGGCAAAGATTGCATTGATGGGGAATGACAGGCAGTGGTGACTGCCACAGAGAGGGTTGTTAAGAAAAGATGTATATTATATTTATGGTTTGTTATAACTAAATAATGCCCCCAACCAATTAATTTCATTACTCTTTAATCACTATGAAAAATCAAACGGTTACATCTCTTCATCGTAATTATCAAGCTGTTCAGATTGCATTAAGCGGTTTTCTCGCTTTGGTTGTTGCAATGGGAATAGGACGCTTCACTTTTACCCCACAAGTGCCATTGATGATTGCTGAATCACAACTCACATTAACGAGTGCGGGGATAGTCGCCGCATTCAATTACCTCGGCTATCTGGCGGGTTCTTATGATGCCATGCGGGCGCCACGTTTTGTGGAATGCCGTTTGTGGAGCGGTTTGTGGGGAGCCGTCATTATCACCCTGCTTTCTGCCTTGTTGGATGGACCGATATTGCATAGTATTGCCCGCTTTTTTATAGGTTGGGCCAGTGGTTGGACGTTGGTATTGGTAGCTGCATGGGCGAATGATGAATTGGCAAAATTGAGTCGTCCGGGGTTGAGTGCAGCCGTTTTCTCAGGGACAGGCGTGGGGATTTTTATTAGTGGTATGCTGGCAATTGGCATCCAATCCTGGCAGATGAGCGCAGCCAGTGCGTGGATGTTATATGGTATTTTGGCGCTGTTATTCAGTGTTTACGTCAGTCGCTATCTGCCCCGCAGCGGTGAATTACACCGTCCGCAGACGGCGGGCGAAACACTGAGCCTGACACCGGAAATCAAGCGATTGGTGTGGTGTTATAGCCTGGCTGGATTCGGCTATATTTTGCCTGCGACGTTTCTTTCCCAAATGGCGGCAGCGCGTTTTCCTGATAGCTTGTTTGCCCAATTTGTCTGGCCAATATTTGGCGGTGCGTCGGTCGTTGGCATCATGCTGGGAATTTTGTTGCGTAATGTATCAACATCCCGAATCCGTCTGGCGGTTACGTTATGGCTCCAGGCACTCGGCATCCTGATTGTGGAAATATTACCGGGCATT
The DNA here is from genome assembly GCF_001028135.1 of Xenorhabdus griffiniae. Classification (GTDB taxonomy): domain Bacteria; phylum Pseudomonadota; class Gammaproteobacteria; order Enterobacterales; family Enterobacteriaceae; genus Xenorhabdus; species Xenorhabdus bakwenae. Next base: position 18,770 of record NZ_LDNM01000010.1, read on the forward strand.
GGTGGTTTGATGATTGGGGCATTGCTGATAGGCGGTGGATTTATGTGTGTGGTACAGCTTGCTTTACAGTATGGCCGTGAATTGGCGCCCAATCATGCCCGTTATATGGCGGGATTGCTGACCACGGGCTATGCGCTGGGGCAATTGGTAGGGCCAATGTTATCCGCGACTTCGACATGGCTGACAGGCAAATTAGAACCTGCTTTGTATATCGCATTTATTGGGTTGCTCATTGCCGGTTTACTGGTATTTTATCGCACCAATACCTATCGTGAACCATCCTGATTTGGTGCATTGATGATGTACGGGTATAGTTATGCGCTCGCGTATACGATATATACTCGATAAACTTCAAGTTGCAATCCGCAAGACGGCGCAGAGCCTTATATCTCCCCGCTGCACGGGGAAATATAACACGCATCTTGAAGTTGGATTGGTATATGCGTAGAACAAGATAAATAAAGTCGATATTGTGTGGTATTACATTCGCTGATATCTGCGTAAAATAAGCGCCCTGATTTCCCGTCAAGTAACGAAAATATTTACCCTGGAGAAACTGATGTCATCCTTAAGTACAGAAGCTGCACTGGTGCATTCGGCACTGGCTGAGCGTGGTCTTGAAACCCCATTGCGTGAACAAACTTTGGAGCCAGAGGTGCGTAAGGTACGCATTAAGGCACACATGACAGAAATTATGAAGCTGTTAAATCTCGATTTGAGTGATGACAGTCTGGCAGATACGCCCGGTCGTATCGCCAAAATGTATGTGGATGAGATATTCTCAGGGTTGGACTATAACAATTTCCCGAAAATTACGCTGATAGAAAATAAAATGAAAGTGGATGAAATGGTGACCGTGCGTGATATTACGATGACCAGCACTTGTGAACACCATTTTGTCACTATTGATGGCAAAGCCACGGTTGCTTATATTCCTAAGGATAAGGTCATTGGTTTGTCGAAGATTAACCGGATTGTCCAGTTTTTTGCACAGCGCCCACAAGTGCAGGAACGCTTAACACAGCAGATCCTGATTGCATTACAAACCCTGCTTGGCACAAATAACGTCGCTGTTTCCATTGATGCTGTTCATTATTGCGTGAAAGCGCGCGGCATTCGTGATGCGACCAGTACGACGACGACGACTTCTCTGGGAGGGTTATTTAAAACCAGCCAGAATACACGGCAGGAATTCCTGCGTGCCGTGCGTCATCTGCATTTATCATGATGAATTTCTATTATCATGAAACAGAGTTGTAATGGGGTAATGTGTCAGAGAATTGAAGTACTTGATAGTGTGCGTGGTGTTGCCATTTTGGGAATATTGTTGCTGAACATTTCCAGTTTTGCTTTGCCGTATGCAGCGTCCATGAATTTGTTTTATAAAGATTCAGTCTCGTTCTCTGATGTGATGACATGGTCTGTCTTGAGTACCTTTACTCAGGGAAAATTCCTGTTTATCTTGACGCTGTTGTTCGGAGCATCACTCGAATTGCTTCGGCAGCGGGGACGGGACTGGAATATTTCCAGGTTACTGGTTTTGGCTGTTATTGGTTTGTTGCATGGAGTTTTGCTATGGGATGGTGACATTTTGTTGCTATATGGCGTTGTTGGCTTATTGGCATGGCGTTTTATCAATACCCGTCAAAAGTTGTTTGGTACAGCGGCGACGTTCTATTTATTCGGCGTAATGATGTTTTACCTTCTGGGGCTGTTTCCCTTAGGGGAAAATAATGCATTCTGGCAGCCTACACTGGAAGATATTTCTTATGAAAGCTACTGGAAAATGTATGGTGGATTATTGGCCATAGAATACCGTATTCGTCAGATAAGCGGGGCGATGATAGTGGTGATTGTGCAATATGGCTGGCAATTAATCGGAGTCATGCTTTGTGGCGCGATGTTACTGCGTAATGGTTGGTTAAAAGGGGAGTTTAGCCATAAGCATTACCGCCGTTTGGCGCTATGTCTGATCCCGGCTGGCATGGCAATTCAGGGTATTGCTTTGTCGATACAATACTTATATCCCTACAGTTATTTTGCATCCTGGACTGTCCGTTACACCATTACTGAACTGGCAACACCGTTGCTGGCATTGGCTTATATCGCATTGATTTATGGATTCTGGCCTGCCATTTCGCGTTGGAAAATCACGTTTTGGCTCCGGCAGGTCGGAAAAATGGCACTGAGTAGTTACGTGTTGCAAACACTGATTTGCACCACACTTTTTTATCGCTTTGAGTTATTTGGGCAGTTTAGCCGTTTGGAGTTAATGGCATTTATTCCCTTTATCTGGGTATTGAATATTGGGTTTGCTTGCTGGTGGCTGAAACGTTATTCTCAGGGACCGATGGAAAAGCTCTGGCGCAGCTTAACAGCAAAATTGGCAGGTAAGGTTTAGAGAAATCCGCCGTAAACCCTCGCCCAATGCGGGCGGGGATATAAGTTTGTCGGTAAACTGCCACTTTTATCTATTCTGATTTCCTTTGTGGCTTCCTTTCTAATTCCTGTAACTCCGCTGGCGATACCGCAGGGTAACCTTGAATTCCTGTTGGTATGGTATGTGGCGCAGGGATAGGCATTAATGGGCCTAAAAAGCGCGGTTCACGTTTTAAAATATAGAGATCAGTCAAGGCACCGAGACGAGCCAATACTTCCCTGAGACGGATCGTCATCATATTCTTGGGAGAGGGAACCACATAACATTGTGCTTCTATACCAAAATGCATAGCGATAAACAAGGCCCGTTCGCAGTGGAAGCGCTGAGTGATGATAGTAAAATCGTTGGTATCAAAGACCTTACGGGTTCTGACAACTGAGTCCAATGTTCTGAAACCGGCAAAATCCATCACAATATTACTGGCCGGAATTCCTGCCTTGATCAAATCCTTTCGCATGGTAATTGGCTCATTATAACTATGCTGGGCGTTATCTCCGCTCAATAGCAGGTATTTGACTTTACCGCTGTTGTAAGCGTTAACCGCGCCCTGGATCCGATAGAGATAATATTGGTTATATGTACCGGTTTTATAATATTTGGATGTGCCGAGTACCATACCGACTTCTCGCTCAGGCAGTTGCCTGACATCATCAAAAATGTAAGGAGCGGTTTTCCAGCTAACCCAACGGTCAAGCATAATGGCTGCCAGTATAAGAACCGCAATGATAAAAATGAAACCCGTAATCAAGCGCTTCCACATGATTTTTGTTTGCCTTATATGTGCTGATGAGCCAATGCCGTAAAGGCTACTTGACTTGAAATATCGAAGCAAGTTTTGGGGGGGCATATCGGCACTAAATTGATTCAATTAAAAAAATATAAAGCCATTATTTATGATTTATCTGACCAGATTATTATTTGATTACTTTTCAAGCCTGCCAATATTATTAGCAGGCTTATTTATTACCAATATCAGAATGAAGTGCGTTTATACACGCGATATTCTGGTTTCCAGAAATTGCGCTCAATCGCTTCATCCAACGCATCTTCCGATGTAACAATCGCTACGCCTTGAATTTGGGCTTTTTTTGCTACTTCTTTGGCTATTTTGCGGGAAACACCCTGGATGTCATCAATCAGTGGCAACAATGGGCCTGAGCCTGTTTGCGCCAGCGGTGAACACTCCGCTAATGCGCGGCTGGCCGCCATCAACATATCATCGGTAACACGTTTGGCACCGGCAGCGATAACACCTAAGCCGATCCCCGGGAAGATATAGGAGTTGTTGCATTGTGCGATTGGATATTCCTGACCGTCATATTTTACTGGTGCAAACGGGCTTCCTGTAGCGACCAATGCTTTGCCTTCCGTCCAGTTGATGATGTCTTCCGGGCGAGCTTCCACTCGTGATGTTGGGTTGGACAGCGGCATCACGATAGGACGTTCACAATGTTTGTGCATTTCACGGATGATCCCTTCGGTAAATAGACCAGATTGACCAGAAACACCAATCAGAACCGTAGGTTTGGCATTGCGAACCACGTCCATCAATGAGAGAGAATCGCGGGTGACATCCCACGATTGCAAGACGGTGCTTTTCTGTACCAATGCACTTTGGAAATCCAGTAAGTTTGGCAGCTTGTCAGTGAGGAGGCCAAAGCGGTCAACCATAAACACGCGGGCACGAGCTTGTTCATCACTCAATCCTTCAGATTTCATTTGGGCAATGATCTGCTCTGCAATACCACAGCCCGCAGAGCCGGCACCGAGGAATGCCACGGTCTGGTCTTTCAACTGGCGGCCGGCGGCCCGGCTGGCGGCAATCAGGCTACCTAAAGCAACCGCTGCGGTGCCCTGGATGTCATCATTGAAGCAGCAAAGCTCATCGCGATAGCGGTTCAACAGCGGCATGGCGTTGTTCTGGGCAAAATCTTCAAATTGCAGCAGTACGTTAGGCCAGCGACGTTTCACAGCCTGAATAAACTCATCGACAAATTCATCGTACTCTTTGCCAGTAATGCGTGGATGACGCCAGCCCATATACAGAGGGTCATTGAGGCGCTGTGGGTTATTGGTTCCTACATCCAGAACCACAGGCAGGGTATAAGCAGGGCTGATCCCGCCACAGGAGGTATACAGCGACAGTTTACCGATAGGAATACCCATGCCGCCGATCCCCTGATCACCCAGACCAAGAATGCGCTCACCATCGGTAACAACGATAACTTTTACATTCTGCTTGGTGGCATTTTGCAGCATATCATCAATGTAAGCCCGGTTTGGGTAGGAGATAAACAAGCCACGGGCACGGCGGTAAATATCAGAAAAGTGTTCACACGCTTCACCAACAGTTGGCGTGTAGATAATAGGCATCATTTCGCTTAAGTGGGCATCAAGGAGACGATAGAACAGCGTTTCGTTGGTGTCCTGAATATTCCTTAAATAAATGTGTCTATCGATATCGTATTTGAAATCGCAATATTGGCGGTAGGCGCGTTCGGCCTGCTCTTCTATTGTTTCAACGGCCTGCGGCAATAAGCCGTGTAAATTGAAATGACTACGTTCTTCTTCTGTAAAGGCACTGCCTTTATTCAGCAGAGGAAATTCCAACAAGATAGGGCCAGCGTAGGGAATATAGAGAGGACGTTTACTTTCGTGTTCCAGTTCCATGATGCTTACTCTTTGAACTTATCAATAACAAAATCGGCTATAGATCCTAAGAAGATAAAAACAATAAGTACAGTAAATGTTACTTAGATATGATTATCATGAGCAAAAATGAGAGATAACATACAGAATTGGCTAATAAAATGTTATTGGATGATACACATTTCAAAATGTATACCGTTCTGCTTTTGTACAGCCGAGAGCCGTTAATGTGCATTCTGTCGCATTCCATTGTGATAAATGGCTATTTTCGCCTTCCACCAAAACGGCTCGCTTGATGGATTGACAATCGCCACCTGCCATATTCATGAAAATCAGAGCTGCCTGTAATGGTGGTAAACTTGGGTTGAATGCCGCATTTTCTGCATAACGGCCGGTATAAACTTTCCCTTGTTCATCTTGTAGGGCAATGCCTGCATGGGATTGGCTATAAGGCGCATGGCTACGGTTCGCTGCATCCAGTGCTGCCTGCACCAATTCGTCACTGCTAGCTAACTGATGGCCGTGATTAACCTCATCCAGCAACAATGGTGTGTCGGCTAAATCGCGCGGGCCAAAGGCTTCTGGCAGGTAATCGGCCAGAGTCAATGGTGGCCGGCTGGGGAGGCAAACTTCCAATTGTGTTCCACTATTCAGTTCATTCATAAATTGTCGGCAATGGCCACAAGGTGAATAGTTGACGGTGATGGCAACCAACTTTTTCTCACCACGCAACCAAGCGTGCGTGATGGCGGATTGTTCTGCATGGATAGTTTGCTGTAATGGAACCCCAGCGAATTCCATATTGGCACCGAAATAGAGATTGCCACTTTCTCCCCGGACAATTGCGCCAACATAAAAATGGGAAATAGGCGCACGGGAATAGGCTGCGGCAAGTGGTAATAAGGCTAATGCCAGCGCCTGATCGTCTGATCCGCAGAGCTGTTTAATTGACGCCGCTTGCTCTGCGGTCAGCATGGCGGGAAAATCGTCATTGCCAATATAAGGTAAGAGGGCTTTTTGCAGTTCAGGTGTGATTTTTGCCCAGATAGCGTGAAAACGAACTTGCATAGAATGATCTCCAAATTAATTGAAGGTCATTCTAGGACGTCTGTTCAGGTTTGCAATGTGATAAATAGCATATAATTAATGAAATTCGTGTAAACAAGATATCATTTTATTAACCTATATCAAATTTTTGCTATTTTGTTGGATTTGTTTACTTTCTTGCTACGATTTTGTAACCCGTAACCCATAAAATGATTAGCCAAACAGATGCAGCAATACGGGAAATAGAAAAGGGGCAATCAGTGAGGTAATAATGCCGCAGGTCATTAAGGCCAGTGAGCTGTATGCCCCTTCAATATGATCCATTTCTGCACAGCGAGCCGTTCCCACCGCATGAGATGCTGTACCCATTGCCAACCCTCGTGCCGACGGGGTTTTTATTTTCAGGGCGTTAAATAGATTGTGACCAAAGATAGCCCCCAAAATCCCTACCATAATGACACAAGCTGCACTAATGGCGGGAATACCACCAATGGAATCGGCTACAGCCATAGCGATTGGGGTCGTCACGGATTTGGGGAGCACAGAGGCCGCAATTTGCGGTGTAGCCCCTGCCCATAATGCGATGGCAGTCCCCGTAACCATGGCGACAATGCTGCCGACAAAACAGATACTAATAATGGATTTCCACTGGGCACGGATTTGATGTAGCTGTTCATACAGCGGAAAAGCCAGTGCAACAACGGCAGGTTGCAGCACATCGTTCAGTATCCGGCTGCCGGCAAAATAGTGTTTGTAAGGAGTATGCGTCAGCAACAGCAGAGGAATGATAACGGCCATTGAGATCAGTAACGGATTAAATATCGGCAGTTTGAGTCGCACTGACAGTTTTTTAGCGCCGTAAAATACAATCAGAGTTAATGGTAGTGACCACCAGATATGGCTTAACATTTTTCTTTCTCTTCCGGTTCTTGTGATAACGGTTGTGATGGATTTGTGGGGGTTGAGATGGGTTCTTGCTGCTTAGTACCAGTCTGGCTAGTCTCCATTTGCCGAGCACTGATAATGACTCGTTCACGATGAATATAGTGGGAACTATAAGCAACAACGACCATAACAATCACTGTGCTAACGATACAAGAAAGGAGAATAGGGAGCATTTGTTGGCTAAGTTGTGGGTAATAATCCATGATCCCCACCCCGATGGGCAAAAAGAGCAGTGTCATGTGTTTCATCAACAGGCTACAGCCTGGTTTTACCCAATGTGAGGGAATAATTTGGGATGCGAGTAAGCCAAACAAGAGAAGTAAGCCAATAATACTGCCGGGGAGAGAGAAAGGAAGTTGTGCCGAAATGATATTCCCCGCGATCAGGCACAAATAAAGCAGCGCGAATGCGCGCAGGTATTGCCAACCTGTTATCAGCACATTTTGGAAAGACATAATCAATAATTCCTCAATATAACGAGGTTTTTATCATACGACTAACATTATAAATGTGCCATACATCACATTAAAAAGCGGGTCTTTTTTGGAACCCGCTTTGTTATCTAATTGATAATTAATGATATCTATTAAAAATATGCCACTATCATTTAACCTGCATACCGGGTTGGGCACCGCTGTCTGGGCTTAACAGGAAAATGTCTTTTCCACCAGGACCTGCTGCCATCACCATACCTTCTGAAATACCGAAGCGCATCTTGCGTGGAGCAAGGTTGGCAACCATCACTGTCAGACGGTTTTCCAGCGCCTTGGGATCAGGATAGGCTGAACGAATACCAGAGAAGACCTGGCGAGTTTCACCACCGAGATCAAGTGTGAGTTTCAGTAACTTATCTGAACCTTCGACAAAATCAGCCTGTTTGATCAGGGCGATCCGCAGGTCAACCTTGGCAAAGTCATCAAATGCAATGGTGTCCTGAATGGGATCATCTGCCAGCGGGCCTGTTACAGTTTGTTGTGGCTCGATGCTCTCTTTTGAATCAGCAACTATGGCTTCAATTTTCGCCATTTCGATGCGGTTGAACAGCGCCTTGAATGGTGAAACATCATGGTTCAACAAAGGTTGCTGGATGCCATCCCAAGTCAGTTCAGTATTCAGGAAGGCTTCTGCCCGTGTGGCCAAAGCCGGGAGTACAGGTTTCAGGTAAGTCATCAGCACGCGGAACAGGTTAATTCCCATTGAACAGATTGCTTGCAGATCAGCATCACGGCCTTCTTGTTTCGCCACAATCCACGGGGCTTGTTCATCAACATAGCGGTTAGCCAGATCGGCCAGTGCCATCATTTCACGGATCGCCTTGCCGAATTCACGATTGGTAAAATCGTCTGCAATGCCCTGTGCAGCATCGACGAATTTCTGGTATAGCGCAGGATCAGCGAGTTGCTCCGCCAGTTTGCCGCCAAAGCGCTTGTTGATAAAGCCCGCATTGCGTGAAGCAAGGTTAACCACTTTGTTAACGACATCGCTGTTTACACGCTGAACAAAATCTTCCAGATTCAGATCAATATCGTCAATGCGGGAAGAGAGTTTTGCCGCGTAATAATAGCGCAGGCAGTCTGCATCCAGGTGTTTCAGATAAGTACTGGCCTTGATGAAGGTGCCACGGGACTTGGACATCTTAGTGCCGTTAACCGTGATATAACCGTGGACAAACAGGTTGGTTGGCTTACGGTAGTTACAGCCTTCCAACATGGCTGGCCAGAACAGACTGTGGAAATAAACGATGTCTTTGCCAATAAAATGGTAGAGATCGGCTTTGGAATCTTTTGCCCAGAACTCATCGAAATTCAGGTCATCACGTTTATCACACAGATTCTGGAATGAACCCATATAACCAATTGGGGCATCCAGCCAGACATAGAAATATTTACCGGGCTGATCGGGGATCTCAAAACCAAAATAAGGTGAATCACGGGTAATATCCCATTGTTGCAGCCCCGCTTCGAACCACTCCTGCATTTTATTAGCCACTTGCTCCTGCAAGGTGCCGGAACGCGTCCATTTTTGCAGCATATCGCTGAAAGCAGGCAGATCGAAGAAGAAATGCTCTGTGTCACGCATTTCTGGCGTTGCGCCGGAGACAACAGAACGAGGATTAAGCAATTCCGTTGGGGAATAGGTGGTTCCGCAAACTTCACAGTTATCGCCGTACTGGTCTTCTGCCTTACATTTCGGGCAGGCACCTTTGACGAAACGGTCTGGCAGGAACATACTTTTTTCTGGATCAAATAATTGAGAAATTGTCCGGTTTTTAATGTAACCGTTCTTTTTCAGTTCCAGATAAATTTGAGAGGCAAGAACTCTGTTCTCTTCGCTGTGCGTAGAGTGGTAATTATCATAGCTGATGGCAAAACCGGCAAAATCCTGCTGATGCTCTAGGCTCACCTTGGCAATCATCTCTTCTGGAGAAATGCCACTCTGCTGTGCTTTCAGCATAATTGGTGTACCGTGGGCATCGTCGGCACAGACAAAGTGAACCTCTTTGCCGCGCATTCGATGATAACGAACCCAAATATCAGCCTGAATGTGTTCCAGAATATGACCGAGATGAATTGGACCGTTAGCATAAGGTAACGCACAGGTCACCAATAATTTGTTCGCGACTTGAGACATAGTTAGGATCAGACTTCCGTAAAGTGAAAAGGGTTTTTGATGTTACCTGATAAGGCGCGTTGCTGCTAGGGTAACGCGAGATCTTCGTCACTTTTACGGGTTACCTTTATCCGAAGTGGTTAGCTTCTGTTATGATGGCTGAACAGTTTTAGGTTTGAGAAAGATAAATCAAAAGGAGCTGGGATGAACTCACAATCCCCGGAGCAGACCAATCCTGACCTGCTGAAAAAACATGTTGCAAAGATATTAGCAACATTCAAACATGTGACCTTAGAGCAAGATTTGATTGCCCTGAAAGCATTACACCATTGCACTATGCTGGATGGGATACTGCATATTGAATTAACCATGCCGTTTGTCTGGAAACGCGCCTTCGAAATATTAAAGAAAGAAACCACTCAATGCTTGCAATCCGCGACGGGAGCAAAATCCGTTGAATGGCGATTAACCCACAATATCAGCACATTGCGTCGTGCCAATAATCTGCCGGGTGTTAATGGCGTGCGCAATATCGTGGCAGTCAGTTCAGGGAAAGGCGGCGTAGGGAAATCCAGCACAGCGGTGAATCTGGCGCTGGCGCTGGCACAGGAAGGTGCAAAAGTGGGCATTTTGGATGCAGATATTTATGGGCCATCCATTCCCAATATGCTTGGTACAGCCAAAGAGCGCCCGACTTCCCCTGATGGACAGCATATGGCACCAATTATGGTTCACAGCATGGCAACCAACTCCATCGGTTACCTTGTTACCGATGATAACGCGATGGTATGGCGTGGCCCGATGGCAAGCAAGGCCTTGATGCAGATGCTGCAAGATACGCTGTGGCCGGATCTGGATTATCTGGTGATTGATATGCCGCCAGGAACAGGCGATATCCAGCTAACCTTGTCCCAGAATATTCCGGTGACAGGCGCGTTGGTTATCACAACCCCACAAGATATTGCCCTGATCGATGCGATGAAAGGCATCGTCATGTTTCAGAAAGTCAATGTGCCCGTATTGGGTATTGTTGAGAACATGAGCACCCACATTTGCAGTAACTGCGGCCATCATGAGTCCATTTTCGGCACGGGTGGGGCGGCAAAACTGGCAGAAAAATATCATTGCCAATTACTGGGGCAGATCCCGCTGCATATTTCACTGCGCGAAGATCTCGATCGGGGTGAACCGACGGTAAGCAGCCAGCCTGACAGTGAATTTGCCGATATTTATCGTGAGATTGCTGCCAATATTTCTGCCAAGATGTATTGGCAGGGCGAAAAAATCCCGACTGAAATTTCTTTTCGTGCAGTTTGATTAATGAGTTTAACTGTGTGTAACAGCGGTTGAGCGGTTGAGTAGAAAAAGTTGGTCAATGGCTCAATGGGTACAGAGTCATTGACCAGTACTCAATGTTTTCTCTATTTTCTACCGCAATATAACACCTTATCATCCGAGATCCGGTTGCACATTTTTGTGAAAATTATTTGCAGAATATTTTCCGTCAGGCCATAAAATTGCGGGGTTTTTATGCGAAGCGTATCGAAAAAAACGAGACTTATTCTGTTTACTCTGGAATAGAAGCCATTTACTCCCTATAATCCGCCAAACATGGTGTTAGCAAATACCATATTCCCGCTTTATTTTTTTCTTTATTTAACCAGGTTATTTTTAGTATGGCTGATGAAGCACATAAGTGTACAATCGTAGGTATTTCAGGTGCCTCCGCCTCAGGCAAAAGCCTTATTTCCAGCACACTTTATCGAGAATTACGGGCTCAGGTTGGTGATCACAATATCGGCGTTATTCCAGAAGATTGTTATTATAAAGATCAAACGGATACCCCGATGGAAGAGCGTCATAAAGTTAATTATGATCACCCAAATTCTATGGATCACGATTTGCTACTCGAGCATCTTCAGGCATTGAAAGCCGGAAAATCCATTGAATTACCACAATATGACTACGTTGAGCACACCCGCAAACCTGAAGCCATTCATTTTGAACCGAAAAGAGTTATTATCCTCGAAGGTATCCTACTATTAACAGATAAGCGCTTACGCCAAGAACTGGACTTTTCCATTTTTGTCGATACGCCACTGGATATTTGTCTGATGCGCCGTATTAAACGTGATGTGAATGAACGCGGACGTTCATTGGATTCCGTGATAGAGCAGTACAAGAGAACGGTGCGTCCAATGTACCTGCAATTTATCGAGCCATCGAAACAATATGCCGATATTATTGTGCCTCGTGGTGGAAAAAACCGCGTGGCCATTGATATCTTAAAAGCCAAGATTGGCCAATTTTGCGAATAATCTGTTATCCAGGTATTCATCAGTATCATCGTATTTGAGAGGAAATAATGCGACTCTGTGACCGTGACATTATTAAATGGCTAGATGAAGGTAAGCTGGTAATTACCCCTCGTCCCCCTGTAGAACGCATTAATGGGGCAACGGCTGATGTGCGCCTTGGGAATCAGTTTCGTGTTTTTCGTGGTCATACTGCCGCTTATATTGATTTGAGTGGGCCTAAGGCAGAAGTCAATGCGGCACTTGACCGTGTCATGAGCGATGAAATTACGTTGCCGGCGGGGGAAGCCTTTTTCCTCCATCCTGGCGAATTGGCTTTGGCAGTAACGCTGGAATCTGTCACACTGCCTGATAATTTAGTCGGTTGGTTGGATGGTCGCTCATCTTTGGCTCGTCTTGGTTTGATGGTTCATGTTACTGCGCATCGTATTGATCCAGGCTGGCAGGGACAAATTGTCCTGGAATTCTACAATTCAGGCAAACTGCCTTTAGCCTTGCGTCCTGGTATGGTAATAGGTGCATTGAGTTTTGAACCGCTTTCTGGCTCTGCTGAACGACCTTATAACCGACGTCAGGATGCTAAATATAAAAATCAGCAGGGAGCCGTAGGTAGCCGAATCAGTGAGGATTAATCTTTTCTGGTAAAAGCCTTCTGGTGAAAATAGTCTTCTTGTGAACATGAGACTGGGGAAGTCATGAAAAGGTTGTTGACGACACTCATTATTTTGTTGGTAGTCATTGTGGCTGGCCTGATGGCATTGGTTATGCTGGTTAATCCAAATGATTTTCGTGGCTATATAGTCAAACAAGTACAAAAGAAGAGTGGCTACCAGCTCGTGTTGCGGGATGACTTGCGCTGGCATGTTTGGCCCAAATTAAGCATTCTGACCGGTGAGATCTCTTTGACTGCTGAGAATGCCAGGGTACCGACTATTGTGGCCGAAAATATGCGTCTGGATGTGGAGTTGCTGCCACTGCTGTCTCATCAACTCTCAGTCAAAGAGGTGATGTTGAAAGGGGCTGTTTTGCGATTCACACCGGATAGTCAGCCGAAAAAGCAGCCAGAAGCCCCGATTGCGCCGGAAAGTGATATTCATTATCCCGCCATCACGGGCAGCCAGAATTGGAAACTGGACATTGCCAGAATCAGGTTAGTAGATGGCCTACTGATCTGGCAACCCAATAAAAATTCCCAATTAAATGTCCGTGATCTCAATTTATTGCTGGAACGAAGTGATCAAAATCACGTGAGACTTAGTCTGCGCAGTAAAATCAATAAAAATCAGCAAGAGCTGTCACTTAAACTCAATTCGTCGGTAGATATCTCTGATTATCCACAGCAGCTATCGGCCGACATGAATTCCTTTGAATACCAATTACAGGGAATGGGGTTACCATCGGCGGGTATTCAGGGAACGGGCAGTGCCATAGTGAAATATCAGGCTGCACCTGAATCGATTGCATTGCAAAAAATGGCATTGACGATGAATGATGGGAATGAGCTGAAAGGGAATATTACTGCCGTTTTGCAAGATAAACCGCAATACGCTATCAAATTGAGTTCGCCAAAATTCAATTTGGATAACGTGTTGGGGTGGGATGCCTTACCGAAAAATACGCCGCAGGCAAAGTATGATTATCGGGTTGAAAATAATTACTTAAAACCGGTGATTGCAACATCGGTTTCGGCATTGTCTAACTATGACCTTACATTTTTGCAAGGGTTTGATGCTGATATCTCATTGACGGCAGATAAATTCGTTTATCAGGGTATGGATATTGACCATTTTGACTTGCAAGCTATCAATAACAGTGGCCTGACGGAAATCACAAAATTAAGTGGCAACGTATTTGGTGGGCATTTTGCGCTGCCGACTTCAATTGATGCCACGGTTGTTCCTGCAAAACTACACACAAAGCCACTCTTACAGGGGATTGAGATACAACCTTTGTTAACTGCATTGGCATTGCCATCGATATTCAGCGGCCAGCTTCATGTTGACGGTGATCTTTTGGGAGAAGGTTACGATGAGTACGCTATTTCTCATTATTGGCAAGGTGATTTGAGTATCGAGCTAAAAAACGCACGTCTGGCAGGATTGAATATTCCTCAGCTTATTCAACAATCTTTTGCACGGGCAACAGATCAAGTCAGCCAACCTACAAATACAAATGATTTCACCGAAGCTAAAAATATGTCAGTGAAAGCCCAATTGGAGCGCGGTGAGGTTAAAATCAGTGAACTTGCTGCAACTTCAGGCATGTTCAATATTCAAGGTCAGGGAACAGCCAATTTATTGAAACAGAACACCGATGTTTCATTATGGGTGCAATTAACCAATGGATGGGGTAAGCAGAACGAATTGGTGCGTCGTTTGGCGCAGTTACAGATTCCACTGCGGGTTTATGGTGACTGGCACAATCTGCAATATGCGTTGAATGTAGAACCCATGTTGCGTGATGAATTACAGCAGAAGGCCAAAAAATCGATCAAAGATTGGCTCGAAAATAACAGCGACAATGAAAACCTTAAGGCGCTGGAAGGTCTGCTGAATAAAAAATAGGTGATCGCTTCGGCGATCACCTGATTTACTGAACTTACGGTTTTTTCTCAGTAGGTGATATCGTTTTAATATCGTGAGTTATATTTCTGCCGTTTCTTCAACGGTCAGTGGAGTAATTTTCACTTTATTGATGCGATGACTGGTGATTTCCAGCGCTTCAAACAGATAGTCACTAATCTTCAATTGCTCACCTTGTTGTGGGATGCGTTGCAAATGCTCCATCAACAAGCCAGCTAGTGTTTGGTATTCCCGTTTTTCATCCAATGGCAGAGGCACATAAAGCACCAAATCTTCCAGGGGCATAAATCCATTGGCAATCCAATATCCTTCTTCCATAACCTGAATATCATGGCGAGCGTCGAGCTCTCCGCTACCTACAGGGAGATTACCTGTAATCGTTTCCATCACATCGGTGACGGTAACCACCCCTTCGACAGAACCGAATTCATCGACGACAAAGGCAAAATGGGTTTGTGCCTTACGGAATTGTTCCAACGCCTGTAGTAAAGAAAGCGATTCCGGGAAAATTAACGGTTGCTGAACTAACTTCCTTAAATAGAAAGCATTTTGCATCAGTTGTTGATTAAGGATATCAATCACATGTACAACGCCAAGCGGTTCGTCACCACTCTGTTCATCGGTGACCACAATTCGCGTGTGTGGTTTTTGCTCCAGTAGCGCGGTTAACTTTTCAGCAGGGGAATGGACATCAAGATAAATCACATCATGGCGTGAAGTCATGATGCTACTGACGGTACGTTGTGCCATGCTGAGAACGCGGGCAATCATCTGGCGTTCCTGAGGCTCAAAGAGTTCTTTGTTATCTGCATGATCTGCAATCAGGTCAGAAGTATGGTTATCCAACGCAGCGTTTTCACGTTTGCCATTTAAAATGTGCAGAACAGCTTCTGCGGTTCTTTCGCGCAGGGAACGGGAAGCGCTCAGGAACTTACGGCGATTGAACTGAGCGAACAGATTCAGTGCCTCAATCATGATGGAGAAGCCGATGGCAGCATAGAGATAGCCTTTCGGAATCGGGTAGCCAAAGCCTTCTGCAACCAGGCTAAAGCCGATCATTAGCAAGAAACTAAGACACAGGATCACGATGGTGGGGTGCGCATTGACAAATTTTGTCAGTGGCTTGCTGGCCCATATCATCAGGATCATGGCAATGGTTACCGCAGCCATCATGATACCAATATGATTGACCATTCCTACGGCAGTGATAACAGAATCCAGAGAGAATACGGCATCTAAGACGATAATTTGCACAACAACCGCCCAGAAGCTAGCCCCTTTGCGTTGTTGACTGGTATGCAGCATTTCTCCTTCTAACCGTTCATTTAATTCCATTGTCGCTTTGAACAGCAAGAAGATCCCTCCTGTCAGCATAATTAAATCACGGGCACTGAAAGGATGTTCCCATAAAATCACCAGGGGATTTGTCAGGGAAATGAGCCAGGATAAGCTAAATAGCAGCAATATCCTCATAAGAAGGGCGCAGGAAAGCCCTGTCAGGCGAGCTTTGTCTCTCTCTTTTTCAGGTAGTTTATCTGCCAGAATGGCAATGAATATTAAGTTGTCTATTCCGAGAACAATTTCTAAAACGATAAGTGTGGCCAGACCTGCCCATATCGTCGGATCAGCGATCCATTCCATATAATTCGTTTTGCCTTTTAGTGGGTCGGCACTTGCCGACTATTAAATAATGCGTACTGAAATGCGAAATATCAATAGCTGATTTATCTCAGTTGGAAATTTTTTCGGCAAAAAAACGTCATGACGATATCGATTGCATCAATAACTACCGCCGATGTCCATTCCTGAGTTAACATGTGACCTCATTAACAAATTGCCCACTCTGTTTTGTTGCATACGGAATGTATTACACAGGGTATTACGTATGACATCTTGGGTGGGCGGCAGTCATTATTAGACGGGAGTTATTCATGTCCAAACAGCAGATCGGTGTTGTCGGTATGGCGGTAATGGGGCGCAACCTGGCGTTGAATATTGAAAGCCGTGGTTACTCTGTTTCTATTTTTAACCGCTCCAGCGATAAAACAGATGAAGTTATTGCTGAAAATCCAGGGAAAAAATTAGTTCCAAGTTATTCCATTGAAGCGTTTGTCGGTTCGCTGGAAAAGCCACGTCGTATTCTGTTGATGGTTAAGGCGGGTGAAGCTACGGATAAAACCATAGCATCACTGATGCCACATTTGGATAAGGGCGACATTCTGATCGATGGCGGCAACACCTATTTTCAGGATACTATTCGCCGTAACCGTGAGTTGTCTGCTCAGGGCATTAATTTTATCGGCACGGGTGTTTCTGGTGGTGAAGAAGGGGCATTGAAAGGCCCTTCAATTATGCCGGGTGGTCAGAAAGAAGCTTATGAGTTGGTGGCCCCCATTCTAAAAGAGATCGCTGCTCAAGTTGATGGTGAGCCTTGTGTGACTTATATCGGTGCAGATGGTGCAGGCCATTATGTGAAGATGGTTCACAATGGCATTGAATATGGTGATATGCAATTGATTGCAGAAGCCTATTCTCTGTTGAAAAATTCATTGGACCTGAGCAATCAGGCGCTGGCTGAAGTGTTCAGTGATTGGAACCAGGGGGAGCTAAGCAGCTACTTGATCGAAATTACTGCTGATATTTTCCGTAAGCAAGATGAAGACGGAAAATATTTGGTTGATGTGATTCTGGATGAAGCGGCCAACAAAGGCACGGGTAAATGGACCAGCCAAAGCTCGCTGGATCTGGGTATTCCGGTAACACTTATTACCGAATCTGTCTTTGCACGCTACATTTCTTCCCTGAAAGATCAGCGCGTAGCCGCATCTAAGGTATTGTCAGGCCCGGAAGTTCAGCCATTTAACGGAGATAAGGCGGAGTTTATTGAGAAAGTCCGTCGCGCCCTGTACCTGGGTAAGATTGTTTCTTACGCGCAAGGGTTTCAGCAGTTGAAGGCCGCCTCAGATGAGCACAACTGGGATCTGAACTACGGCGAGATTGCCAAGATCTTCCGTGCGGGCTGTATTATTCGTGCGCAATTCCTGCAAAAAATCACTGATGCATACAATGAAAACCCAGCGATTGCTAACCTGCTTTTAGCCCCTTACTTCAAACAAATCGCAGATGAATATCAGCAAGCGCTGCGTGATGTTGTTTCTTACGGTGTGCAGAATGGTATCCCAACGCCAACATTCTCCGCTGCCATCTCTTATTATGACAGCTATCGTTCCTCTGTCTTGCCGGCTAACCTGATTCAGGCACAGCGTGATTACTTTGGTGCGCACACTTACAAGCGTACTGATAAAGAAGGTGTTTTCCATACTGAGTGGTTGGACTAATCATTAGATATCTTTATAAGATATAACTATTGCCAAAGTTAAGGTGCTGAGTTTTCAGCACCTTTTTGGTGAAATAACGTGAAGTAAAAGTAAAGTATCAATCTGGAGGTTGCCACTTAAGCAATCGTTGGGTAAATCTCTCCAACCAATGTGCTATCTCTGCATCATGAAGATAAAGAAATGTTGCGAGAACGAGGATAGCAAGGCTGATTATTACCAGAACAAAAATATTATTCATATAATAGTCACCTATTTTCGTCTGGTTAAATTATAGCAAAATATTCTCCTGTATAAACTTAAGGTAAACTGATACCTATTTTTTCCTTCCTGCATAGGCAAATATTGATTTTGATCAAAATTACTGAGAGAGATCAGTGTCACATTGTAAATCAATTCTCTCACCTTGATATTTGGAATACTTCCGAAAAATCTAAGGAGTTTCAAATGGCAGCATCAACTTTCTTTATCCCGCCTGTGAATAAAATCGGGATGGGATGTATGGCTGAAGCCGTTGAATTAATAAAAAATTATGGCTACGGACAAGCTCTAATTGTCACTGACCGCGTGCTAAACGAGATTGGTGTTGTTGGAAAAGTGCAGGCGTTACTGGCGGATGTTGGAATAAAAAGTGCAATTTATGATGGCACAAATCCAAACCCGACTACGATTAATGTTGGAGAAGGTTTGCAGGTTCTGCGCCAGCATAACTGTGATTGTGTGATCTCTTTAGGTGGTGGTTCGCCGCATGACTGTGCAAAAGGTATTGCGTTGGTGGCAGCTAATGGCGGAGACATTCGTGATTATGAAGGCGTCGATCGTTCAGCTAAACCACAGTTACCTTTGATTGCCATCAATACGACTGCGGGCACGGCTTCTGAAATGACACGCTTTTGTATTATTACGGATGTTGAGCGTCATATCAAAATGGCAATTGTGGATAAAAATGTAACGCCTATTTTGTCAGTTAATGATTCTACATTGATGGCGGGGATGCCAAAAGGATTGACTGCCGCGACGGGGATGGATGCATTGACTCATGCTATTGAGGCTTATGTCTCTACGGCGGCAAACCCGATTACTGATGCCTGCGCGTTGAAAGCGGTGACCATGATCAGCCATTATCTGCGTCGTGCTGTTGAAGATGGCAATGACATGGAAGCGCGTGAGAATATGGCTTATGCCCAGTTTTTGGCAGGTATGGCATTCAATAATGCGTCCTTGGGCTATGTCCATGCGATGGCACACCAGCTAGGGGGATTTTATGATTTGCCCCATGGTGTTTGCAATGCGGTCTTACTGCCACACGTGCAGCGCTTCAATGCAAAAGTTTCTGCCACACGCCTGAAAGAGATTGCTGCGGCTATGGGCGTTGAAGTTGGTGCTTTAAGTGATGCACAAGGGGCTAAGGCTTGTATTCAGGCAATCAGTGAATTGGCAAAAGATGTGAATATTCCGTCAGGTTTGTCAGCGTTGAACGTAAAAGAGGAAGATTTACCAATACTGGCAACCAATGCATTGAAAGATGCCTGCGGATTTACTAACCCAATTCAAGCGTCACATGAAGAAATCATTACTATCTTTAAGGCAGCAATGTAGCTCCAGTGAGTAAAAGCCACTTCGTTTATGTGTTTGTTGACGAAGTGGCGGTTAATCTCAATTCTTGCATCGGAAATTACTTTTTGGCTGAATGTCGTTTCCGCAATTGACGGATGATACTACTGAGATCGAGTTTTTGATCCTGGAGTAGAACCAGCAGATGATAGAGCAAATCTGCGGCTTCGTTGGTTAATTCTTCCCGATCATTAACTGTAGCGGCTAATGCGGTTTCGACGCCTTCTTCGCCAACTTTTTGGGCGATGCGTTTTGTGCCACTGGCATATAAGCGAGCGGTATAGGAACTGTCTGCTGAGGCATTTTTTCGGCTTGCCAGTAATTGTTCCAATTCATAGAGAAAGCCCCATTCGGTTTGTGCGGGAGCAAAACAGCTCTCATTACCTTTATGGCAGGTAGGACCAGTAGGATCGACCAGAGCTAGCAGAGTATCGTTATCACAGTCGGGATAGATACCGACCAGATTCAGGAAGTGGCCGGAGCTTTCGCCTTTTGTCCACAATCGTTGTTTAGTGCGGGAAAAAAAGGTCACTTTGCCAGAATTGAGCGTGATATTCAGTGCATCCTGATCCATATAGCCCAGCATTAACACGGTTCCAGAGATGGCATGTTGGACGATGACGGGCATCAGATTATCCACTTTTTCCCAATCCAGGTTCTCAATTTCTTGAGTTGTTAATTGCTGTGTTGTCAACATGTCCTAACCTCGATGCCCTGTGTGGCAAGATATTGTTTGAGTTCACTGATGTTAATGATCTGTTTGTGAAAAACAGAGGCAGCCAAAGCTCCATCAACATTTGCAAGCCGGAAAGCATCAAGGAAATGTTCTGGTGTTCCGGCCCCTCCAGAAGCAATTAATGGTACAGAACAGACACCACGCACTAATTTCAGTTGCGTGAGATCATAGCCATTACGAACCCCATCCTGATTCATCATATTCAGGACGATTTCACCCGCGCCGCGTTGTTGCACTTCTTTGATCCAATCCAATGTCTGCCAACGGGTTGCAGCTGTACGTCTTTCATCTCCGGTAAATTGGTAAACCTGATAGTTATGAGTATCCTCATCAAACCACGTATCAATGCCCACGACGACACATTGGACACCGTAGCGATCAGCCAGACGGTTAATCAGGTCTGGATCAGCCAAGGCTGGGGAGTTGATGGAAATTTTATCTGCACCGAATGCTAAAATTTGCCCTGCTTCTTCCACGGTTTTAATACCACCCGCTACGCAGAAAGGGATATCGATAACTTCAGCGACTTTCGCCACCCAGCTTTTATCTACCACCCGGCCATCGGAAGAGGCGGTAATATCGTAAAATACCAACTCATCCGCCCCTTCCTGAGCATAGCGCTGGGCGAGGGGAACAATATCGCCAATAATCTCATGATTGCGGAATTGTACGCCTTTAACGACTTGTCCATCACGGACATCCAGACATGGAATTATGCGTTTTGCCAACATTGGATAGCCTCCGTTAGGGTAAATTTTCCTTCCAGTAGTGCGCGTCCGACAATGACTCCTGTTACACCTGATGCAGGCAGGGGAGAGATATCGGTGAGACTGCCAATGCCGCCGGAAGCCTGAAATTGGATTTGCGGATATTGCTGGCTGATTTCCTGATAGAGCGCAATATTGGAGCCGCTTAATGTGCCGTCTCGGGAAATATCGGTGCATAGAACATGTTTGAGTCCGACAGGGAGATACTGCTCAATGACGTACTCAAGGGTAGCGTTGCTGTTTTCTTGCCAACCGCTAATGGCGACTTGTTTTATCCCATCTGCATTGATACGAACATCCAATGCCAGCACAATGGCTTCTGCCCCGTAGTTTTGCAACCATTGTTTGATTAATTCAGGCTGTGTAATTGCCGTGGAACCAATGACAACTCGGCTTGCACCTGCTTCAAGCAATACTTTTATATCTGCCTCGGAGCGGATGCCCCCACCAACTTGAACGGGAACAGTAACACCTGTCAGTAGCTCTTTTAAGAGTGCAATTTGGCGTTTGGCAGGATCTTTGGCACCCGTCAAGTCCACTAAATGCAGTAACTGAGCGCCTTCCTGTGCATATTGTTGTAAGCGAGATAGCGGAGAGCTGCCATAATCCCGGCGTTGGTTATAATTTCCCTGATGCAAACGCACCACATTGCCATCAATTAAATCTAATGCGGGTATAATCATGCGGTTACATCTCCAAAAAGTTTTTTAATAATTGTGCGCCTGCTGCCCCTGAACGTTCAGGATGGAATTGCACACCAAAGAAATTGTTTTTTGCAATAGCGCTGCTAAATGTATTGCCATATTC
The DNA here is from genome assembly GCF_001028135.1 of Xenorhabdus griffiniae. Lineage (GTDB taxonomy): Bacteria > Pseudomonadota > Gammaproteobacteria > Enterobacterales > Enterobacteriaceae > Xenorhabdus > Xenorhabdus bakwenae. The sequence goes on from NZ_LDNM01000010.1 coordinate 40,617, forward strand.
AGTTTGGGCAGTCGTATATTCACCGACAGGCAGGGCATAACTGTGAACAAAATAGAAACGGGAATTATTTGCAATAGAGTGAAACAGCGGATTGCCTGTCTGCGCTTTCACCTGATTCCAGCCTATATGTGGTAATGGCAGATCTGCGGTCATCATTTTTTTGACAGGCGCGTCAATGAGCTGCAATAGAGGGATATTATCTCCTTCCTCACTGACACGCGCCAGCAATTGCATACCGAGACAAATACCTAATACGGGCTGGGTAAGAGCATTAATCAAGGGAATTAATTGTCGTTGTTCAAGTTGTTTCATCGCGGCAGTCGCCGTACCTACCCCCGGCAGAAATAGTTTATCGGCTGTTTGAACAATATCCACGTCTAAACTCACCGTGGGTTCATAACCTAACCGACGGATGGCATAGGTAACAGAAGCGAGGTTAGCGCAGCCTGTATCTAGAATAACAACGTTCATCATGGCTTCCTTTATCGCCTTTCCTATAAAACACCTTTGGAACTTGGTAAGATTTTGCCCTCTACGCGAATAGCTTGGCGTAAAGTTCGGCCAAAGACTTTAAACAGGCTTTCTGCCCGATGGTGATCGTTCTTGCCTTTGGTTTTCAAGTGTAAGGTGCATCCCATTGTGTAAGAAAGGGAGCGGAAAAAATGTTCGATCATTTCTGTACTCAAATCTCCAACCCGCGGGTGTTTAAATTCAGCTTTATATTCAAGATGTGGGCGCCCGGAAATATCCAGAGAGCAGCGAGCAAGGCATTCATCCATTGGCAACATAAAGCCAAATCTGGCAATGCCGCGTTTATCCCCCAATGCCTGCTTTAAAGCTTCTCCTAGTGCGAGACCGGTATCTTCAACAGTATGATGATCGTCAATATAGAGATCACCCTTGACCTGGATATTCATGCGGAAGCCGCCGTGAGTTGCGATTTGATCTAACATATGATCGAAAAAACCGACGCTCGTATTGATGCGACTTTCTCCTTCACGATCCAGCCAAATTTCAATATCGATAGCGGTCTCTTTGGTTTTTCGTTCAATATGAGCATGGCGATCTTTACGGGTCAGTTGTTCGCAAATGACCGACCATCCCAGTGATTCGGGCTGGTAGCGAATGCCCCTGATCCCCATATTCTGGGCTAATTGCAGATCGGTTTCCCGATCACCGATGACATAACTGTTGTCAGTATCAATGACATCGTCTGCCAGATATTTTTGTACCAACCCAAGTTTGGGTTTACGGCAATGACAGTTATCTTCTGGTTTGTGTGGGCAAATCAGGACCTCTTCAAAATGGAGACCTTGTGAAGTGAAAACCTGCATCATCAAGGCATGAGGTGGCTCAAAATCCGCTTGTGGAAAACTAGCCGTACCTAACCCGTCCTGATTAGTGATCATCACTAATTTATAATCGGCTTTTTGCAGGGCGAGTAAGGCAGGGATCACTCCAGCTTCAAAAACCAATTTATCAAGGCGATCAACTTGATAATCACTAAGCGGTTCGGTGATTAATGTTCCATCGCGGTCAATAAAAAGCATTTTCTGACTCATGGGTTTTCTGTTTCCTTGATTTGTTGAGGTTGGTCGGAAAGCGCACTAATGGCACGAACCAGTTGTTCACATTCATTCCGGTTGCCGACGGTAATGCGCAGGCAATTCGTTAATCCTGGCTGTTTACGCTGGTCACGCAGGATGATCCCTTGTTCCCATAGCGTTTTAAATACAAGCTCTGCATCGGTAAATTTCACCAAAATATAGTTGGTTTCGCTTGGAAATACGTTTTCAACCAATGCCAGTTTACTGAGGGCTTGCTGGAGATAAGCCCGATTGTTGCGGATCTCTGTCACCCGATTTCTCATTGTTGCAATGCCTGCTTTAGTGAGTGCTTGTGCCGCGATATCAGCAACAGGCGTCGCCAGTGGATAAGGAGTAATCACTTTTAGCATCAGTGCGATGATATCGGCAGAGGCCAGCGTAAATCCACAACGTAATCCAGCCAAAGCAAAAGCTTTCGAGAGGGTTCGCAAAATAACTAAGTGAGGATAGTCTTGTAGCCAACGGGTGGTAGCATGGGTCGTTGTGTGTTGTGGGCAAAATTCGATGTAGGCCTCATCAATAGCAACAATGGCACGGTTACGGGCTAATTCAAGGATCTGGCGTAATGCCGCAGGATCAATCAGGTTGCCTGTCGGATTGTTGGGGCTACAGATATAGATAAGCTTGACGCGATCCAGATTATTTTTGATAGCGGCAATATCAGGTTGCCAGTCGGCGCTGGCAGGAATTTTTTTCTGTTCTACACCGAAAGTTTCGGCGCTAACGCTGTACATACCATAGGTTGGTGGGCAAAACAGGACAGCATCTCGTCCTGGCTCGCAGAAAACGCGGATCAGCAGTTCGATAGATTCATCGGCTCCCCGGCTGACAAGAACTTGCTCCGGTTGCAGGCCAGCATAATCGGCATAACGTTGAATGACGGTTGCTGGTTGGCATTCAGGATAGCGATTGAGTGTATTTTTGGTGAGTTGGAAATCGGGTGCGATGGGGTATTCATTCGCATTTAACCAAATATCACCACGACCACCCAGACGGCGGGCAGACATATAAGGGACTAATTTGCGAACGTTTTCTCTTGCCAATGAATTGATATCAAAAACTGTACTCATGATTGTTCCGTTCAAAGCAGCCATACGTAACGTAATAGCATTTTTGTGCCCGATAAGCTGTTCTGCTTGTGCCAGTGTTTCGATAGTGGGGGCGAGTTTTTTTAATCCTTGCGGTGTGATCCTCTGGACGGTCATTCTTTTCAGGAAATCAGCCAGACCAAGGCTGGAATAAGTTGAAGTATAGCCATAGGTAGGCAGAACGTGATTGGTGCCGGAAGCATAATCTCCGGCGGATTCAGGCGACCAGTCACCAAGAAAAATAGAACCGGCGTTGGTAATCTGCTCAAGTAGTTGTTCAGGCTGACGAGTTTGGAGGATCAAGTGTTCTGGACCATATTGGTTGCTGATTGCGACGCACTGGTCGAGATCTTGCGTAATAATTATCCGGCTGGCTTGCAAGGCCTGGATTGCGATCTGCTGGCGTGGCAAAGCGATGAGTTGTGCTTCAATTTCATGGATAACTTTTTTAGCTAAATTTTCATCGGGAGTTAGCAGTATCACTTGGGAATCGGGACCGTGTTCTGCTTGTGAAAGCAGGTCTGCTGCCGTAAATACGGGATTGGCTCCGCTGTCAGCAATAACCAATACTTCGGACGGGCCTGCGGGCATATCGATTGCCGCGCCGTCAATCTGTTGGCTGACCTGACGTTTGGCCTCTGTTACCCATGCATTTCCGGGACCAAAAATTTTGTCAACTTTGGCAACGGATTCTGTGCCGAATGCCATTGCGGCAATCGCCTGGGCACCACCGATTTGAAATATTTCGCTGATCCCACATAGTTGTGCAGCATAGAGTATTTCATCGGCAATAGGGGGGGGAGAACACAAGATAACGTTACGGCAACCGGCAATGTTGGCGGGTGTACCTAACATCAATACCGTTGAGGGCAGGGGAGCAGAGCCGCCGGGAATATAGAGTCCAACTGAATCTATTGGGCGCGTCACTTGTTGGCAGCGAACCCCTGGCAGTGTTTCGATATCAACTTCTGCCGGTTTTTGTGCTTCGTGGAATTGACGGATATTATTCATAGCCTGTTGCATCGCCTGCTTGATTTCAGGCGTCAGGCGAGTGACCGCTGCATTTACCTCATTGGCAGAAATCTGGATGGTTTCAACAGTGGTTTTATCGAAACGTTGGCAGAACTCTTTTAATGCTTGATCGCCGCGAGTTTTTACGGTTGCCAGAATCTGTTTTACTGTACCAGCAATATCGTCGGACGCAGCAATAGCTGGACGGGTCAGCAATATTTTTTGTTGTTCTGGCGTACATGATTGCCAGCGAATGATGGTGTTAAAATTAGCGTTCATCAAGGTTACTCCATCATTTTTTCAATGGGCAAAACCAGAATAGAGCTGGCACCTAATGCCTTGAGTTTTTCCATCGTTTCCCAGAACAGAGTTTCACTACTGACCATATGCATGGCTACACGATTTTGTGCCCCTGCCAGCGGCAAGATAGTGGGACGTTCTGCGCCTGGTAGCAGGGATATAATCTCTTCCAATTTGTCGTTGGGAGCATGCAGCATGATGTATTTGGATTCTCGTGCCTGAATGACGCCTTGGATGCGGAGCATCAATTTGTCAATAAGCTGTTGTTTGGCTTCTGCTATCTCGCCATCACGTTGAATCAAACAGGCTTTTGACCGATAAATAACCTCAACTTCCCGCAAACCATTGGCTTCCAACGTGGCACCTGTGGAGACTAAATCACAGATAGCGTCTGCAAGCCCGGCACGGGGGGCAACTTCGACTGAACCATTGAGAAGACAAGATTTGAAGAGAATGCCTTTTTGGTCTAAATAACGTTTCAATAAGTGCGGGTAAGAGGTGGCGATACGGGCATCTTGCAGGCATTCCACATTGGTATAATCGCAATCAAAAGGCATTGCCAGGGAAAGCCGACAATCGCCAAAATCGAGTCGGCGCAATATGAGATAGCGCGGATCTTCTCCTTGTGCCTGGCGGGTCAGTAGCTCTTCTTCAAGCACGTTTTCCCCAATAATGCCCAGATCGACAACTCCATCCATCACAAGGCCCGGAATATCATCATCACGGACACGCAGAATGTCGATAGGCATATTTTCAGCGAACGCGATGAGGCGTTGTTGCTGTAAGTTAATTTTGATACCGCAACTTGCCAGTAATGTTCTGGAGTCATCACTCAGGCGGCCTGATTTTTGAATGGCTATACGTAAGCGTGTTTTATCTAGCATGTTTTGTCCTATCTCAAGATTCAGTAATTAATTCCTAATAATCAGAAACAAAAAACCCCCGGAAAATCTTCCGAGGGTTTTTATCGTATTCGTACCACCGGAAGACGGGTTAAATGTCTTCCAGCACACAGCAGCCTGAAAGACTAGTCAGGATGATGATGATGGTGGTGGTTAAATTGAATACGGTTCATATATACGCGTTCTCTATTTTTTCTACAAAGTTGTTTTTTACAAAAAGTTGTTTTTTATAAAAAGTTTTATACAAAAATATGCTGTACTGAATAATGGCTGTACGTAACGTTATGTTTGTGACTAGGGTTTGGTTGCTTGTTGTTTAACCTATACGATTTTGTGTATAAAAAGCAAACTTTATTTTAAAGAGGATATCCATTTCTTAATAACGTATTGTTTTTAAAGCAAAATATGTTTGGTTGCTATTAAACAAATATATGAGTAATGTTAGCCGTGGTTATATAATGGCCTAAGAATCAAAATGGCATTGCTTTTGGGAGGATGGGGTGAGAAAAGTTTCCATTATTGGATTAGGGTGGTTAGGAATGCCATTGGCACAAGCACTCCAAAGCGGAGGAATGCAGGTAGTTGGTAGTAAAACAACACCAGATGGTGTTGAAGCGGCTTGTATGTGTGGCGTAGATTGTTACCAGCTCAATTTAGAGCCTCAGATTGTTTGCGATGCGGATGATCTTGATCAACTGATGTCTGTTGATGTCCTGGTTTTGACATTGCCTGTTAGTGGTGTTGCTGGTGGGGGGAAGGGATATGTAAAAGCAGTACAACTGGTTGTTGATACTGCGCTTTCGTATTCGATTCCACGAATTATTTTCACCAGTTCGACTTCAGTTTATGGTTCATCGGTTGGTTATCTCAATGAAGATGAGTCCGTGTCCCCCGAAACTGAATCAGCCAAGGCACTGGTTGAATTGGAAAACTGGTTGCATCAACTGCCCAATACATCGGTCGATATCTTACGTTTGGCTGGATTGGTCGGGAATGGGCGCCATGCAGGGCGTTTTCTCGCGGGAAAGAAGGCACTCAGCGGAGGAGAAAGTGCGGTCAATTTGGTACATCAAGATGATGCTATTTCTGCCATTAAGCTGCTTATTCAACGATCGGAAGGCGGGCATCTTCTTAATTTGTGTGCACCAATACACCCGAAAAGAGCTGAATTTTATCAATCAGCCAGTCGCCAGCTCGATCTGATACCGCCAGAGTTTTTACAGTCAGAAGGTGCAGAAATCGAAAGTAAGATAGAGAAAATCGTTGATGGTAGCCGCATCTGTCGGGAACTAGGGTTTGAATATCAGTTTCCAGATCCCGGCAGGATGCCAATGAGTTAATGAAATAACAAGTAAAATCTCAATTTATTTCTATCATAACAATCTTTCTGAAAGCGGGTCTTTCGGTCAGTAATTGATACCAGCGTTCTAAGTTTGGCAGGGATGGGCGCTCTATTTCTACGTTTAACCATAAGTAAGCCAGCGGAGCCAGAGAGATATCAGCCATACCAAATTTGTCGCCGGCAAGGTATTGTTGATTGCTGAGGGTGTCATCGACAATTTTTAGCCATTTTTCAATTTCAGTTACAGATTGGGCGATAATTTTAGGGTCACGTTGATCTGCCGGTGTTCTAATGAAGCTGATTACAAATTGTTTTATAGGCGCGAAGAGGTTGCAGCCTACCCAATCCATCCATTTTTCAACGCTGGCCCTTTCTTGGAGATCGGCGGGATAAAGGCTATCTTTACCAAATTTTGCAGCAATGTAACGAACAATTGCATTGGATTCCCATAAGATAAAATCGTCTTCTTGTAAACAAGGAATAACTGCATTGGGGTTCATACGCAGGTATTCAGGATCGTTGAGTTTGCCAAATTTGCCACCAACATCAATTTGCTGATACGGCACATTTAGCTCTTCCAGACACCAAAGCACTTTTTTCACATTTGATGAATTTTTACGGCCCCAAATTGTCAGCATCATTTGCTCCTTAAGATCAGTACATTTTTCGATGATTGATAATATGACAATAAAACCTGTTGAATAACAGAAAAATCTTTACGTTATTGGGTTGGAGTCTTCTTTCATAACATCCTATATTAATAGAGTTTTAGCAGAGAAAAAGGGCGAGCGATGATGAAAAAAAGACAGCAGATACCGATAATTAAATCTTTTACTTTTGGCTTGGGTATTTTTTGGTTGGCGAATATCAGTGTATATGCAATGGAACAGCCCGCTACACCTGAAATTGATGCAAAAGCCTATGTGTTGATAGATTATGCCAGTGGAAAAATCCTGGCCTCAAATAACGCGGATGAGCGGTTAGATCCTGCCAGCTTGACGAAGATAATGACCAGCTATGTTGTAGGACAGGCGATCAAGTCAGGGAAAATTTCCACCGAAGATAGGGTAACGGTTGGTAAAGATGCCTGGGCTACAGGGAATCCAATACTTAAGGGTTCATCGCTAATGTTTTTGAAACCGGGTGACAGGGTGAAGGTGATTGATCTGAACCGCGGTGTTGTTATCCAATCCGGTAATGACGCCAGTATTGCACTTGCAGATTATGTTGCAGGCAGTCAGGATGCTTTCGTTGATTTGATGAATAAATACTCAGAAACACTAAAATTGACGAACACTCATTTCAAGACAGTGCATGGTCTGGATGCAGCAGGGCAGTATAGTACTGCCCATGATATGGCGCTTTTAAGTCAGGCTATGATCCGTGATGTGCCGGAAGAATACGCCCTGAATAAAGAAAAAGTGTTCACTTTTAACAGCATCCGTCAGCCTAATCGTAATCGTCTGTTGTGGAATGAAAAAATAAATGTGGATGGTATCAAAACCGGACACACTAGTGGTGCGGGTTATAATCTTGTTGCATCGGCAACTGAAGGGCCAATGCGTTTGATTTCAGTGGTATTGGGTGCGCCTAGTGATCGCGTACGTTTTTCTGATAGTGAAAAACTTTTGTCATGGGGATTTCGTTTTTATGAATCAGCGACACCGTTGAAGGCCAGTGATACTTTGGTAACGGAGAAAGTATGGTACGGGACTCGTCCAGAAGTCGCATTGGGAGTAGAAAAAGAGGCTTCCGTGATAGTTCCCCGTGGGCAAGTAGGGAATTTGAAAGTGAGCTTTACTCTGGATAATACCTCGCTTGAGGCACCATTAGCTCAGAATCAAGTGGTGGGTACGGTGAACTTTTTACTGAATGATAAGATGATTGATCAGCGTCCACTGGTCGTTAAAGAAGCGGTGGAAGAAAGCGGTTTCTTTGGACGTATGTGGGATTTCGTTGTAAAAACGGTCAGCGGCTGGTTTAATTCGATCTTCGGGTAACATCTAGATGAAAAAATGCCAGTCATCAAAAGATCGACTGGCATTTGGCATTTTTTAGATGCTACCAACGAAGAAAACTGATTACATGACTGAGTAAATTGCCGCTGAAATAGCAATTGAACCGGTCACAATAACAAAAATATTGCTTGGTTTACCTGCATATTTGCGCATAGCTGGAACTTTTTTGATTGCATACATTGGCATGATAAACAGGATCATCGCAATAACGGGTCCACCCAGTGACTCAATGATATTCAGGATGCTTGGGTTAAGTGTAGCGACGAGCCAGGCACTGAGTAGCATGAAGAGGCTAGTGATACGATTCAGCGTTTTATGCTGAATAGTCTTGCCACGTGTGTTAATCATTGCTTTGTTCACAATACCGTTAAAGCCTTCGCGGGCACCCAGATAGTGACCGAGGAAAGATTTGGTTATAGCAATAAATGCGATAAATGGCGCAATATATTCAATAGTTGGTACACGGAAGTGGTTAGCCAGGTAGGACAGAATAGTGATGTTCTGTGCTTTTGCTTCTGCCAAATTTTCTGGTGACAAACTCAGTACGCAACTGAAAACAAAGAACATAACTGTCAGCACCATCATGATATGAGCATAGGCCAGAATGCGTGAGCATTTTTTCTCTGCGTGCTCACCATATTCTTCACGTTTTGCAACTGCGAATGCTGAGATAATTGGGGAATGGTTAAAAGAGAAAACCATAACAGGGATTGCCAGCCACAGGGTAAGCAGCAGACCATTATTACTTGTCGCAGACATGATACTATTCTGCGACAGGCTATCAAAAATGGTAGTGTTCCAGTGAGGGACTAAGTACAAGGCCAACAGCATCAAAACGGTGACGAATGGGAATACCAATATACTCATGGCCTTAACAATGGCTTTCTCACCGAAACGAATGATGCTCATCACACCCAGAAGCAATACTAATGCCAGCAATGCACGTGGTGGAGCATCTATCTGTAGTTGATGCACAAGAAAGCTCTCTACTGTATTGGTCAATGCAACACTGTACACGAGCAGAATAGGATAAATAGCAAAAAAATAGAGGACGGTGATCAGAAAGCCGGCAACTTTACCAAAATGTTCTTCTACCACGCCGGTGATATCATCACCACTGCTTTTACCAGATAAAACAAAACGGCACATTCCACGGTGTGCAAAAAATGTCATGGGAAGAGCAAGAATTGCCATGATAATGAGTGGAATTAAACCACCAATACCTGCATTGATGGGAAGAAACAAAACGCCGGCACCAATCGCTGTGCCATATAATCCCAGCATCCATACTGTGTCTGATTTACGCCAGGTAGTGTGATTGCTTTTGCTGGACGCAGAGGATGCTATCGAACCTGCTTGAGATGAGTCCATAAGTATCTCCGAAATAACGCGGTAAAGTAAAATTTAAAAACTACTAAACCCGCACATTAATTAAATGTGCGGGTTGGATTTTTATATGAATAATAAGTTGTCAGATATTGCGTTGGTGTTTATCTAAACGTTTTTATTACTACATCCAAAAAACTTAACCCCAGACTTTTGGTAGGGGAAATATAGTTATTTTCAGTGAAATGTACCGTGATCACTCTCGCAATTGCAAGATTTATATAGAAAAGGAAAATTGTTAAAAATATTCATAGAAATGTTGATTAAATATTAAGAAAAATAAAGTGCCAATTTTGTTAAAGAATATATCATTATTTTTATTTTAAATTCTAATATTTATCCGGTTTATTAATCAATGACATTAATGTGTTAATGATATTTTCTTGCCTGGTGCTTGAATAACCTGAAATTGAATTAAAAATACCAATGTTCTTATCTTGATATATCTTCATTTGTAATCTTATTTATTGTAATAATATGATAAATAACAAAAAATTACCATCATTGCATATGGTGTCCATTTTTGAATGAAAATGTGTTTAGTATTGATTATGCCTTAATAAGCGTTTTAAGGATAATCCATTGTTGTGTGTGAAATTTGTTCTTTAACTCTGTGTTTATGAAACAATAGTAATCATTTTATAGTTATATATTGTTAAATATAACGAAGGATTTTGTTCTGATATTTAAAGCCACTATGAAAGGAGAATAAATGTTAAAAAATTTCTTGAACAAAATGATGCCACGTTTTTTTTATGGATATCAGTTAAACCGGTCATATAGGGATATATGACCAGGGCAAACGGGTCTAAATTATACTGACGTAAAACCCACCGTGAGGACTTTCAGCATATAGCTATTATCCCAGCCTGCTTTCTGACGCTTGGTTTTCACACCCACCTTAACTGTTTTCTCATTTTTCAGTAGGTTAAGGGCTATTTTATTCATTAATGCTATGTTTTCAGCGGCATGACCACTTCTCAGGCGTTGGCTGTCTTCACCAAAACTGACGTCCAACTGCCAGTGCGGCTTCGTTTCAATGTGCCAATGACTGCGTATTGCACACGCGATAAAGTCGGCCGACTTATCACGGTGACTGGTGATATAGTCACGTCTTTCATAACTCGCGGGTTTTCCCTGCTCTTCACGCCAAAAAAGAGTTTGATATCGTCGTGAAATTCGCCCTGGTTGCCTTTTAACGCCAGCACCTAATCGGCCTGGTTCTCGACAATCTGGTCAGCGATTTTGTACTGGCAGCCCATCGCGTCAATTGTGATGGTAGACCCTTCAATATCCAGCAAGGCCAGCAGTTTTGGGATCGCGGTGATTTTGTTCGATTTATCCGCGACTTTCACCTAGCCAAAGCAGAGTTGATTCGCGACTGACCAGGCGCTGACCAGATGGAGAGCGGGAACGCCATTGGCTTTGTCGAGCGTTCCCCGCAAGGTTTTGCCATCCAACGCGATAATGTCATCGGATATTTTGGCTAAGCTGTTCACCCATTGGGTAAAAGCGTGCCCAAATTCTTGGGGATCAAGCCGGTTTATCACATCGTGAAAGGTATCATGGCTGGGTATGCCATTGGGAAGATCCAGAAATTGCCGAAACCAATCTTCTTTGGATTTACCGTACTCTTCAATCGCATTGAAGCCTTCACAACCACAGCTCACGGCACAAATCGAGATGGTCAGAATATCGATGAGGGCATACTGTTTCGTTCGGCTAACACGCGGATCAGTGAGGTGCCCAAAGGCCTTGCTGAGGGTAGTTGCTTGCATGGCAGTTTCTACGGTTATCATTGACAGGATGCTGATTATAAATCACAAACAGCTATCAATCCTATTTCTATGTACCGAATGCACTCAGTTAATCCCGTTGGTCAATTTAGACCCGTTTGCCCTGGATTCGGGTCTACATTCAGTGCATTAGCAACATCCTTGATAGGTGTTATTCTCGCTATTTGGAGCATAGCGATTAATCATCTTGGATACGCTATTGTGTCCACCTTTGTGGTAATTGGTCAGCAGCTTCATGAGTGCCCGAATACCCTGCTCCGCCGTCCCGAAACGACAGAAGCGCTTCTCTATCTTCGGATCGTGTGGCAACCCGACCTATCCTGTTACACAGATGCCAGAACAAAAAAATCTACTGGCGCTATCAGGGCAAGAGCGTGAATATTCACTTCTTGCCCAACGCCTTAAACCCTGCAACTAATACCTTATCCAAATAGTTAATATCCATGCTCGCAACCCGTTGTTTTCGGCGAATACTGGCTTTTTTGGTTGTCTCTGCCCGCAACATATTGACACTGATGTGACGCATACATCCCAATATTTCAGCCGATTCTTCCCGGTGGATAAGGCAAGCATCTTCTCCCATCGTGACATCAAGAACCCAATGTAATCGGGTTTCGATCCCCCAGTGTCCCCTGACAACGGCGGCAAATTTGTCGGTGCTCAGTTCCGCTGAACTGATGTAATAACGATAATAAAGCGATTCTTTTCCTTTATTATCAATTCGATATCCAATTGCCACGCCCACAGTTTTTAAGTTTTTCCATTCTGGAAATTGTTGAGACAGCGCTTGGGCGGGTAACACATGATATTCACGGGCTTCTATACGACATGTCCTTGTTCTATCGTGATATGTTCGACATGACTCACGGCAGAAACTTGGGCTGACAACGCCTTCTTAACCGCGCGCTACAACGTCTCCTGATCCCCTTTCACCGCCAGAAGATTGTCACCTTCCTGCTGCACAATTTGTTCCGCAATCTTCGTTTGGCATCCCATCGCATCAATTGTTATCAGGCAATCTGTGATATCCAGCAAGCGGAGTAATTTTGGGATCGCAGTGATTTCATTGGACTTTTTGTCTGTCTTCAGTTGTCCCATCACTACGCCGTTCTGGGTGGCAAACGCACTCACCATGTGGAACATTGAACCCAATGAATAAAACAGTGCTGAAACTCAACGGGATTGAGCCGAGAAATCAGGCGAGCGATAGCATCATGTCCCGGTATTCCATTAGGAAAAAGGGTTTTTTCTTGATACCAGTCCAGGTACGTTTCGCCGAAATCTTCAATATCTTCCCATCCTTCTGCACCGGCGATGATGGCTGTAATCGACGGAAAAAGGACATCAAACAAAGGATAACTGATCTTAGACGACTGGCGGGGGTCTGTTAATGTACTGAAATACCGAGAAAAAGCATCGATACTCATAAGAATACTTCCCGAAAAAATAAGTATGAAATTATATTTTTTCTTATTCGTCAAACCTGAAATTTTTTAACAAAAAGTTCACGCTCTCGCCCTGCTGGCGCTATAAACATCCTGTTACAGGAAAATTTCATGGTCTGGGGGATGATGAAGAGTCTGCGAGGGCTATTGCTATAGAAGCTAATTCCCGTTTAGCTGAGGTCAAGATGACTCAGCTAATAAAAGTAAAAGATGCAATTGGACGAAAGATAAAAAAAGGAATTTCAGTAACAAACTGGTTAGATGAGTATTTAAAAATTCAGCAAGAGCGATTAACCGCAGGTGAGATAAAGGTAAATACCGTAAGGCAAAAAATTGCACCTATCGAGGCATTCAGGAAACATTGTGGTAATGAAAATATAGACAGCATTCAAACTAAATATATCGCAATTTTAGTAGACGAATATAAAGAACGCGGACAAGCGCGAATGGCTCAAATTGTCCGCATGGTTTTAATTGATGTTTTTAAAGAAGCTCAGCATGCCGGGGAAGTTTCTCCTGGATACAATCCGGCGAAAGTAACGAAAATGCCTATAAATAAAGTGAAGCGTCAGCGCCTGGGCCTAGAAGAATGGGAAGTTATATTCGAGAAAGCTGGAGAAACCCAGCGTTACCTACAGAATGCTATGTTACTGGCTCTGGTAACTGGCCAGCGTTTGGGAGATATCGCTAAATTGCGATTTGATGATGTATGGGATGAGCATTTACACATTGTTCAAGAAAAAACAGGAAGTAAGCTGGCAATCCCTTTAGATCTCAAGTGTGAAAAAATAAATTGTACATTAAGAGGCGTAATAGCACGTTGTAGAGACAGAATATTAAGCCCTTACATGCTTCATTATCACCACACAACTTCGCAGGCTGAACGAGGTGGTCAAGTTTCCGCTAATGCTATCACCACAGGTTTTCAGAAATCCCGTGATAAAACAAACCTTAAATGGGACAAAGGTACTCCTCCTAGTTTCCATGAGCAACGATCTCTGTCAGAGCGTCTTTATCGTGAGCAGGGTGTCGATACAAAAACATTACTAGGACACAAGAGCCAGGCAATGACAGATAAATACCATGATGATAGAGGCAAAGATTGGGTTATTCTGGCTGTGAAATAACGGTCAATTTTTAATCGGTTTTGCAGAGGAGTTTTGCAGAAGAATTTTTCAACGCCTAAAAACAACGGGAACCATTAAGCTCCCGTCATCTATTCAGTTAAGCAATTAATTACATATGTGAGATAATTGCATCGCCGAACTCGCTACATTTCAGCAGCTTAGCGTCTTCCATCAGACGCTCAAAATCGTAAGTTACGGTCTTGGCAGCAATGGAACCTTCAACACCTTTAACGATTAAGTCGGCAGCCTCGAGCCATCCCATGTGGCGCAACAATATATAGCCAGAGTTTATATAATGGATTGAATTTAAATGATTTTATTTCATTTTTGAAAGCGGGAAACGGCGTAAACTGGATGCATATAACCACATGATTTTACAATATGTTACTTTAGTTTTGATAACCACCATTCTTTAAACTCTCCACCTCCCCCTGCCCCACATTCCACACCGAATCCGCCGGCATCTGGACACGGACATCTAAGCGACAACCTTCGGGAATGTCGCAGGGTTCGGCATCGG
>NZ_LDNM01000100.1 GCF_001028135.1 Xenorhabdus griffiniae
TATAGGGGACCGTCGGGTCAGTGACTTTAATCCGGTAATTATGGTGTCCGGTTTTCGCCTGATCGTCTGAATCATCGGTACTGTCGGTAGTGTCAGTGACAGTAAACTTTTGAGAGGAAGTGACATCCACCGGCTTCAGCTTCAATTTCTGGTTATCGGTTGTGGAGGCATGGCTTTGTGCCAGCAGGATTAATTCGGAAAAACAGCCCTGTATATTGCGCATGTCTGACAACGAAATCAGGTTATTGCCCTGACCATCACGACGCAGGATGAGATCCGCCACGGGGGGACTGCTGTAGTCCGGGCCACCAATGACCAGTGTCCCGTCGGGATCTAACCACGGCCAGACGCCGCGCGCGGCGGCGGCTCTTGCCAGGGCATCCCACGCCCGTTCGCCGGGTTCGATATGTATCCGGTCATTCCGTGTCATGTCACTCGCCTGAATACGGATGCGGGTGATGCCCAGCGGGCGGACGATGCTGGCAATCACTTCATCCAGATTTAACTGGCGGGCACTAAAGACAGGGGCAGCACAATCCACCAGAATGGCGGCGTCATCGCGGCCACTCAAGCTCAGGGTGACGCCCCGGCGGTAAACGTCCCGCGTCACGCTGTCCACCCGGCCGGACAAAATCACCGTGTCCCGGATTTTCACTTTGACCGGCGCACCGCGTACCGCATCCACCGGGAATACCCCATCAGGCAGGCCGAGCGATAATTGCCAGGCATCGGTGGCCTTCAGAAAATCGCTGTCGATACGGTAGTGCTGCCAGTCACTGTGGGCCTGGCCGTTCAATAACAGCACAGGTTTATCCTCGAATGGTACGGCTTTCTTATCGGGTATAGGCATTGAGGATATCTCCGGTTTTAATCGCGTTCGGGTCACGTAAGCGACAAAATATAATCAGCTTCACTCTCGCGTAATTGCTGAGCAATCGTGCGTTGGCAGCCCATCGCATCCATCGTCACGAGATGTCCTTTCAATGAAAGCATCGATAATAATGCCGGGATGGCCTTAATTTCGTTTGATTTTCCGTCTACTGCACACTGACATAAGCTGAGTCCTTTCTCAACCGAGAATGCACTCACCACATGTAGTGGGCTTTGTTCAATTTTCTTATCAAACGAATGGCGTAAACTTTTACCATCAATCGCAATGATCCCCCGCTTTTCTGAAGAGATGTCACGAGAAACCCACTGATAAAAATGACGTTCAAAGAGAGCGGGATTTAATAAACTGAAACAGCGCCGGAAAGTATCATGTGAAGGAATACCGCCTTTGAGCGGAAGAAATGAACCCAGCTAATCCTTTTTTAGCTGGCCGTACTGTTCAATATCGGTCCAGGCATTAGCCCCGGCAATGACAGCGCATACGGCGATCACTAAGATATCAATAAAACGGTGTTTAACCTTTCCCTGACAACGTGGATCTGGAAAATCAGAAAAGACCGCCACTAATTCTTTCATCTGCACCCCTCTCAAAATGAAGGAATTATCCACTCAATATTTTCATGCATAACCCCTGTTACTAAGACCAACCTGTTCTGTACTTGTTGCCAGTATCTATTAAAAACCAATCCTGCACATATTTACTTTGTAATATCTTGTGTTTTCTACTTAGAATTCAATAAAAACAGAGATAAAAGCAACGAATATACTCGATAATCTTCAAGTTGCAATCCGCAAGACGACGCGAGGCCTTATATTTTCCCGCTGCACGGGGAAATATAACACGCATCTTGAAGTTGGATTGGTATATAAAATAAGTTGAGTTTTTCCTAGATAAATAAAAAACAATAAAGATGTTAAAATCAATAAAAATTCAAATTATTAGATATTTTTTAAGCAAAAAACAGCAAAAAAAGCCATTTTGACGAAAAACAAATCAACTGGTTTTATTTTTAATTTTTTTACTTTACAACATTAAACCATTCACTGTATTATCCGCTCCGTTCTCAGGAACAACTCAATTCCTCCATAGTTCAGTCGGTAGAACGGCGGACTGTTAATCCGTATGTCGCTGGTTCGAGTCCAGCTGGAGGAGCCAAATTTCTGGAAATCCCGATTAGCTTTGCTGGTCGGGATTTTTACTTTTGAGCACAAACGGTTACACCTTCCCTTTTATCTCCATCTCTTTATTTCCCGTTTCTTCTCTATTTCAAATAGCCTTGCCGACGTGATTACCTATGCTAAAAACACAAAAAGATCAAAAACAGCCCGACAAGCGCATATTACGAGCAATCAAACACTTATTGTTATTTTCTACTTTGACAACCGTGAAAAATGCCGTTATTATTCGAGCCACTTAAACGGAGTTCCTCCATAGTTCAGTCGGTAGAACGGCGGACTGTTAATCCGTATGTCACTGGTTCGAGTCCAGTTGGAGGAGCCAAATATTTTGAAGAACCTGATTAGATTAACTAATCAGGTTTTTTGCTTTCTGGTCTCCAGTTTTTTGTCCTACTTCTTTTTAGGATCTCCATTTTTCAGGGATCTTCCTTCTTGCTTTCCTCTTCGATTACTTACTCCTATGCCCCATTTCTGCTCCCCGATTTACTATTACCCGTCAGTTTTAGTCAAAAAACACACATAACGCACGGATTCTCAGCAATCAAACGGTTATTACTATTTTCTGCTTTGACAAACGCAAAAAATGCCGTTAATATTCGCCCCGTCTTGAAGGAGTTCCTCCATAGTTCAGTCGGTAGAACGGCGGACTGTTAATCCGTATGTCGCTGGTTCGAGTCCAGCTGGAGGAGCCAAATTCAATTCACCCTCGTGTTGTTACTTCTATTTTTTCCTTTTTTGATAAGATAATTTCCTCTACGTACCCTCATCCCGGATAAACTTAAAATTATAATTTTTCAAAATTTAGAGAGTATTATCATTCAATAATAGCTATTTAGCTATTTTCACTTTATCATTCTCCTCCGGCTTAAGGATTGCTGAATCAGCATCCATCATTTTTCACTTACATTCTGGAGCCGGTTCCATGACCACTGAATCATATACAATTAAAATCCGCCGCCCTGACGACTGGCATGTTCATTTTCGTGATGGCGGTATGCTAAAAACCATTGTACCCCATACCAGCCGTTTTTTTGGCCGAGCTATCGTCATGCCCAACCTCGTCCCTCCAGTGACGGATGTTGCCAGCGCCAAAGCCTATCAAGAGAGGATAATTGCAACTACACCGTCAGATCATCATTTCCAACCTCTTATGACTTGTTATCTGACAGATTCAACAGCCAGCAATCAAATTGAGATTGGCCATAAAGAAGGCATCTTTACCGCCTGCAAACTTTACCCCGCCAACGCAACAACAAATTCTAGCCACGGTGTTTCCGATATCAGAAAGATCTACCCATTATTGGAAACCATGGAAAAAATAGGGATGCCATTGCTGATCCACGGGGAAGTTACCGCTTCTCATATTGATATTTTTGATCGTGAAGCGCGCTTTATCGAACAGGTAATGGAACCATTACGTCAGCAATTTCCTGAATTAAAAATTGTTTTCGAGCATATTACCACCAAAGAAGCCGCAGAATATGTTCTAGAAGGCAACGATAAATTAGGCGCGACATTGACACCACAGCACTTAATGTTCAATCGCAACCATATGCTGGTTGGTGGTATTCGTCCTCACCTTTACTGCTTACCTGTACTAAAACGCAACATTCATCAAGAAGCCCTCCGAGCAGCAGTTACCAGTGGTTGTAACCGCTTTTTCTTAGGCACGGATTCCGCTCCTCATGTACTGCACCGCAAAGAATCTTCTTGTGGCTGTGCGGGCGTTTTCAATGCTCCAACCGCCCTGGCTGCTTATGCTACTGTTTTTGAAGAAATGGGTGCAATGGAATATTTCGAGTCCTTCTGCTCCCTGAATGGCCCTGCATTTTACGGTTTGCCAGTTAATGATGGTTTTATCGAACTCACCCGTAAACCAACCCCTGTTGTTGAATACATCGCGTGTGGTGACGAAAAGTTAATTCCATTTCTTGCAGGGGAAGATGCAAGATGGGATGTAAGGGAATGTAAGTAACTTTAGCACGCTCTTTCGTGCGGAAATTGTTTTTTATTTCCGCACACTACTTCTGCGCACTTCTGGTCTGATAAAAAGCAGAAATAACCCATCATGGTTCTTCTCGGTTCTGATGCAAAAAATCCTGCTTTTTTCACTTCTTATACCAATCCAATTTAAGATGCGTGTTATATTTCCCCGTGCAGCGGGGAAATATAAGGCCTCGCGTCGTCTTGCGGATTGCAACTTGAAGTTTATCGAGTATAGATTGCCAAAAAGGTTTATACTGCTTAAGGCTTGTCTTAGACGAGGCCTTACTGCTCTTAGTCAATTATATCAATATGATTCTGTAGTCTGATTAGGAGGTTTTATGGGAAAAGAAAATGAAATAATTCAAACACATCCTGTTGTAGGCTGGGATATCAGCACTGTCGATGCCTATGACGCTATGATGATACGCCTTCATTACTCATCCACCCAAGATCAAACAACAGAAAGTGTCAGTGTTGACAAAACGTTGTGGTTAACAACAGGCGTTGCCAAACAGCTTATCCTCATTTTACAAGCCGGGATTGAAAAAATAGAATCCTCAGAATACAGCCAACTTGATCATATTAAACATTAACAATAACTAAATTTAGCCTCCAACACATTGGGACACTCAATATATTGAGTGTCCCAAATGAACAACTGAACACATCTCAACAAATAAAATTATCCATATGGTTTATTATTCTTCAAATATTGTCTTATACGTTCGTGTTCACTCGCCTAATGTTTAGCTATTAAACTGATATTTAAATATAATTACAGTAGAACAAGGATGTTCAAGTAATGAAACCATTAGTCATTAATGAATGCTATTATTCACGCTTTGGAATTATTGAACCCCTAAAAGAAAATACAGATATCCTCTCTTTAGAAGCAGTATCAATGCGTGATACCATAAATAGCTCACCACCTCATATGTAATTGAAAAATAATAATTTTATACAAGAAAGATCTAACGATATTACTTGAACACCTAAAAGAAATGGTATTATATAATGTTCAATGTTGTTTCTCTCATTTCAGTACTCATGGTTCTATTTTTAGTCACCAGAAAGATCGTATCATCTATTATTGGATGTCAGAAATGGATACTCATGAAATTGCCAAAACATTAAAAATCAGCAATAGTACAGTTTATCCCCATCAGAGGATATTATAGAAAAAATAGGTGTATCCAACAAAATAGAGTTACTTTTTATTTACAATATCTTCAAGTGTTTTGTTAGATTTTTGAATAACCTATTCTAGTATAAAATTCCCATTCACATAATAAATTATGTGAATGGGATAAGTAAGCACAGAGAATAAAGCTGCAATTTGAAAGATGGGAACGGCGACGACTTAAAGCACGACTATTTAATAGATTGCAGGGATGTAATATTCAAACCTTCATTTAATCGATAGCGGGACTTATTAAAAATCTTAGCCCCATTCTCTCTTCCTGCACGACGGATACGCTGTTCTTCTTCTGGCAGTTTCATCTCTTCACGGCAAGCATCGCTGCAACAGCCTTCGAAATGTGCTGCACAGGATGGGCACTGGATAAATAACAAATGGCAACCATCGTTCTTACAGTTGGTATGGCTATCACACGTCACTCCGCATTGGTGACAGTGAGCAATAACATCTTCAGTAATGCGCTCACCCATACGCTCATCAAAGACAAAGTTCTTACCAACAAAACGCACTGGCAATTCTTGTTCTTTCGCTTTGCGGGCATACTCAATAATGCCACCCTCTACGTGGTAAACTTTGCTAAACCCGCTATGCAACATATAAGCACTTGCTTTTTCGCAACGAATTCCGCCAGTACAGTACATGACAATATTTTTATCTTTATTATCCTTCAGCATTTCTACAGCCATTGGCAGCTGTTCACGAAACGTATCTGATGGAACTTCAATCGCGTTTTCGAAATGCCCAACTTCATATTCGTAATGGTTACGCATATCGACAAAGACGGTATCAGGATCATCCAGCATTTGGTTAACCTGCTCCGCCTTCAGATATTCGCCTGTTTTAGATGAATCAAAAGTTTCATCTTCAATACCATCTGCAACAATGCGCTCACGCACTTTCATGCGCAGGACCCAGAATGATTTACCATCATCTTCTAAGGCAATGTTAAGACGCAGATTATATAATGCCGGATCAGTTTCATCCAATAATGCCTTCAACGCATCGACATTTTTGGAAGGCACACTAATTTGTGCATTGATACCTTCTTTGGCGATATAAACCCGCCCAAAGACAGATAACTCGGTAAATTTTTGATACAGGCTATCGCGAAAAGTCTGTGGTGCGGAAATGGTGAAATATTTATAAAAAGAGATAGTAGTGCGAGGCTCAATTTCAGCCAACATGCGCTCTTTCAACTCTTTATTAGAAATACGGTTATGCAACACTGGCATGGTGTTCTTTCCTGAATTTCGATTAAAAAATGAAAACTTCAATGGTCGTTCCATTGATGGCGGGATATCATAACGAAAATGGCCGTTAGCGGATAGTGATTTATGCTTTTCCATCACGCCGATACAGTGGCAGGGTGACTACGATGGTCAGAGGCAGCAAAACCTTGCCAGCCAGTAAATCTTGCAAACAAATTATTACCAGATTCAATATTTAGTGCCGCAAAATTTCGATATTCCACTAAAAAGTGTCACAATACACCAATATGATTTTTAGAGCCTATCTTAGGCATCTCTAATTCAGACAGATTGAAACCGACTCAAAATAACAAATAACATACAGAAAACACATGATACAAGCACCTCCTTTTTGTCGTTCGCTTTTACATCCCCGCTACTGGCTGACCTGGCTAGGTATTGGCATACTTTATTTACTGGTTTTGCTACCTTATCCAGCGATTTATTGGATGGGAACCCGGCTTGGACGACTTTCACTACGTTTCTTAAAAAAACGGGCCAACGTTGCAGAGCGCAATCTGGCACTCTGTTTCCCTGATATGCCAGCAGAGAAACGACAGGAATATCTAGTCAGAAATTTCGAATCTGTTGGCATGGGCCTGTTTGAGACAGGAATGGCCTGGTTTTGGCCTGACTGGCGCATCAATCGTTGGTTCAAGGTCACCGGAAGGGAGCATATTCAACAAGTGCAATCCACAGGACAGGGGGTTATTGTCATTGGTATCCATTTTTTAACACTGGAATTAGGAGCACGTATTTTTGGTATGCTGAACCCAGGTATTGGTGTTTATCGTCCAAATGACAATCTTGTTATGGATTGGCTACAAACTTGGGGGCGTCTCCGTTCCAATAAATACATGCTGGACAGAAAAGATGTTAAGGGCATGATCCGATGCCTAAAAAATGGTGAGATTGTTTGGTACGCCCCTGATCACGATTATGGCCCACGTAACAGTGTATTTGCCCCATTATTCGCTGTTGAACACGCTGCAACTACGACCGGAACCTCCATTCTCGTCCGTTTGGCCAAACCTGCACTCATCCCTTTTACTCCGCGAAGGTTACTCAATGGAAAGGGTTATGAGTTAATTATTCAGCCCGCGATAGAAAAATTTCCTCTGCAAGACGAAACAGAAGCCGCAACCTTCATGAATAAAGTGATCGAAAAGGAAATTATGCAGGCACCCGATCAATATATGTGGTTGCATCGCCGTTTCAAAACTCGCCCTAAAGGTATGCCATCTTTATATGGTGACAACGATAATATTCACTGATAAACATCATCTGGCTGTTATTTTCTAAGTAACAGCCAATATCTTCCCCGTGTCTGAGTCAGGAATATTTAGTGGTATTTTGTCCAGGATTCATATTAGTGACATAAAATTATTATACATCATTAGATGTTTCATTCCATGGAAAACACATCTTGAATAATTACAAGTTATTACCAGCTTTAATATCAATATTGCAAACTCTTAACCTAACTGAGTCTTCAAAGCAATTAGGTGTTACACAATCGGCAATGAGCAAAATATTACATCAGCTGCGTGAAGATTTTCATGATAAAATTATTGTAAGAGAAACAAATCAATTTATTCTCAGGGCAAGAGCGTGAATATTCTCTTCTTGCCCAACGCCTTAAACCCTGCAACTAATACCTTATCCAAATAGTTAATATCCATGCTCACAAGCCGTTGTTTTAGCCGAATACTGGTTTTTTTGGTTGTCTCTGCCCGCAACATATTGACACTGATGTGACGCATACATCCCAATATTTCAGCCGATTCTTCCCGGTGGATAAGGCAAGCATCTTCTCCCATCGTGACATCAAGAACCCAATGTAAGCGGGTTTCGATCCCCCAGTGTCCCCTGACAGCGGCGGCAAATTTGTCGGTGCTCAGTTCCGCTGAACTGATGTAATAACGATAATCAAGCGATTCTTTTCCTTTATTATCAATTCGATATCCAATTGCCACGCCCACAGTTTTTAAGTTTTTCCATTCTGGAAATTGTTGAGACAGCGCTTGGGCGGGTAACACATGATATTCACGGGCTTCTATACGACCATGTCCTTGTTCTATCGTGATATGTTCGACATGACTCACGGCAGAAACTTGGGCTGACAACGCCTTCTTAACCGCGCGCTACAACGTCTCCTGATCCCCTTTCACCGCCAGAAGATTGTCACCTTCCTGCTGCACAATTTGTTCCGCAATCTTCGTTTGGCATCCCATCGCATCAATTGTTATCAGGCAATCTGTGATATCCAGCAAGCGGAGTAATTTTGGGATCGCAGTGATTTCATTGGACTTTTTGTCTGTCTTCAGTTGTCCCATCACTACGCCGTTCTGGGTGGCAAACGCACTCACCATGTGGAGCATCGACTGCCGATTCTTGCCATCATAAGTTCCCCGCAACGTTTTTCCGTCAATGGCGATAATTTTCCCTTCTGAGCGTTCGTTAACCCATTGAACCCAATGAATAAAACAGTGCTGAAACTCAACGGGATTGAGCCGAGAAATCAGGCGAGCGATAGCATCATGTCCCGGTATTCCATTAGGAAAAAGGGGTTTTTCTTGATACCAGTTCAGGTACGTTTCGCCGAAATCTTCAATATCTTCCCATCCTTCTGCACCGGCGATGATGGCTGTAATCGACAGAAAAAGGACATCAAACAAAGGATAACTGATCTTAGACGACTGGCGGGGGTCTGTTAATGTACTGAAATACCGAGAAAAAGCATCGATACTCATAAGAATACTTCCCGAAAAAAGAAGTATGAAATTATATTTTTTCTTATTCGTCAAACCTGAAATTTTTTAACAAAAAGTTCACGCTCTCGCCCTG
>NZ_LDNM01000101.1 GCF_001028135.1 Xenorhabdus griffiniae
T
The DNA here is from genome assembly GCF_001028135.1 of Xenorhabdus griffiniae. Lineage (GTDB taxonomy): Bacteria > Pseudomonadota > Gammaproteobacteria > Enterobacterales > Enterobacteriaceae > Xenorhabdus > Xenorhabdus bakwenae. Next base: position 2 of record NZ_LDNM01000101.1, read on the forward strand.
CTCCAGAAAAAATACTCTATAAAGAGTATGGTTCACAAGGTGGGGAAGACCATCTCATTAACACCTCTGTTATTCATTAACGACGACAGGCAAATCCTGTCATTGGCCAGCCATTGCGCATCCACCGGTCTGTTTCTGCCCAAAACGCCCATTTCGCCTGATGCTCTGCGGAACCTGAGCTGGCGGCCAGATAATCCGTCGAGGTCACATAAAATTCCCGCGCCCAGCCATCATAAAGATAAAAGTTCCCCCATTCCTCATAGAGCTGTTCCAGCGCATATTTGGAGGCAATCCGGCTGCCGAGTGATTTGCAAAGCTGTTTCGCATTTGAATAAAAATCTTTCGTCAGGCCGGAGCGCTCAAACCAGGTGTGAACCGTCAAAGTCAGCTCGACCTGCTGCCCGGTCTCATCAGTACCCGTGAGCCTGACTCCGTCAGGATTTTGCTGTACCGTCACCACATCCCCCGATACCGTCACCGAGGGCGAGTTACTCTGCCAGTTCACCCGGCCTGTATTGCCTGCCGTGATAAGACGGAATTTCGCGCCACGCCAGAGTACGGAGGGTCCCCTGAGACCAAACGATTTCTGGTTGGCATTGCCGCCCTGACGGTCAACGGCAACAGTATCAACCAGGCGCAACGGCAGGATAAATTCCACAGAGGAGACAACTGGCTGCTCACCCACTTCTGCGGTGACCGAAGCCTGTCCAGCATGACGACTGACAAGGGTTGCGGTTGCCTTTCCCTGACGGTCTGTCCTGTCTTCTGCAAAAATCATCTCGCCAAAATAGCCAGACCAGTCAACTGCTTTATCCGCAAGCCCCTGCCCATGAATATCGGTGACGGTGACAGTAAAAGTTGCCCGATCTTCGCCATCCGCCGCGGCACGGGTTTTATTGACCCGAAGGGTGGGTAACAGAATTTCATCAAAGGTGACCATCGGGGCAGCCACTTTATGATCGCCGACCTGGATCTGCACCTGGTGATCTCCTGCAAATGTACTGCTCAATTGAACCTGCACTTGTCCCTGATTATCAGTTTGCGCCCGTTCTGAGGACAACACACCGTGATCCGTTTGCCAAATCACCGGCTGATTTGCTACGGGTGATCCCAGCGAGTCTTTCACCGTGGCGGTCAACACCACGGTATCCTGACCATCACCTTTCGCCCTGATTTTGTCCACCGTGATCGCGGGTTTCAGCCGGCGTTCAAACGTCACCGGAGCGGCATAAAGGGTTTTTCCCGCCACCTCGGCTTTCACCGTTACCCTCCCTGCGGTACGACTGACTAACCGGGCGGTCGCTTCTCCCTGACTGTTTGTCTGTTCCTGCCTGTCCAGCAGTTGCCCGTTATCCACTGACCACTGCACTTTGCTGTGGCCAACGGGTCGATCTGCTGCATCGCGCACGTTCACCGTATAAAGGATGTTGTCCTGACCATCGGCAATCGCCGTTTGTTTATCCACTTGAATCGTATGGGTTAGCGAGGCAATAAAGCGAATCGGAGAAGCCATCACCGTTTCACTGCCAACCGCCACCGTCACGTCTGCATTTCCTGATACTTTGCTGGTTAAATAAGCCGTGGCCTGCCCTTTTGCATCAGTCATTAATGAAAATGCCGAGAACTGGCCAAGGCGGGTCTGCCAGCCAACAGCCTGATTTGGCATAGGTTGACCACCGGCGTTTTTAACCGTGACAGTCAAGGTCGCCCTCGATTTTCCATCCGCCTTAACGCTGTGTTTATCAACGGCGATTTCGGGGATCAGCACCGCATCAAACTGTACTGAAGGTGCAATGACAACCTCTTCATCCACGGTAACACGTACCGCATGCAGCCCCTGCTGACGGCTGCGCAGCACGACCGATGCCTGCCCCTGCGCATCCGTATGTTGTCGGGTTTGGGATAATTCGCCGTTATCACTTGACCAGATAACGGCCTGATTAGGGACAGGAGCGCCCTCCTGATCAGTGACAAGAACGGTATAGATCACACTGTCATGACCATCGGCTTTGGCCTGTGTTTTATTCGCTGTCACCCGCCATCGCTTTTCGGTCGGCAAACTCACTATCAGGATTTCTGCCCGGCTGGAGCGATTACCCCGGCTGTCGATGGCGATCCCCGAAAGCCGAACGGGGTTTTTCGTGGTTTTTGGCAACCGTAATGTTATTTTATCTGGTTGCTGATAAAGTATTTTTCCGCCTGCCTGCTGTAATTCAGCCGTATCCAGCTCTAAACGTGCCAGCGGATATTTGGACTGGATAACGGGAACAAAGGTCACTTCCTTGCTTTCATACCCATTAATGGATGCGGGGAAAGCCAGTGTTATCAACGTCTGTTTCTGATAATCCAGCACCATATCGCTGCGCCGGTTCACAAAATCCAGCTGACTGGCTCTCAGGCTGCGCTGTGGCGCGACCGCGTTTGGATCAAACTGTTGGCTGAGCGGAACCCCCAACCGATAATTGAGGTTCAGGGTAAAACGATTTTCACTGACACCTTGTTTACCCTGCCGCAAATCGGCACCCAGTGTCACTAACGGCACGGGCGTGTAAGTCAGCCCGGCGGTGACGCTGTACGGATTTTTCTGGCGTTCTGCTTCACCGAATAACGCGACTTCCTGTCCGTAATAGTGTTCATACTTCAACTGCCCGCCCCAGTGAGGAAATGCAGGTAAATATGCTTCGGCCTGAATATCCCAGCCATTGGCGGGTCTTGCATCGAAATCTGTAAGCCGGGAGGGCTTCCAATGGGATAAGTGCTGGTAAAGATTGGCAGAGAGTTTGACGTTATCATGCCAGGCTTCTAATCCTATGCTGTAACGGTGATGCTGCGCCGGCCACAACGCATCCCAGAAGACATTGGCACCCCATAACCAATTATCGGCAACATAGCGATAGCCGAATCCGACCGCCGTTGTTGTCTGACCGTGATGGGTTTTTACTCCTAACTGGCTGAATGCAGTGACCGAAGCTACGTTATACCAGGGTAACAACCAGTCAAATGCAACATCTTTTAACGAAAAGTGGCTGTCGAAAGGGAGTGTGAGGCGGGCATTACCATATTGATTAAACCAGGGTGTCAGTGTTGACGTCACCACCGACGATAACTGCTGGGCGGCCATTGTTTTTGCCGCTTCGCTGGGTGACTGCGATTGAGTCAATTGCCCCCATTGGGTGGTGATTTCGGCCAGTGTGTGCTCATGTTGCTCCGGGTTTTGAACTTCCGGCATGGACTGACCGGGAAAACTGAGTGACAGGCTTAACAAACCAATAATCGAATATTTTACCCTGTTGAACCGACGGGACTGGATTTTTTGCATGTTACCCTTTTCATTAATACTGAAAGGGGTAACATGCAAAAAAAGCGCGTTAAATACTGCACTTAATTCTTTTTCCCATGGTGAAAATTACCTGAATCAGCGGTGAATAGAACCCCCATTAAAGGTATGCTTATAGTACTGACACGGGATAAGAATATCATTTGCTGACAAATGCGGATTCACCTTCCTTAAAAAGCCTGATTCATCGACGAACAGCCCGTTGTAACCCGAATTCTGGATAACCTGAGCTTCGTATATGGTCTTCTCCATTTCTGTCTCAATCCTCCTTCAAAGGGAGAAAATACAATGGGTTAGACTTCTTAATACCATAAAAAATAGTATTCTGTCCGGAATCTTAGGTTGTCATGAGACTACTTGCGATTTAGTTAGCTGCGAATACATTTACACCTGTAAGATTAGCGGTGAAACTCCACAATCTTAAAGCTTCCGATGGATCAATCGCGTATTCACAAACACCGACAAAGGATTCTTCATAATCTGATGCAAGTCCGGTAATGTCACAATCTTCACAATAAAGTCCCCCCTGTTCATTCAAGGCTGGGCTTGTTGCTGCCCATACCTCAGTTGCAGCCCCTTGTGCCGGAGATTTAAAAGTGGGGTCAATCGGGTTACCATTCCTATCCATCCATCCTTCGTTTGCCATCTCTTCATAAGACAAGTGCCGTTGGAGTGGGGTAAATATTTTACCGGGATGCAAAGAAAATGCTCTGATGTTCTTGTTTTTTCCATACGTATCCAGTTGCAATGCAAAAAGCACATTAGCAGTTTTAGACTGTGCATATGCCACCCACTTGTCATAACCACGGGTAAACTGAATGTCATCCCATCGAATTGGAGAGTTATGATGTCCGGCAGATGAAACACATACTACTCTCCCTCCAGATCGGATATTGTTCCATATGAGATTCACCAGTACATAATGGCCAATATGATTTGTAGCAAACTGCGATTCCCATCCCGGACCAACCCGTTTTTCTGGAGAAGCCATGATGCCAGCATTACAAATCACATAATCAAAGATATATTTATTAGCATTGACATAAGCCGCCAATGTCCTGACAGAATTTATGTTCGAAAGATCAAGTGGAAGAATGGTAATATTAGTTAGCTCACTTAATGCATTAGATGCACTCCTCATATCCCTTGCTCCCACCACCACATGAACACCTGCTTCTGATAGCGCTTTAGTAGCCTCATATCCCAATCCAGAATGCCCGCCTGTGATAAAAGCGGTCTTACCTTTAATATCAATCCCTTTAAGTACATCAGAGGCTGTTGATGACGCACTAAATCCTGAATTGATCGGTTTTTGGACTCGCATAAATCCCCCACTATTTTAAGATAACTCGGCTCTAGCATGCGGAGTATAGAACTCCTCCAGTGCAGCGATTTCATCATTACTAAGAGATACATTCATACAACAAGTATTGTCTATAAGTTGCTCTACTGAGGTCACACCAACGATTGGTGAAGCGATTGATGGCTTAGATAACAGCCAAGCTAAAGCTACATGTGCGGGTTTACATTCTTTATTTGCTGCGATCTCATTCAGAACAGAAATTATTTTTTCATCACTCTGCTTTGCTGATTCATATAGCCATGACAATACCTTGTCAGATTGTGTACGAATAGTATCAGTACTCTTTGCAAGTTTACCTCTGGCCAATGGACTCCATGGCGTAACACCAATCCCTTCGGAAACACAATAAGGAAGCATTTCTCTTTCCTCTTCACGATTGATGAGATTGTAATGATTTTGCATACTAATGAACGGAGCCCATCCGTTCATTCTGGCAACGAATTGCGCTTTGATGAATTGCCAAGTTCTCATTGACGAAGCACCGATATACCGAACTTTACCTGACTGAATCAAGTCATTCAGAGCAAGCATCGTTTCTTCGATCGGCGTGTTATCATCCCATCGATGAATTATATAAAGATCAATATAATCGGTTTGGAGTCTTTTTAGGCTGGCATTAACCTGCGTAAATATTTCCTTACGTGACAACCCTCCCGACAAAGGAGAATCAGTCATTCTCTCATAAACTTTTGTGGCTATGACCACATCATCACGTTTAGCATATTTTTTCAGACAGGTTCCCACGATTTCTTCACTTGAACCAATTGAATAAACATTGGCTGTATCAAAAAAATTTATGCCTAAATCTAACGATTTAGTGATAATTTTCTTACTTTGGGTATAGTCCAGAGTCCATGTGTGAGCCCCTTTAGTTGAGTCTCCGAAGGACATACACCCCAGAGCAAGCCTAGACACAATTAGCCCTGATTTTCCTAAGTGACAATATTGCAAATGTCCCTCCTCAATTATTAAGCTCAGTGAGTCTGGACCACGAAGTTTCTTGTTCATCAAGTGGTATATCGAGACTTGCCAAATACATAGCTGTCATCCAGCAATGCCCTGCGAGATGAGTAGCATCAGCGATTTCACCTTGTGAATAGAATTCATTTAAACTGCGGAATGATGATATTGAAGCTTTGCCGTCAAGAATGCACTCTGTAATATATTTCATCATAGCTTTTCTGCGTGAATCCATCGCCTCATAGTTTCCATTCTCAATATCGTTAATTTCCTGCTCTGTCAGACCAGCCTTAATTGCAAGCGGATAATGAATAATCCGTTCGAACTCGCTGTTAATCAGTTTAGCTACACGCATTACAATGATTTCACGCTCATAGTCATTCAAATATCCTTTCGTCAAAGCACCTCCTAAAGCTAAATGAGGTCCGGCAGAACATTTGGTTAAAAGCAAACCTCGAGTCAAGTTTGAAGGGAACTTCTCATATACACTCAGTTGTTCCTGTGTCATATCCTGAACTTCAGTTAGTTTAACTAACATATTACTCATTACTTTCTCCTTATATAGACTGTTGATTAATCTTTTTGTTGAGAATATTGAAAGCTTCATTTGATGAAATATTACCAATATCAACTAAATCAACGATAAATCCGTCTGGTCTTACAATGATGCAGGCAGAATTAGTTGGTAAAAGATCTTTGATAAGTCCCAAAACTTTTCCACTCAAGTTAACAAGAACTGCACTAGTGATAATTTTCGTGGCCGAATCAAAGTATTTTTCCCACTCTGAATAGATGTAATGCTCACCTGGCCAGAAGAAAATGGTATGCTTAGTGAAGCTTAAATGTGGCGAAAGTGTACTTTTATTCCATTCAAGAGGAATTCGTCTTCCTGACTCAAGTTTCATTATCCCTTCAGACAGCTGTCCATGAGGAATATCAATCTGGGCGATTCGAGGTGATAAAAACCTATCTACGATGCCAGTTTTGGATGCAAACCTGAAGGCAAAATCACGAGCAAATATCGCTGGAAACTTCTTATACAGACTCACATTTGCTAGAAATGTAGATAATTTTGATGTCCGATTAATCCCATTCATTCGTTCAGTGGAATAACTATTCAAGAGAGATGAATCATACTCACTACGTATAACACCAGCCAATTTCCAGCCCAGATTCACAGCATCCTGAAACCCACTATTCATCCCTTGAGCTCCAGAGGGACTCATCACATGAGCCGCATCACCAACAAGAAAAACATTCTGAGATCTGTAAGAAGAAGCAGACCTTACATGAGCATTAAAAATGCCGCAGAAATTCATGTTCCCTAAAATTTTATTGCCGGGAACTCTATCATTGAGCAATTTATTAAAGAATTCTCGATTGATTTCACCTTTGTAATTAGCAGGAACACTAGCACCTATGCGAAATAATCCATCACCAATTGGAGCTAACACCATGTTACCCGTACGATGGAGATAATAACCAACTTCACGACTGGTCGATTCACTTACAAGTTCAGCATCCGTAATAGCAAGTTTAGTTTCCATCTGGAATCCATTATAACCAAATCCAAAACACTCTCTGACTCGGCTTGAATATCCATCAGCACCGATTACCCACTGATATGATTCATAAGATATACGTCCTGCATTATCTTGTAGGGAAACATTAACTACATCATTCTCATTATGTCCATCTATAAATTCACAACCATATTCAATGAATATCCCATTTTCATTGAGTCTATCTTCTAGTATTTTCTCTGTTTTCCACTGAGGTATGGTAATTCCATAACGATAATTAGTGTATTTCAGCTTATCAAATCGAATATTACCAATCATTTTCTTATTGGAATAATAATTCATTTGATCGAAGTAATGCCCAGAATCAATAATTATTTCTGATACTCCTGTCCGTGTTAATATTTCCAGCACGCGAGGCCAGATAATTGTAGCTTTAGAATGAGGAGAATACCGAGAATATTTAGATATAATTTTTGATTTAATACCAAATAAAGAAAGCTCAAGGGCTGTCAGCATTCCTACCGGACCTCCCCCAACAATCAATACTGGATTATCACTCCTGGAAATTTTCATATGCTTGGTTCCGTTTCTTGCTTGTATAATAAAGAATTAACACTAGTATTGAAAAAATTAAGCAAATAAAAGACATAGCAAGCAAAGTTATTGATGTCGAAGTTGTTAATCTGCTTCCTACATTGTTGATAAAATGATTATTCATAATTATTCCTGATGCATTGTTATTTGATATTTTATTATTTAATAAAGTGATAACAGTAGACACTAATGGGATTGAAATTGATTCGCCACCAATCCGGAATGTGTTAAAAGTGCCCGCAGCCAATCCAGATTGATAAACATCGACAGAACTAACTGCAACACCATCAATATACGACAAGGATATTCCGAAAGAACTACCTAATAGGAACATAGCAACACAGTAATGTAATATTCCTTCACTACCAAGGACATAATTCAAATATAATGGGGATACACTTAGAAGAACCAATGTGGCTTTTAATAAACAACCATTATTGAGTGAACTTCTGAACTTGGCAATGATTGGTGGGAATATGAAAGAAGGCAAAGTTGCAACAGTCATAATCACACCGACCTGAAAACTTGTGAAATCAGTAGTAGTCTTAAAATAATACGGAAAATAGAACATTATACTTATATACCCGAAACCAAGAAGCAGTGTTGTTATGCTCATGGATGAAAAAGTCCTATTCTTGAAAATAGTCAAGTCTAAGACGGGATTTTTAGCAGATTTTTCAATTCCATATAAAGCCAGAGCACATATCAGAGATACAATAATTAGGAATGCTACTTTTCTGTTAGTTATTGACCATATAGGCAAGAATGATATAAGTGATACTGTTGAAAGAAGAAAAAGAGTCAGAACCATTCCGCCAAACCAGTCAAATTTCGTATATGCGTATCTAGTTTTATCACTAACATATATTAATGAAATAAAAAGCAATAATAAGATTAATGCAGTAATAACACTGAAAATAGTCCATCCTCTGCTGACATAATTAAACCCAGAAGCCACTAAAGGGCCAGCAATCATACCTACTCCTAAAAAAATACCGAAGATCGAGAATGCTTTTGGCCGTTTCGCCTCATCAATATGTGAAGCCAGTAGTGAAGTGGCAGATGTTGTTACTGCTGCGGCAGCTATACCACAAATTGCTCTGAAAAACAGAATATATGCATAGTTATCGATTATACCACCCAGCAGAAAACCTATGGAGAAGAAAATTAGTCCAAGCAAAAAAATATTTTTTCGCCCTACAAAATCAGAAAGAGAACCTGTAATTGGCAAGAAAGCACCATACATTACCATAAAAATATTAATGAACCACTGTGCTTCCTGATAGGTAAGGGAATAATGTTTCATTAAAGAAATATTTAAAATACTGGAGGATGTAATTGTCAGTGGAATTATAAACATTCTTGGATTCACATATTAAGTGCAATATCGTTATAAACGAAGTAAATGAGTTTTTGTCCCTT
>NZ_LDNM01000102.1 GCF_001028135.1 Xenorhabdus griffiniae
AGCTCTTTACTCGAAGCAACCTGTTTATTTTTGACTAAAAAACATTCGTGATCTTGCCCTGCCCATACAAGAAGGTTATTTTTATTAAGCTCTTCAATTAATATATTGATATTATTTTTCATTAATTATGATTAGCTCCTACTCTACTTAATTCCTACATATCCCAAAGAGCATCATTATGCCATATCACAAATTACCCACCACAAAATAAACAAACGTCCCCACATAATTACCAATTACGTAGCCGAATGTACCAATGACCATAATCGGGCCGACCAGATTGAACCAACCACGGCTGATTGCCATTGCGGCTGCGGTAGTTGGTCCACCAATATTGGCATTACACGCCAAAATGTTTTCCTCCAGGCTGAACTTAAACACTTTCCCCACGGCAAAAGTCAGTATCAAGTTGAGCATGGCAATGACAAAGACGAAAGCAAACAACAGGGGCGCATGGCTGATAATGACCTGGACGGATGCCGGTATGCCAATGACAACAAAGAACATATAAATGGCGTAAGTCCCCAACTCCTGAGTGCCATTCAGTTTGCTGAATGTCTCTTTAAATATTGAGACGATAATGAAGGTGACTGTCGTCAGAAGCAGATATTTATCAGAAATCAGGCCGAAAATTAGCTCTTGGTAAATGTTGTTTGGCTGCCCAAGTAAGGTTTTTAACCATGATGAAAGATGAAATGAGAGCGCGACGATAAAAATCGACCATGCCAGCGATAAGGCGATGTCTTTTAGGGCAATATTTTTCGGTTTCCAATAAGTCGTCACCAAAGGTTGGGGTTTATCTGAATTAGGTATCTTCTCCATCTGATCAGTATATGGACTGCCCCAGAATCTCCTCGCCACAGTCCAACCGGATAAAAGTATCAGAATAATAAAATAGGCGGCCATCATAAAATTATCAGCCACGATAGTCGCAGCGACCATGCTCTGGGAAGTGCCCAGTTTGGCAGACATTGCCGCAAAATTAACCGCGCCTCCCGTGTAAGAAGCAGAGATCATGCCACTGATTTTATCTAATTCCGGTATGTACGCCTTGAAAAGCCAGAAGGAGGCAATCGTACCAATCATGGTCGCTACAGAGGAAATCAGAAAAAGTATCAGTAACCTCCCACTTTCTTTAAAGAGGCTATGCAGGTTGGTTTTAAATAATAATAAAGGGATCGCCAATGGCAGAATATATTGCCAAACAACATCGTAAGCCGGTGCTTCGACTGGAATAATATTGAAATTGGATGCAATGATAGCAATGATCAATGCAATCACTGCGCCCGGTATTTTAGAGGCCCATTTGAAACGCTGTTCCACCATTATGGCGGCAGCAACAGCAATCATGATAAAAGCCCAAAGTAGTAATGAATTGTCAGATGCAATAAGTGTATTTTTCATTATTTCCCCTGATGTTTATCAAATAAAAAAGAAAATAGTTACGCACTGACTTATTAAATGATTTAATTATTAAAAACATGGGGTTGTATCTATGGCACCATAAATAGCAGCCTGATTTTTATAAAATGCCCACATAGAATTCCCATAATCATAATGCCACCATTCAGTGGGTAAACTGGTAAACCCTACTTGCGTCATGGCTTGATAGAGTAATCGGCGATATAAAGTAGCAGGCATATTTTTTTCCGGCGCTTTTTCTAATGCGGCGGTGTAGGAAAGTTCGCTCACTTCATCGAACTCAGTTCCCAAAAACAGTGGATGACCCGATGCGATATCGAAGAGTGTGACATCCACGGATCCCCCTGTCAGATGCGGGCTGATCTGATTTTCTTCTACGGGCGCCGGAGCGACAAACTGCTGCAAGAGTTTTCGTTGTTCTTCTGCCGATAAGTCAGTATATTGCTCTGCAATCTTTGCCTGTGTTATCTCTTGCAATGCCTGTTGAGTTTCCCGTGAACGCCAGCCATCCAATACCAAAATCCCTAAATGGGCAGGAAGCAGTTGTGATGCCAATCTTAATTTTTCCGCCACACTTTTTCTTACCATACCATATTTAATCGCGCCTTTTATTCCCGCCAGATAATAAACAGATTTTTGCTTTAATTTATTCGAGTCAGTAATAATTTCTAAATATTCATCACATTCATAAATAGGAATTTTATTAATTATTTTCCAATTAAAATCTCTTTCTTGTGGGATCTTTTCCGCAGAATATTTTCCCAAATCGACATTTCCAGAAGAAGCAGATAACAACATATTTGACCTCACACTATCATATTGGAACAGGCATCATTTGAATAACAATACAATTACAGATTGACAACAGAGATGCAAGCCATCAAATTTTATTTACTTTTATGAAATTGAATCATCTTTTATACCAATCCAACTTCAAGATGCGTGTCATATTTCCCCGCGCAGCGGGGAAATATAAGGCCTCGCGTCGTCTTGCGGATTGCAACTTGAAGTTTATCGAGTATATATTCAAAAGCTAATCAGATGAAATGCCGAATCGTCTGTGACAAAATAAGCCGATTTCCTTGATCCCCTAATACCTGGAGGAGGAATACCGAGACGGTATTCATGACACAACATGACTCAAGACCATCAACTACAAGTAGAAGCGATTAAATGCGGCACGGTTATCGATCATATCCCCGCCCATGTCGGCTTTAAATTATTGTCGCTGTTCAAACTCACCGAAACAGACAAGCGCATTACTATTGGCCTGAACCTGCCTTCCAACCATTTGGGTAAAAAGGATCTGATCAAGATTGAAAACACCTTTCTGACAGAGCAACAGGCAAATCAACTCGCCGTGTATGCCCCACATGCCACCATCAATAACATTGAGAATTACGTTGTGGTTAAAAAGATGCCAATTAATCTGCCCGACCAGATCAACAGTGTTCTTGTCTGCCCAAACAGCAATTGCATCAGCCATAATGAACCTGTCAACAGCAGCTTCCATGTGATGTCAGAAAAAGACGATGTGGTATTGCGCTGTAAGTACTGCGAGAAAGAGTTTGATCGCCAGGCCGTTATCAATAACGGTTAACCGCCGGTTCAAACAATCTACCCGCGACCCGTTCACACAATCTGTAAGAATGTCCTGTATCAATTGATGTGGGACAGAGGATCACTATAATGGCGATCCAATAAATTTTTCCATTTAGATGTCAAACAGGAGTTTCTAATGTCACGTTCTATCCATACCGAGAATGCCCCCGCCGCAATCGGCCCTTATGTTCAGGGTGTTGATCTGGGCAGCATGGTTATCACTTCCGGCCAGATCCCTGTTGATCCCAAAACGGGGACCATCCCTGAAGAGGTGACGGCTCAAGCCCGTCAATCTTTGGAAAACGTTAAAGCGATTATTGAACAATCCGGCTTGAAAGTCGCTGATATCGTAAAAACCACGGTGTTCGTTAAGGATCTGAATGATTTTGCTGCCGTGAACGCAACTTACGAAGCGTTCTTCGCTGAACATAATGCGCCGTTCCCTGCCCGTTCATGCGTTGAAGTTGCCCGTCTGCCAAAAGATGTGAAAATCGAAATCGAAGCCATCGCCGTTCGTCGCTAATTTGCCGTTTTCCCAGCCCTGATCACTCGGTATCAGGGTTGATATTCCCGTCTGGTTTTCCTCTTTTTCTTTGTCTGAGATCAACTTTTTAGGTTGTATATTGGCTTATAAAACCCACATATTGTGCTTTAATATAATAAATAAACTATATATAGTATTTATACACAAAATTATCCACATCAAAACAGAAAGAGAGTCTTCCTCTTATTTTTGCTGTGAATAACATATTGAGGTGCCATATTGTGAAAATGGTTGTGATGCAACAGGATGATGTGAGTAAAGGCAATACCTGTAAACAGGCTTCCCATGCATGGCATGATCGATTGGATCAAGACATTCGGGGTCTGATCGAGCAAAGTAATTTCTCTCTTCTTAATGAAAACGCCAATAAAGACAGTAAGGTTATTCCAACCCAGCGTGATCTATTGGCGGGGATTGTCGCCCGACAATATGCCAAGCAGCATATGCTGCCGCATGATGTGGTGCAGGCACACGATAGAGGCGAAATTCACTATCATGATCTGGATTACGCCCCGTTTTTTCCTATGTTCAACTGTATGCTGATCGATTTGCAGGGCATGCTGACTAACGGCTTTAAAATGGGCAATGCGGAAATTGAACCGCCTAAATCCATTGCTACCGCCACTGCGGTTACTGCCCAGATTATCGCGCAAGTTGCCAGCCACATTTATGGCGGAACAACCATTAATCGTATTGATGAAGTCCTCGCTCCTTTTGTGAAAGCCAGTTATGACAAGCATCTGGCCATTGCCAAAGCGTGGAATATCGTAGATCAGGCTGCCTATGCAGAAGCCCGCACAGAAAAAGAGTGTTATGACGCTTTTCAGTCTCTGGAATATGAAGTCAATACGCTGCATACCGCTAATGGGCAAACGCCGTTTGTCACTTTCGGTTTCGGCTTGGGAACAACCAAAGAAGCCCGCCTGATTCAAATCTCAATTCTGCGCAACCGCATTGCGGGTTTGGGAAAAAACCGCAAGACCGCTGTCTTCCCAAAACTGGTGTTTACTATTCGTGATGGATTGAATCACCGGTTTGGTGATCCGCACTATGACATTAAATTATTGGCCCTGGAATGTGCCAGTAAACGCATGTATCCCGATATTCTCAATTATGATCAAGTGATCAAGGTAACGGGATCATTTAAAACGCCAATGGGTTGCCGCAGTTTTCTCAGTGTTTATGAGGAAAACGGTCAGCAAATTCACGAAGGGCGTAACAATTTAGGCGTTATCAGCCTGAATCTTCCCCGTATTGCGCTTGAAGCCAAGGGGAATGAAGATGATTTTTGGCAAACTTTAGATCAACGCTTGTTACTCGCCAAAAAAGCGCTGATGACGCGAATCTCTCGCCTCGAAAAGACTAAAGCTCGCGTTGCCCCGATCCTCTATATGGAAGGTGCCTGTGGTGTACGCCTGAAAGCGGATGACAATATTGCCGATATTTTCAAACAGGGTCGTGCTTCTATCTCGTTGGGCTATATCGGCATTCATGAAACGATAAATGCGTTATATGGCAATCACATTCATCTGTTTGATGATGAACGGCGCCAGCAGAAAGCCATCGAGATTGTTAAACACTTACGTAAGGCCGTCGATCAGTGGAAGCAGGAGACGGGATATGGTTTTAATTTGTACAGTACACCCAGCGAGAATTTATGTGACCGCTTCTGCCGTTTGGATATCGCTGAGTTTGGCGTAATCCAGGGTGTCACTGATAAGGGCTATTACACCAACAGCTTCCATCTGGATGTAGAAAAAAAGGTCAATCCCTACGATAAGCTGGACTTTGAAGCGCCCTATCCGCCATTGGCAAATGGGGGTTTTATTTGCTATGGCGAGTATCCCAATCTGCAACATAATTTGAAAGCATTAGAAGATGTCTGGGATTACAGTTATTCACGTGTGCCTTACTATGGCACCAATACGCCCATCGATGAGTGTTACCAATGCGGTTTTACCGGAGAATTTGCCTGTACCAGCAAAGGGTTCACCTGCCCCCAATGTGGCAACCATGATCCAGCCCATGTTTCAGTGATTCGCCGTGTTTGTGGTTACCTTGGCAGCCCGGATGCCCGCCCATTCAATGCAGGTAAGCAGGAAGAAGTGAAACGCCGTGTGAAACATCTCGGCCATGGGCAGATAGGTTAATAGCATGAATTATCATCAATATTATCCGGTTGATGTGGTGAATGGTCCCGGCACCCGCTGTACGCTGTTCGTGTCAGGTTGTTTGCATCAATGTCGTGGCTGCTACAACCAAAGTACATGGCGAGTCGATTCAGGTCAGCCTTTTACGCAAGCCCTCGAAGATCAAATCATTGCCGACCTGAGCGATCACCGGATTAAACGGCAAGGTCTGTCACTGTCTGGCGGTGATCCGCTGCATCCTCATAATGTTCGCCGCATACTGCAACTGGTTAAACGTGTACGGGAAGAATGCCCGGATAAGGATATCTGGCTGTGGACAGGTTATGTCCTCAATGAATTAAGCGAAATTCAGCAGGAAGTTATCAGTTACGTTCATGTGGTAGTGGATGGGAAGTTTGAACAAGCGCTGTATGATCCCACGTTAATTTGGCGAGGCAGCCATAATCAGGTTATCCACTATTTATGATAGGAAAATTAACGCTGCCAGTGTAATTTTTTGCCAAAACCGAGGGTGTTATTGACCATTTTGATTTCATTGATATTAAGTTGCCAGATGGGGGATTTGGCGGCTAAAGCGATGGGAAAACGGCGGCAATAATGCGCTCTGGGGATGGATTCGGCTTCACCTGTCAATCGCACGACTTCACCACGAAATTGGACCCCTTTGATTTGTGCAATATTGCGGGTTTGGCCGGCAACCGTACCTGCAACGATAGGATTGTTTTGCATCATCTGACCGTGGCGAGTATCGGACTCCGTCATAAACCAGAATGCCATGCTATCCGCATCAAAGACATAAAAGCAGTTCGCACACCATAAATCCTGGCTTGAAGAAGTGCAAAGCGTGATGACATGTTGCCTGGCAAGATATTGACGAATTATTAAAATTTCTTTATTTAAATCCATATATTTCCATACCGTTATTTTATTCAAATCATAACAGAACACGATAGGCGCCTTATCCAGTTACGTGTTATGTATTTGACTCAATAAACCCTGAGATTTAATATAGAAACACGATAAATTATTTATAAATTTCAGCAACACCAGCGAGTTGATTCTGGCCATTTGCCGACACAATACGGAAATAGGTTGCGCCAGCTTCATCAGCTTTTTTGGATAACTCTGTGGTCAGGCTATCGAGTGTCTCTGCACCGCTCACTGAAATAACACCGATTTTTTCTCCCTTAGCAACCTGAACTTCGGTAGCGGCAAAAGAACCGAAAGAAACTGCACCTAATGCTAAGGCAGCGACAATATTTTTGACCTTTTTCATGTTTTTCTCCTCTAATCATTTTTAAAATAGAGTTAATCTCTTGTAACTGTGAGCATGTTATACACTTGTTCAGATTATTATAATTAACAATTATTGCTATATTCTTTCAATTTTTTTGAAAAAAAATACCGCTATGGGTTAATAAATGGCATATAATTTAAATAAATTCATTTTGTTATATTTAAAAACCATCAAAAACTCAGCTTATAACCACATTTATCACTAAAATATGAATTAATTTCCCATACAAATTAACTAATTGAAATTATTAAAAATAAATAATGACTATTAACGTATCTAACTGGCATATCTATCTGATCAGAACACGAAACGGAAGCTTATATACCGGAATAACGACCAATATATCTCGTCGATTTAGGCAACATGCAGCCGGAAAAGGCGCAAAATGCCTAAGAGGGAAAGATCCCTTAACGTTGGCCTATCAAAGTCAGGTAGGGGATAAAGGCGTAGCATTGAAAATGGAATATCGTGTGAAGAAACTGAATAAACAGCAAAAAGAAAGGCTAGTTATCGACCAGCCTCTCTGCATAACGACTTATTTAACCAAAATCGGTTCATCTGAGAAATCTTTCACTCAGGTCATGCCCACAGGTGATCAAAATGGGCAGGATAAGTAACCAGACCGTGACAATCTCCCTGCGAAATATCAGCCAGGGGATAGATCAAAAAGTCATTCTCGCAATCGGGCCATTGGCAATATACCTGATATTCAGTCGCAAGCTTAAAACCAAAACGGCTGTAGTATTCTGGCTCTCCCAGTACCACTACCGCGCCATAGCCAAACTCGTTCAGGCTATCCAATCCTTCATAAACCAATTTTTCACCAAGCCCATGACTACGATACTGTTCCGCCACTGCCAATGGTGCCAAACCTACCCATTGATGATCTTCACCATTGATATCAACGGGCGCAAAACCGGCATAACCAATCACATGGCCTTCACCGTCAGTCGCAACAATACCTAGTGTCAATAAACCATCTTCTCTTAGTTGATGAATTAACTCAGCCTCTGCCGATGTTTCAAAAGATTGCCGCAACAAACGATCAATCCCCATAGCATCGACAGGAATTTCGACCCTGATTAACATGACGATAACGCGCGATCATTCTGATCAGCGCCCTCTTTCTGTCCCGCTTTGATCAATTCAGCCAGAAGCAATAGACCAAAGTGAAGGATGGATGGCATAGATCCCACGTCAATGGAATCCATCTGATTTTTCACATGTAGTCCCAATTTTGTATTCCCTTCAACCCATAAACGACGCTGAAAAGCTATGTTTCAGGATATTCCCTGCGGGCAGCTATAAAGATGAAATTATTGAAGTTAACGCCTTTATTTTTCAACCAATACAATTACAAAAATGTCAGCTTATCTTCTGCTAATGCTTCACGAAATTACCAGCCGAGCCATTGTGCCAATACTGGGTTCTGTAGGGCAAATAGCTATGTGACATTCGCACGGAAACAGCCCCAAATCAATACATTTAATAATCTGCGTCACTACCATTCACCGCTACCATTCACTTTTCAGGGGTTATGTCATGGAGCTACTTTGCCCCACAGGTAATTTGCCTGCCTTGAAATCGGCTGTCAATAATAGTACTGCTGCAATTTATATAGGTCTATATTGTCAGAACTTCGCAGACAAACTGAGTTCTCTGGGGGGTTTTGGCACAATTTAGGGTTAATGAACAAAAAGGAATACCACTGGTATTAGAAAATAACCCTGACCGTGATGAATACTGGCGGGGCATTGCGGGGTTGTCACTGTAATATTGCATACCTGGCCAATCTTACAGCATAACCACGCAATCTGTTGCTTTGGAAGCCACGATAACTTCCGAAGTGTTCGCTTCTTCCTGTAACAGGATATTATGGCGAGTTAGAAACTGAACGTTTCTCACGCATGGATGGAATAACCATTTGCCACACAAGGGATATGATAGCCAGTATACTCACTCCTGCACCTACCCATGTCAGTGTGTCTAATCCCCACCCTCGTACCGTAGTACCACCCATTATAGAACCCAAGACAACCCCGGCATTAAAAGCTGCGATATTCATGCCAGAAGCGATATCCATTGCATATGGTATGTGCCGCTTTGCTAACATAAGTATCCTTGACTGCAACGGTGGAATTGCCCCATACGTTGCCAAACCAAGTAAGGCCGTCAAACCAATCATCAATACAGAGTTGGTAAGACTGAAAGTCATCGCTGCGAGCACAGCCGCAATACCGACAAGAAGAATCAGTGAGGCAATATCCATTCCTTTTCGATCAGTCAATCGCCCTCCCCACACCGTGCCAATAGCGGCTCCAATACCGTAAGCAAGCAACACTCCACTGGCTGTTTCAGCACTGACTCCTGTAATCGTTAATAATATAGGGGTAATAAATGTGTACAGGGCAAATGAGGCAGTATAGGAAAACATTGGAACGCTTGCTCCTGCCAGTAAGCGTCGATCAAAAAGGATAATAAGATGGCGCCAACTCGCGGCTACTTTCACTTTCATAGCCCGCTCCCCGGAATCTTGTGGCATTTTGGATCCAATACCAATCGTTCCAACCAACCCACAAACAGCAATAACTAAAAATATGACATGCCAATTCAGTATACTACCCAGCCAAGTTCCCACGGGAACACCTAAGGACATGGCAATAGTAACACCACCGAATACCCACGCAAGGGCGGTTCCAGCACGTTCAGACGGAACCAGACGAGTCGCTATTCCAGATGCTACAGCAAAAAAAACACCATGTGCCAGACCAGATAATAGCCGTGCCGCTAAAAGAAGAACCAAGTTTGCTGATACGGCTGCTATCAGATTTCCAAGAGTAAAGGCCAACATTGCGGTAAGAAGTAAGCGTTTTCTCGACCAATTAGCTGCGAGTGCAGTCAGAACGGGTGCTCCAATCACAACACCTAACGCATAGGCGGTCACTGTTAACCCAATACTGGTGACATCTACACCAAGATCTACCGACATCACAGATATCAGCCCAATAGTAATAAATTCTGTAAACCCTATAGCAAATGCACAAAGCGAGAATATATATATCACGAATGGCATTGAAGACTCCCCTTATACGCCCAAAATGCATTAATCTGAATTCAAAATGCCTAATCAGTATCATATTTTTATTTAGTGCAATAAATATCCATAATGGATAAAAACTTATGATAAGGTGTCACTAATGGTACTACGTAACCTTGAAGATTTAAGTGTATTTATCAGAATCATCGATACAGGAAGTTTCACTGCGGCAGCTCGAACTTTGGGGTTATCGCCCACAACTGTCAGTAAACAAATTGCACGCCTGGAGAAAAGCCTTGGCATCGTCCTCTTTGTAAGAAGTACTCGATCATTACGCATTACACCTGAAGGAAAGTCGATCGCTGAAAAAGTGAGAACTGCATTAACACTGGTTGAAGAAGCAACTGAAATAGCTAAGGATGGTAATAAATCTCTCACAGGTTTGATTAGACTGACCGCACCAGTCCCCCTTGGTATAACCTATGTAACTGATGCAATTGCAGAATTTAGAAAGAAATATCCGTCTGTAGGATTCATATTACATTTGACAGACAAAGTTGTTGATCTTTATAAGGCCGAGATGGATTTAGCGATCAGAGTGGCAAATTTAACTGATTCACGTTTAATTGCCAGACGATTAACAGAGAACAAACGAATTTTAGTCGCATCACCTAATTATCTCAAACTACATGGTGAACCTCAGTATCCAGAAGAACTGGTTAACCATAATTGTTTGCTTTTTTCCGCCTCTGGAAATAAAAGTGCGATATGGTCACTTCACAACGAACAAAATACTAAAGCAATTTCACTCTCAAGTGATTTAATCGCCAATAATGGTGATGTTTTGCGAACGTGGTGTGCAGCCGGACTAGGTATAGCACTTCGAGAAACGTGGGATGTATCAAGTTTAATTCGCTCAAACAAACTCATCCAGATCTTGCCAGAATGGCAAGAAGAAACCTCCCCGATTAATATAGTAAGGGCTGGAAAACGACCAATTCCACAACGTATAAAAAGTTTTATTGACTTCCTCACCGAAGAATGGAAAATTCCCCCTTGGGATCAATAACAGAACAAGTCAGTAAAATTCTCATTATCCCAACTTGTTCCTGCTATTTTACAAAATACTTTGAATGACACCACCATCAACACGTAATGCAGTGTATGAACGTGCCAAACGAATACCACTTAGCACATTAATATTAAAATAGTTAAGCCATTCATCATCGCTAATTTCAAAAATTGGTTTAGGAGAAAAAATTCCATATTCATTAAGAATATACATTAATGATATTGATACGCTTAAGAAAAGCATGATTATTACTGATGTTACCTGGAGTTTTAGGCAACAAATGAGGAATACGAAGGGATTAGTTCCTTTAAATGGAGCAGTAAAAATGCAAGGAGCACTTGGTGTTAGTGCTAAATCTTCGGGTACGCTAGGTACTCAAAGTAGTGGTTATGGTGGTGCTACTTTCGGTGGTTCGTCCGGTTGGAATTACACACCGAAAGAAGAATAACCCCAAATAATATGACTCAATTATTAATTATAACAAAAGCGCCTGAATCGGCGCTTTTGTTATCTTTTTAAAATGTTCATATCATAGGTGACTATTTAGTAGTCGCGTATAATATATTATATATGTTGATTCATACACGATCTAATAAATTGGCAATTACAGTATAACTAAGTTTTACACTTAACCTGCCAATCATTATGGTTTTTAAGGTAAATGGCAGGTGAATATTAGAGTTAGATTTTATGGCTTAGTAGCAAGTTGCTCATAACCAAGTAATGTTGCTGGATTACATGATTCGTATCCCCATTTAGGTAACCTTTGTATATTTGTTTTATATTCTTGTATTAATTCTTCTAAGTCTGAAGGTTGATCTATTAAAAGAATACACTTCATTTTATCGAAATATGTTTTCGAGGATGCTCTAGCAAATATTTCTAAGGCACCGTAAAAACGATTAATATATACACTGGTATTTGGAAGCCAACGGCTGTAAAATTCATTGTGCTGAATCTCTGATCTCATGAATAGGATAAAATCAGCTTGTATGAGATAATTGAATTCTACACCTGATTGCTTGCTTCTTTGCTTTAGAAGGTCTGCATGTAAGGATAAACGTCTTAGTTCTAATCTATTGTTTCTATGTTCCAAAGACTCTACGAATTCACGAAAAACTTGATACCCAACCATTGTATTTCGTCCATAATCTAATTTTACACCTACATAATATTGCTGTATTAGTAAATGGTTTAACGCTGTAAATCTTTCATACTTTATGAAAATAGCAACTGCATATAAAAATAGTTCGTTAATGATAAACTTTAAATTATCAAAATCCCATGTATTCCAGCTATTAACATTTTCTGGTCGACTCATATATGGAATCAAAGATTCAAAGAAACGGTGAAGTTTCAGTATATTTTTTCTGTGGGTGCATATTGAGCTATTCCAATAAATAATGAAATTACTTCGTTTCTATAGGGAATAAACTTTTCAATGTTATCGATAACTTGATCGTCAAACTTACTATTTTTTTCTTTATTGAATATTCTGAATTTTTCAAGGTTACTTACAAGGGTGGTTAAATATTCATCAATAGAGCCTGATGCAAATGGTTTATTGTCTTTGATGGCGGAGATAGCTCTCTTATAATTAGCTGTTGTTCCAAGTGATATTCCATTTGATTCATCTAGAAATGATGGCCTCTTACCTATTTCAGGCCTAATGTAGAGAGGCTTATCGTAAATCCAACGCAATTTACGTAGTTCCGATACACTCAGGGCTACCCATCCCTCCGGCGTTTTTTTTCTCTGGTATTCGCAAAACAGCCAGGACCGCATGGGCCAATAATGACAACGTAATATGCCGATACCAGCATGCCACTGCCGGACTTCGTAATGATCCAGACCACATTCCCTTTTCGTTTCCTCAAATCCGCTTTCGATTTCCCCGCAGTGTCCGGCCACCTGAGCCAACGTTTTGAGGTCTGCCTGGTCTTTGTGTGCATAAACCACATAGTAAGCCCGTTCTTGCTTATCATCCCGGCTACGCCGGATTAGGCGATAATGACCATAGCCGCGTTCCTCTTCACTCATCTGTAAACGCCAGAGCGGGATACGCGCCCAGTCATACCAACGTTCTCCCTTTGTTCCCAACCCGGTTGACTGTTTTTCCCAATCGTCAGCCGTCAGACTGGCGGCAATCACGTCCGCCCTGACATAGCAAGGCGCTTGCCACCATAGTTGTTCATTCTTAGGGATCGCGAGGACAAAAGGTTGATACCGGGCTTCCAGCCAGCATCGCAAGCGGCGGTCATGCCCATACCGGCGGTGCCGCTATATTGGCGTTGGACGCCCGCAGAATGGGTGCCCTTTTTGATAAATCCGGTTTCATCAATGATAAGAATACCTTGCTCATCACCCAGATGTTCAATGACATAGTCGCGTAAGACATCGCGGGCGGCTTCTGCATCCCAGTGGGCGCGCTCCAGAAAATATTGAATGTTATCCGGCGAGCGTTCACCCAGCCATTCAGCTAGTTGCCAGCCATTTTTACGTTCAACATCACGGAGTAATCCCCGAAGATAGGCCAGACAACGTTGTTGAGAACTCGCAGAGTGAAACAGCGAAGTCAGACGGGAATGGGCGGTCAGGAGCTCCTGTTCCCAGAGATTGATCGGTGAGGCTATGTGGCACCTCCCTTAGGGTTAGGAAGAAGGAAGATAGCTATCATGACACAATATTAACTACGACTATAGTACTAATGGCCCAACACCCGGTAAGGTAAGCAAGCTAAGGCGGCTGTTGGGCCATGAAAGCCATGAGTTTTTCACGGGACACCATTTTGTTTTGAACGGGTTTCCCGGAAGAAGACATGATATTTAACTGAAACCCTCGCTTTGCCAGATCAATTCCGATAACTTGTTCCATTGGACACCTCTTCATATTTTTGCTGATGTATTCAGCATGGCTCACTGAAGCCGTTTTGGGGAGGTGTCCATTTCATTACTCAAGACACCGGAGCATCATCGGCTTTTTACTGGAGGTGGTATCAGGACTCATTGCTTATACATTCCAGCCGAAAAAGCCGAGCTTAGGTTTACGTGACCATGAAATTGCGATGCTTAAACAAAACTGAGGTTGTTTAGCACCCGCGATTGTAGTGGACAGGCGGTTGCGCCAGCTGGATTTGTGCGACGAGGGCGTTGAGCTTTTGCCGTTCAGCCTGGGACTTTCGCTGATATTGCTCACTTCAGGTGACTCAGCGATAAAGTGCTTTTTCTTTTTCATGGGAGAAAAATGACCTGACTGGCAGGATCAAGCAGGAGGCAAAAGCGGATCACGAGATAAACATCACACTTTTGTGTCAATGGGGGGCTGGTGAAGGGTACAAAAACAAAGGTAGTGAATTAATCAAAATAGAATAGTTAAAGAGTAGATAGTTATTCTGCTCTTTTTTATTTCTACGGTGAAAATATAGGTTTAATTTTGTGATCTATCTTGCAATTAAAATGCAACAAAAGAAAATATCTATTTTCCCTTCAAAGCGCTTCGCATAATTAAATCGTGGCACTGTTCATTTAGTTTCTAATAGTCGATATTCCCCTTGAGAAAAATTGAGTTGAATATAGACGCCAGAAAATAATGGAATATAAAAAAATTAACAATAGCAATGGATTTACTTTATTAGAATTAATGATAGCAATGCTCATCATTTCTATTAGCTTGTCCTGGGGATTGTATCATTGGGGGAAATATCAAAGCCGCCTGCGTTTGCAATCAGCGGTACATAATGTGTTGTCTTTTATGGAAAGGCAGCAGGCTTTAGCCAATTATTTAAATCAGGATCGTACCTTATGGTTAGTGACAGGACAGCCCTGGTGTTTGATATCGTCTGTCACCAAAATCGTTGCTTGTGATGAAGGTGATGGAGAACGCGTTGATTCCCCTCATGAAGATGTATTTTTGTCATTTTCTACGACTGATCGCATTGATTTTTACGGGATCAGAAATACAGCAATGCCAGCCAGTTTCATGCTGGCAAACTCGGCAGGTGACATGAGTATCATCGTTTCTGGACGTGGGCGAATCAGGACATGCAGTAATACAATTAACTCGTTTCCTAATTGTGAGGGCATAAAAACCCCATGATTCTGACTAACTTTTATTTTAAACAAAAACAGGCAGGATTCTCATTGTTGGAAATAATGGTAGCTCTGCTAATCAGTAGCGTGATTTTTGTTGCTATGACAAAAACGTATCCGGTTTTATCAGTCCAAATTCTCGATCTCTATCGTAAATATAGATTGCATTATTTGGTGAACAGAACGACTTATTTGATAGAGAAAGATATTCGGCGGGCAGGTTATTGTCGGGATAGAGAACAGTGCAAGGGTGATCCATTGGTCATTAACAATAAAAATACAGAAATTACTAACTCCTGTTTTATTGTTGCTTTTGATCTCAATTTAAATAATCAATGGGAAAAACCGGGACACATTGAGTCTGAGTTTTTTGGTTATCGTTTAAATAACCGAGCACTTGAGTGGGGAAGAGGGGCAGGCGATTGTCAGGAAAGTGGTTGGGAAAGGCTATTTGATCCAAAAGAGGTTGTCATTGATACCTTTCATCTTGAGAAATCACAAGCAAAAGGTAGGGTGATTTTTATCACTTTGTTCATTGATGCCCATTGGTTGAAATCCCCATCAATTGTGTACCGCCATCAAGCTACAATTCGGCTGCGTAATATCAGGGGATAAATATATCAAGGAAAGAAAAATAGATGGCAGAGAAACAACAGGGAAATATTCTGCTGATATCGATAATGATGCTATTGGCGCTGAGTTTGATGATGTTGAAAGCGCTCCATTATCAACAGGAAAGTGCGATGCTTATGATGATGGATGAACAACATTATTTGCAGGCTTTTTGGCGGGCTGAATCATCATTGATATGGGGCAAGGCACAGTCGTGGCAGATCAATCAGCAAGAAATAGGGGCTTGGGTTTGTCTGCAACATACTGAATTT
The DNA here is from genome assembly GCF_001028135.1 of Xenorhabdus griffiniae. GTDB lineage: Bacteria > Pseudomonadota > Gammaproteobacteria > Enterobacterales > Enterobacteriaceae > Xenorhabdus > Xenorhabdus bakwenae. The sequence continues at coordinate 16,097 of NZ_LDNM01000102.1, forward strand.
AATTTGAAAAGTTGCCTAAAACACTATTCAGACAATCTTTTTTTATTAAAAGGGATTGCTCAATTTACATCAGGGGAAAAACTTGAACTTTATCAATGGATGAAACAGATGAAACCTCTAAATCAAGATACACTTATTCCTATTGAAAGCGGTTGGTTGGATTTTTGCCCTGTTGCTCAGGCTGAATTTTGTTTATGAAAACCAGAAGACAAGAGGGGATGAGTTTACCTGAAGTCATGATTGCATCTGCCGTATTTGCGATCTCTTTATTGGGTTTAATGCGTTACCACCAAGCACTGTCCGCTAATTTTCAACAATATTGGGGGCAGCTTAAAGCAGTACGGTATGTCCATAATCAGTTGGAACAGTATGAACGTTTGGCAGGCCAGATTGATTTGAAGAAAAAAGAAGAAGAGGCAGCTATACAGCGAGGCTGGAAAGTGGAAGTTCAACAAGAATTTCGTTCTTGGGGGTGCTATCAGGTAACGATTAAGTTGACAGTACATTACAATAAACCAAGTAAATTAGAACGCTGGTTTTGTACCAGTGGGAGCATTGATGTTTAGAGTTTATCATTCAAATCAGCTCGATATTCTCAAGGAGTTGATGGCGACATTGATTAGAGAAGATCCCCTTTCGGACCCATTTGGCAAAGAAGTGATTTTGGTTCAAAGCCCGGGGATGTCACAGTGGTTGCAAATTCAGTTGGCAGAAAAATTGGGTATTGCCGCGAACATGGAGTTCCCACTGCCGGCAACTTTTATCTGGCAGATGTTTACCCGAGTGTTGCCTGATATTCCCAAAGACAGTGCTTTCAGCAAGGATGCCATGAAGTGGAAGCTGATGACCTTACTGCCCGATTTGTTGACGGAACCGGAGTTTTCAGCACTCAGGCATTACCTTGATCAAGATATTGATAAACGCAAAATTCACCAGTTAGCTGGCCGAATTGCCGATCTGTTTGACCAATATCTGGTTTATCGCCCCCAATGGTTGGAAAGCTGGGAAAAGGGACAATTAATTGATGCTTTGGGTAGCAACCAGTTATGGCAAAAAAGGCTATGGTTTGAACTGACAGCCTACACTCGTCAATTACAACAACCTTTGTGGCACCGTGCCAATTTATACCAACGATTTATCACGACGTTGGAAGCAGGAAATTTTCCATTGGCGGCTCTTCCTCCGCGTATTTTCATCTGCGGCATATCTGTATTGCCTCCCTCTTATCTGCAAGTATTGAAAGCATTGGGTAAACATATTGATATTCATCTTATGTTTACGAATCCATGCCAATATTATTGGGGCGATATCCAGAGTTATGCCTTTCTTGCTAAGTTAACTAGCCGTAAGCTAAAACATTATAAAAGTAGACAATTGCTGGAAAGATTCAAAAACCCCGAAGAGGTGCCATCGCTGTTTAATGCCGAAGGGGAGCAGGAATTGAATAACCCATTGCTGGCATCTTGGGGAAAATTGGGAAGGGATAACCTCTACCTGTTGTCACAATTGGAGCCAGATTCCGATATTCATGCCTTTGTTGAATCAGAACCAGATTCTGTCTTGCACCAAATTCAGCAAGATATCCTTAACCTTGAAGATCATGCCCAGATTGGTTCTACCGACAATTCCTTTAAAAACAGCCTGAAAAAGCGCCCGATTAATAGTGCCGATCGCTCACTGTCTTTTCATTCATGCCATAGCCCGCAGAGGGAGATCGAAGTATTGCAGGATCAAATCCTGCATTTATTGGATGATGATCCTTCACTGACACCGAGGGACATCATTGTGATGATGGCGGATATTGATAGCTATGCTCCCTATATTCAGGCTATTTTTGGCAATGCGCCTGATGATCGTTATATCCCTTTTGCCATCTCTGACCGTAAAGTTAGTCAGGCGCACCCTGTCTTGCAGGCATTTATTACCTTGCTGGATTTGCCGCAGAGTCGGTTTACGGCAGAACAGGTGCTGGCATTATTGGAAGTCCCTGCTTTAGCTAACAAATTCTCGATTCAGGAAGAAGGGTTGCGTTTATTACGGCGTTGGGTAAAAGAATCGGGAATTTGCTGGGGGCTGGATGATGACAATATTGAAGCATTATCGTTGCCCGCTACAGGGCAGAATACCTGGCGCTTTGGCCTGACGCGTATGCTATTGGGTTATGCGATGGATAGCCATGCCGGGCCGTGGAACGATGTTTTACCTTATGATGAATCCAGTGGTCTTGCTGCCGAACTGGCAGGGCAATTAGCTGAGTTTTTAATGGCACTGAATCGCTGGCGTAAAATGTTGAGTGAAGAACAGCGATTGACGGATTGGTTGGCTGTATGTCCGCAATTGCTGGAAACTTTTTTTGTAGCGGATGACGAAGTTGAACTGGTTCTGGCGCTTATTACGCAGCAATGGCAAAAAGTAGTTGATAATGGACTGAATGCACATTATGCCGAAAGCATCCCTTTGGTGCTGCTGCGCGATGAACTGGCGCTTCGTCTGGATGATGAAAAGATCAGCCAGCGCTTTTTGGCCGGTTCCCTCAATTTTTGCACTCTGATGCCTATGCGTTCCATTCCTTTTAAGGTTGTCTGCCTGTTGGGAATGAATGATGGCGTTTATCCACGTACTATCCCGCCACTTGGGTTTGATCTGATGGCAGAAAAAACTCAGCGGGGGGATAGAAAACGGCGTGACGATGACCGTTATCTCTTTCTGGAAGCGTTAGTTTCGGCTGAACAATTTCTTTATATTAGCTATATCGGCAAATCGATCCGCGATGATACTGAGTGTAATCCCTCGGTATTGGTTAACGAGTTACTGGATTATATTTGCCAGAGTTTTTGCTTATCCGGCGATGAAATGTTGAATGTTGATGACAGTGCCAACAATGTCAGAAAACATCTGCTGTCACAGCATACCCGTGTGCCTTTTGCGACAGAAAATTTCTTACCAGCCCATCACTTACAAAGTTATGCCGCAGAATGGTTGCCAGCTGCGACACAACAGGGCGTTTCAGCCACTGATTTTTGTCAGCCGATTGGGTTTGATCGCAGTGAGGTAAAAGAAGTTGCATTAGATGAACTGATCCGCTTTTATCGATACCCTGTCCGGGCGTTTTTTCAGCAAAGGCTGAAGGTGCATTTTGTCATTGAAGAGATGGAGTTACCTGAAGACGAACCTTTTGTGCTGGATAACCTGCAACGTTATCAATTTAACCAACTGTTGTTAAATATTCTGATTGAACAGGGAGCACCTGAATCTCTGTTTTACCACCTCCGTGCGTCAGGAGGGCTGCCATATGGTTCCTTTGGTGAAGTTTACTGGCTGGAGCAACTGGAGTCCATGCAGCCTTTGGCCGCCAGGGTGCGTGAAGAGAGAACAGCCTCTTCTCCTATTGACCTATATGAGCCATTAGACACGGTGGTGTTAACTGGCAGCATCAGTCAGGTTCAGCCTGATGGCATTTTACGTTGGCGCCCAGCGAACTTAACGGCCAATGATGGTATCCAATTATGGATTGAGCACCTTGCCTATTGTCTTTCAGGTGGAAGTAGTGAAAGCCGCATGTATGGAACAGGTAAAAAGGGAAAAAAAGAGAAGGAAGATAAAAAGGTGTCAGAATATCGTTTCTTACCGTTAAAACCGGAGGAGGCGAAACACTATTTGAACCAGATGGTAGAGGGCTATTTTCAAGGCATGTCTGAGCCTCTGCCCTTATTTTGCCGAAGCGGCTGGGCATGGTTAGTTGACTGTTTTGATAAAGAAACTCGTGAAATCGATTTTCGTGAAGAGGTTCAACAAAGTGCTGAAAATAAATTAATGGAACACTGGTTAGGAACACATGACAGGAAAGGGGAAAGCGCTGATCATTACGTACAACGGGCTTTCCGGCAAGTTGATCAATCACTTTTGGAGCGAATGAAGCGTGAAACTCAGCGTTATTTATTGCCGATAGCACGCTATTCCAATGGATCGTTATTTAAATAATTAGGGAGAATATTAGGTTATGCCTAAATGTCTTATCCGCATCATGACGGTGCTCTTTCTGCTATTTTTTGGGGTTACTGTATATGCACAATCGCCCTGGCAGCCATTGCCAGAGACGATCCACAAAAGTGATCGCGATCCGCGTCAATATAAAGCGATTAAATTGCAAAATGGCATGACCGTTTTGCTGGTTGCTGATGAAAAAGCGATTAAATCATTGGCTGCCGTGTCTCTTCAGGTTGGCCATATGGAAAATCCAGATAATCAGCTTGGTCTGGCCCACTATCTTGAGCACATGGTATTGATGGGTTCCAGGCGTTACCCACAAGCAGGCGGATTTGCTGAATTCTTGCAAAAACATGGTGGAAGCCGTAACGCCAGTACCAATGCCAACCGTACCGCATTCTATCTGGAAGTTGAAAATGACGCTTTAACAGAAGCGGTTGACCGCCTTGCGGATGCGCTGGCTGAACCTTTGCTGGAGCCAGTCAATGCTGATCGTGAACGTCATGCCGTTGATAATGAAATGACCATCGCGCGGGCGGGTGAAGGGCATCGTTTATGGCAAATTCGTTCCGAGACCATCAATCCGGCTCACCCGAATGCCCGCTTTGCCGGCGGAAATTTAGAAACACTGAAAGATAAACCCGACAGCAAGTTACAGACAGCCCTGATCGATTTTTACCAACGCTATTACTCCGCTAATTTGATGAAAGGGGTTGTGTATGGCAATCAATCCATCGATAAATTGGCTCAGATTGCGGTAGAAACCTTAGGCCGTATTCCGAACCGACATGCTTCGGTGCCGGCCATTACCGTACCGGCAATTACAGATAAAGAAAAAGGCACCATTATCCATTATGTGCCAGCACAACCTTACAAAGCGTTGCGACTGGAGTTTAGCATTGCTGACAACAGCGCAGATTTTCGCAGTAAGACGGACGCCTATGTCGGGTATTTGCTTGGCAATCGCAGCCAAAATACCTTGTCTGATTGGTTACAAAAGCAGGGATTAATCGAAAGTATCGATGCCGGAGCAAATCCCAAAACGGATGGTAATTCCGGGACGTTTGATATTTATGTTTCACTCACGGATAAGGGCCTTGAACAGCGTGATCAAGTTATCGCAGCCATCTTCTCTTACATTAACCTGCTAAAACAACAGGGGATCAACAAGAGTTATTTTGATGAAATGGCTAAGGTTCTGAATTTGTCGTTCCAGTATGCATCAATCGTACGCAATATGAACTACATCGAAGGGCTGTCTGATGCCATGCTGGTATTACCTATATCCCATGTGCTGGATGCGGGTTATGTTGCAAATGCGTTCAACCCAAAGGCGATAGCGAGTCGTCTGGACGAATTAACGCCGGAAAATGCACGTATCTGGTTTATCAGCCCAACCGAGCCACATAACAAAGAAGCTTACTTTGTGCAGGCACCGTACCAGGTCAATAAAATTACGCCAAGACAGCGGGCGGAATGGAAAAAACGCGAACAGGGAGACTTATTCTCTTTGCCTGAATTGAATCCCTATATTCCTGATGATTTATCCCTGATTAAAACATCGGATAGCCAAAAACACCCTAAAATGATTTTGGAAAAGCCAAATGTTCGCTTGCTGTATATGCCGAGCCAATATTTTGCGGATGAACCTAAAGGCAGTATTGCATTGGAGATGCGCAATCCGAATGGATTGAAAAACATCAAAGATCAGGTTTCAGATACTTTATTGAGCTATTTGTCTGGACTGGCACTTGATCAACTGAGTTATCAGGCATCGGTTGGGGGAATGGGCGTTTATACCGGTTATGTTGATGGTTTGAAAATCGGCGTCAATGGTTATACGCAGCACTTACCCGCGTTGTTAACTTCAGCAATTAATCAATATATTTCGTTTACGCCGTCTCAGGAAGAACTGGATCAGGCGAAATCGTGGTATCGGGAACAGATGGAAGTCGCCAATAATAGCAAGGCTTTTCAGATGGCGATGCAACCTATTTCCCGCCTCTCTGGTGTGCCTTATTTTGAACAGGCAGAAAAATTAAAAGAGTTGGATACCCTCACTGTTGACGATATTGTCAACTACCGTCAGAGCATGATCCAACACTCGGCACTACAGGCCCTGGTCTTCGGTAATTTCACTGAACAGCAGAGTATTAATATCGTTCAATCAGTACAGAAGCAGCTCGCTAATCAGGGAACGATATGGTGGACTGGCGAGCACCTTGTCATTGATCGGCATTATGCGGTTAATTTCACTGGCACGGCGAATAGCACGGATAACGCTCTGGAAGAAATCTTTATTCCAACGGGGTATGACCGTATCCGGGGATCGGTTTATTCCAGTTTGCTGAGTCGCATTTTGTCACCGTGGTTCTATGATCAATTGAGGACGACAGAACAACTTGGTTATGCGGTTTTTGCTTTCAACCAAAATATCGGTAAACAGTGGGGATTGGGTTTCTTGCTGCAAAGTAACAGCAAGCAACCGGATTACCTGCATCAACGTTACCAGAGCTTCTATCAACAGGCTGAGAAAGCACTGAAAGCGATGTCTGATGCTGAGTTTGAACAGTATAAAAAATCATTGCTAATAGAAATGCGTGAGCCGCCACAGACTTTCTATTCAGAAGTGGCTCGCTTTGATGCAGATTTTGGGCGTAATAATTTCAAATTTGATACCCGTGAGAAAATCATCGCAGCGATGGAGAAAGCCACCAAAGCGCAGATGATTGCGTTTTATGAAAAAGCCGTGCTTAAACGTCAGGGATTGGCGCTGGTTTCCCAAATTACAGGGAAAAAAGGGACGGCTCATCAATATGCCGAGCTGAAAGGCTGGAAAACTTACGATTATGTGTCAGATTTCCAAAAACAATTACCGGTTAAGGTGAATGCTCAGTGAGCAAAGAAATACCCTCTCATAAGCTTAACCCGTTAACTCTGCCGCTGTATGGTCAGCGGCTGATCGAAGCGTCCGCAGGGACGGGGAAGACTTATACGATAGGCTTGTTGTATCTGCGGCTATTACTGGGATTGGGCGGCTCTGCCGCCTTTTCCCGTCCGCTGAGTGTTGAAGAGATTCTGGTTGTTACTTTTACGCAAGCGGCGACGGATGAATTGCGGGGACGTATCCGTGAAAACATCCACCAACTCCGCTTGGCTTGTATACGGAAAGAAACAGCGGCTAGCGATCCTATCTATCAGCAATTACTGGATGAAATTCCTGATAAAGAAAGTGCGGCCGGGTGGTTATTAGCCGCTGAACGCCAGATGGATGAGGCGGCGATTTATACCATCCACGGCTTTTGCCAGCGCATGTTAATCCACAATGCTTTTGAGTCTGGTGTCCTGTTTGATCAGACCTTAATTCAGGATGAAAACCAGTTACGCAAACAAGGCTGTGCTGATTTTTGGCGCCGTCACTGTTATCCCCTGCCATTGCCAATCGCTGCGGAAGTCAGCAGGATATGGAATGGGCCGGAAGCATTATTGAAAGATATTTCAGACTATTTGCACGGGGATATGCCGTATATCCTTAATGCCCCTGATGGTGATGAAACGCTGTTTAGCCGCCATCAGAAAATTATTGAGCAGATTGAGGTGATAAAACGCCAGTGGAATGATGCCGCTTCCGGGTTAGAAGAACTGATTGCTAATTCAGATGTGGATAAACGTAGCTACAGCAAAAAACATTTACCTAACTGGCTGAAGAGTGTTTCTGAATGGGCTAAATCACCCACCAAAGATTACCTGTTGCCCAAAGAATTGGATAAATTTTGTCAGTCACGCTTATTAGAAAAGACTAAAAAAGGGGAAGCTCCGCAGCATGCGTTGTTTGCAGCAATTGAGGGTTTATATCAGCACCCGTTGACATTGAAAGATATCATCCTCTCCAAAGCGATTGTTGAAGTTCGCCAGTCGGTTAATCAGGAGAAGCTGAACCGTGGTTACATGGGGTTTGATGATTTGCTGACCCGTTTGGACAGTGCCTTGCGGCGTGCAGGAGGAGAGCAGCTTGCAGCCACCATTCGGCAGCGCTATCCCGTCGCAATGATTGATGAGTTTCAGGATACCGACCCACAACAATATCGTATTTTTCAGGCCATATATCGCCATCAATCAGAAAATGCACGGGCTGAAAACGAAACGGGCTTATTGTTTATTGGCGACCCCAAACAAGCGATTTATGCGTTTCGTGGGGCCGATATTTTTACTTACATTCGCGCTCGTTCTCACGTTAAAGCCCATTACACGCTGGAAACAAACTGGCGTTCTTCTGCATCAATGGTGCAGTCTGTCAATAAACTGTTTTCCCGCCCGGAATTCCCGTTTTTGTTTGCACAAATTCCATTTCTTGACGTTAATGCCGCAGAGAAAAATCGTGGGCTGAGATTTTCCTTACATGGTGAGGATCAAGCTGCCTTACGATTTTGGTTACAGTCGGGTGATGGTGTTTCCAAAGGGGAATATGAGCAAACGATGGCCCGACAATGTGCGGCCCAAATACGGGATTGGTTGCAGGCAGGGCAAGAAGGAAAGGCGCTTTTATATCAGGCAAAAAATAAACCAACAGAAGCAAGCCGACCGGTGATGGCGGCAGATATTACGGTTTTGGTGCGAGATCGGCGGGAAGCCGCATTGATCCGTCAAGAGTTGAACGCACTGAGAATACCCTCGGTTTATCTTTCCAACCGGGAAAGTGTGTTTGATACCCCGGAAGCGAAAGATTTGCTGTGGTTGTTACAGGCAGTATTGGCACCGGAAAAGGCGCGCGAATTGCGCAGTGCATTAGCCAGCAGTCTATTTGGCTTAAGTTCACAACAAATTGACCAGTTGAATAACGACGAAAGGGCGTGGGATCGTCTGGTTGATGAATTTGATGGCTATGCCCGTTTATGGCGTACTCGTGGCGTATTACCCATGTTGCGGGCAGTCATGGCGAAATACCGGATAGCAGAAAATCTGCTGGCCGGTGATGACGGTGAACGCCGGCTGACCGATGTTATGCACATTGGTGAGTTGTTGCAGGCGGAATCTCAACAACTAGATAGCGAACATGCTGTTGCTCGTTGGCTGGCACAACAGATTTCACGCCCGGATCCGCAATCAGAAAGCCAGCAAATGAGGCTGGAGAGTGATCGACATCTGGTGCAGATCTGTACCATTCATAAATCTAAGGGATTGGAATATCCGTTGGTTTGCTTGCCTTTTGTTTGTGGTTACAGGAAGCAGAAACTGGCGGTGTATCATGATCGCCATCACTTTGAGGCTTGTCTTAATCTTTCTCATGATGATGAAGCGTTGAAAGAAGCTTTGGAGCTGGCTGATGAAGAACGTCTGGCCGAGGATTTACGCTTGCTCTACGTTGCATTAACCCGTTCGGTTTATCACTGTAGCGTCGGGGTAGCCCCGCTTATCAAAGGGAATAGAGGAAAAGCAGGTGATACTGATTTGCACTTATCTGCCCTTGGATACCTGCTACAAAAGGGGCAAAAAGGGGATGCACAATTACTGGTTAACAGCCTGAATGCGCTTTGTGATGACAGCATAGAAATAAGGCAAGCGGGAGATACCACTGACTTGCCATGGTGCCCCCAAAGTGAAAATACGCTGTCGCTGGAAGCCCGAAAATTGCAACGTTCCGTTCGGGATAACTGGCGGGTGACGAGTTATTCGGGGTTACAATATTCCGCTTCCCACGCCACTTCCTCCATTTATGCGGGGACATTTGGGGAATCAGTTGATGTGATAGTGCAATCCATTGCTCCGAAGCTGGATATTGAAGCGAGTGGTGAAAAGCAGGAAGAACAATCGTTACAGATGACGCCGCATACTTTTCCGCGAGGGGCGTCTGCGGGCACATTCCTGCACAGTATTTTAGAAGATCTGGATTTCGGCAATCCTCCGGATCGGTTGTGGCTGGTGGAAAAACTGACCGCGTCAGGATTTGATGAAAACTGGGCACCCATATTGGAGCAGTGGGTAGAGGATATTCTGGGCGCAGAGCTGAATGAGCAAGGAATGAAACTTGTCGGTGTGCCTCGTCATCGGCAGCAAAGTGAAATGCAGTTTTACCTGCCAATAGATAAGCTATTACATGCAAAGGAAATGGATGCACTAGCCCGTCGTTATGATCCGCTGTCTGCGCAATGTGCTCCGTTATCCTTTCATCAAGTCAAAGGCATGTTAAGAGGTTTTATTGATTTGGTTTTTTGCTGGCAAGATAAGTTTTACATCGTGGATTACAAATCAAACTGGTTAGGTGAGAACAGCCAGTCATATACGCAAGAGGCGATGGCAAGAGCCATGATAGAGCATCGTTACGATTTCCAGTATCAGCTTTATACTTTAGCGCTGCACCGTTATTTGCGTCATCGGTTAGCTCATTATGATTACCGCCGCCATTTTGGTGGCGTGATCTATCTGTTTCTGCGGGGTATTGATAAAGATAACCCGGGGCATGGTATTTATTCCTATTTGCCTCCCTTTGAATTTATTGACGAACTGGATACGCTTTTCAGTGCTGTTGGTAAGGAAAAAAGCGTATGAATTCCATGATGTCATTATTGCAACAGGCGGTGAACCAGAAGCTGCTGCGCCCTTTGGATGTGCAGTTTGCTTATGCGATGATTGAGGATGAAAATCCTCTGTTACTGTTGATTACGGCCTTATTAAGCGCTGAATCGGGCGCGGGGCATGTCTGTTTGCCATTGGCGCGGATTTCGCCAAAATATTTTTTTGAAGGCAGGCAGCCGGAGTTAGCAGCATCGCTTTGGTCTTTGGCCGGAGCACCCGATCAACAGCAAATTCTGGCTGTTTTACAGGCGTGTCCGGCGGTCAGTATGGGGGAAACTCCGGCACCGGTGATCCTTTTCCATCAAAGGGAGAATGATTACCGCCTGTATTTACAACGCATGTGGCAAAGTGAACAGAGGGTGGCGGATTTTTTTGCTGCGGTGGCGTTAACCGAGACTGTTGCTCAATCTTCCCATGATCAAACGGCGGTTGATGAAATCCAGTTACGTCACATTTTGGATGCACTTTTTGGTGTCACTGTTGAAGGAGAAATTGATTGGCAAAAAGTGGCGGCAGCCGTGGCTGTAACGAGCCGTATTTCAGTGATCTCTGGTGGGCCAGGAACCGGCAAAACCACGACAGTAGCTAAGTTGTTGGCGGCCTTGATCAAGTTGCATGAAGGGAAAAAATTAAGTATTCAATTAGCGGCGCCAACCGGTAAGGCAGCGGCCAGATTAACTGAATCGCTGAGGGAAGCGGTCAAGAAACTCGATTTGACGCCAGAACAATGGCATAGCATCCCAGAGCAGGCGCAAACTCTCCATCGTTTACTGGGGGCGCAACCCGATAGCCAGAAACTGCGTTATGGGCGTGATAATCCGCTGTCCCTTGATATTTTGATCATTGATGAAGCCTCAATGGTGGATTTACCGATGATGGCGCATTTGGTTGATGCTTTGCCGCCACGGGCAAAAGTGATTTTCTTGGGGGATAAAGACCAGCTTGCATCGGTTGAAGCCGGAGCGGTATTGGGCGATATTTGCCGTTTTGCTGAACAAGGTTATAGCGCCAAGCGGGCTGAACAATTGGAGCGCTTAACGGGATGTCAGTTAACCTCTTATTCCACCCCTCATTCCGATAAAAATACGTCTGCCGTGCGGGATAGCCTGTGTCTGCTGCGCAAAAGTTATCGCTTCAACTCGGCTTCCGGCATTGGCCGATTGGCGTCGGCTGTGAATCAAGGGGATCGCAGAGGCGTCGCGGCAGTGCTGAATCAATCTTTTCCCGATGTTGATTTTTACCCACTTGCCGCGGATGAAGATTATCAGTGTCTGTTGACAGAAACCGCTGCGGGTTACTCTCAGTATTTAACCATGGCAAATGAACGGATGGCGGAAGAAGCCATTTTGGCGGCGTTTAATCGTTTTCGATTGTTGTGCGCGTTAAGGGAAGGTCCCTTTGGTGTTACGGGACTGAACCAGCGAATGGAACAATTACTGCACAGGAAAGGCGTCATTACCCTGCCCAAAAATGCAGAGAGCCGTGGTTATGTCGGACGCCCTATCATGATATTGCGTAATGACAGCACCCTGGGATTGTTTAACGGAGATATCGGGATTATGCTCAAAAATCAGGATAATGAACTGAAAGCCTATTTTCAGTTGTCTGATGGACAGATTAAAGGATTTCAGCCAAGCCGGTTGCCCCAACATGAAACGGCTTATGTGATGACAGTGCATAAATCTCAAGGGTCTGAATTTGAACATACGGCCTTGGTGTTACCGACCCAACACTCACCCATAGTCAGTCGGGAATTGGTGTATACCGCACTGACGCGGGCGAGGGAAAAATTGACAATTTATGCCAATAAGCCAGTTTGGGATAAAGCAGTGGCTACAGTAACACAGCGGCGGAGCGGGTTGGCAGATTGGTTCAACCCGCAATAAAATGCAATGTGGCCAAGGATTATATGGCTGGGATGTCTATAGTTAGCCTGACGTCAACAAGCTTCATCAAGCCTGTAAATCCAGCATCAAAATTTTGGAACAGCGCTGATAGTTATACAGCGCTTGTTTTTCCACGGGCAACATATCTATTCCGGCGGGCTTAAAACCTTTCTCCTGAAACCAGTGAATGCTGCGGGTTGTGAGTACGAAAAGTTTTTCCAACCCCCTTTGTTTCGCCTGATTAGAAATTGAATCTAGCAGAATTTCACCTCTGAAAGAGTTTCTGTAGTCTGGATGTACAGCAACGCAGGCCATTTCTCCAATTTTTTCATTGGGATAGGAATATAGGGCAGCGCAGGCGATAGTGATATTATCGAGTTCAATCAGGGTGAAGTTATCAATTTCCATTTCCAGTTGTTCACGTGAACGACGTACCAAAATACCTTGTTGCTCCAATGGGCGAATAAGTTCAAGAATGCCACCAATATCATTAATATTGGCGCGACGTATCTGTTCGGAACGTTCCATCACTATTTGAGTGCCGATACCTTCGCGGGAAAAGAGTTCCTGAACCAACGAGCCATTTTCTTGATAACTGATCAAATGGCTGCGGCGGACGCCACGGCGGCAGGCCTTAATCGCGCCTCTTAAGAAACGCACGGTTCCTGAATGATAATCACCCGAGTTTTCCAATTTGTGCAGGTGAGCTTCGCCTTCATTAAGAAACATTTCTGATAAAGTGTCACCTTCGGCACCAAGTACGCCCTGAGATGAGCAAAATCCAATTAATTTTTCTGCTTTTAATTTGATTGCCAGCTGTGTTGCAATTTCTTCGGAAGTAAGGTTGAAACTTTCTCCTGTAACGGAAACCGCAACTGGCCCAATCAGCACAATAGCACCATTATCCAGTTGTTGGTTGATTGCTTTCTCATCAATACGGCGGACTCTGCCACTGTGGCAATAATCGACGCCGTCATCGATTCCCAAAGGTTGGGCGATAACGAAGTTTCCGCTGACAACACTAATATTAGCGCCTTGTAATGGGGTATTATTTAACCCCATAGAAAGACGGGCTGTAATTTCTAGCTGTAATAAGCCGGCCGCCTGTTTGACCAAATCCAGTGTTTTGGCATCGGTCACCCGGGTGTGTTTGTGGTAAATCGATTGGCAATGGTGTTCGGCAATGTTCTGTTCAATTTGTGGACGGGCACCATAAACAACGATTAAACGAATGCCCAGGTTATGCAATAATCCAATATCGTTGACGATATTAGAAAAATTCTCATGGGCGATGGCTTCACCTCCCAGCATAATGACAAAGGTTTTACCTCGATGTGCATTGATATACGGCACCGAGTGCCGTAAGACTTCAACCAATTCGGTACTGCGTTCTTTCATGAAACCCTCTCTGATTGAATTTTTATTCGATTTTTTTGTATTTTTATTCTTTTTGAAGGGAAATGGCAAGAGGAAACATGGATAAAAATAACGTTATTATTTATATTGGTATAAATAAACCAGGTTATCAAAAAATACATTTTTTGATGACAGAAGTTTGCTAATTAATTAGAGTTCCTGCCTGACTATTATGTTTGATAAAGATTACTGCGTTTGGTTGTTTTTAAATGGAATAAATGATGAGTCATTCAGGCCATAATATTTCACGTCGTCGCCTGCTGAAAGGCGCAGCTGCTGTATGGTTATTAAGCATCAGCCCAATAGGTTATGCAGCGACTGCAAAAGTTATTGCTGTTCGTATTTGGCCCGCATCAAGTTATACCAGAGTGACACTGGAATCTAATATTCCACTTAAATACCGCCAGTTTTCGCTTGCAAACCCTAATCGTATTGTCATTGATTTGCAGGGGATCCAGCTTAACAGTATTTTGAGCCGTATGGGGGCACAGGTTCAGCGGCGTGATCCTTATTTAAAATTAGTGCGGGCAGGGCAATTTAATCCTAAAACGGTACGTTTAGTCTTTGAAATCAAACAGCCCGTCTCCCCGCATATTTTCACATTGCCGCCAATTGCAAAGTTTAAACATCGTCTGGTGCTCGATCTGTATCCCCAAAAGACGGCTGATGTGGCTAATGATCCTTTATTGGCCCTGCTTGAAGAGTACAACAGTGGGAATTTAGAACAGCATTGGCCTGCACAGACCCGCAAACCCGGCAAGGCAGGTAAAGACCGGCCGATTGTGATTATGCTCGATCCCGGTCATGGTGGTGAAGACTCTGGGGCGATTGGGAAATATAAAACCCGTGAAAAAGATGTCGTATTGCAGATTGCCCGTCGTTTACAGGCACTCATCAAACGTGAGCCAGGCATGAAAGTTTACATGACGCGCAATGAAGATGTGTTTATTCCCTTGACGGTGAGAGTGGCAAAAGCGCGTAAGATGCGCGCTGATCTTTTTGTTTCTATTCATGCGGATGCCTTTACCAGTCGTTCTGCACGGGGTTCATCCGTGTTTGCGCTTTCCACTAAAGGGGCTACCAGCAATACGGCCCGTTTTCTCGCCCAAACTCAGAACGAGGCAGACTTAATTGGTGGAGTCAGTAAAAGTGGCGATAAATATTTGGATCATACCATGCTGGATTTGGTTCAAACCGCAACGATTAATGATAGTCTGAAATTTGGTAAAGAAGTGCTCAAGCGGGTGGGGAAAATCAATAAACTGCATAAAAATAGCGTCGATCAGGCGGGGTTTGCGGTATTGAAAGCACCAGATATCCCTTCCATTTTGGTAGAAACGGCATTTATCAGTAATCTGGAGGAAGAGCGCAAACTTAAGACAGCAAAATTCCAGCAACAAGTGGCGGAATCCATTTTTGCGGGCATCAAGGCGTATTTCAAAAATGGCGCTGAATTGGCGAGGCGGTGAAATATTCGCCTTGATAAACTATTGAGTAATACCAGCAAGAATTTATTGCTGATGGTGCAATGATGGTTATTGGCTTTACATTCATGTTTAAATCGGAATGAAATAATGTTTAAACATAGATTTTAAAATCAGTGGAAATAAAGTAATAAAGGGATCAGCGAACAAGCTGTGAAATAAAAACGGGGAAAAAGTTGCGGCGGTAAAATGACAAATAAAAATTGGTTGCGGGGGCCGGATTTGAACCGACGACCTTCGGGTTATGAGCCCGACGAGCTACCAGGCTGCTCCACCCCGCGTCCGTCTATTTGCATATTTTGATAACTGATCGTAAATGCAAATATTGAGCAATATCATCATAAAGTGTTGGTTGCGGGGGCCGGATTTGAACCGACGGCCTTCGGGTTATGAGCCCGACGAGCTACCAAGCTGCTCCACCCCGCGTCCGTTTATTTACATATCTTGATAATTAATCGTGAATGCAAATATTCAATGATGACACTATTTACTGCCTTTGCTACCAGAGCGTGTCGATGCTACATCATATCGACAACGACATCTAATCGAATTGGTTGCGGGGGCCGGATTTGAACCGACGACCTTCGGGTTATGAGCCCGACGAGCTACCAGGCTGCTCCACCCCGCGTTCGATGTCGGCACACTATACTCTGGAACGGAGAGGTTGCAAGTTTTTTTATTGAAAGTGACTAATTTTTTTGTTTTTTGGTTTAAAAGTGGACTTATCGTTTTATTTTTGCGCTATAAACTGGGTTGAAACAGCAAGCTATTTTTTAACTACATATCATTATTGATTAGTGTTTGATATTGTTCGTGATCCGAGTAAGTGATGGCTAGAGATAAGGTATTAATATGAGAGTTTGGGGTAAATATCTTTTAGTTGGATGTGTCATTTCGATATTAGCGGGATGCCATTTTCGACCCACTGATCAGGCACAGCAGTATAAGGATGGGCGAATTAGCCAAAACCTCCAGTTGGTTAATACCCCTAATGCCGAAGGCTCTCCCGTTAATGCCAGAGACTTTGCCACCCAAATTGGGTATATCAGCAAAGCTTCTCCTCGTCTTTATGACAATAACCGTGAATTATTTAGTGCCATTGAGCACTGGATGCTGTCCGGTGGTGATACCTGTGATTTAACTGAATTCGGTTTACTGGCTTATCAGATGGAAGGCGAAGATAAATACGGCAACGTGAAGTTTACCGGTTATTACACGCCTGTTTTGCAAGCACGACATACCCGGCAAGGGGAGTTTAAATATCCACTGTATCGAATGCCAACTCACTTACGTTCCCGCTTGCCAAGTCGTGCAGAGATATATAAAGGTGCCCTGAGCAAGAAATTTATTATCGGGTACAGTAACTCCCTGATGGATAATTTTATGATGGAAGTACAAGGAAGTGGCTATGTCGATTTTGGGGATGGACGTCCATTGACCTTTTTTGGCTATGGAGGAAAAAATGGACATGCCTATCGCAGTATTGGCAAAGTGCTGATCGACCGTGACGAAGTCCCGGGCGAAAAAATGTCGATGAAAGCTATCCGTCAGTGGGGAGAACAGCACAGCGAAGCCGAAGTGAGAGAGTTGCTTGAGCAGAATCCTTCATTTGTTTTCTTTAAACCTGAATCCTATACCCTCGTGAGGGGGGCCAGCGCAGTGCCTCTTGTTGCAAAAGCCTCGGTAGCATCTGATAAATCATTAATCCCACCCGGAACAGCATTGTTGGCGGAAGTGCCGGTACTGGATGAAAAGGGTAAATTTACCGGTCAGTATCGGATGCATCTGATGGTGGCACTGGATGTTGGTGGTGCCATCAAAGGGAACCATTTTGATATTTATCACGGTGTTGGCGAGAAAGCGGGTGAAATGGCGGGTTTTTATAATCACTATGGTCGTGTTTGGGTATTGAAGAAAGCATCATCTGGTTTTTTGACGGCAAACCAGTAAGATCCCCGCCAGTTCAAACCATCAATCGATAACCTATCTCAATAGAGGTAGGTTTTAAGCAGGATTTATTTAACAATGCAAGTTTCTCTCTCTGATGCTTATCTTCAGCGTTTTGCTGGTACAGCGCGGTTATATGGCCAGAAAGCGCTTTCATTATTTGCCCGTTCCCATGTCTGTGTTGTCGGCATTGGCGGCGTGGGTTCATGGGCGGCAGAAGCGCTGGCGCGCACCGGTATTGGTGCTATTACGTTGATTGATATGGATGATGTTTGCATCACCAATACCAATCGCCAGTTGCACACCTTGATACAGAATGTGGGCTTCCCAAAGACGGAAGTCATAGCAGAACGGATACGAGCAATCAATCCTGAGTGTCAGGTCACTTGCATTGATGATTTTGTCACCCCTGATAATGTGGCTGAATTGATGTCCACAGGGTTCAGTTATGTTATTGATGCCATTGATAGCGTACGACCAAAAGCGGCGTTATTGGCTTATTGCCGCCGTTATAAGATCCCGCTCGTGACAACTGGCGGCGCGGGTGGGCAACTTGATCCTACCCGGATCCAGGTGGTGGATTTAGCGAAAACGGTGCAAGATCCATTGGCCGCGAAATTGAAAGAGCGCTTGAAGTCGGATTATCGCGTCGTAAAAAACGGCAAGGGCAAGTTAGGCATTGACTGTGTTTTTTCAACGGAACAGTTAGTTTATCCGCAATCTGACGGCACAGTTTGTGCTGCCAAAAGTACTGCTGAGGGTTCCAAGCGAATGGATTGCGCTTCAGGTTTTGGTGCCGCAACGATGGTTACGGCGACTTTTGGTTTTGTTGCAGTATCCCACGCGTTGAAAAAGATGGTGGCGAAAGCTGAACGGGAAAATGCGCTTTAAGCGAACCTAATGAATGTAAGTGTTCGCTATTTCCTGAAGGGTATTTATCAGAGCTTTCACGCCATTGAGCCTTGAGCCACTGAGTTGTTGTTCCAGGCCGAGGTGTTGGAATAGCCCGGCCAAAGGCGTTTGCACAATCTGCTCCGGGGTTTTGCCTTCTACGGCAGTCAGTAAGATTGCCAATAATCCTTTGACGATACGGCCTTCACTATCGCCATAAAAATGCAATCGGCCGTCAGCAAGTTGTTGATGCCCCAACCAGACACGATTTTCACAGCCGGATCTTTCGATATTTTGCTGTTTTAGTTCATCTGCTAGAGGAGGCAGCTTTCTGGCGAGACTGATTAGCTGCCGGTAACGATCTTCCCACAATTTGCATGGCTGAAAGTTTTCAATAAGTTGCTGCTGCGTGATTTCGGTTCCAAATGGATGCGGAGCCAGGATAGTGTCTGAGAGTTGTGTCATGGGTTATTTATCTTACCGTGGGCTTGTTGCTGATTTCCTTTGGATGAGGTTTCAGGATCATAGCAGTTATATTTTTAAGCTAAAGTTATTTGTGTTGGTTGGGCGCAAAATAACCCATCAGGTTTTTAGGGACGATCTTCATATTCTCATCGATCCGCGCCAGCTCAGGGGTAGACAGGTACTTTGGTGTGCGGCAAAACTTTGCTCCTGGAACAGGCTTTTCGTCAATTTCTTATCCAGAAGTCGGGTTAATTATATGAACTTACTAAAATTTCATTTGGTTTGGAGTTGCAAAAGAATAATTAATTATTAATTTAACTACGCAAGACGATACGAGGCCTTATATTTCCCCGCTGAGCGGAGAAATATAACACGCATCTTGAAGTTGGATTGGTATAGAAATCGTATTGTAGTGATTCATTGTGTAATGTATTTGAAAGGATAAAAGTTGTTGTTTTGATCACATAAATGTGATCAATTTGTTACTAAATGTTGATATTTTTGTTTGTTGGGTTGATTATAGCTTTCCAAATTTTCTTGTCTTGAAAAAGTAAATATAAATTAAAACAGGCAGATTCATTAAGTATAAATATCAATTGGAAAGACTATGGAAAAAAAACAAAAAGGGTTTGTACAATATATTATGCGGGGCAGCCTCGTTACACAAATATCTATCGGTTTAATGGCAGGTATATTACTGGCATGGTTGGCTCCTTCTGTGGCTAAATCAGTCGAATTGTTAGGAACACTTTTTGTAGGAGCATTAAAAGCGGCAGCACCTTTTTTAGTATGGGTATTGGTTATGTCCTCGATTGCAAATTATAAAACAGGTCAAAAAACTAACATTGGTCCCATACTGTTCCTATATTTGTTAGGAACCTTTCTGGCAGCGATTGTAGCTGTAATTGGTAGTCTGCTGTTTCCATCGACGTTGACGTTAGTGACGAATGATATTCAGGTATTACCACCAGAAAACATTATTGAAGTTTTGAAAGGGATATTACTTAATATAGTAGCGAATCCTATTGATGCTCTTATAAATGCCAACTATATTAGTATATTGGCCTGGTCAACAGGAATAGGTATTGCTTTGCGTCATGGAAAAGAATCAACTAAATTTATAGTTCATGATCTAGCAGAAGCCGTAATGCAAGTTTTGCGTGTGATTATTCGTTTTGCACCTATTGGTATTTTTGGATTGGTATCTTCAACGATTGCAACAACAGGGTTTAATGTTTTATTAGATTATGTGCAATTATTGTCTGTATTGTTAGGGTGTATGGTTTTCATTGCTTTAGTAATTAATCCATTAATTGTTTTTTGGAAAATTCGCCGTAATCCTTACCCGTTAGTTTTCGTTTGCTTGCGTGAAAGTGGAATAACTGCGTTCTTCACTCGCAGTTCTGCGGCAAATATTCCAGTTAATATGGCAATGTGTCGTCGCATGAATTTAAATGAAGATACCTATTCTATTTCTATTCCTTTGGGGGCGATCATTAATATGGGGGGAGCAGCAGTGACTATAACCATATTGACATTAGCCGCTGTGAATACATTGGGAATTAATGTTGATATACCGACAGCCATTTTGTTGAGTGTAGTTTCTGCTGTTGCTGCATGTGGTGCTTCGGGGGTTGTTGGGGGTTCTTTATTGTTGATTCCGTTGGGATGCAGTATGTTTGGAATTTCCAATGAAATAGCCATGCAAGTTGTTGCAGTAGGTATGATTATAGGTGTAGTGCAAGATTCTGCTGAAACTGCGTTGAACTCTTCCACCGATGTGCTGTTTACTGCCGCCGCGTGTCAGGCCGAAGAGTCTCGTATCTCGTCTGATCGGCTGGCGCAGCGTTAATCAGAATAAGAACGGTGATAATTGGTTGAGTACAAATTATCACCGCCTTTGCCTTTAGTGGCTCCATTTATTACACTTTAAGTGCCAATCGGGTGCCTTGATCGATTGCCCTGCGTGCGTCCAATTCGGCCGCGATATCTGCTCCACCAATGATATGTACACTTTTTCCCATTGCCTGTAACGGTTGATAGAGTGTTTTCAATGGCTCCTGTCCTGCGCAAATAATTACATTATCCACGTCCAGGCATTGTTGTTCATCGCCACGACGGATATGCAATCCCTGATCATCAATCTTCAAGTACTGGACACTGTTTAACATGGTTACGCCCCGCATTAACAGGCTGGTTTTATGCACCCAACCTGTGGTTTTTCCTAAGCCATCCCCGACCCTGGAATCTTTGCGTTGCAGCAGATAAATTTTACGCGGGGAATGCTCGACCTGCGCACCTTCTGGTCGTAATCCTCCCCTATGCATAATTGTTCGATCAATTCCCCACTCATGGCTAAAAGCATGGCTACTCAAACTGGAACTTTGTCCGTTTTGACTCAGATACTCAGCAGTATCAAAACCAATACCTCCAGCACCAATAATAGCGACACGCTTTCCGACGGGCTGCTTATGTTTCAAAACATCAAGGTAAGTCAGTACCTTTTCATGTTCAATACCATCAATATTGGGGATGCGTGGCATGATCCCTGTCGCTATGACAATTTCATCAAACGATAAAAGTTGGTCGGTCGTTGCCGTATGGTTGAGGCAGACTTCGACGCCGTTTAAGGCTAACTGGCGTTCAAAATAGCGTAAAGTTTCATGGAATTCTTCTTTGCCGGGGATCTGTTTGGCGATATTAAACTGCCCGCCAATGTGGTTTTCTCGTTCAAACAGCGTGACATGGTGTCCTCGGCTGGCTGCTGTGACCGCAAAGGATAATCCCGCCGGTCCTGCACCAATAACCGCAATGGTTTTGGGGGCTATGGCAGGCGCGGCAATAAATTCGGTTTCATGGCAGGCGCGTGGATTGACCAGACAAGACGTCAGCTTGCCGACAAAAACTCTGTCCAGACAGGCTTGGTTGCAGCCTATGCAGGAATTGATTTCATCAGCACGCTCCTGTTCGGTTTTCAATACAAACTCGGCATCAGCGAGAAACGGGCGTGCCATAGAAACCATATCGGCACAGCCTTCACTGAGAACTTGTTCGGCAATCCCGGGGGTGTTGATGCGGTTGGTTGTAATCAAAGGGATGCTGACTTTTCCCATCAATTTTTGCGTAACCCAGCTAAATCCGGCTCTGGGCACCATCGTTGCAATCGTTGGGATATTGGTTTCATGCCAGCCGATACCGGTATTGATAATGGATGCCCCTGCTTTTTCAATCTCCCGTGCCAGTTGTTCGATCTCTTGCCAATTGGAGCCATCTTCCACTAAATCCAGCATAGAAAGGCGGTAGATGATGATAAAACGCTCCCCCGTGATAGCGCGGATCGCTTTGACAATTTCCAGCGCAAAGCGTATGCGGTTTTCGAAAGTTCCCCCCCATTTATCCTGTCGATGATTGGTGCGTGTGACCAGAAACTGATTGATGAGATAACCTTCTGAACCCATGATTTCCACGCCATCATAGCCAGCTTGTTGTGCCAGCTGGGCACAGTGGGCAAAATCCTTGATTGTCTGCCGGATGTCATCCTCAGACATTTCTCTCGGCATAAAGGGGTTAATCGGAGCTTGAATGGCCGAAGGCGCAACGGAATTTTTCTGATAGCTGTAGCGTCCGGCATGCAGGATTTGTAAAGCAATCTTTCCCCCAGCCTGATGTACCGCCTCTGTAATAAGCTTGTGGTGGGGCAGGTGAGCTTCACTATTCAGGATGCTTGCGCCTGCCGCAACAACGCCCTGTGGGTTGGGTGCGATACCGCCGGTCACAATCAGTGCGACGCCTCCCGCTGCCCGTTCTGCATAAAATTGGGCCAAACGTTGGGCACCGTCGGGATGTTCTTCAAGCCCCGTGTGCATTGAACCCATCAATACACGGTTTTTTAGTGTGGTAAAGCCCAAATCCAGCGGTGCAAGCAGGTGAGGGTAATTGCTCATTGCATTCTCCATCAAATATTTGGTAGCTCAATAATATTATTGTTTTCCGTATGAAGCTAAACAGCTAAGTGGTCGGATGAGATGATAATTAAATTTAGACAGTTCCGGCATTATTGGAACCACTTTGTTAATTGATTGTGACAAATATCATGAAATAGAGCTTCAATCGCGCCTTAATGAAAATCTATTGAGGCGAGAAATTCCTCTTATTTATGGTTGCCGCCTGTTTTTAACTGTGCATACTGTGAATATATTCTTACGGAATGATGAATAATTAAGCCTTGATAGAAAGTTA
Organism: Xenorhabdus griffiniae; assembly: GCF_001028135.1. GTDB lineage: Bacteria > Pseudomonadota > Gammaproteobacteria > Enterobacterales > Enterobacteriaceae > Xenorhabdus > Xenorhabdus bakwenae. The sequence goes on from NZ_LDNM01000102.1 coordinate 38,985, forward strand.
AGTGTGATAGAAATAAGTGTAGGGGAATGTAATTATGGGAAAAATAACAGATTGGGTTACGTTAACCGGAAAAAGTGTAACTTTAATGCCTTTGTCACATGATAGACATGATGAATTTGTTCGTGCTATTGAGGATGGGCAGTTACATAAGCTGTGGTATGCCAGTGTGCCTGAACCTGTCAATGTCCAGGCGGAAATTGAACGTCGTTTAACCCTGCATGCCAAGGGCAATATGTTGCCTTTTGCTGTCATCAATAATGCCACGGGGATGGCAGTTGGTATGACAACTTATATGAATATTGATGCGAATATTCCCAGACTGGAAATTGGTTCTACATGGTATGCGCATTCTGTCCAACGCACTGCAATTAATACGGAAGCAAAATTTTTATTGTTACAGTATGCATTTGAGGAATTGGAATGTGTCGCGGTGGAACTTCGTACCCATTTTTTAAATCACCAAAGCCGCAAGGCGATAGAACGATTGGGGGCAAAGCTGGATGGTATTTTACGTCATCACATGCGGGCCAAAGAGGGTTCGATAAGGGATACTTGCGTTTATAGCATTCTGTTCAATGAATGGCCCGCCATTAAAACGCATCTTACATGGTTAATGACGAAGCCACGTTGAGTGAATTGCTATTTCTTTCTGGCTGGCGGTCAGGCGGCTTTCAGGGATGCCTTGATATCGTTTTCCAGATCATCCAGTAATTGATAGCGACGGCGATATTCGGCGCGTTTTTTACTGGGGATCTCATCCAAAGATTTTCTTTCTATGCATGATGGTAAATGGAAATCATTATTTTCATTTCTGACGCCATTTAGCGATTCCCAGAAAGAATTGTAATCGGCTACCATCTTATTTTTCTTTTTATGCCAATAACGAATGCTACGGTAGATATGAGTCTCGTTACTGGCTGCCAGGATCTGTTCACAATTCATATGATCGGCAAAACGGCAAATAGCCTCAATTAACAGGCGTTTGGGGAATAACCCATAACACTCTTTAGTTGCATGGCGGATAATCTCCAGAGAATTATCCCCTTTAGTTGGCCCTTGTAGTGCACCAATAAATAGTGTCTGTTTGCCATCAATCGTTAATAAAGTGAAAGCACACTTGGCCAGAATGACGTTCTCTGCGGTAGTAATATAGAAAGAGAGTTCACCTTCTTTATTCAGGTTGTCCAGTGCGTCAATATATATCAGAAATGTTTCATTTTTCCCTTGGATGGTTGTCAGTAAATAAGCATGAACTGAAAAAATCCGATTAATAATAGTAGATTCTAACTGTTTGAATAATATTTGATAATGCTCATTCAGAGCGCCGACAATCTGGTTACGTTTAAAATTAATGCTTAAGTAAGGGCGATGTAATTTGCAAGGCCAACTGGGTTGTTTTTTCAAAATATCCAGATAATAAGGCGTTTTGGTAATACCATTCAACAATTTTAATGTTGAAATGGGGGTCAGAAGGCTGCGTAGTGCAAATTTAGTACGGGTAGCGGAAGAATACCAGAATTCCCCCGGGATAATACGTTTTCCGACAAGATCAGCAAATAGCTTCATTCCTGAAGATGTAGGTTGTTGTAAATAACTCATTAATTCAAGCTCAACAAAAGTAAAAAATATTTATACCCACTCGATTTCAAGTTGCAGCACAGTGGCAAAAGGGTAAATCCCCAAGAGCAGAGCGAACTCTGTGTTTATAACTACGTGACTAAGGGATGTGGACGTAGCCAGCAAAGCTGTAACTTGAAAGGTGATGGGAATAGAGAAATTTCATTATATCATTGATTTATCTAATTCTACTCATATGTTTACAAAATATGCCTTTACTTTAAATTTATTTATTTTTCTAGTAAAGAATATTACTCTATTATTATTTTTTAAAATAAGGCCTGTTGTTATTTAACAAATTATTCCTTAAATGATATTTTTATTTTATATATTTATCTTATTTATGTATTATTCATTTTTAACATTCTCCCGTTTTCAAGCCAGTTTCAGGTGTAATAGAGGAAATGGATTCCCTTGACCATCAAGCTCTGAACGAGAAAATATCTGAAATCCCATATATTGGTAGAAGCCGACGCCTTGTGTATTTTGCTCGTTTACATCTAATTCTTTGATCTGTAATTCATTAATAGCAAATTGCAGTAACATCTTACCGATCCCTGTTCTCCGTGCTTGTGGCGCAATAAACAACATTTCGACTCGATGTTGATCGGTACTAATAAACCCTACGATATTATCTTGTTCATCTACCGCTTTATAAACAGTGAGATTGGGCAAATAATCGTTAAGGATCTGTGGGCGTAAAACTTCAATCATTGACTTAGGCAAAAAATCATGAGTAGCAAGTACAGAGGCTTCCCAAATCTGAATCAATACTGAAAAATCAGCTTTGCTGGCTTGTTGTATTTGCATTTTATCCCCTCAATTTTTCTGTTGTTTGTGGTTTCAGTCTGAATGTTTTTGAGGCTATCTAGCGTGCCAGTACACGATCTTTGCGGTACAAACTCGCCAGCAGCATATAAATCGCGGTAGCCAATAACACGATGAAAAAGAAACTCATCAGCCCATGGTGCTGAACCTTAAAGTAGTGATGTAGCATAAAATGCCCTGCTACCAGTGGCCCAACGGCAGAACCAATACTGTAACTTAACAACATGACCTGGCTTGCCACTACAATATAGGACGCATCCAGCTTGTCACAGGCAAGCGTGATCGCAATGGGGTACAGCGCAAAAGACGACATTCCCAACAAAGCCAGTGACACTATCATGACAATGTAATGTTCGAAGAGATAGGCCATTCCTACGGCGAATACCCCCAGTAATGAAATCATGACCAATAGAACAGTTTTGCTCATGATGACGGACAGCTTGCTGATAATCGGTTGTATGATCATTCCGCCCAGAATTGTGGCTGCCATCAATGCACCGACTTGATCGGTGCTGAAATGACTTTGACTGAGTGATAAAGGCATCAAGCCATAGATGGTGCCCATAATAATACCTGATGTCATGCAGCCAACGATGGCTGGTTTACTGAATTCAGTCATTTTTCTCAGCGACATACTTTGGTGGTGGAGCGCAGGAGGTTGACCATGACGTGCGAATAATGGGGGCAAAATTGCGACAAACAGCAGTGTCGAAATCACCATAAAGGGGATCGTCCCCTGAGTGCCAATAGATCCAATCAATAATTGCCCTAAAGTTGTCCCACCATAAAGAGCAGTCATATAAAAGCTCAGGCGTCTGGCGCGTTCTTTGGCGTTGTCGCAGATCAACAGCCAAGATTCGATCACGACAAAGACACCGGCTACGGCAACGCCGGCAATACACCGTACAAATAACCAAATTTCTTTATTCGGAAAAAAAGGCAATGTAATGACAGTCGCTGACAAAAGCAACAAAAAAATAATAAATGAAAGACGGTGACCTATTCTGGCGATAACAGGTTCAATCATCATTGAACCGATTAATAAACCGACATAATAAGCACTAGCTAACCAACTCGCATAAACCGTATCAATGCTGAAACTTGCCATCGACAGAGGAATTAAGCTCATCAGGTAACCAGAAGCAATGGCAAAAACAGTCAAGCCGGCGACAGGTACAAATGCACTGTCATTCTTGCGCAGCAGTTTCACTACTGTCGTCTCCACATAAAAAATCAGCCAGAAATGCGCTGCTTCTCATCAAGTTTTTGCCGAATGGTGGTCACGATATAGGCTAGGGACTGGAATATATCTTGATGATTTAAGCAGTAGGTAAGTCACTCAATAGCCTTGAGTGATGCGGACTATAGCCCTTTATCACAAAGAGATACAACGAGAAAAACTGATACTTATGAATGAAAAGATTTATGGAGAAAAGGGTTATGTAAATGCGAGGGTAAAGTACGCAAGACGTCAAAATCATCAAAATAAAAATCTCTTTAAAATAAGCAATATGCGAGTATTAAAAATGATTTCTCCTGAATGTGGAGATAAATCTTTCATTAGCAAAAACAATCGTAAGTACTATAAACTTGCTGATTTTATTGAGATTCTGTTGGATGTGAAAATATTCCATCCACTTGCGATTAATGTTTTTGAAATAGGTTTATTTCACTGAATTAATTTCTTGTTGAAAATATCTGGTTCTGTACTATGCTTTTATTATGGGAAAAATATAATTGCATTCTTTTCTTGAAGAATATTGAGTGTTTATGAGGCTGTTGTTTTCTAAAGTAAGTCTTAGGCAAAAAAAATTAATAAAACATTCTAATTTATTAATAAACTGTTATCTGGGAGGGTTGTAAAATTTCGTAATGAAAAAAAATGTTTGTTGCTATATTAAAACTGACTTAATTACTATTCTGTTTGACGTATAATCAGAAAATAATTTTAAGTTTTCAATTAATCTTTCTCGATTTATAAACCCGGGGGATATTATGAACAAATCAGAATCTTCTTTGTTTGTTGAAAAGGGATTAAAAATTATCGAATCTTTGTCTGAAGACACAACCGATATGTTAAAGGGCAAAACGACAGGTGATCCGATCATAAAGCCATCGGAACTTAACGCGATGCTCGACTTTTATGATGAGTTGAAATGACATAGCCGCTCCTTTATAACTT
>NZ_LDNM01000103.1 GCF_001028135.1 Xenorhabdus griffiniae
ACCTCGGTTTGGCGGAAACAGTGGAGCTGGCGAAAAATGCCCTGTCCAAATCTCAGAATGGGGCGGATATTCCTGATAAGACGCTGTTTGCGACGAATACTGGTGCGTTAATAGCCAATAATGCCATTATTCATGGTGACGTCGGGAGTAATAACAATGTGCCAAATCATGATTACGACAATATACCGGTTAACCAAACATTTTTTGGATACAGCAATGGGAAAAACAATGGGGGCGTTTCCGGGCCAGGGGTGCATTTTTCTGGATTGTACAACGCATACTGCGTCATGATACAGGCGGATCATCACAGTGGTGGTCGCAAATTGATATTTAGGACACGTAATGGTAATAATGGGATATGGAATCCGTGGTGGATGATTTGGCACACAGGTAACACCACCACAGATACGAACGGCTATCTGAAAAAAGCCAGCCCCATTATCCAAATCTACCCCGATGGCAAATTCATCACCAACAACGAATCAGAGGGTGCGATTGTAGAGCGTCTATCAGAGGGCGTTTATCTCATCAAAAACGTTTTGGGATTCAATGCTGACGCTGCATGGGGCGGTGTTGATGGCGGTGTCGAAATACCGATGTGCAAAAATAAATTGCCGCTGATTTGGGTGGATTATAGGGTTCAACCCGACGGCTCCATCAAATTAATGACCTACCACCGTGAGCACGCAGATGCACCTGAGTTCGTCAGAAATGTACGGGACGGTTATGTTGATGGTGATCCGATTGATATTCCTATTGGTCGATTTATTTCTGTCCGTGTCCAAATGCCGGAAAATTCTATTTGGAATCAACAATAAAAATTGGCTGAATCAAAATAACAATCAGGGGCACTGCGCCCCTGTATTCATTTCGGCTGTTCCGGCCATGAGATATCGGGCGCGGTAGCGCAATCTACCCGATTGAGCAGCACCCGATATTTGCGCCATGCGGTTAATGCGGATTTTTCGGCGTCGGTGGCCATATCGAGGTCAATCGCATCCTGTAACGGGGCGATAGCAATATCTGCCTGCTGTCGCAATGATGATTTTTGTTGTTCAGCGCGCCTGATATGATCCGTTTTTAGTGCCTGAGTATCTGTCACCCACCGTTTGCCATCCCATTTATCGAATCGTGTAGCGGGTGCAACTGGCGTTGTGTCCGACGGAAAGTCACCGAGCACTGTAATCACCTGTGCGACACCTGTTTCAATGCTGTAAACGGTTTCGCCACGGTGATCGGGGACGTATTTCCACGTGGACAAATCAGATGTCCGACAGATGGTATAACCCTGTTTATGGTCATCCGGTGCATCAATACAGGAATGAGCCGGAATGCCAACGCCGATAGGTAAATACTCCACAGATGCAGAACTATATTCCCGTGTCTCGCTGTGATAGTTAAAAACAGTAATATCACCCGCAACAGTGGCGATCAGATTTTTGTCTAGTTTTGCAGTCATTATGCGGCTCTCACAATGTAGTTAAATGCGATATTACGTGGGCGAGTTTCGTTCCCCCCGTAATAATCCGTTGAGATAGAAATATCAAGCAACTTTCCGTTGGTGTCTGCACTAACAGGATACCTCCCACCTGTGCTATCACCCTCCGTTGCCCCCCATGTTTGTCTAAAGACATGGTCATGTCGTCCAACTGAATCGATTTGTAATGAAAGCAGAGCACGCCCAGGGTCAATCTTACCGCCATCATCCCACCCACGAATAAATTCCCCTCTCAAATCCGGTAATCTCAGTGATGGGTATGCACGTGCCAGTTCGGGATATTGAGCAGCGGTAAACGCCGAACCGTTACATTTTATCCACCCAGTCGGAGCGTCTTTTAGCGGCCACGGAATAGGCACGCCGACCGGTAATGCCGAACCTGCCGTTAAACCGAGGTTTTTCACAAAC
>NZ_LDNM01000104.1 GCF_001028135.1 Xenorhabdus griffiniae
GGATATAGAGCTGCAACCTACCGTCGATGTCAGCGTGGTTTTTGTCTTGCAAACGGGATGCGTTCATATAGAAAAACTATGTTTCAGCGTTTTAAATCCCATTTTGCCCGCCAGCCTGCCACACCACAAAAATTACCCGAACAACAATCGGAAGTCATTCGTGACAGCCGGGGCTATTTCCGGCCGCAATCCGCTGACGAGTTACTGGCCACCTCCCTGCGCCGTCAGTGTCTTCAGCAATTATGGCAAAACAGTGCTCTGCCCGAAGGGCTGTATCAGCGTTTTTATCTCGCGCCGGTGAAGCAATTGCTGGGCAGTGTGCAGCAGGTGCCCGCCACACCGGAAGGCGACTGGTCAGGGGCAGGGGGATTTGCTGACCTGACGCTAAAGTTTACCACCTGTGCCGTGCGGCTGGCGAAGGGGCATCTGTTCCCGCCGGGGGCGGCACCGGAAACGCAGGCGGCCCAGAGTCTGTTATGGCAGACCGTCGTGTTCTGGGGGGCGTTGTTTTACCACCTGCCGTTGTTGCGGCAACTGGACGGAGAGCTGGAAGATGGCCATCACTGGCAGCCGGGTGTCTGTATCCCCGGTAAGCTTTTTCGTTTCCGCTTTCGCACACCGGAAAATGCCCTGACGGTGCCACAGGAAGCCTTGCTGGCCGCCGGTTTGTTACCGGAAAAAGCCCTCATGTGGCTGGTTTCCGTACCGGAAGCCTGGCATTGTCTGATGTTGCACCTCAATGGTCGCCCTTCCTCCGTCCCCCTGATTGATGCGTTGCTTCAGGACGCCGCCGGGCAGGTTCATTCCCCGTGGGTGAAACAGGGGGGGGTGCCAACGGCAGCCGAAGCGGCCCTGGCTTCCGAAGCCGGTACCCGGCCGGAAACCCAATCAGCCGCTTCCGCAAATGCAATGAAAAGTCCTTCTCCATCGACGGCGGACGATACCCGGACGTTATTGTCATTATTTCAATCCAATGATGAAGTTTCATCGCCCGTTAATGCAAATGAGAACGATAACGATTTGAAAATAAGCAAACGCACAGGCAGGCCATCAGAAAATGTTGCTCCTGCCGGGGAGGAGTCGTCATGATATTAATCATGAAACAATTTCAATTTGTGATTGATTTTTAACGGAATGATTAACCGCTTTCTATATTGAAAAGCCGCCGGGTTGGGTTGCTGATAACAGGAAAAAATGATGCACGGAACAGAAGAAACCATGGGTTGGGAAGCGTTATTAGACGAGTACTTTTTTTCACATATCCTGAGGCCGGATACCGAATGGAGTTACCGTAAAGTGACGAAGGGTTTTATCCGGTTTATGGGGGAAGCCGTCTCACCGATGCAGGTTATTCACCGGGATGTGCTGCGGTGGCGGCGCCACCTTCTGGTGGAGAAAAAGCAGTCGAGCCACACCTGGAATAATAAGGTGGCTCACCTGCGGGCGATCTTTAATTTCGGCATGGAGCAAAAACTGCTGCCGCACACTGAGAATCCGTTTAACGAAGCGGCAGTAAAAAAAGAAAAGAAAAAGAAGAAGATTTTGAGTCAATCGCAGATAACCCGTATTAATCTGTTGATGGGCAAGTTTGCGGAAGAAGAAAGAACCGGGGTGATGCCACGGGGAGGGCGTTGTGCCCTGTATCCGACCTGGTATTGGTCAACGGTACTGGCGACATTGCGCTTTACGGGGATGCGCCAGAACCAGCTACTGCACCTGCGGCTGCGGGATATCAATCTGGACAGCAATTATATTGAACTGGGGCTGGAAGGCAGTAAAAACCACAGTGAATGGGAAGTACCGATTATCCCGCCGCTCAAACCCCGGCTGGCAAAATTAGTGGAAAGGGCGATAGCTGCCGGCGTGAAAGCCGACGATCCGATTTTCGATCTCAGCCGGTTAAGTGTGCCGCACCCAAGCCGGCTTTCCCGTTACCAATACGATATCAACCGGGAAAAACAACAGCTCCGCGCTTTCTTCCGCAGACTGTCCAGAGAGTGTGGGTTTGCGGTCTCGCCCCACCGCTTTCGTCATACGGTGGCCACAACCCTGATGAAATCGCCGGATCGTAATCTGCCGCTGGTGAAACGATTACTGGGGCACCGTAATGTGGCGACCACGATGGAATACATTGATCTTGATATGGAAGTGACGGGCAAAGCCCTGGAGCGGGAACTGGGATTGTATACTGACTTTGCTGGTGAGCGGGCCGATGAGAATGAATAAAATGGCGTAAAAAAAGACAGGGCAGATCTCAGACAGGATTGAGGAGGTGGCGGTGTGAGTGAACTGCCCTGCATCAAATATTGATGGTATGAAAAAAGGGCTAATTCCGGTCTCCTGTCCCGTAAAGTTTTTCCCTTACTTGACATCAGAATCAATTACTGAAATCATTACCTTAAACGAGAAAAGGGCGGCTGTTAAAACAGCCACCCTGTCATCTTGTCTTAAATGTTCTTCTCAACTAAACAGTACAAATTGAACTGATTAGGATTTAACATTTAATTAACGATTGATTCTTTTTCGCGCTTTTGTCAGGAAATTTAACAACCTACGACAAACCCGCATGGAAACTTGGTGCCGGACTCGGAATCGAAAATCGTTATAACTTGTTGAAAATATAAAGTTTATAACCTTACCCTTCTTTTATGCCCCTTTTAATGCCCCCGGATTTTTTTGCTTGCTTTTTCTTTATTATCTAACTGATTTTACTTAGTTATATTTCTTATTGCGCGATTTTTCATCATCTTAAAGCAAAAAAGCCGTGAGGGTTAAAAATGGTTAAATTGGGCTGCCATTTTACGCTCAGGGCTTAAGATAAAAAATATTCATTTTTACGACATCGATCACAAATTGAAGCGGGTTATTCCTGTGATTTACTGCGAACTTTACGCTCAATCAGTTGACCCTGTTTATCAAAATAGCGGCTGGGCCAGATTTCAGAGGGATGGATGCCAAGATAGTTCGCAATAATCCATTCACCTTTAGGCCACTGCCTGCTGAGTGCATTTGCGAGTGTAGATGAACTGAGTCCTGTTTCACGAGAGAGCGCCGCTAAGGTTGTACCACGTTTACGTAATGCTGCGATGATATCGGCCTGATGCCAGTCATTTTGAACATTGTTGTTATTCATTCCTGCTACCCCTTCCATTAATTGATCATTGATGGTGGTGATTCAAGGCAGGGTTCGCGGACTGGAATCAAGAAACCAGCAAGGCCGAAGCCTTCCCCACCTGAACCACCATTGAAAGGGTGATAACAGGCGCACTGGTAGAAACATCCTACCAGTGTTCTTGATTTCAAGGCCGCGACGCCTCGACCATTAGATTTTGCTAATGGCGGGAATACTTTAACTGATTGTTTTAGCTTACTCAATAACTGAACAGCTAAGTTTAACGGTTATAACTCCTCTCAAGAGCGCACAAACTCAGGGAAGAATACGGACGGCTAATCAATCTTTGTTGTTTGTTCTCGTTCGTAATCGCTTTGCTGTCCGTATTTCCCCTTTGTTTTTGATATTAATTTACTCATTTTGAAACATTTTCCCTGCGTGTCGGTTAGGTTCACCGTTCCGTGGTACGTCAGATAATGTGTATACAGGGCGAGGGTTGCGTTAAGTTTTTGCAGGAGTTCGCTACGTGCTCAGCACGGCGGTGGAGTACTCCCCGTTCAGTGCCTGATTAGCTCAGGATGAACGCCTCATTATTCGTGACGTGGTGTGATATCTCCTTTCTTTACTGCATCAGCCTGTTGCAAGGCAGTGGGTGAAAAACAAACGAAATAAGTGAATTAAGGCAGAAAAATGGCAATGAAAAGTAGTGACACTGAGTAAACCGTGGTTCAAATCGTTCGTAAAGCCAGACCGGACGTGCTCTGGACGTTGACGCTTGGCCGCGTCACTTGGTAATCGCTCCGCTTAAACACAAGTGACGCCGCGCAGTTTTCGGGACGTCTATCGTGCGTAAATCAAAGCGTGAGTAAAGATCGTACAAGGTAAAATGGTTGAGGTGAACGTGGCAGGGTTACTGCTATATGTGAGTGATAAGCCGGTGCATGAAGATACCGGGAAACTTTCATCGTCAACGGTGGGTTATGTATCTGACGATATCTGCTTCCAAAAGTGCGCAGATGTACCGCAATACTTGCTCTCCCTTTCAGGCTACAGGAGTTTTTGTTTCGCCGCTTAACGCTGATCCTCGCAGGCAATGGATCATAAGGTAACAGGAAGATATTAGCGGTTGTGTCAGGCATGGTCAAACGGTGTTTTACGCCACTTTTTTACGGCGCATTTTCAACCAACTTAAATAGCCTCCTATCTAAAATAAATAAAAATACTTTTTCATATTGCTTAGATGAAAATTATATCATCGTGATATTGATTCTTATCAAAAGTAATTATTGACATTTTTTAACAAGAATAGAATGGTTATTTTAATATGGGATTAATAAATTATTTCGTTATTTTAAATGACTTTTTTCATTATCATGAATGAAAGTGTTCATAACTTTGATGTTTTATTTTTGTATATAAATAAGCATGTTAATTAACATGCTCTTTGCCTGTCAACGATAAGATGAAAAATAAGATCACGGTAGAAATAGCTGTTATCAGTTACCTTGTCGCGACCTAAAATAATGCGTTAACTTTAGAGAAAAACAGAGTGGATTGCACGAATGACGAAATTATTTTAATTTTTTACGCTGTTATTGTTAGGTGCATTTTTTATTTCACTTGATTTAATTTGATTTTCACTTATTCCTTATTTATCCTTTCACCTCATTATTATATTTCATGAACCCAGAATAATAATGTATTGCATTTTTTCAGCACTACCTTCCCGTCACTGAAGACAGACGGGAAGAGTGTAGGAATAAAATAAAAAAATCAGTTAATAACTAATTTTTACAAAAAAAACAGAATAAATTATAAATGTCAAGAAATAATTACGTCACTCTAAGTATTTTCCACAGATGTTTATCCAGATCCAAAATAGTCTGGCGCAAATTTCTTCCAATGCAAATAATTAGCGCCCCAATGTCTTCAGGTTGAACTTTTTGATAATAAAACGAAATGCAATGTAGTATATGCAGAAAAAGACCAAACCTTGCAAAAGCAACATATACCATTGTACAGCCAGTGGGTTCCGAGAAGAAAAAAACATATCTATAAAGCCAGCACTAAAACCAAAGCCTGCGATCCAATGCATTGATGCCGCAATATAGACAGAAATTCCCGTCAAGATCGCATGTAAAAGATAAAGCACAGGCGCAACAAACATAAAAGATAATTCAAGCGGTTCAGTGATCCCAGTAAAAAAAGCCGCAAACGCGCCAGCTAACATGACCCCGCCGACCATTGTTCTGTTTTTAGGATGAGCACAATGATAAATTGCCAGTGCTGCTCCCGGCAAACCAAACATCACTATGGGGAAAAAACCGGCCTGATAACGTCCAGTGACCCCGGGGATTGCTATACCTGCATCAATCGCTTGTTGTCCCGCCAAAAAATTGGGAATGTCATTAATTCCCGCCACATCAAACCAAAATACTGAGCTTAAGGCATGGTGCAAGCCAAGTGGTATCAATAGGCGATTGAAGAAAGCATAGATACCTGCACCCGCAGAACCGAGACTAGTAATACCCTCTCCAAATGTTACCAACCAACCGTAAATAATGGGCCAAATAAACATCAGGACAAAAGAAACCAAAATCATTAGAAAAGAGTTCAAGATAGGGACTAAACGATGTCCACTAAAAAAGCTTAATGCCTGCGGCAATTCTACGCTACTATAACGATTATACAGCTCTGCAGACAATACTCCGACTAATATACCGACAAATTGGGTATCAATTTTCTTAAATGCCACCGAAACATCATCAACTGAAATTCCTTTGATCACTGCGACAACATCAGGAGAACACAACTTGATCACAACAAGATACCCGACAAGCCCTGTCAATGCTGCTGCACCATTCTTGTCTTTCGACATACCATAAGCAATCCCAACTGCAAACAACATGGCCATTTCGGAGAGAATTACATTACCAGAAGTCGACAACAATGTGACAATGGTATTCCCCGTGTCACCAGCGGAACTAATCCAATACCCTACTCCTACCAATATTGCTGCTGCTGGTAATGTCGCCACAGCCACCATCAGTGCTTGGCCAATACGTTGTAAGTAATCCAGAATATTCATTCTACGTTCTCTCAAACTCCGTTATTGGAATCTTTTAGTTAATTAATTTTCGATAATATTATCTGCCTATTTCTAAACATGGCTGATATATTTATATAATCTTCATGGTCGACTTGTATAACTATGCTTTCAGAGACTCTGACTTATCAAGTAAGCTATATTTCACTCCGTTTTGATTGGCACTATTATTCCATTTATGGAGTTTTCGTAAACTAGCTAATCAGATGGAATAATTCTCAGACCTCTACCTATAAAAGCAAAGATCATTACAGAAAGAATAACGGTTTTTGTTTTAATTTAATTGACAATACAAAATTTGAACTGTTCAAAACTGTTAATCAGGCAATATAGAATATCTTACCAAACTACATTTCTTTACTCTTTACGGTGCTTTTATGCTAAACTCCCAAAACAGGTGTCAGTTATGTTAACAGAACATGTCCAAATCGGTGCGAGATAGAAAATAACAGCTATTCCTCCGTAAACGATCACCGAATAACATGGAGGCTTTAAAATGGCCTCCATCAATATTATTAGATAATCTACTTGAATGATGATATCCATGTGTAAACTATTTAAGAAATTATAACGTCTTATGGGGATGAATCTGTACCTGAACTCAAGAAATCTCCTCCCCGCCTGAAATACCTGTGGAATGACGGTTATATAATATTCTATAATCTTTTAATACTTCATCAATGACCCAATTCGTTCGTGCAGCAGATTCTCCTGTTGATGGGCAGTTTCCCTTTCCTTGTAATTGTTCCATTACTGTCTGAATTAATGGCATTTCTATAGTTTTTGGATTTTCGAAGCAGTATTGTTTAGTATTTCCATTTTCATCAGAATAAAAAATTGCAGAGTTACCAAATGTTGAAAAAACCACTTTCCCTTTATTACCAACTATTTCAATCTTATCCTCTCTGTCTACTGAAACAAAATTCCAGATACCCACTCCATGAACATTATTTTCAAAAACAAATGACATAGATACACAATCTTCGACAGAATATGCATCTTCCTGAAATCCAGCATGTCCTTTGACAGAAATAATTTTACCTAATAGAAAATCCAATATATCAAGTGTATGACATGCTAAATCAAAAAATAATCCTCCACCAGATATTTCTGGTTTTACTAGCCAAGGAAGATTATCGTAGTCTTTATAACACTCCTCCATTTCTCTATAAAATAAACAATTAACAATACGAGGAACTCCAATAGCACCGGAGTCTATTAACTCTTTTACCTTAATGAATCTTGATAATGCTCTTCTATAATAGGCTACAAAAAGCGGAACATTTTGAGATTTGCAAATAGATATCATCTCATTGCATTCCTCAAATGTTAATGCCATTGGTTTTTCTACGTAGATTATTTTCTTCGCTTTAGCTGCTAATAAAGTATATTCCTTATGGGTAGAGGGTGGAGTAGCAATATATACGGCATCAATTTCTGGATCTTGAACAAGCTCATTTGCGTCTGTGTACCATTTTTTTACACCATGTCGTTGAGCAAAATCTTTAGCAAGCTCAGGCTGTCGTCTCATCACAGCAACTAATTCAGAACCCTCCAATTTATAAAAAGCAGGTCCGCTTTTTACTTCGGTAACATCTCCACAACCTATAATTCCCCATCTAATTTTTTTCATCTTTACTCACTAATATATCGAACTGACTTCTAATAAAATCCTGATGCAAATTATAATAGTATTCTGATTTATACCATTTTTTCCTTTCTGATATATGTTCTATTATAGTGTTTTTCACTTCTTCATCCAAACTATGAATATAAGATTCATCAAACTTATGATAATTAATCACTCCAAAATGACATGTAGGTTCATATTTGTTTGTGTGATAGCCTAATTGTATGGTTGCCCTTTCATTCATTAATATACCACCGTACCCTCTATGTATGGCTAGATTATTGTAAAATATAGCTTCTCCAGGCTTTAAGACTATATTATCTCCAATGTTTATATCTGGAAGTTTCAGCGGAGCTATTTTATTAGAGCCAGAAAAAACCTCCATTTCTATATTATTAAAATTACGAGAATGACTACCTTTTACAAACCATAAACATTTATCTTCATACAAAGGTATGTTTATTTGTACATTATTATGAAAGTGTTCTTTAGAAAACCAAGAATCTGAGATATCTTCATCAGGTATCTGAATTATATCTCTATGCCATCCTTGACGGTAATCTATACCTTTTGGAGCATAAAAGAATGAGGCACCATCTAATATTACCTTACCTCCTGTTAATAAATCACCGCATATCTCAATAATTTTTTTGTTATTTATAATTCGTTGAATACCATTAATTTCTATATCAGGGTTCATGAATTGAATGTTCATCATTTTATCATTTTGGGGATCAATATGTGTTTTAATCAATTCTCTATATGAATTAATCTCACTTTCAGATAAAACATTCTTAATTAAGTACCCGTCTTCTTTAAATTTTTTCAATTCATCGTCAGTTAACATAATAATTCCTTAAATGAATAATATAATTATGAAATAGCATTTGAAACTAACAGGTTAATACTTCTTCGATAAGACCCTTGATTCTATTCTTTCCATTTTTAAGATCTAAAGAAATTGATCTTTTATGGATTTCCAATCTTTTATTATAATTTAATATTTTAACTATCGTATCTATAAAATCATTATCCGAAACTTCGCTATTTAAACCCAATTTAAAAAAACCGGCTATAGTAGAAAAGTTATGTGAATCTTCTCGATTATTAGCTGAAATAGATATAGATGGAATGCCTAACGCCGCCAATTCATATACCGTTCTTCCGTTAGAAACAATAGCAATGTCAGAAGATAACATGATCTCATGCATATTATCTTTCACATTGTGAATCAACTCAATACTTCTATTTTCAACTGAATTAATAAACATAATTAATTCATCATGAAAGATATACGCAGGACCTGTAATTACTTTTAAATTTATATTTTCTAAAAAATGACATCTAATCAATAGATTTAAAAAACGCAAAGTCATATTGTTAGGATCTTCACCTCCAAATGACAATAATATACTTTCCACATTATTTTTTATTTTAATTTTATTAGATAAGATAAATTCGTCTCGCAAATCAATATATTTATAACCGCATAATACATGTGGGTATTCAGATGAAGAATAAACAGCATTTATAGTAAGAT
>NZ_LDNM01000105.1 GCF_001028135.1 Xenorhabdus griffiniae
CAGTTGATGAGCTGTTTACAGAGCATATTGAATATGCCATGTTATGATGATTTTGCTATAGTCAGCTATATGACCGGAAGTAATGACATAATATAACCCGGAATGTATTGGGTATCGTTAAATTCAAGAACCATGATTTAGAGCCTGTTGGGAGGCTCTTATAGTCGTGCGAATTAAATTTTACAAAATAAAATATCAGGGGCCTTATTGGATGAAAATCAGATTGCTTGTTATTTTTTTTAGCATCATATTCATGACCGCTTCTTTTGCCAAAAGTGAACCAACCAACAATGCGGAATTAAAAAATCAACTTATTAACTATATGGAAGTGGGTAAAATACCTGGTTTGTCACTGGTCATTATTGATAAGCACAACAAAACCCACCTAATAACTTTAGGCAAACAGAACGAAAATCAAGATGGAGATATTAAGCGGGAAACAGTATTTGAACTGGGATCGACGAGTAAAGCTTTTACTGGGTTAATCGCGGCACAATTCATTGAAGAAGGAAAAATAAAACCAGAAACGACCGTTTCTTCTGTCCTTCCTTCGCTCTCACTTTATTATGATAATCAGCCGATAGAGGTCAGCTTTATCCAATTGCTGCATCATTCATCGGGGATTCCATTTTCAAGTGTTGATTTTATTTATGGTGGTAACAGCAGTGATTCCCTGGAGAGCATGATCAATCGTATTGAACGGATAGATCTCCAGAACAACCCTGGAACGCTTTATTCCTATGCAACGATTAATTATGATATTGCCGCCAGAATGATGGAAGTGGTGACACAGCAACCTTATTCTGAGCTATTAAAGAAATATGTGTTAACCCCGCTGGAAATGAATAATACCTCAGTTGATGTTATGGTTAACCAAAAGGCGACAGGATATCAGATAAGCTATCTTGCTCCCAGACCCTACGATGCACCGTTCTTCATTACTAATGTTCCTGCCGGATATATTCAGACAAACGCAATTGATATGGAGAAGTGGCTGCGTTTTCTTCTTAAGGATAACGATTCACCATTAAGCAAATATAAAAAGCGTATGCTTGCGCCTAATGCGCAATTATCAACGAATGAGGGTGAAGATGTTCACTATGCACTAGGATGGTCTATAAATAACGATAAAATATATCATACCGGAATGAACCCGAATTTCTCCAGTTTTATTGGAATGAATACTAAATCTAACGTCGCTGTTGCTGTTATGGCGAATGTTAACAGTAATGTCACGTTTACTATTGGTGAACACATTTTAAAACAACTGTCATCGGGAGACGGGACAATAAACCTGAACTCTGCCAATGAGATTGAACTGTTTGATACATTTGATAAAGTCTTTTTAGCATCAAGTGTTTTACTTTTCCTGTTTTTACTAATAATAACATTCAGAATTTATCGTAATAGTATAACTAAAAAGAGTAGGCACTTGTCTGGGGCAAAGAAAGCCATCGTGATAATTTCAATCTTAGCCTGTTTGGGTTTGACGCTGTTAGGTTTTGTTTTTCCCTCAGTTTTATTAAATATGTCTTGGAATTCATTGGTTATCTGGATGCCAATGAGTTTTATCCTACTGTCAATATTGTTAATTTTGACTTTAATCATGAGCTTGATTCATTTACTCATCATATTTTTTCGCCATATATCCTATGCTAAAAGCCAAAATAAACAGGAGTATGTTAATGACTAATTTTTAATGGGTTTATTTTGCGTTCCTTAGTGGATGAATTATAGCGTGATATACGTATTTTGACAGATTATTTCAATAATGCCTTTGTCTCCAATAAAACATAGTGTTGGAGATCAGGTTGTTTAAATTATCTATATAAAATTAGGTTGTTAATATATGACGAATTCATTTGATATAGCTATTGTTGGCATGGCTTGTAATTTTCCTGATGCAGCTACACCACAGATGTTTTGGCAAAATCTTATTTCAGGAAAAGAAAGTATAAAAAAATTCACTCATGAAGAGTTGATAAAGAACGGGTACCGCGAAGAAGAGATCAATGATCCTAACTTTGTCCCCGCTAAAGCGATACTTAATGATTACAAGTCCTTTGATAACAATGTATTTGGTTATCTCAAAGACGAAGTTGATAAAATGGACCCGCAATGCCGGTTATTACACGAATGCTGCTGGCATGCCCTGGAAGATGCAGCGTATATTCCCGGCGATAATAAAGACAGAATTGGTTTATTTGCGGGTGCGTCGATCAATTTACCGTGGATTTCTAATCAGCTAAAACAGAAGCTGACTCCGGCTGAAATCTTTGATGCAGTGAATTGGAGCCTGCCGGAATCTATCATTACCCGAATAGCTTATCGATTAGGTTTAAATGGGCCGGTGATGTCTGTGCATACCGCCTGCTCAACTTCGTTGGTTGCCATTCATACCGCCTGCCAATCAATATTAAGTGGAGATTGTGATCTGGCATTGGCTGGTGGGGTTTCCATTTCATTACCTCAGGAATCCGGCTATACATATCAGCGGGGAATGATCCGCTCGGCTGATGGGCACTGTCGTCCATTTGATGCGTATTCGAATGGTACTGTGGGTGGCAATGGAGTGGGAATTCTGCTTCTGAAACTCCTTGATCGTGCTTTAGAAGATAATGATCAAATCCATGCGATTATAAAAGGATCATCAGTTAATAATGATGGACAACGTAAAGTGGGGTTCACCGCGCCAAGTATAGAAGGGCAAGCAGAGGTTATTGTCAGTGCGCATATGTTGGCTGGCGTGGAGCCTGAAGATATCAGCTACATAGAATGTCACGGGACAGCCACTGAAATTGGTGATCCCATCGAAGTGACCGCACTGGCACGTGTATTCCAAAATTCCCATCATGTTTGTTGGTTGGGCGCGGTAAAAAGTAATATTGGTCATTTAGATGAAGCAGCCGGTGTTGCGGGCGTCATTAAAACTATTATGTCATTGAAGAATAAGCAATTAGCGCCTACTCTGCATTACAATAAACCGAATGATAAGCTGCATATAGATGAAACACCGTTTAAAGTTGTAGCCAGCCCTATGGATTGGACAGTGCCTGCGGGGAAAAAAAGAATGGCAGGGGTCAGTTCTTTTGGTATTGGGGGAACGAATGCGCATATTGTGATTGCGGAAGCTGATCAGCAAGAAGAAGTACAAGATGACGGACAGCCGAATGTATTTTTAATTTCAGCAGAAACGCCGGCAGCGCTACAAAATAATCAACAGAATTTGCTGAATGCACTTAAAGGCTCTAAACCGTACCGCTTGAATGATATTGCGTATGTTTTGCAGGAAGGAAGAAAACACCACCGTTATCGTAAAGCGTTCGTTGGTGCAACATATCAGGAATTATGTTCGGCTCTGGAAAGAGAGACGACAAACCCCGTAAAAGCAAAAGATCCAGAACAGAATATTGTGTTTATGTTTCCTGGGCAGGGAGCACAGTATTCAAATATGGCACTGTCACTTTATGAAAACCACTTATTATTCCGTTCAATAGTTGACTCATGTCTGCTTCTGGCTTCTGAGTATCTTGGTGAGTCTTTGCAGGGCAAATGGTTTAATCATGGCGATGGTGATTTGCTTAGCGAAACACAATATGCACAGCCAGCCATTTTTATTATCGAATATGCGCTTGCCAAGTGTTTAATTGATATAGACATCAACCCCTCAATGCTCATCGGTTATAGCTTTGGGGAGCTGATTGCTGCAACTATTGCTGACGTTTTTACATTAGAAGACGCATTAAAGTTTGTTGTAAGACGCGGGCAACTCATGCAAAACCTGCCTACTGGCGCTATGCTGAGTATCCCACTGCCTGCATCAGAGGTATTGCCGCTTTGCCCTGATCACATTGTTATTGCAATAGATAATAAAGATTCGTGTGTCGTTTCATCTGATGAACAATCCATCGAAGAATTTTCTCAGATATTAAAGAAAAAACGTATCCTGACGACCCCCATCAAATCTAAACATGCAGCACATTCCCCCGCAATGACAAAAATAAAGGAAGAATTACTGCAAATACTTTCTGGCTTTACGTTAAATGTGCCGAAAACAGCAATTATGTCCTCTGTGACGGGTAAAATACTTTCTGCCGGAGAAGTAACATCAATTCACTATTGGGCTGAACAAGCGGAAAGAACTGTGTGTTTTGTTCAGGGAATGGAAAATATTCTTAATACCAGTAATCATTATGTGTTGATTGAAGTGGGAGTGGGAAGAGATCTCGTTAATTTAATTCGCCGATATACGACGCCAGAATCCTCGCAATCAATCATCCAATTGCTCCCGGAAGATAATAAAGCTGACAGTCATCCTTACTTATTCTGGGCTGGATTAGGGAAAATATGGCAACAAGGCATTAAAATTCAATGGGGAAAAATACGCACATCACCAGATTGCAAACGTATTTCATTGCCCGGTTATGCTTTTGACAGAAGTATTTACTGGCCTGAAAATGCGAATTTCTTACATCTGTTTTCTGGCAATGAAAGTATAGAAACGAGTCAGACGCCTATTACCAAGAATGAAAATATATCAGATTGGTTTTATCAATCTGTCTGGCAACAGGATATTTTAAGAAACCTTAAGCAAGAAAAAAACGTTAAGACCGCGCTTTTATTCAAGTTAGGGGATAATTCTGAGCAAAGTACCCTTTACGAACAAGCATTAATCAATCATTACCACAAAGTTATTCAAGTCAGGCTTGGTCAGCAATGTAAATTGGAAATTAGCGCTCCAGGCACCATTCGTGGTCTCAACAGTGAAGATCATGCAAATTTATTCAAATTTCTTAACAATAACCAGATGTCAATTGAAGACATTATCATTGATTGTACTGGTGTAAACCTGACGGTTAATGAACAATTGGCTTCGGTACTTTATTTACTCAAATCACATCGCGCATTTTGCAATATAAATCATTTAAAGGATATTACCTTACTTATCCAGAATGCACGTGAAGTTTGTAATGAACCTGATATTGATCCGAGTGCGGCTGCGATGCTGGTTATCAGCACGATTATCCGACAGGAATTCCATGAAGTATCTTGCCGGGCTATCGATGTTGGTCATGTTAAAGATTGCTCTGCTGAGATTCTGATACGCGAAATCGAAGCAGGCGGAAATAAAACGGTTATCTACAGAAATAACCGGAGATGGACTGAAACATTCTTACCGTCTATTCCCTTTATGAAGGATGAAACTTCCCGTTTGAAAAAAGAGGGAGTGTATTTACTCATCGGTGGACGCGGTTTTATTGGTCATACATTCTCCCAATACCTTGCTACAGAATATAACGCTAATTTGGTTATTTCTTCACGCGCCAAATATGAACATGACCAGAAGTGGCAATCCGTCGCCGATGCTGCAAAAACTCTGGAGTTTGTTCAGGCTGATGCGAGTGATCATGACGCCATGAAAAAGCTTATCCATGATTTGGTTGCCAATTATGGCCGTATTGATGGGGTATTCTACTTGGCGGGGTTAAGCGATGACGCTTCGTTTAGATCAATAAGTGAAACGGATATAGGATATATTGATAGCCATCTCGTTCCTAAGCAAAAAGGAATAACGGTATTAGAACAAGTTTTGGAACCTGTTGATTATGACTTTTGCCTGATCGTTTCTTCTTTAGCGCCTATTCTCGGAGGTGTCGGATTTTTCGCATATGCGGCCGCCAGCGCCTATTTAGATGCGTTTGTATTACGCCATAATCGGAGAAATAGGAAAACATGGTCGTTAATCAACTGGGATGGCTGGGAATTAGCAGAGAAAGAAAAAATTAACGCGGGAGTGGGTAGTAGCCTGTCACACTTGCTTGTGACGAGAAGTGAAGGAGTTTCTTTATTAGAAAAAGTACTCGGGTATCGGGAAGAACAGGCCCTTGTGATCTCAACGGCGGATATTAATGCACGTATTGCACAATGGTCGGCTCCTGCTGTCCACGATAATGAGACAGCCATTCAACATGGGGATTATGCAGCAAGACCTGATTTAGATTCTGAATATGTCTTACCAAAGAGTGATATTGAGAAAGAACTCGTCTCAGTTTGGCAAGATTTTCTGGGAATTGAACCGATTGGCTTAAAAGATGATTTCTTTGAACTGGGCGGTAATTCACTTAAAGCGATAACTTTATTATCGAGGATTCACAAAAATTGTAAAATAGATGTCTCATTAACACACTTCTTTAAGAACCCGACGATCGAAGATATTGTTATTTTATCTGCTTCACAGGCAGAATCAGAGTATCAAATGATATTGCCAGCAGAAGTTCAGGAAACCTATCCGCTATCACCCGGACAGCGGCGGCTTTATCTGCAACAGATTATGGATAAAAATTCAGTTGCTTATAACGAAACAGCCGCATTTAACATTGTCGGTAAATTAGACAGGGACAAGTTTGACAGAACACTTCAATTATTATTTAAACGACAGGATTCACTGAGAGCATCATTTATTCTTTGTGAAGGCGAACCAAGACAAAAATATCATGATGACATTGAAATAAATATAGAATATCTAAAGCTTGACTCATCCAATATGAGTGATGATGAAGTGAAAATTAAGGTTAATAGTCTTATCAGACCATTTAAATTAGATGAGCCACCATTGATAAGAGTGACACTGATTGAAGTTCGGGAAGGAAGCTACATATTCTTCTTGGATTTACACCACATTATTTCGGATGGGCTTTCTCAAGATATTTTTGTAAGAGATTTTTTGGATCTTTATCAGGATAAAGAATTGAAACCGTTAGAAATACAATATAAAGACTATACCGTTTGGCAACAAGGAATGGTAAATGATAGCAGTATATTGGAACAGAAGGCGTTTTGGTTATCAACGTTAAAAAATATACCTGAGCTTAAATTACCAATAGATTATGCCCGAACAAACGAGGTGGGTAATATAGGTGGCCGGATAGGTTTTGTGATTGATAAGGCATTGAGTGATCAACTTGATGAGTTGGCAGAACGCGAAAATATCACAAAATTTATGCTTTTCATTTCGTCTTATGCACTTTTGATGAAAGATACATCCGGACAAGATGAATTTGCAGTAGGTACACCCATATTGGGAAGACCGCAAAGTGAACTGCAAGGTATCATTGGTATGTTTGTAAACTTGTTGCCGATTGTCTTTGAGTGTAACGGTGAATTACCCTTTAAGCACTTTGTCAAAAAGGTCGCTGAAAGAACGATAGCCGCATTTGAGCATGCTGATTTTCAGTTTGAAAATATGGTGAAGGAGCTTAATATTAAGCCAAGGTTAAATAGAACACCGATTTTTGATACCGTATTTTCCTATATGAATATTGGAATGCCTGATTTTGTATTACCTGACGTTAAATTCTCTCGTTACGATCTCCATCAGGAGAATACCCGATTTGATATTACCTTTTTTGTTAAGGAAAATTATTCAGGCTATGAATTCAATATTGAATACAAAAAGGATTTATTTAAAGAAAAAGCAATGGAGTATTTCAAGTATCGATATATTGCATTATTAAATAATATTGTCGCTTATCCTGATAAAGACATTCAATTTATATTGAATGCAAACAATGGAAGTCATCATGATGAAGTGACGGAGAGTGATTTTCTGGACTTTAATTTTTAGCTTGAAAGATGAAGGGGATAATTTCCTGTTAATTTGTATATTACACGTGGCTGCCCTTATGATTTCCCATTTTTTGAAAGAGAAAAATCCGGGTATTAGAAGGGTAGTTTAATTCATTATCTTATTTATAGAGCCAGTATGTTAGATAAAATTCATTTAAATACACCGATAAATGCAAAACTGAGATTATATCTTCTGCATCATGCAGGGGGATCTCACATGTTTTACAGGGCATGGCAACGAGAATTACCTGATTGGATAGAGTTTATTGCGATAGAACTTCCTGCCCGGGGGCTGAGCTTTGGCAAAGCGTGCCTGGAATCTATGGAAGATATTTTAGCAGTGTTATTGCCTGTGATTAAGACCGATAAACCATTCGCGCTTTTCGGGCATAGTATGGGGGCATTAATGACTTATGAATTGACTTTAAAATTGCAAGCGCGCTGTATATATCCATTGTGGATTGGCCTGTCTGCATTCAAACCGCCTCATATAAAAAAAACAGAGTTAGTTCATCGCGCCTTAATGACGGAAAATCAGTTTTTAGATTATTTAAAAGCATTAGGAGATATCAGCGGATTAACTGAAGATAAACATGCGATGAAAATCATGCTTGAAATAATCAGAAAAGATTTTAAAGCAATAGATGATTTTATTATGAGCGAATCAAAAGTTAATAATAAAACCGCAGTGGGTTTGTTTTATGGCAAAGAGGATTCAGAGGTGACATATGAAATGATGAAAGGTTGGCCGGACTATATTTCAGGCCGATGTACAACCTATGGATTCCGGGGCGGGCATTTTTATTTACAAGAAGTTAAAAGTGAAGTCATCAATAAAATTGCACTTGAAATAAATAAAATTATATAGGAAATAAAATGAAATATGTCATTATTTGGACATTGATTTTTCATCAGAAATGGAATGCGCTTACACGGAGTGAGCGGAAAAAATTGCAAAATGAATATTTGCCAGAGATATTAGAAAAATACAGTTCATCAATCAGCCTGAGAACGATAGATACTGAGGGTTTTACCGCAGAGTTTCAGGATTTTGTTATTATAGAAACAGAAAATTTAAGTGACTATTATTGTATGTTGCAGGATATGAGAAACACACAAGTCTTCTCTGAGGGATATTTGAGTATCTCTAACGTCTTCATGGGTATTGAAAATGCTCATGAGGTTTATAACGATGATTAATTTTAGCTAACTTCAAGGGTTTTAAATACATTCTTTGAAAAACGCCAATGGGAACGTTAATTAGGCCAGCTAATTTCTGGGATCAATTGAGTCAATACTCAAATGATGGGATATTTATATAATGAATGTAAAAAATGAATTAAACACAAACATGGATAAAGAATATTTTTGGAAGAGAATAATTAATGATCATGAGCCATCAGAGTTTGAAAAATCTCTGATATTCAATCATGATAGCGTGAACCGGCAAAAAATAGTGTTTTCACGTGAGGCATCACAAAATATTTTAGCTATGGCGAATGGTTCAGATAAACGATTAAGTGCTTTACTGATATCATTAACAGGGTTTGCTCAGTCAATGATGCAGAGAAGCCAAAGCTCTTTAATTTTAACCACAAGCTATCTCGATGATGGTGAAGAATCCCAGATAATAGGTGTTCCGGCAAAATATTCACCTGAACAATCTTTGGCAGAATTGGTAAAAACTGTATCAAAAAGCATACAGAATTTATTACAGTATAGATTAGGTTCATTTCGCGAAATTTGTGAACAACCTAAATTTTTCACATCGTGTATTCTTTTGAAAAATTGCCAGACGGTGAATAAAGAAATTTATAATTTATCTGTTTCTCAAGTATTTTTTGAACATGATGATGAAATAATAAGTTGTGAAGTTCATTCACCTTATCATGTTAATTATTACGCCGAAATTATTAACATGGTCGTGTTGTTTAGCCGTCAGATTCGTTCCCAGAAGACGCTCAGTACGCTCAAATTATCTGAGAAGTCGGGTGTATATGCCCATCACTTTACACCTGAAATTGACAGTCACTCGACTATTCATTCTCTATTTGCAGAACGAGTGAAACAGCATCCTTTGCGCACAGCGATTATAGATGAACATTGTGCGCTCAGTTATATCGAATTGGATAAATTAAGCTCAACGTTTGCCACTAAATTGTTAAGCCTGGGTATTAAACAATATGATACCGTCGGTATTCATATGAATCGTTCATGTGCCGCCATTGTTGCTATGCTGGCTGTTTTAAAAACAGGGGCTAAATATTGTCCGCTTGATATAAATTGGCCTGCTTCCCGAAAGAAACATGTCAAAGATACCGCCTCGATTAAGCATGTCATTGTTTCTGATGAAACAATCTGTGAGCTTGAAGACTGTCAGAACATTCCTTATATATCGCCTGATAGTGATACCAATATTGATATCGGTGAACAGTTTCATCTAACGTCAGAAGATTCTGCTTATGTTATTTTTACGTCTGGTTCAACAGGTGCGCCAAAAGGTGTTGAAGTTTCGCATGCTGCTGTCATAAATCTGGTTTTAGGTTTACATGACAGAGTTTATCAACATTATCAGGGCACTCTGGATGTAGCCATGATGTCTGCACTGAGTTTTGACGCCTCAGTACAACAATTATATCCGGCACTGTTACTCGGCCATACTCTTCATATGGTGCCTGAGTCCGTCAGGCGGGATGGAAAAAGAGTGGTTGAATTCTGGGATAAGAATGCTATTCAGATTGCAGATTGTACGCCGACACATTTACGGATGATCCGAACACAATTCGCTGAGCATTCAATTCGTTGTACGGTCAATCATCTTATGATTGGTGGTGAATTGCTGGAAAAACATAACTGGTATAATTTTGCCAAATGTTGGGAGTCGGTTCCTAACGCTTCTAATGCTTACGGCCCGACAGAATGCTGTGTGCAATCCACTTCTTTCGAGTTTAACGAGAAGAGTGAAATTCAAACACCGACAATTCCCATTGGTTTTCCGATGCCGGGTGAAGAGATTATATTGATTGACGATTTTTTAAGACGGTTACCTGAAAGCGCCATTGGTGAAATTGCCATTGCTGGAAAAGGTCTTGCAAAAGGCTACATAAATCATCCGGAGTTAACCGCTGAAAAATTTATTACTATCGAAGGTAAAAAATATTATAGAACCGGTGATCTGGCCCGATATTCAGGAGAGAATGGTTTAATCTATCTTGGCCGATCCGATAATCAGGTCAAAATTAATGGTTATAGAATTGAATTAGGAGAAATAGAAGTTATTACTCAAAAAACGCTGAATGAACAAATCAATGGGCTTGAACCCGGTTTGAAAACTATTTGTGATGTTTTTGTTATGGTTAATGCCCAAGACCCGGATAATAAATTTTTAGTGGCTTATATATATACCAATATTGAATTTAACGGAGAGGTTTTGAAGAAAGCATTGGCTGAACGTTTGCCAGATTACATGGTTCCGAGTTATTTTATTAAGGTTGAAGAGTTTCCGCAAAATAACAGCGGTAAAATTGATGTTGCGAGGTTGCCAGATCCCAGAAGTACCGCAAGAAGCATTGAGATGAAACCTTGCAGTAGTGAGGTTGAGGTAAATATATTATCTCTGTGGGCTGAGGTTTTAAAAATAAATAAGGAAAACATCAGTTCATGTGATAATTTTTTTGATTTGGGTGGTTCTTCATATACCTTGTTGCAACTTAGTATCAAATTGAATGCGTTTTTTAATAAAGAAATTGAAGTTGTTGATTTATTCCAATATACCACAATAGAACAACAAGCGATTTTTATAGAATATGATGGAAAGGCAGAAGAAAATAATTTGATTGGCGATAATCAGGTTGAACAATTTGATAATGCGATAGGGATGTTTAATCATTGAGTGTAAATAGCCGAAAATAAGATGATGAACAATCAGTATACGAATGGATTTCGTGAGCTTTCGATTCGTATTTATTTTTAATTTTCATTGGTGATGACATATTATGAATAAAGAAGAAAATCCAATTAATGATAAATTACCTCAAAAATTAACAGGTCTGGAAATCGCTATTGTTGGTATTTCCTGCCGGTTTCCTGATAGCCCAACGGTCGAAAGTTTTTGGAAAAATTGTCTTGAGGGTAATGACTGTATCACCCGATTTTCTGATGAAACGTTAGCTAAGAATGGTGTCCCTGAACATGAGTATAAGCACCAGAATTATGTCAATGCGAAGGGTGTGATTGAACATCCTTTGCGGTTTGATGCTGAGTTTTTCCAATATAATAAGCGCGAAGCGGAATTACTTGAGCCACAAATCAGGCACCTTCACGAATGTAGTTTTGAGGCATTAGGTTCAGCAGGTTTAGTGCCTTCAGCTTATAAAGGAAAAGTAGGCTGTTATTTGGCGGCCAGTGCTCAGTTGCAGTGGCAAATGGCCGCTTATGAAGAGAGCAAGCAAGACGGGGTCGGTTTATTTTCTGCATTTAGCCTTATCGAAAAAGATTTTGCGGCCACGCGCTTAGCGTATAAGTTGGGGCTGACTGGCCCGGCCGTTGCACTACAAACCGCTTGTTCTTCTTCATTAACCGCAGTGCATATAGCGGCTCGTGCACTATTACTGGGCGAATGTCAGTTGGCTTTAGTGGCCGCTGCCGCTTTGGTGACACCAAACCAACAGGGATATCTCTATCTGGATGGCATGATAGAATCACCGGATGGTGTTTGTCGCCCTTTCGATGAACAGGCCAATGGCACTGTGGGAGGTGAGGGCATTGGCGCCATTGTGCTGCAACCGTTAAAGCAGGCTCTTGCAGAAAAACGGCCTATTATTGCTTTAATTAAGGGAAGTGCTATCAATAATGATGGCGCAAGAAAGGTGGGCTATACCGCGCCAAGTATTGAAGGGCAAACGGACGTTATTCGTAGTGCAATCACAGTATCTAAAATTGATCCTAAATCAATTTCATATATTGAAGCACACGGAACAGCAACTAAATTAGGCGATCCCATTGAAATTACGGCGTTAAAAAATGTATTCCATGATTGTCCGGTGGGCAGTATTGCAATAAGTTCAGCTAAATCTATTATTGGGCATCTTGATAGTGCTGCTGGTATGGCCGGTTTAATTAAGACCGCATTAATACTGAAAAACAAAATGCTTTGTGCCAATAAGTATTTCAGTACACCCAACTCTAAAT
Organism: Xenorhabdus griffiniae; assembly: GCF_001028135.1. GTDB lineage: Bacteria > Pseudomonadota > Gammaproteobacteria > Enterobacterales > Enterobacteriaceae > Xenorhabdus > Xenorhabdus bakwenae. Next base: position 12,817 of record NZ_LDNM01000105.1, read on the forward strand.
TAATGCTGGAATCATCACCTTTTTACATTAATAAAAATAGTCAGGAGTGGCATAGCGAATCAGTCAGAAGGGCGGGTGTCAGTTCTTTTGGCATTGGAGGGACAAATGCACATATCATCCTCGAAGAGATGCTCCATGAACCATTGAAACCTGAATCACCTGAGCAATTGGTCCTGTTGCCGTTGTCTGCCAAGAATACATCAAGTTTATCGATGATGGAAAATGAGCTGCTGAAACTTCTGTCAGAGAAAAAGCATAAATTGTCTGATATTGCTTATACCCTGCAACAAGGGCGGGAACACTTTGATTTCCGATCTGTATTGGTTTATTCCGGGAGTGAGACATCCTGCGCTTTATCTGATTTTATTCACGGAAAAGCAAAACATTCAGCCAAGAGGATCGTCTTTTTATACCCGGGACAGGGAACACAATATCCGGGTATGGCTTATGCCTTATATCAGCAGGAAGAAATATTCAGAAATAGTTGTCAGGATTGTTTCGCTTTATTATCTGAAGATACTCAAAAAGAGTTGCATGATTTTTTTGTGAATATATCTGGACAGAAGGGCGTATCCAACGAAATAACCCAATTGGCTATTTTTATTGTTGAATATGCCATGACATCATTACTGCAAAATAAAGGTGTTAAACCGTTTGCCTTACTCGGGCATAGCTTAGGGGAGTATGTTGCGGCAACAATATCTGGCGTATTTTCCCTCAATGATGCCCTGCATTTAGTTAGTCAACGGGCAAAACTCATCGAAATGATGTCGCCTGGGATGATGCTGAGTGTCGCATTAGGAATAGAGCAGATACGCAGTTACCTTGATGAAGAATTTGATATAGCTGCAATCAATGGTAAAGAATCTGTCGTCATTTCTGGTAGGGCGGCTAATATTGAGAGGCTGGTATCTGCTCTTCAAAATGATAATATCCAATGCAGAAGATTAAAAACTTCTCATGCGTTCCATTCCAGAACAATAAATGAGATTCAGGCAGAATATGCCAAGGCGTTAAATTCAGTCAGTTTTAACCATCCTGTAATACCCATTCTTTCGAATTTAACAGGTGGCTGGCATTCTGAAGAAGGTATCAGACAACCTGAATATTGGTTGTCCCATCAACGAAATACCGTTAATTTCTTAGGTAGCATAGAAACACTATCAGAGTTCAATGACCTTGTTTTTATTGAATTGGGACCGGGTAATACTTTATCCAGTTTCATACATAAGTATTATCAAAACGAAAATGAAAATAAACCATTAATCATGAATATGATTAAACACCCTAATTTGACAGATGATGATCATGAATATTTTTATCGTCAGCTTGGGAAAATATGGTGTAATGCCGAAGGCATAGACTGGAAAAATATCAATCAGCCACAAGGGCATTTTATTCATATGCCGGTGTATCAGTTTGCCAGAACGGAGTATACTCAACTCAGGGATAAATTAGTTTCTGGCATCAATGTAAGTCGTGAGAGTAATACGTTAAATCATAATAAACTTTATTTCCCTAGTTGGCAGAGAGAACTTTATCTTCAAATAGAAGAAGGGAATACAGGTCAACCGGTTTTTATTCTTTGTACTCAATCAAATAATACCGGTTATCTTGTTTCATGCAAAGCATTGTGGCCTGATAGCACAGTGATTTTTATTGATGATTCAGACAGTATTAAATCATTAACCCCATTACCTGAAAGTAGGTTTATTCTGATTCCTGAAAAAGAAAGACTCGAAAATGATCCCATTGAATATTATTTAAAATGGGTTGAAGGGCTTCGCATTATTTTAACTCTGCTAGAATTGCAAGCTGCAAGATTTATTCTTTTCACACCTGAAATTGAAAATGTACTGGGATGTGAACAAGCGATACCAACGATTTCGTTGTTAAAAGGTTTGCTTCAATCAATTTCGCATGAATATCAACAGCACCAGGTAATGCAAATAGATTTATCTGGAAATGATGTACCGGATAACAGATTTAATTTGCTGATACGGGGGCTTGTGAATTCAGGTAACTATAATCAGGTTGCAATACGGCATGGTCAGTTATGGCTTCCTGAATTCAAACCATTATCAATAACGCCTCTGAATAGTGTTGATAAAGCACATGGATTACAAGAAGGGGATTTAGTATTTATTAGTGGGGGTCTTGGTGGCATTGGATTAAAGCTGGCAGAATCATTAGCAATTCAGTATCGTGCACGTTTTGTCTTAGCTTCTCGCTCACAGTTTCCTGCAAGATCTCAATGGGATCTTATAAAGAAAGATCCGGCTCAAATGGAAACAATGAAAAAAATTGAGAGCATCGAAAAAATAGAACAAGCCGGGAGTGAAGTCTATATTCATTCTGTTGATGTCTCTTGTGAAAAAGAGCTTCATTCATTGCTGCAATCGGCTGAAAAAGAATTGGGGCCGTTCAGTATGGTGATGCATGCAGCAGGATCTTATGCGGGGGCATTAATTGCGCAACCTAATCTCACACTGCATCGTGATATCATGGTGGCCAAAGTCTTGGGTGCTAATAACCTGCTTTCCTATTTTAGTGACAAAAGCCTGCGTTCCATGCTGTTTTGTTCTTCTTTGCTATCTTATTACGGAGCTTCTGGGCAATCTGCGTATGTTGCGGCCAATGCTTATTTAGAGGCGATGGCCGACGACCAGAAGTTTCCTTTCAGGATCTGTTCCATCTCCTGGGATCGATGGTTAGAAGTGGGTATGGCGGTTAATACCATAACAAATCCCAGTACAGCGATCGGTTTAACTAATCAAGAAGGACAATATGTATTTCTTCAGATAATTTCCCATTATCCTAATAAATTTTCGGTGTCAGTATTACCAATCAAAGACAGAATAGAACAAGATGAGATTTCGCGATTAAATAATAAAGATTATGTATACAATATAAAACATTCACGTGCTGAGGACTCAATAAAGGAGATTATTATAGAAGTATGGGAACACCAATTGGGTCTTTCTGAACTGGATGAATATATAAGCTTTTTTGATTTGGGTGCGACTTCGCTTGATATTGTTCAAGTTAACGAAAAGTTAAAGCAGAAGTTAAACATGGATATGCCCATTGCAATGATGTTTACTTATAGTTCTGTAGTTAAACTGCAAACTGCGTTGCAGAATATAATCGATGAATACAGTGATAAGCATCAAGATAAGGAAAATATAAGTCAAAGTGATAGAAGGAGTTTAGCTAAAAAACGCATGAATAAAAGATTGCATAATAACTGAAATTGTATTTCTAAATGTACTTAGTCATTCGAGGAAGAAAATTTTGAGTTCTATTCTGAGGGGTATTAAATGAAAAAATTATCTGTCTTATTAGTTGGGGGATATGGCATTGTTGGGCAGCAAGTTGCACAGATTTTAAATCAACATGCGCCTGAGCTGGAGTTAATTATTGCAGGCAGAAGTATTGATAATGCCAGGCAATTAGCCCAAACGTTAGGAAATGCAACGGCAGTGGCTCTTGATATTGATAATATCAATTTATCAGATGAAATAAAAATTGACATAATATTAGCCACTGTTAATGATCCCAAAGATAATTTATTGCATTTTGCAAATAAAAATGGCATTGCTTATATAGATATAACGCGTTGGACTGAACGATTGCAGGTTGCGCTAAGCAAGGCTGTAATCATGAGAAATAAAAAACCAGGCACAATGATTTTTGCTTCATCGTGGATGGCGAGTGTGGTTGCAACACTTGCCAATAATATGAGTAAGTCATTAGTGAACATCACGAGTATTGATATCAGTATACTCAGTGCTTCGAATGATAAGTCAGGCCCGGATTCATTTGATTATTTGGATAGCCTTGCGGCCCCGTTTACGGTAAAACAAAATGGGAGATATCAGAAAATACTCCCATTTTCGGATGAACGTATTATCTCATTTGATGATAATTGTCGGTATAGTGTTTTTCGCATCGATATGCCTGATCAATTTACTTTGCCTTTAATAACAAATGCTCAAACCATTGCCACGAGAATTGGTTATGATAATCATAAGGCGAATAAGATCTTATCATTTTTTATAAAAAATGGTATTTGGAAACTGATATCAGGTGATCTGTTTAAAAAGTTACGTAAAAAGATTTTTTATCATCCCGGTACAGGCGATCAGCATCAAATTCGGATTGATATACATGGAACTGATGAAAAAGGGGATCGAAAACACCTATATATCCATATTAAAGACCCGAAGGGGCAAGCACATTTAACCGCTACAGGCGCTGCTGCTTTAGTTATACAGTTGGCTGAACATATTCAACGTGATCAAGGTGATATTTTGATGATGGGAGAAGAGTTTTTATGTACTGAAAAGCTTAAAGCACTTTTACAGTCAGAAGATATCATTCTGAATGAGAAAAATGAAATATTAAAGTGATCCTTTTTAAATTATCTTAAGTGACTGGAATAAGAAAATTGTGTAAATGAACTTTCCAGTCACCGAATTAATTAAGAGGCTGTGTTGCGTAAGAAAAGATAACAAGGAGGTAATTTTAAAGAGTTAAGTTTTTTAATGGTATTGTTGTTATTCTAATTCTAATCAAAGCTTAATTTATCTCATTATTAATAAAATATCAGGAGGGAATTTAATTATGCCGTTGTCTGAAATAAAGTTAAGAAATCATTTCAATATATCTCGCAATGTGATTTCCAGTTTAAGAATTCTAAGGAAATTGGATAATTATCACTGGGCTATTTCACTTTCAAAAGATTACCTTGTTGTAATAATTGCGATATATTTAAGTGTTGGTATAAGTTTCTGGTTTTATCCACTCTCTTTATTGATGATAGGTTCGACACAACGGGCATTCACAAATATATTACATTACTCATCTCATCATGTTTTAGCTAAAAACAAGTTCCTGAATTATATCGCCGGGACTTTTTTATCCGGGCATTTGGTATTTCATTTGCTTAGCACTTATAAAGATCCCCATGTCAGGTATCATCATGCTCATTTAGGTGATCCAGAAAAAGATCCTGATTATAAATTTCATATAGATAGTGGATTATATGATTTTAATCAAAATGATAGAGAGTTTTTTATACAGAATATATTATTAACACTTTCAGGATACAGAACATTTAAATATATAAAATATGTAATAGAAGACATGATTAAATCAAAGAAAAATAAGGAGTTAAAAAAAGACGAAAATAAAGTTACAAAGAAAAAATCAGGAAATAAGAATGATAAAGAATCAACTTTCTTTTTTATTTATTGGATTGTGATACTTTCAATCATCATTTACTCTGGTTACTTTCTGTGTTTTCTTCTGCTTTGGATAGTTCCATTATTTACGGTTACAGTAGCTATTGGATGGATTATCGGTATAGCTGAACATTATCCTCTGCCTGCGTCTGAAAAGGAGGCATTATTGCTAACACGAAATACAAAAGGTATTTGGTGGGAACGCTTCTTATTTGGAAGGCATTATGATAATTACCATTTAGTGCATCACTTGTATCCGGGTATTCCTCATTGGAACATTAAGAAAGCGCATATATATTTGTTGAATGATCCCAATTATCAAAAATGGGATGATCTGTGGGGAGGGATATTTATCCGTGAATATCCGCATCAAGAAACGATGCTAAGCTACGCATCAAAGTATAGAAAATTCAAAAAAGAGAATAAAGAGGGGAGTTTTGCAAAACGTCTACTCTCTATTTGAATATTTTTTATATAAAACGGTTTAATCTAAAGGGGCTTTCATAGCCCTATTGTGCTTTTTGGTTATCAGGCAAGCAGGTTCCGAGAGGTTTATACGAAATAGCATAACGATTTATATTATTTATTCTGTAACTGATTGTCTTTCACACCCGGCTAATTAACAATCAGTTCTTTCGTTGAGTGAATAAATTTAATGCTTCAACGTTGAGTAAAGTGTTAAGAAGATATTCTATTTATTTTAAAATTAAAAACCCCGCTGTAGTATCTTATATTCATATTCTTGAGCATTAAGCTGCGTTTGTAGCTGAATCATAAATGTATCTTGATGTTTAAATTCATTGCAAACGAATAAATCAAGAGCGGCGTACTGATATTCAGGCCATGTGTGAATGGTAAAATGGGACTCTGCTAATATTAGTGCACCACTGACACCCCATGGCTGGAATTGATGGAAATTATGAGTAACAACATTCAGCTCACATTGTTGGGCAATATCAAGCATGATTTTTTCAATGGCTGATACAGATTTCAGTACCTCTTCATCACAATCTTTCATATCTATAATAATGTGAGTGCCAAGCTGTCGTGTATGATCCGATGAGCTTACTTTTTCCTGACCACGATATTGAAATTTAGTGTCGTGACATTTATTACAAGTTGCCTCTATGAGCTGTTCTATCGTTAATATGTTCTTTCCGTGCCCAATGGTTATCATGTTATTACATGATTTACATTGGTAAAATTTTATACGAGGGTTAATTTCTCCAGTATAGATTTTATCTGAATAATGATTTCTCCCTGAGATCATCGGGTAGGTTTGAGGTGTAACAGAAAGAACATAGAGATCGCTGACATTACCGATAATACTTCCGCCATGATATTTATTGAATTGCGGATAAATATTCCTGATAAGAAGATTCTGATTGTTGAATAACCTTTGAACTTCTTGGTTTTCCATTGGTTTTTTTTGACCAAAGGAGAGTAAGATCTCACTATTATCATTTTTAGTGAAACTAATAGCGCGTGATAAAAATAACTTTAATCCGCTCAATGTATAAGGTGGATCTGTCAAGACGATGTCAAAGTTTTTAGTGTATACATTAGAGAGTTTTAGATCTAAGTATTCAGTATTAATGACGAAATCATTTTTCTCTGCGACATCTCGAATAAATGTTAGTAGATCTTGATCGATATCCTTGACAAAAATATTTTTTGAGCCGTCGTAGTCGAGATTTTTAAATGCCATCATCAGGGCTAAGGAAGTCAAATCATCATCACCCAAAAATAAAATATTTTGTTTAAATACTCTTGGGTTATTAAGTAATAGCATGACCCGGCGTATTGATGTCTCTAATGTTGCATGTGCTTGATCTAACAAAACATTGACTTGAGGCCTGCTGTTATATATTGGCTCCAATAAAACGGAAAGCTCTTTCTCAAACTCTTCTCGTTTCTCCTCTGATAACAGAAGGTTATATTTATTGATATCAACTGATTTATATCCTAGCTCCTCTTGTACATATTTCATGCCTATGTGGGTTAATTTAAAAGTACCTTTGTTTTCAGCATAATTATATTTTATTAATTCTTTTTTGAATGCTGAAATGATAGGGATAGGTAATCTACTATTTAATGAAAGGTTTCTGTTTGAAGTGTGGCCATATAAATATAATAATATTAATAACTCCTCTAGAATTTCAACTGGGTGTGATAACTTCATGTTGTTTTTTATAGCATTAAGTTTATTCATTATAATCTCTTTTTGATCTAACCTTTAATTCTATTTTTTCAATTGTTTTCCAAGATATTGCTTTTGTTTTTTATAAATCTGTAAATTTATCTTCCTGTAATTTATGTATTATAATTTTCACTATATAGAGAAACATGAATTTCAACTAGTTTTTATTTTAATTGAAATAATAAACAAAAGTGACATTCTGTTATCAGACAACTGTCTGAAGTGCTAATTGGTTGTGTGTTAAATGGCTAGAATTATCATAAATATAATATTTAGCCTATTGTTTAGGGTCTGTTGATGTTTTAAGGTCATAATTCAATCAACCCACATCGGCAACCAGACAATTATAAATGCCAGTGACACCATGCTGGCATAATTCCGTTCAAGTTTTTCCACCAAGTGACAATACTCGTATAAACATTCATCAATGCGTTGGTTGGTTTTTCGACTATTTTTGCGATAAGGGATCACCGGAGTGGCTCCTCGCTGTTCAATAAACATCCTGAAACGCTGGCTGTCATACCCTTTGTCAGCGATAACTGCTTCGGAGGAGGGAGATGCAGCGACAAGGCTTTCTGCATGAACACTATCGTGAACCTGACCACCTGAAAGTTCAAAATGAACAGGCAACCCACCACTGTCTACGGCTAAATGGAGCTTGGTTGAAGATCCGCCACGGCTTTTGCCAATGGCTTCATCGTCATCTGACGCAGCGCCCGCACTGTGTTGGTGAGCCCGAACGATAGTGCCATCAATAAACAGCCATTCCTTATCAGCAATGCCAGATAACAATTTGAAAATAATCTGAAAAATCCCTTTCTTTGACCCGGCGTTAAAACGTGAAAAGACGCGATTCCATTTGCCAAATTCGTCCGGTAAATCGCACCAGGGGATACCCGTTCTCATGTGATAAAGAATGCCTTCCAAGGTCAAATGGTGTTCAGGTTTGTTATAAACCCAACCTGTGTGTTGCATAAATGCAGATAGCTTATTTCAAGCAAGATCGGTTAATATAGTTCGCAGCATGATGGTGAGGTCTGGTTGTTTTTTAGCGAAAGTAATTCATCATGCTGTCTAATAATCCCTCGCAAAACGTCAACACGCCCTAGTACAAATCGATTTATTGATGAAATTCAAGAGAAATTCTCGTCATTACATTTTGAATGGAGCTAATTCAAGTATTCATTTTTGGTTGCGTTTGAAGCGAGCCTTTTTGCTTTGTATAATCGTCCGTCGTGGATAATTTGGGGGAGTTTGTGCTCCCCTTAATATCTCCTAATGGCTGAATAAGCCGAAATAAACCAGAATATAAAGTGGCGATATCGGCGCTATCTTTTTGATTTTTAAACGAGGTTTGTGATATGCATCCATCATCCCGCTTTTCCGTTGCACCCATGTTGGACTGGACTGATCGCCATTGCCGTTACTTTCATCGTTTATTGAGTAAGGAAGCCCTGCTTTACACGGAAATGGTCACGACAGGCGCGATTATTCATGGCAAAGGGGATTATCTGACCTATAACGAGCAAGAGCATCCATTGGCACTGCAATTGGGAGGTAGTGATCCTCAGGCATTGGTGCAGTGTGCCAGGATCGCACAGGAAAAAGGTTACGATGAAATCAATCTGAATGTGGGTTGCCCTTCTGATCGGGTGCAGAATGGCCGTTTTGGTGCTTGCCTGATGGGAGAAGCAGCGCTGGTAGCTGATTGTATTAAGGCAATGCAGGATGTCGTGGATATTCCTGTTACCGTTAAAACTCGTATCGGAATTGATGAACAGGATAGCTACGAGTTTTTGTGTGATTTTATTGATATTGTTGTGAAAAATAGCAATTGCGATAATTTTATTATCCATGCACGTAAAGCGTGGCTGTCGGGTTTAAGCCCGAAAGAAAACCGTGAAATTCCACCTTTGGATTACCCGCGAGTCTATCAATTAAAACGGGATTTCCCCCAACTGACGTTTTCAATTAATGGCGGTATTAAATCGTTGGAAGAGGCCAGGCAGCATTTGCAGTATATGGATGGCGTGATGGTTGGACGAGAAGCCTACCAAAATCCATCCATTCTGGCACATGTGGATCGTGAGTTGTTTGACCAAACAGTTCCAGTAACTAATACGGTTGAGGTGGTTAAGGCGCTTTATCCTTATATTGAACAAGAGCTATCCAAAGGCACTTATTTAGGGCATATCACCCGCCATATTTTAGGCATTTTCCAAGGGATCCCAGGGGCACGTCAGTGGCGTCGTTATTTAAGTGAAAACGCCCATAAGCCGGGCGCTGATATTATGGTTGTTGAAAAAGCGTTGGAAATGGTGACAGAGCGGATGTAAATCCACTCAGGTATTTTGCCTGAAATTATGGGATCAATAAACTGGAGCCGTGGGTTGCACGGCTTTCCAGTGTCTGGTGTGCTCTTACCGCTTCGCTCAGTGGAAATTTCTGGTTTTCTGGTACATCCACATTGATCTTGCCACTGGCAATTAAAGCAAATAATGTCTTGCTGGCTTCTGCTAACTCTTCGCGGGTGGTGATATAGCCATTAATAGAAGGGCGGGTGAGAAACAGTGAACCTTTCTGGGTGAGGATACCCAAATTCACTCCGGTGACGGGACCTGAAGCGTTACCAAAACTGACCATCAAGCCTTGTCGTTTTAGGCAATCCAGTGAATCCAGCCATGTCTCTTTGCCAACAGAATCGTATACAACACCCACTTTTTCCCCGCCAGTAATAGCCAGGACGCGTTCAACAATATTTTCGCGCCGATAATTGATGGTTTGCCATGCTCCTGCTGCTTTGGCGAGTACCGCTTTTTCGTCTGAACCTACTGTGCCAATCAATTTCGCACCCAGTGCTTTTGCCCATTGGCAGGCAATTAAACCAACACCACCGGCGGCGGCATGAAATAAAGTGGTTTCTCCTGCCTGGAGCTTATGTGTCAGGTTGAACAGATAGTAAACAGTCAAACCTTTTAAAAATGACGCAGCCGCTTGTTCAAATGAGATCTCATCCGGCAACAGCGCTAATTTGCTTTCAGGAACGTTGTGTATTTCACTGTAAGCCCCTAAGGCTGACTGGGCATAAACCACACGATCACCGGCTTTAATTGATGTCACATTAGAACCAACTTTAGTGACAATGCCAGCGGCTTCCGTTCCCAGGCCGCAGGGCAGGCTGGCTGGTGGATATAAACCACTGCGTATGTAGGTATCGATATAATTAATACCGATAGCTTTGTTTTCGACTTGTACTTCATCGGGAGCAAGATCAGCAGGTGTAAATTCACAATATCGGAGTACTTCTGGGCCGCCAGTGGCGGATAATTCGATGTGTTTTGCCATGGTAACTCTCTCATTATGTTAGAAATATTGGGAACAGACTCGCATGTTTGCAATGAAATAGCTGCAAATAGCGCGTTAATGTATCTGAAATCATTACAGACTATATATAATTACTCAAGGCTGTTTTCATGGCGTATACTGATACCCTATTTCGTTTTTTGTTTAGTGGATTGATGCGGTATACATGGCTGGAAAAAAACCAACTAACAACAGTATGGCTGAACCAAAAGATCGCCAAGTGGAAGGGCTGAAACTTCCACCACACTCTTTGGAGGCAGAGCAATCCGTGTTAGGCGGTTTGATGCTGGATAATGAACGTTGGGATAATGTATCCGAACGGGTTAGCTGCAATGACTTTTTTAGCCGACCACACAGACGTATTTTCGCTGAAATGCAGCGTTTGCTCGAAACGGGCAAACCTATCGACCTGATCACATTATCGGAATCTCTTGAACAGAATGGCGAACTCGATAATGTCGGAGGGTTTGCCTATCTTGCTGAATTGTCGAAAAATACCCCAAGTGCGGCGAATATCAATGCCTATGCTGATATTGTCCGCGAACGTGCGGTAGTACGCGATATGATCGCGGTCGCCAATGAAATTGCCGATGCGGGATACGATCCACAAGGGCGAACCAGCGAAGAACTGTTGGATTTGGCTGAATCACGCGTCTTCCAGATCGCAGAAAATCGGGCAAATAAAGACGAGGGTCCGAAAGGTATTGAACAGATCCTGGAAGAGACCGTTGAACGAATTGAACAGCTCTATCAGCGCCCGCATGATGGCGTAACTGGCGTTTCTACCGGCTATCAAGATCTGGATAAGAAAACCGCAGGATTGCAAAAATCAGATTTAGTTATCGTAGCGGCGCGTCCTTCAATGGGTAAAACGACTTTTGCGATGAACCTGTGTGAAAACGCAGCTATGATGCAGGATAAGCCTGTTTTGATTTTCAGCCTTGAGATGCCCGGCAACCAGATCATGATGCGTATGCTGGCGTCCCTGTCCCGCGTAGATCAAACACGTATTCGTACCGGTCAACTTGATGATGAGGATTGGGCACGCATTTCCAGTACGATGGGAATTTTGCTGGAAAAACGCAATATGTATATCGATGACTCATCCGGTTTGACGCCAACAGAAGTGCGTTCCCGTGCACGACGAATTTTCCGCGAACACGGTGGACTCAGTTTGATTATGATCGACTACCTGCAATTGATGCGAGTCCCTTCTTTATCCGACAACCGAACACTGGAAATTGCGGAAATATCCCGCTCACTGAAAGCGCTGGCAAAAGAACTTCAGGTGCCGGTTGTTGCACTCTCCCAGCTTAACCGTGGCTTGGAACAGCGAGCTGATAAACGTCCGGTTAACTCCGATCTGCGTGAATCAGGCTCTATCGAACAGGATGCTGACTTGATCATGTTTATTTATCGTGACGAAGTTTATCACGACAACAGTGAACTGAAAGGTGTGGCTGAAATCATCATTGGTAAACAGCGTAACGGCCCTATCGGTGCAGTAAGGCTGACGTTTAATGGTCAATGGTCACGATTCGATAATTATGCCGGGCCAAGTTACAGCGACGAATAAACCTAAAGGCCTATCACACATGTTCAAATGACTTCAATAATCAACATCGAAGATAGGCTGTTATTTATCAAACCTGACTGAAAAATTATAAAAAAGGGGATGGAATGAAAGCGGCTACTGCGGTTATTGACCGCCACGCTCTGCGACACAATTTGCAACAGGTAAGGAAGCAGGCGCCTGACAGTAAACTGATTGCAGTTGTGAAAGCAAACGCCTATGGACATGGTTTATTGGAAACTGCGCGAACAATGGAAGATGCTGATTGCTTTGGTGTCGCTCGCATTGGGGAAGCGCTGGCCCTGCGCCGTGGTGGGATCGTCAAGCCAATCTTACTCTTGGAAGGTTTTTTTGAAGCGGCAGATCTGGCTGTTTTAGTCGTTAATCATATTGAAACCGTGGTGCATAGCATTGAGCAGCTTGAAGCGTTAGAACAGGCAGATTTATCCCACCCGATTAAAGTGTGGATGAAACTCGATACAGGTATGCATCGTCTGGGGATCAGAATTGATGAAGCCGATGAGTTCTATCAACGCCTGAGCCGCTGTCGTAACGTTGAACACCCCGTTAATCTTATCAGTCATTTTAGCCGTGCAGATGAACCTACAGTTGAAACGACCCAGCAGCAAATCGAGCGCTTTATGGCATTTATTGCGGATAAGGCGGGTGAAAAATCTATCTCTGCATCGGGGGGGGTTTTATTATGGCCAAAGGCACACTTAGATTGGGTTCGTCCCGGCATCATGATGTATGGTGCCTCGCCGATGACGGAGAAAACTGCGGCTGACTTTAATTTACTCCCTGCAATGACACTCAAATCCGGCTTAATCGCGGTACGTAAGCACAAAGCGGGTGAAGCCGTGGGATATGGTGGTACGTGGAGCAGTGAATGTGATACATATCTTGGTGTTGTGGCGATGGGATATGGTGATGGATATCCCCGCAGTGCACCTGCCGGTACACCAATATTTCTTAATGGTCGGGAAGTCCCCCTTGTTGGTCGTGTATCTATGGATATGATTACGGTGGATTTGGGACCGGCATGTCAGGATAAAGTGGGTGATGAAGTCATCCTTTGGGGGAATGTCCTGCCTGTTGAAAAAATTGCAGCGCATTCGGGAATTAGCGCTTATGAGCTGATTACGAAACTGACTTCACGTGTTGCAATGGAATATCTAGACGAATAATCCGGGTCAGTTATATTGTCTGTTATTGTATTTTTAATCAATAACACAATAGCAGGGAGTATAACGTAATGTTCCAGAATGTTGATGCGTATGCAGGCGATCCTATCCTATCGTTAATGGAAGAATTCAAAAACGATCCCCGCGCAGAAAAAATAAATCTGAGCATCGGGCTGTATTACGATGAACAGGGTATAACCCCAAAATTACAGGCTGTTGCAATTGCTGAAAAACAAATAAACGCCTTGCCACAGTCTGCTTCCCTTTACCTCCCAATGGAAGGGTTTCTTACCTATCGTACGGCAATTCAGGAACTGCTGTTCGGCAAAGATCACCCATTATTAAACCAACAGCGTATTGCCACGATTCAAACACTGGGCGGCTCAGGCGCATTAAAAGTAGGGGCTGATTTTTTACACCGTTATTTCCCTGATTCTGAAGTATGGTGCAGTGATCCGACGTGGGAAAACCATGCCGCTATTTTTGCCGGAGCCGGTGTCAAAGTGAACTATTACCCTTATTTTAATGATAAAACCAAAGGGGTAAAATTTGACGAAATGCTGGCAACATTCAAGCAATTGCCCGCAAAAAGCATCATTTTGATGCATCCTTGCTGTCATAACCCAACAGGTTCCGATCTCACCAATGACCAATGGGATCAGGTGGTTCAGGTTGCAAAAGAGCGGGAATTGCTTCCTTTCCTTGATATCGCTTATCAGGGATTTGCTGATGGTATGGAAGAAGATGCCTACGCGATCCGCGCAATGGTCAATGCGGGTTTAGCTTGTCTGGTCAGCAACTCATTCTCGAAAATTTTCTCACTGTATGGTGAGCGTGTTGGTGGATTATCAGTTATCTGTGGCGATGCGAAAGTGGCTGAACATGTCTTGGGACAATTGAAAGCGACGGTGCGCCGTATTTACTCCAGCCCACCAAATTTTGGCGCGCAGATTGTTGCCAGGGTATTGAGTAACCCTGAATTAAAAAACCAGTGGCTGGATGAAGTTGAGCGGATGCGCTTGCGTATTCTGGAAATGCGAACAGTATTGGTAAGTGCCTTGCAACAAGCGCTACCAGAAAAAAACGTTGATCATTTACTGAAACAGCGTGGAATGTTCAGTTATACCGGATTCAGTCAGGCACAAGTTGATAGATTACGTGAAGAGTTTGGTGTCTATCTGGTCGGTTCTGGCCGCGTTTGTATGGCTGGCGTGAATCATCATAACGTACAACGCATTGCAGAAGCGTTTGCTGCGGTGAGTTAGCCATTTTGATTACCTGCACGTAAAGAAATTTAGAGAAAAGAGCCTGACTGAAAACATTCAGTTGAAAAAAGCAGAAGGCTACTGGAATTATGTAGCCTTCTGTTTTAATAGTTTCAATATAAATAAAAATTACTTTTGCAATAATTGATAGAATGTTGGGTTATCATCACATTGCCCACTACCACATTCCAATAGGGTAGAAACCAAATTGGCTGCAATCAAAAATGCGAACAATCCCATGACAAATTTGCCTAATGTTGGGGGTGTGTATCTTGCTGAATCAACATTGCCTGCTTTCAGAGGCATAATAGCGGCGATAGCAATAATAGTCAGGATAGAGAGAATTGCAGCCCAGGTATAAAAATGCAGGCCGAAGAAAGTTGAACCATATCCCGTATCTCCCGGCATGATATAGCTAAATCATACCAATATGGCATAATATCCCAATCCAATATGACAAGGCATAAAGT
>NZ_LDNM01000106.1 GCF_001028135.1 Xenorhabdus griffiniae
AGCTCTTTACTCGAAGCAACCTGTTTATTTTTGACTAAAAAACATTCGTGATCTTGCCCTGTGATGTTACCCTCTATTTCAATAAATTATAAAATTTATCATGGCATTCTATTTTATATCCTATATACCAATCCAACTTCAAGATGCATGTTATATTTCCCTGCGTAGCAGAGAAATATAAGGCCTCACGTCGTCTTGCAGATTGCAACTTGAAGTTTATCGAATATATATTTTATTTCCATAAAATAGTTATTAACAACTAGCTTTTAACAAATAGCTCGTAACAAATAGCTTTTAGCAAATAGATATATACCAATCCAACGTCAAGATGCGGGTTATATTTCTCCACACAGCGGGGAAATATAAAGCCTCGCGTCGTCTTTAGAATTGCAACTTGAAGTTTATCGAGTATATTGTTGAACTTATATTAAAAAAGTCACCCTACAAATTAAAAACGAAGGAAATAAAACATGCCATCACCTGATTCACTGAAACAAGAAGATATTTATTTACAAAATGAGATAATTACAAAAATAGAATATCACTTACCCAACTTTCCCCAAGACGTAATCTGGAAAATGATTAATTTTAAAAACTGGTCAGGAGAAATTTGCGCCGACAATATACCATATTGTATACCTAGAACTATTGAAGAGGTGATTTCCGTTGTCAATTGGGCATGGAAAGAGAATTATAAACTAAGACCCATCGGACAATCCCATAATTGGTCACCACTCATATTGGAATCAGGGCAAAGTTTCAAAAATCATATTATATTGATGGATCTTTCTTCGCATTTCACCCATGTTAATATCGAGCATCGTGCGAAATTTTCTATAGTGACTGCACAACCCGGCGTATTAATGGAAACATTAATGGCCCAAATGGAAGAACAAGGCTTGGGTTTTACTGCCACACCTGCTCCCGGTGATTTAACACTCGGCGCTGTTCTTGCAATAAACGGGCATGGAACTGCCATTAAAGCCGTTGATGAAACGCCACTTCCTGGACACACATTTGGCTCCCTCAGTAATACGATATTATCCCTGTCTGCTGTTGTATGGGATAAAGAAAACCAGCAATATACCATTAAACGTTTTGAGCGAAATGAACCTGATTGTGCACCGTTATTAACGCATGTCGGAGGCGCTCTGATTTTAGAAGTGCAATTTCAGGCAGGTCAAAATCAACGCCTTCGCTGCCAAAGTTTCACCGATATTCCAGCGGATGAGTTATTTGCCCCGCCAGAAAACGCAAAAGAAAAACAGACCTTGAGTTATTTTCTGGATAAAAGTGGTCGTGCCGAAATCATTTTATTTCCTTTTACCAAGACACCGTGGCTAAAAGTCTGGAGTGTGGCACCAACCAAACCCGCTTCCAGCGTTGAAGTTAATGCGCCCTATAACTACCCATTTTCCGATAATATTTCATCAACCTTATCGGATATTGCGGATAATATTCTGGCCAACTTTCCGCTGATTACGCCGCTTGTTGGTGAAATGCAATATCAACTGACACATGCAGCCTTGCAAAACTATGGAAAAGATATCTGGGGTTGGAGTAAGAACCTGCTGTTATATGTCAAACCAACCACATTACGTGTCACCGCAAATGGTTATGCGGTATTAACACAACGTACAAATATCCAGCTTGTGCTGAATAAGTTTTATGCTCAGTGGCAGGGATTAATACAGCACTATGCAAACCAGGGGAAATATCCCATCAATGGCCCGCTTGAAGTTAGAGTCACTGGGTTAGATGATCCGGCTGAAGTGATACATACAGGAGCAACGGTTCCCAGCTTATCCGCTATTCGTCCCCGTTTGGATCATCCAGAATGGGATGTGGCCGTTTGGCTTGATGTCTTAACCTTTCCAGAAACCCCCTATGCCATTGAATTTTGCCACCAATTTGAACAATGGCTATTCAACGAATTTGATGGTTCTTATGCCTCTGCTCGTGTTGAATGGAGTAAAGGTTGGGCTTATGGTTCTCACACTGCATGGGAGAATAAAGAAATATTAACCAAAACAATCCCAGCGTCATTGACTGAGGGTTTGCCTGCTGATAACAACTGGACTTCAACAGTGGCAGCATTACAGAAGCACGATCCACATCACGTATTTAGATCACCATTATTGGATACCTTGTTTTCTGGTTAACCGCTTTCTGATTAGTAAGACCCTAATAAATAGCAGATATAAAAATACACCTGCTATTTATACTCGATAAACGTCAAGTTGCAATCCGCCAGACGACGCGAGTCCTTATATTTCCCCGCTGCGCGGGGAAATATAACACGGATGCTGACTTCACCCATTACGCCAATAAAAGCGACAATAATATTGGTTCAGTAAACTAAGGGGATCCTGTGTAATAAAAATACGAACCATCAGGATTCCTTGATACACTACAGATGACTTTAGTCATTAAGACGCTTTTTGTCGTAAAGACTAGCTCAATGATAAGATTTTTTAGCCTTAAGGAATCCTAATGTCTTTATACCAAGATAATCATGCGCTTTCCCAACTCACATTGGGTAAACCAACGCCCTACCGTGATAACTATGATCCTACTTTATTGCAAGCAGTTCCACGCAGTATGAACCGTGAACCGCTTGAGCTGTTTCCTGATAATCTTCCGTTTCATGGTGCAGATATCTGGACAATGTACGAACTCTCCTGGCTCAACGCACGCGGCGTTCCTCAAGTTGCCATCGGTCACGTCAGCCTGGATGCAGCCAGTGAAAACCTTATCGAATCAAAAAGCTTTAAACTTTATCTCAACAGTTTTAACCAAACCCGCTTTGCGGATTGGGAAACCGTACAAAAAACGTTGCAACAGGATTTATCTGCTTGCGCCAATGGCAATATTGAAGTTGTTTTGCATCCCCTCCACACTTTCAGCCAACAGCCAATTGCCGAATTTGAGGGAAAATGCATCGATAATCAGGACATTGACATTGATGATTATCAGTTCAGTCGCAATTATCTTAACCAGGCAGCCACAGGTCCTGTCGTTGAGGAGACTTTGGTTAGCCACTTGCTAAAATCAAATTGCCTGATCACCCACCAACCCGATTGGGGATCGGTAATGATCCGCTATCAAGGCCCTAAAATCGATCAGGAAAAACTATTGCGCTACCTGGTTTCTTTCCGCCACCACAATGAATTTCATGAACAATGTGTTGAGCGCATTTTCAATGACGTAATGACGTTATGCGCACCTGAAAAGCTGACGGTTTATGCACGTTATACCCGTCGGGGAGGATTGGATATCAATCCGTGGCGCAGTAACGAAGCGTTTACTCCAGCAACCGGAAGGTTAGCTCGCCAGTAATCATCGTCTGTACCCTAACCGGACTGCCGGATGAAGTCAGTTATACCCAACAGGGACATAAGTCATTATTGAGGGATCCCCATAAGGGGTAAAAGGAGTCATTTTGATTACGCATGTCAATCCATTAGGATCAATGAATTTACTCTCTCAGCTTGAAGTAGATATGCTCAAGCGTACCGCAAGCAGTGATTTATACCGCCTTTTCCGTAACTGTTCACTGGCGGTTCTTAATTCAGGCAGTCAAACAGATAACAGTAAGGAGTTACTATCAAAATATCAACATTTTGATATCAACGTCCTGCGCAGAGAGCGAGGGATAAAGCTGAAACTGATTAATCCCCCCGAAGACGCCTTCGTCGATGGTAAAATCATCCGTTCCCTGCAAGCCAATCTTTTTGCAGTACTGCGCGATATTTTATTTGTCCACGCACAAATTACCGATGCACAGAAGGCAAATCATTTGGATATGGGAAATGGTATGCATATTACCAATACCATTTTCTCCATCCTGCGCAACGCCAACGCACTGCATATCTCAGAAGATCCTAATATGATTGTTTGTTGGGGCGGCCATTCCATCAATGAGAAAGAGTACTTGTATGGGCGCAAGGTAGGCAATGAGCTGGGACTACGTGAACTGAATATCTGTACGGGATGCGGTCCCGGTGCAATGGAAGCACCGATGAAAGGCGCCGCGGTGGGACATGCCCAGCAGAATTACAAAAAAAGTCGGTTTATCGGCATCACAGAACCGTCAATAATTGCAGCAGAGCCACCTAATCCGCTGGTGAATGAGCTAATCATCATGCCGGATATTGAAAAACGTCTGGAAGCCTTTGTCCGTATCGCCCATGGCATCATTATCTTCCCCGGCGGAGTGGGAACGGCAGAAGAATTGCTGTATTTGTTGTCTATCCTGATGCATCCTGAAAATAAAGATCAAGTTCTGCCGCTGGTCTTGACTGGTCCCAAAGAGAGCGCCAATTACTTCCGGGTGTTGGATGAGTTTATTGTTAATACTCTGGGGGAACAGGCACGCCGGCACTATCACATTATTGTGGATGCCCCCTCAGAAGTCGCCCGTATCATGAAAAAAGCCATGCCGAAGGTCAAAGAAAAGCGCCGCGCGACCGGAGATGCCTACAGTTTCAACTGGTCACTGAAAATCGGCTCTGATCTACAATCTCCTTTCATGCCAACCCATGAAAACATGGCTGATTTGAATTTATACCCAAACCAATCGGCAGAGAAACTTGCCTCCGCGCTCCGGCGCGCATTTTCTGGTATTGTGGCAGGCAATGTCAAAGAAGCGGGTATTTACGCCATAGAAAAACACGGGGCATTCAAGATCCACGGTGATGCAGATATTATGCATCGCATGGATGACCTGTTGAAAGATTTTGTCGAGCAGGATCGCATGAAACTCCCCGGAGGTACGGCTTATGAACCCTGTTATGAGATAATCACATAAATCGCGGATACCTTTTCTCATCAATATTCAATGAGGCTGGTGCCAGGGAATAAATCCACGGATGGACTATAACGACCATGATACATCTTCTGATTGTAGACGCCTTAAACCTGATTCGGCGCATCCATGCAGTACAGGGCAGCCCCTGTATTTCGGCCTGTGAACATGCGTTAAAGCAGTTAATCACCCACGCATCACCGACTCACGCGGTTGCGGTATTTGATGAAGCTGATCGCAGCCATAGCTGGCGCCATCAACTGTTCCCGGATTACAAAGCGGGCCGCTCTGCCATGCCGGACAACTTGCAGCAAGAAATGCCCTTAATTAAGCAGGCATTCAACGCGCTGGGGGTGGCTTGCTGGCACGCAGAAGGGCATGAAGCGGATGATTTAGCGGCCACACTGGCAACAAAAGTCGCCAATAGCGGGCATTATGTCACCATCGTTTCAACAGATAAGGGCTATTGCCAGCTCCTTTCCCCCAATATCCAGATTCGTGATTACTTCCAAAAGCGCTGGCTGGATCTGCCTTTTGTCCAGCAAGAGTTTAGTGTTGAGCCTGACCAGCTTCCCGATTATTGGGGGCTTGCCGGTATCAGTAGCAGTAAGATCCCAGGCATTCAGGGAATTGGTCCCAAAACGGCCGCCCTCCTGCTGCAACAAGCGGGTTCGCTGGATAATTTATTCCAAAACCTGGACGCCCAGCCGGATAAATGGCGCAAAAAATTGGCATCTCACAAAGAAATGGCTTATATCAGCCGTGAAATTGCTTCACTAAGAACTGATTTGACCTTACAGGGCAATTTACAGCAACTGCGGCTTATTAATAAATAAACTGTTCTCTGTCAGTGAATAATGCGTGATACCCGTTTCTATTATGCGAATCTTAAGGATAAAGAAGACGGGATATCACACTTTAATCATCTCAACCAAAATAATCAGCAATTAACCTAATATGTTCACCCTGTAACTGGCCTGATTCATCTAATAACCCAATCCACGCTTTCATATAGTCATATTTTGCCTGAGAGAGTTCACGACGGGCGGTATAAAGCTGTTGCTCGGCATTCAATATATCGACATTCACTCTCTGCCCCAACGCCACACTTTTTTGCGTCGCTTTCACTTGCAATGCGGCCGCTTCCACCGCCGTTTCATAGGCGCGTATCCGCTTTTCACCGTTCACGCAAGCGTTATAATTGCGCCTCAGTGCGTTCAGGATTTCCCCCGTCTGTGCATCCATTTCGAATTTAGTCTTGCCATAATTTGCGGCTGATTGGCGCACCGCTGCCGCAGTGCCTCCGCCATTATAGAGATTTATGGAGAGTCGTAAGCCAATGGAATCCGTCCGGTATTGTTGGTCAATGCTGTTGTCACTACTGGATTTATTTTCGCTATGGGAAGCATATAGCTCCAGTTTCGGCAGATATCCCGCCCGGTTACGCTCAATATCATGGTACGCAACATCCACTTTCTGGCGGGCGGCCGCCAGTTGTGGGTTCTGACGTAATGCCAGTTGTTCCCAATCGGTGTAGTGTGCTAAATCCAGTTTGATGGTTTTGAACGGCGGGGAGTCGGATAAACGCTTAACCGGTACATCTGCTGGCAACGGGATGCCAACTAATAACTGCAAGCCACGAATAGCGGCATCCAGCTCATCTTGCACCGCTAACTCATCAGCCAGTACCTGACTGTAACGCGCCTGAGTTTCCGCCACATCGGTACGAGTACCTTCACCGGAAGCAAACAGTTTCTGGTTACGTTCCAGTTGCTCCTCATAGGCTGCCCGCTGTTGCACAACCTGTGCCAGCCGATCCTGCGCATAAGCGACCGCTACATAGCTGTTCACCACCCTGACCGCCAATTGCTGGTTATCCGCCCGAAAACGGCTATCACTCATCAGGGTATAAGCCTGACGGGTTCGATAACGCGCCCAGGCCTCAAAATCGATCACCGGCTGGGTCAAAATAATCGCACCGCTATAGCTATCATACTGCCGATCACGGCTCTCCCTGACGCTTCTTCCCCGCAGGTCTAACGATTGCGAGTCCATCTTTTGCCCATTTTTGGGGGCATTCTGGTAACTGAAAGATAGCTTGGGCAACAGTTCCGCCAGCCCAAGATTTTTCTCTTCCTGTCCCGCTTCCTGCTCTTTGATAGCAGCCTGAAACGTTGGATCGTGCTGCAATGCCAGCGCATAAGCCTCCGTTAAGGAAAGCGCACTGGCAAAACGGGGAAATATCAATATCGACATCAGCAATACTGACGCTGGCAATAATTTGCTGGAAAACAGGGGAGATAAAGAAGCCCGTCTATTGGCAAAACTGTGATACATCAACATCCCCTATTACTCCTCAATCAGCGAGGTAGACGCCCTGTCCATTAATGGCTTGAACAGATAACTCAACAACGAACGCGAACCGGTTTTGACGAATACGTCAACCGGCATCCCCGGTCTGATATTCAATCCGGCCAGTTTCGCCATGCCATCAGGACTGACTTTCAATCGCATCTGGTAATAAGGCTCTCTTGTCCGTTCATCCACCAGACGGTCAGCGGAAACCACCATCACCTTGCCCGTGACTTTCGGTGTTCGGTTCTGGTTGAACGCGGTAAACATTAAGTCAACCTCTTGCCCCACGGCAACCTTATCAATCAGGTTCACCAGCAGACGCGCCTCGATTTCCAGCGCACTCTGGGTCGGCAGGATCTCCATCAGCTTCTCACCGGCAGCCACCACCCCCCCTTGAGTGAACACGGTTAATCCAACCACTGAGCCATCCACCGGGGCCATGATAGAAGTCTGTGACAAATCAAATTGTGCCGTTTCCAGCTTATTTCTCAGCTCATTCGCCAGAACCTGTACATCAGATAACTGGCTGCGTACCTCACGCTGGTAATCCGCCTGACGCTGGATAATTCGCTGCTGCGTTTCCTGCCGCTGCTTTTCAAGCTGGCCCATTTTTCCGGTCATTTCCGCGATACTGCCACTTAATTCACTTTGGCTACGCTGTAATTCCAGATAGCGGTTACGGGGGAAATAGCCCTCTTCCGTCAGGGGCTGCAAATTTGTCACCTGTTCTTTAAGCGAAACTTGCTGCTGCTGTTTACTTACCCGCGCTTCGCGCAATCCCCTGATTTGGAAATTCAGTCCCTCTTCGGCCTGCTGCATTCCCGCCAGATCACTACGCAGCATCTCACGACGTGATAAAAAGAGCTGTCTTTGCAGGGCCAGCGTCTCGTTAATGCGTGGCTCCGATTGCAGATCCAGTAACGCAGGCGGGAAAACCATAGCATCCTGCCCTTGCTGCTCGGCCAAAAGTCGGGCTTCTGTTGCCAATGTGGTGTAAAGCTGCTGTTTCAGTGAATCAATTTGTGCATTAACCTGCACCTGGTTGAGCTGAACCAAAACTTGCCCCGCCTTGACTTGTTCCCCCTCGTTCACCTGAATTTGACTGATAATGCCATTAAGCGGGGATTGTATCGTTTTACGGTTACCATCAACCACGACAGTACCAGAAGAAGCCACCCCCTTATCGAGGGGCGCAAAGGCCGCCCAGACGAAAAACCCGACAATGCCGATCCCAATCACCAACCAGCCCATTCGCAGGTAACGATTTGCATCCAGCGGCAATAATTCCGATACCGCGTTTTGGGCATCCTTTGCGTTAGTCTGATAGGACATCTTTACTCCCAGAGAGAATATCCCAAGTATTGAAATAGGGTTGAATCATGTTACGAAGCACGTTCGACCACGTTTAACTGTGACTGTGACGAAGATTGAGACAGCGCGGCCATCACTTGCTGGGAAGGGCCAAACATTTTCATTTTCCCCTGCACCAACAGCAAAATTTTGCTTGTTTGCGAGAGCAATGAAGGCCGGTGCGTAATAACAACCACGGTTTTCCCCTGTTCCCGCAATTGTGCGATCGCATGGCTTAGCGCTTTTTCACCCACATCATCCAGATTCGAGTTAGGTTCATCCAACACGATGAGCGATGGATTACCATACAGAGCGCGAGCCAAACCGAGGCGTTGTTTCTGCCCACCGGATAATCCCATCCCTCCCGCGCCGATTACCGTGTCATAACCGCGCTCAAGATTGAGCACCAATTCGTGGACACCGGCTTTTTTCGCCGCCTCGATCACTTTTTCCGGTTCAATATCATTAAAACGGGCGATATTCTCCGCGATTGTGCCGCCAAACAGTTCAATATCCTGCGGCAGATAACCAATAAATGCCCCTAACTCATCTTTATTCCATTGGTAGATATCCGCATCATCAAGCCGTACCACGCCTTCTTGCGCAGGCCATATCCCGACCAGCAGACGAGCCAATGTCGATTTCCCCGACGCACTGGGACCAATCACACCCAGCACATCACCGGCATCCAGAGCAAAGTGGATATCCTGCAAAACATATTGGTTATTCGGCGCTGATCCGTTTTGCGAGAATTGCAATGCCCGTGTTTTACCCGGTGGCATTGCGGATACTTTTTCCAGCAACAACACACCGTTAGGCGCGGGCAATGACATGCCACTTTTGCGCTCCGGTTGGGCTTTCAGCAGCTTGTCCAGCCGTTGCCAGGATAAACGGGCAGCACTCCAGCTCTTCCATACCTGTATCAACTGTTCAATCGGCGACAACGCCCTTCCCATCAAAATGGAACCGGCAATCATCATCCCGGGTGTGATATGGCCTTCAATCGCCAACCAGCCACCTAAACCCAGGATCAACGACTGCAAAGCCATACGTATCGTTTTGGTCAACGCCGTGATAGCGGCTGATCGTTCGCTGGCAATACGCTGAAAATTGAGAAAACGCTGATGCAGGCCAAACCAGCGGTGACGCAATGCCGGCAACATACCAAGCGCTTCAATCACTTCGGCATTGCGTAAGTTGGTACTGGCTAAATTGGCTGAACGTAAAGAAAGGTGGCTGGCTTCCGCCAAAGGTGCCTGGGATAACCACTGGTTCAATACCGCCAACGTGATCAAAATGATCGCCCCAACCAATGCCAACAACCCCAAATACGGGCTGAACAGGAAGATGACGCAAAGATAAACCGGAAACCAGGGGGCATCAAAAAAGGCAAACAGGGCATTACCGGTCAGAAACTGGCGGATAGTTGCCAAATCATTGAGCATCTGCCCTGCATCGGTGGAACCATTTCTCAGGTTGGATTCATAGGACGCGGTATAAACCCGTTGATTCAGGCACATATCAAACTGACTGCCGATACGGATCACCACCTGACTTCGGATATATTCCAGCCCGCCCATCATGGCGAACATCCCCAGCGTGATCAACGTTAGCATCAGCAAGGTCATTTCATTACTGGATGGCAGTACTCGATCATAGACTTGCAGCATATAAATGGAGGGAACCAGCATCAGCAAGTTGATAAATGCCGTAAATAATCCAATCGTCCAGAAGACCTTGCTGCGTACACGGATAACCTCCGTGATTTCATCCTGCGGAAAGCGTAGTTTCACTGCAATCTCTTTATCATTAACTAAAGCAAAACAAATGGGTTATCTGGATACGCCACTGAATGTCATGAACAGTTCCCTGCCATCAACAAAGTAAGCAATCCACTGTTCTGATTCATGGCTAAAAAAGGCCAGGCTATTGCCGTCATTATCGGTCAATGTGATGCCATCTGGAGACGGATACCAGCCTTCGACAGGCTGTCCAACCAATTCAGTCACACACGTATTACTTTTCAAAGCCCAAAGCGAACCATCGGGTAAACGGGTATCGGTCAGTTCAATACTGCACAACTTATTTCCATCAGAGAGTTCCCATAATCCTTTCAACTCACCTGCGGCTGGAAGCCTTAAACTACTCGCCATACATCCTCCGACAAAAAAGAGCGCAAAAATTATTGATAAGAGCGATTTCGATCTAAAAAACCGACAGCCACAAAGTAAGAAGTCCACCCTTTCCACCTTTCCACTTTTCCACTTTTCCACTTTTCCACTTTTCCATAATACTGCCGTATCCTGCGGGGAAGTACGGCAGTATTCTATTAACGTGATGACATCAATCAGACAATGAAATCTGCTTCGGCTAACGGTTGACCAACAACTTTCACCAGAAAATCGTTGCCAGCCAGATCACCACCAAGACTGATTTCCAGATCGGTGACCTCATTCACTTCATCGTAAGTGAACAGCACTTCGCCCGCTTTACCTGAGAAGGAATCGACAAATTTAATATCGCCATTACCCCCGAAATTGAACTCAGACAGATCGATCTTGTCTTCACCAGAGACGAAATCGTGGATCCAGTCTGGATTGTCTTTCAGAGATTCTTTGCCATCCAGATAAACAAAGGTATCGTTGCCTTCACCGCCCCACAGATGATCACCACCTAGACCGCCATAAATGATGTCGTTGCCGGCACCACCTTTCAGGATGTTATCTGCGCTGTTACCCACCAGAATGTCATCGCCGCTGCCGCCAATCGCATTCTCAATAACAACACCACGGGCGATAGAAACGTTACCTTTCAGGCCGCCAACATCAGAGAAAGCACCTTCATTCAGGTTGATACGCTGATTTTGAGTAAAACCAGAGAAATCAAAAGTATCTTCACCCCCCGCATCCCAGACACTGAACACCAGTTTGCTGTCTGCATCCGTTGCGGTCATAAAGTCGCGGTCAGTATTGGAATTGAAACCATATATGGTATCTCCCGTACGGGTTTCCATATTCGCACCATACAACGCCTGAATGGCAGAAATATCATTCAACAGAGGTGCCGATGAATATTCATATTTAAAATCTTGGCCGGTATATTTTTCACTGAAATAACTCATGACCGTATAGGCACGAGTATCTTCGAAATATTCTGCTTTCGTGATATAGCCTGGACGCACTTTATCAGAAGCATCATAATCGGCAGGATGGTCCAGTCCTAATGCATGACCAATTTCATGAGTGAAAGTTTGACGGGCATAACCATTCACATCAATATCATTGTCTACAAACGTATGGCTTTTAGCGTGATACCATGTAAAAGTGTTTTTTTGTCCTTGTGGCAAATTTGCAAATGCATAATCATCGTTGTCACTATGATCAAAGAAACCAAAAGTGATATTCGCTTTTTTAACACTACTGACTTCGGTAAATTTAATATTGGCAACATCAGACCAGGATTGTAAAGAAAGTTTCGCTGTTTCTTTTTGTTCTTCATTAAAAGCACTGAAGCCAGAAATTTCAAACAACGGCATGATAGCCGGTGCAGATTCCATGAAATGATACGATAATTTCAAGGTGCCAGTAGAATCAACATACTTATTGGACCACTTATAATGACCCCGCAGAAGTTTATCAGGTGCATTGTCTCCTAATGGATCATGAGCAACCCGAATAGAGGTGTCGTAATTGGGAACATAGGCTTTAAGAAATGAATTAACCTCCTGAGCGGAATTGGAATCAGATAACCCCGTATAGGTATACTTTTTCTTTGAGACCATATAAATCTCCTGTAAAAACAAGATAAACACCCTAAAAATCCGAAATTTTCATAATAACGGCGGTAAGAGTTTTAAATTCTTTCTAAGACCCACTTAGAAATAAAACTCCAGAACAAAATAGCGTTAGTTACTGTCTGTGTAAAAATAATTAATATACTTTTTTAGAATACATATTGAACAAATTTAATTTATGTAATTAATTATTAATTTCACAATGAAATTTTTTTGATAATAAAAAAACAACATAATTTAGTAATAAATAATGTTGTTTTTATCTGCTGAAAATTGATCTTAAGAAAGAATTATCTCTTTACCTGTTTTTTCCCTACTTTTTCCCTATTTTTTTAAAGGCGGGTTATTTTTTATTCAACTTGAAATTAGTTCCACATCTCTGGGTTTTACATTGCGTATCTGGGATAAGGGTAACCGAAATAGCTGAATTAAGTGGTATGACAACAGATAAATAGGATAATAAGGCAATAGATAGAATAAATAAGTGCTGCCAATAAGGCAGCATATTTAACAATAAAGAGTGGTATCAATAATCCCGACTGGTTGCATACACAGACCAGATCCGACGGACATGTACCGTGATCTCTTCACGATCGTGATACAGGTGTTTCGCCTGAATCTGTGCATTCACCCCATTTTCTTGCAATTGCTGTTCTATTTTCAGCAAGATATGCGCCACTTCCTCATAACGCTTCTTCATCGGCAATTTAAGATTAAAAATAGCCTCACGACACCAACTGTTTACCAGCCAATCCGTCATAAGTTGGGCAACTTTGGCCGGTTTCTCAACCATGTCACAAACCAGCCAGTAAATGTTTTTCACTGCCGGCTCAAACTTAAAGCCATCGATACGATGATGCTTCACCTGGCCTGTTTCCATCAGGCTATCCGCCATCGGGCCATTATCGACCGCATGAACCATCATGCAGCGTTTCACCAGCTGGTAAGTCCACCCCCCCGGACAAGCTCCGAGATCCACAGCATGAAGGCCGCTATCCAGACGCTCTTCCCATTCATCATAAGGAATGAACACATGAAAGGCCTCTTCCAGTTTCAGCGTTGAACGGCTTGGAGCATCTGAAGGGAATTTCAGGCGGGGGATGCCCATATAGAAACGGGAGTTATTGTTGCTGTTGGAATACCCGACATAACAACAACCGGGAGCGATGAAAAAGACATGGATCACAGGGCGACCCGCGTTTTCCTTTGCCAGCAAAAGTTTTTCCTGCCGCATTGCATTACGCAGCGGCACCGTAAACTTACGGCAAAATTTCATCAACTCCTTGCCTTCATTGGTATCCGGCACTTCCACTCGCAGCTCACCCGCTCTTTCAACAACACCGAATAACATGCCAATAATCGGTGTAATGCGATCTTCCGACGGTAAATCTTTCAGCAATTCACCCACAACCAACATTTGACGGGCAAAAATCAATTCACTGAACGGAACTTCACGGATCAGACGATCCGCATCATCCGGCTGATAACATTCAAACAGCACATATCCACTGTTCTCTTTCACACGGGCGAAACCGTAGATTTCTTTCTTACCCGCTTTATCGGTAATTTCCGCCGCACACTCTTTTTCAAAACCCGGACGGCAATATAAAGCAACTTTATTCATGGCTAGGCGCCGATTTCCTTAGACGCAGAGCGCCAATTAATACACATAACCACCCAATGAGAAAACAGAACCCACCGATTGGTGTCAAATAAACCAGAAATTTTAGCGGTAAAAAGGCCAGACAATAAAGGCTGCCACTAAACAGCACAATTCCCGCCGTAAAAAAAATCCCACTCCAACCAAACGGCGCTACAGGCTGACGCATCAACAAAGCGGCCAGAGCCATCATGGCGAGTGTATGTAGCCCTTGATATTGCAGGCCGGTATGAATCCATTCCATCTGGCGTGGTGTCAGAATGGGTGCCAACATATGTGCCCCCATCGCTCCCAGTGCCACGTAGAAAAAACCACTGATCCCAACCAAAATCAGCATGATTCGACTGCTCATCACACAGCTCCTGTTTCTGTTTATCAGCTATTGGGTATCACTATTAAGTCTGTTGGGTAATAAACCCTAACCTTTCTTGTTCCGTCGCGGCTTGCGTCAGTATCCATTTGCGGAAAGCCGCGATCTTGCCCAATTCTGCCTGATTATCGTGGCAAACCAAATAAAATGCATTCTTACTGACTAAAACATCATTAAATGGATAAACAAGACGCCCTGCATCAATTTCATTTTGTGCCATCACATTATTGGCCAGGGCAACACCCTGACCATGCACGGCCGCCTGGATCACCATCGCGCTATGGCTGAATATCGGTCCCTGCTGAACATTAATCTGCTGCTGCATATCAAGCTGGCGGATATAGGCTTGCCAATCCCGTCGGGATGAATCATGCAATAAAGTATGATTGGCGAGATCTGAGGAGGTTTTCAATGGCCGATCACCTGCCAGCAATGCCGGAGAGCAGACAGGTAACAGATATTCAGGATAGAGGCGATCGGTTCGCAACCCCGGCCAGTTACCCCGACCATAAAAAATTGCGACATCAACATCATCAGCCAGTTTATCTTCTTCCCGATCCACTGCCTGAATACGGACATCAATCCCCGGAAAACTCTGATGAAAACCTGAAAGCCGGGGCACTAACCACTGAATCGCAAAACTGGGAGATAAACTGACCGTTAACGCGCCTTTGGCACTGCGAGCCTGGAGTTTACGGGTTGCGTCATTGATGGCGGTAAAAATTTCCTTGATATCGAGATAGTAACTCTGTCCCTCTTCCGTCAACAATAACGAACGGTTACGACGACGAAAAAGCTTTAATCCCAGAAAATCTTCCAGACTTTTCATTTGATGACTAACCGCAGCCTGAGTCACAAATAATTCTTCTGCCGCTTTAGTAAAACTTAAATGACGGGCCGCAGCATCAAAAACGCGTAACGCATTGAGTGGAGGTAAACGTTTAGACATGTTCGTTTCTTATATAATGGTGATGATACCGGTAACTCTTTTCATTTAGTTATTAGTTTTTTTAATCCGAATCATTATAATTTGTCCATTGATGATATACCAGCAAATCCCTATAGTGTGCGCACTTCCTATAGCCGGAACGAAAAGTCTCTTTGTAGCGATACATTGGTGCTTTTGGCTTTGTGGTTGTGATGTTGTGTTTGCAAGTTGTCTGGAAAACCAGACTTTGTAGCATATGCTACTGTTTTTTTTCACTTCCTGTACATTTACCCTGTCTGTCCATAGTGATTTTTTTATGCACCGCCAATTGCGGTGCTTTTTTTCCCTGCCTTCTGCTGTAGAATCCTCCTTTCCCTGATTAAAGCAAAACTTATTCTTTATCACACAACGATTAAATCAGCAGCGTTTATGAAAACCTTTGACTCAGAAAAATTCCGTCAGCAATTTCCTGCCCTGCAACAATCCATCACGTTTCTGGACAGTGCCGCTACGGCATTAAAACCGGCATGCATGATTGAGGCGACCGGAGATTATTACCAACACCACAGTGCAACAGTACACCGCAGTCAACATGCCACTGCGCAGGCCATGACTGCCCGTTATGAGCAGGCCCGTTCTCTGGTGGCGGAATTGATCAATGCGTCATTACCTGAAGATATTATCTGGACAAAAGGGACGACTGAGTCCATCAATCTGGTTGCCCAAAGTTACTTTCGCCCTCGCCTGAACGTCGGGGATGAAATCATTGTCAGTGAACAGGAACACCACGCTAACCTGTTACCGTGGCTGATCCTGGCGGAACAAACCGGCGCCAAAATAGTTCAATGGCCGATTGGCAATCGACGCCAACCAGAAATCGGAACCCTGGCAGAACTATTGAATGAAAAAAGCCGCTTAGTTGCCACCAGCCAGATGTCTAACGTTACCGGTGCCGCAGTAGATTTGGCACAAGTCACCGCACTAGCCCATCAATATGATTGCCGTGTTCTGGTCGATGGTGCTCAGGGGATCGTTCACGCGCCTGTCAATGTACAACAACTGGATATCGACTTTTATGCCTTCTCTGCCCATAAACTGTATGGCCCAAATGGACTGGGTGTGTTGTATGGCAAAAGCGAATTACTGAATGCGATGTCACCGTGGCATGGCGGCGGAAAAATGCTGACTCAAGTCTCGTTCGCGGGTTTCATACCGGAAGCCGTACCTTACCGTTTTGAAGCGGGAACACCCAATATCGCCGGCGTGGTTGGCTTTGCCGCAACCCTGGAATGGTTGAAAACGATTGATACCCAGCTCGCTGAATCCCACGCGATTGCGCTGACAGATTACACCGAACAACAACTTAGCACTCTGGCGGGCTTTAACAGTTACCGTGTGGCGGGTTCCAGCGTGCTGGCTTTCAATATCGCCGGAATACACCATAGTGATTTAGCGACGCTGATTGCCGAACAAAACATCTCCCTGCGTTCAGGCCAACACTGTGCCCAGCCATTGTTGGATGCTCTTGGGATCAGCGGCTGTCTGCGCGTTTCATTCATGCCTTATAATAACCAGCAAGATGCGGATAGATTGATCAGTGCCGTAAAGTTTGCACTATCACTGCTGATGGATGATTGATATTGTCCTGTTATCAATTACCTCATTATAAATGCCTATCAAATATACCAATCTGACTTCAAGATGCGTGTTATATTTCCCCGCTGTGCGGGGAAATATAAGGCCTCGCGGCGTCTTGCGGATGGCAACTTGAAGTTTATCGAGTATAGCACTCTACTCATCATTGGACTTAACTGAAATTGCATATGATAAATCATTAACTCCATGAACCTGATCCACCACCAATGCCTGATATAGTGGAAATAGCGGCGCTTTGGAAATGACCAAGCAAATGACTGTGTGAATCAAAGAAAAGTAAACTAAAGTATACGGGCGAGGCATTAAACTCGAAACTGACAGTATCAGAATAAACTTTACCTAAATCTTCGGTATAAACATAGCCTTCCATCCAGGCAAAACCGGGAGAAGTCAGCCCGCCGGCCTTCCCACTAAAAGACTTTTTATCAATATTTACTTCCAGGCTAAACAGTAGGAAAAAAACGATGCCTTGTACATCACCTGTCGTGTAATATTTATCATTACTTGAAGAAGCTATTCTTTTTACGGCCTCACCAATAACATTGGGTTCCAATTTATCCTTTGCATATTGTTTAAAATCCTCAATGATTTTAAATTTTATTTCATTTTGTTCTACTTCGTTCATAATATTATCCTCTTTTATATTCCATAAATGGAGAAAAAAACAACAGCCAAAATATATTATTTTATTTATCATATTCTTAGGCATAGGAATAATATACCAATCCAACTTCAAGATGCGTGTTATATTTCCCCGCGCAGCGGTGAAACATAAGACCTCGCGTCGTCTTTCGGCTTGCAATTTAAAGTTTATTGAGTATAAGCTGATTAAGCATTAATGCATTTTTAACTCACAATCATTAACCTCAAAATCATTATAAAATTCAATATCAACAGCTAAAAAAACATATTATATAAAAAAGAAAAAACAAATGATTCCTGAAGATAAATAGAATTTATTATTTGTTGTATCCTATGTTCTTGCTGAGGAAATCTCAGTGTTAAGTCAGCGGCGGCCCAATCTTTAAACGCCCCTCTATAGTTGCTCATCTGCCACACTTGTAGTATTAGCGACATTATTGAATCATCAAAAGGGGTGTGAGTTGTAAAATGACAATCAATGATTGAACGTATTAGATTAGTATTGGTAACGTGTGTTACAGCAGAATTATTAGTAATAAATTGTCCATATAACCTTAAATAAATATTATCTGTAATATTCACATGGGCACTTTGTCCAGCTAGAAAAGTTACTGGAACAGTATTATTTATTCTCCATATATCCCTTCTGGAAGTTTCCCAAAAACCTAATTTCAAAACATTTCCAAAAATTTCTTGATACTCGTGACTCTCAACTGTATTAGTCAGTCTATCTATATTAATTTCGATATTATTTATCGGGTTATTACCTCTGACTTCCACAATATCACTGCCAACCAGATCCTTAATCTGTCTGAAACCGCGTACATACTCTGTTTCCATGACA
Source organism: Xenorhabdus griffiniae (assembly GCF_001028135.1). Classification (GTDB taxonomy): domain Bacteria; phylum Pseudomonadota; class Gammaproteobacteria; order Enterobacterales; family Enterobacteriaceae; genus Xenorhabdus; species Xenorhabdus bakwenae. The sequence goes on from NZ_LDNM01000106.1 coordinate 18,406, forward strand.
GCCTGAACGCCAGCCGTAGTGTAACTATGACTACTTCCCGCCGCCGCCGCACCTCTGCCACTCAGCCCATGAGAAAAACTCTCGGTCAACCTTTCACCGGTCTGCCGCATTCCCCGCGCCAGCCCGCCCAGCAGCCCACTGCCCAAACTTAATGCCCCCAGAGCGAGGGATACCCAGCCCAGCACCGCTGATTTCTGCGGGTTGCTCTCTTCCATCACCGCACTGGCAATCCCGGTGGCATCGCCCAAAAAGCCGATCCCCGCTAAAATCGCGCTGCTAAGAGTCAGAGACGCACCTCCCGTCGGGATCACCGTTGCCAGCCCGATGACCAAACCTATCGTCCCAAAGACAATGCCCAGAATACTGCCTATGCTCATTTGCCCGCTGGGATCGCTCCGGTTTATCGGATCACCCAAACAGTATGCATATGGGTTCAGCCCTCCGGCACCAAACGGACTTAAGCTGTCCGGGGCGGTAAACCGCATCAGTACCGGATTGTAGGTACGGTAGCCATTGCCCAGATGATAACCGCCGCCCACCGGATCGAAGGCTTCCCCGGTATACGCTGGCTGAACGGAGTCCTGTTCGTCTGTTGCCTGCTGTCCATACGGCGTGTAGCGATAGCGGGTCAGGGTATCAGGATGCTGTTGTCTCATCAGCACACTGCCCTGCCCGTCAGTACCCAGTAAGTGTATGCCACTGTCGGTGACTGTTGCCGCCAGCACCCCGTTCGCCTGTACTCGCTGGGTTTCTGCCCCGCTTTCCCGCAGCACTTCCATCACCCGCATGTTGCCCTGATAATACAGTTCCTGCGTCTGCGTACCGTTCAGCCGTTGCAGTGCCAGCCGGCCTGCCGCATCGTACCCGTAATCACAAGTGTTTTCGTTCAGCTTGGCTGATGTGAGCCTGCCCAGCGCATCGTAGGTAAGCTCTCGCCCGGTCTCATCCCGGATCAGCCGCCCATTCTTATCGTAAGCCAGAGTGATTTCCGCCGGATAGCCCGGATGGGTATGAGTAATACGCTGTAACTGGCAGGTATCGGACGGGCTGTAACTGAACGTCGCCGTATCACTGCTGCCATCCGTCAGCGTGGTGATACAGGTCAGGATATTACCCAGCCTATCATAAGTGAACTGCTGGCGAGCCAGTGTCATACCATAGGCATCCCGTGGGCACTCGCTCCCTGTGCACTGATAATCAGTCAGCCAGCGGCGGGCAGTATCGTAAGTGTAGCTTTCCTGCCGTAACAGGCCGGCCTGTTGTGATCGGGTCATCCGGCTCGCTAACTGACCAATAACGGTATGGGTCTGCGTCAGTGTCAGTATGTCAGTGTCGCTTTCGATCTGGCGTTCCGTTTCCCGGCCAAAATCATCCCAGTTCAGCGTGGTCATCAGTTGCCGCGTTGTTTTTTTATCCTGTATCGTCCAGCGGTTAACCCGGCTGGCGGCATCATAGGAAAAGGTCATGCGGAGGGCATCGTCAGCCATTTCAACCGGCCGCCCCAGCGTATCAAAACGCAGCCGCCGGCTTCGGCCTTCTGCCGTTGAAAATCCCCGGTATTCCGTCAGTCTGCCAGCCGGCGAGTAACTGTATTCTGCGTTCCGAACCGCTCCCGCGCCGGGATCGTCAAAACACACACTTTCTTGCTGTAACTGCCCGGCAGGGGTATAACTGAGTTGCTGAGTAACCTGCTGTGCCGTCACCGCCCGAATCATCGCGCCGGTTTTAGTCTCATAGGTAAAGTTCTGTTGGATACCCGCCGTGATCATCTGGAGCAACGCGTTGCCCAGCCGGGGTTCATACTGCTGCTGCGATGTCTGCCCCTGCGCATCGGTGATCGTTGCCGGTGCAGGATTACTGGTCTGATAGGTCGCCCGTTGGGTACGGTCGCCAACCGTGGTAGATATCGCCCTGTGCAGGCTGTCAAACTCACGGATACCCAGCACTTTTCCGTCGGCTTCTATCTGCGTCAGTAACGCACCGACGCTGAACGGCGCATAACTTTTGCGCACTATGGTGCCATCGCTGTACTGGATCACTGATACCCGGTTAAATACATCATAACGGTATTCGGTCTTCTGCCCCTGCGCATCCACCGTGGCGCGTAATCGGCCCAGTCCGTCATAATCGTTCTTTTGCTGGCTGACCTGTTGTCCCTGACTGTCATATTGCGTTACGGTCAACGGCTGGTGTCGCAGGTCGTAGACGACTTCTGTATAACCGAACGACAGGCCATCCGCTTCCGTTTGATGCCGAGTCGTCAGAGTGACCGGATCATACTCCTGCCGCAACCGTTTTCCGGTGTCATCCGTTACCCGGCAAGGTTGCCCCCAGTTGTCGTAAGTGGTTTGCTGACGAATGGAAACCGGCCTGGCCGGTGCCTCTTTTTCTGGATCTGTTCCCATTGGTAACCAGTCATGGTACGTTTTCGCGATAACCCGTCCCCAGCTGTCCCGTTCGGTGTCTGAAACCTGACGCCAGCCCGCCGCTTCCTGCCCTTTCGCCAGTATTTCCTGCTGATAAGACTGTCCTTTTCCGTCAAGCCGGGTGCGCATCTGATTGCCCCAGACATCCTGTTGGGTGGTGGTGAGCACGTTATCTTCTTCAATAGTATAAGTAAACTGAGTATCGCGGGCGTAATCCGTGTCGGCATTATTCACATGTTTCAGCAGGCGTCCCAGTGCATCATAGGTATAGTGTGCCGTACAACTCAACGGGTCTTGTTCACGCAAGATTTTTCCACTGACACACGATATTACCTGCATGCCACTGACGGTCAGCCCGTCATGTCCGCACCACTGCATGGTACTTTGCAGTTCTCCGTCTGCCAGGCTGTAGCTGAAACGCTTCTGGCTGATCCAGTGCTGCGGGGTGTCCGTTGAAGTGTTATCCGGCACACTGTAGACCGTTACTTCAATCAATGCCAACCGCCCGTGGTAGTGAGGCTGATCTGGCTGATCCACATAATGCGTTTGGCTGGCTTGCAGTAACTGACTGCCGCTGTACATTTCTTGCCGGGTACACACCACAGCATATGAGTTCGGGCTGCCGGAACGGGTGGATAAGGTATCATAACGATAGTGCACCTGATGCACCGGTGCATCGTCATAGCCCGCTGTCGGTGCTGGCGTTACTGTTTTAGATTTCACGTAACGCACAAACCCGTGCGGATCTGCCGGGCACAGGTCGGCTTCCCCTTCTACTGGGTAATATACCCATTCAGTACGGGTGCCGTCCGGCGCTACCTGAACGGTCGGGTTGCCCGCCGCATCAAATTCAGTCTGCGTCACTTCTTCCCGCTGGCCACTGTCACTGATAAAACGCACAGTAGCGGATTGCGGTAACTGGAACTGCGGCTGCTGGTTATCAAAACTCTGTCCAATGCGGGCATAATATTTTGTCTCGTGCTGACGCTGACAGCTGTTTTGCTGCACGTTTTCTGAAATCAGCAGATGGTAATTATTGTAAAGCCGGGTAATATGCCGCTGTTCTGTGCCATTATTCCAATGCTCGGTTGAGCCATAGTGATAATTTGTCAGGACACCGTAGAGATAGTCATCATCCTCATTCCAGCTCTCATGACTGCCATACCCCAGAAAATTATATTCGGTATATTCATAGTTCCTGATGACATCAGGATTTCGCTTAGTTTGTTGAGTGTGTCGGGTGACATAAGGCAACGGCGGTAGATGGGCGTGACTAGGGAAGTCATGCCCCTCAAAATCGTAATCCACAAATTCAGCAATGCCGGTCGGTGATGAAATCCGGGTTAAGAACCCGCTGTCTGAGTCATACCCCAGTTCCCAGCTTAATGTTTGGTCACCCGCCTCATTATGGATATGAGTAACCCGGTCATTCTCAAAGTCTAACCGGATAACATAAGATTCCGGTGTGTCGGGCCAGACCATAATACGGGTATAGATAGCCGCTTTATACTGGATTTTTAACAGCACCTGATTTTCGTCTGATACTGTAACAAGGCGGGGGATTCCCCCCATTCCATAATCCCAGTTCAGTGTCAGAGTACACCCCAGTGGGTTGATAATGTGAGTGGGGATTTTGAGATCACAGAGATTCCGGGGACCGGTCAGTATTTCCACCTGACCGGATTTATGGATCACTCGGTAAACATTTTGTCCGACATCTTTTTCAAACCGAATAACATCCTGTTTGTATTGTTTCAAAAAGACCCGGTCATCGGTTTCAAATACTTTATACCGTTCGCCGGTTGAAAGCATTAACAACCGGTTTTCAGCATCATAGTGCGTGAGTCCCAGCGAAAAACCGATGCCAAAACCAATATCGCTCGAATTGAGCGGGCTATAAGACAGTGCAAAAGTCTGCTCTGGGCCAAGCTGGTTATTGCCGATAAGGTGTGCCAGCGGCATCGCGTAATTAAATAACCCGGTACGCGGATCGACACGGCCCGTTGCTGTGCTCTGAAAATTAGCGGCCTGGGAGAAAAAATTATCACTCATCTTTGTCACCTATCTTTCTTTGAGAACAGAATATTTTGGTCGTTAAAACTCTATAGACCGTTTTACCCCTCCTGTAGGTGAAATTCGTTCTCACTATCCGAGACATCCATTATAATTTTTAGCCAGACTGATTCATTGCCATAAATATCACGAAATTTAAATTGTGGAACCTGGTTAGCTTCATCAACCCAAAAATTGTTTATTGGTTTTTTGAAATAAAGTCGACTCAAACTAACAACATCAGTACGTGGTGTTGTGTCTATTTCTACTTGTGGGGTCGCTTCCCTGGTTATAGAGATACCAGAATCACTAAAATAATCTTTTTTAGACTGATAATCAGCGCCAGCCGTTCTCTTGGCTTTATATTTCCCCCACAGAAACCAAAGATAAAGTTGATCATCTTTTGTATGATGAGTAAACCTTCGGTAATCATATCTGGAAATATCGTTGTCGTTTATCGTATTTTTAATATCAACATCATGAACAGAAAAGTTATAACTATCATTAATATAGATGTAATGATTATCTTGAATCCATTCCAGATCCTCAAATTCAATTACTGTACGTGGGCTAACAAATGGACCACCGGGTTCAACAGTGGTCACTTTACATTTATATGTACCATTAGCGACATTTTTTTCTGTTTGCCTCACCAGACCATTAGCATGATAAATAATTTCTTTTCGCCCCGTAACAGAAATGTGGGATCCCTTGCCATGTTCATCATCTGATAAAAATGTTTTCCCATCCAATGTCACTCTTGCTATTATTTCGATGGTTTCAATTGCTGTTGTTTTTAGCCAATAAATTTTTTTCTGAGCTTCAGGTTTATTATTGAATGAATCTATTTCATCAGGTGATAAATTTGTGTTTTCTGTCAGGCCTTGTTGTGGAAACTGGTGCAAATAATCATTTTCCTCAGAACTGTATGACCACTCACTCGATAATTTTTCACCTGTTATTTTATTAACCAATTCAATACTATTTAATTGTTCATCAGATAATTTTACTTCCTCATCATAATTATCCGTCGTAGCTTGTATATTAATCACAATACCAAGTTGCATATTTCCATTCGCGAATAGCACACCTTCTCGGCGACCATCAGATACCACAATATTAAAGGTAGGCAACCCTTCTATTTTTTTAGATAAATTATTCTTTAGTTGTGTTTTCATTATGATTTCCCTCTGAGAAAGAATAAAACAACTGATTACCCTGATGATTCTTTGATTTTTCCACAATGCAATATAGAAATACACTGAGAATAATTCCATAAAAATAAAATATTATTAATTAAATTAAAATTCACACCCAATATGACACACTGCATTCAATTAAAAATTGATAGCGACACCCATAATCAATATTGGTATATATAAATATTAGACCACGTATTAAAGTATTTCCAATAAAATAATAAAAATAAATATCCCATTAATTAAAATTATATAAATAAAAGATAAAAAATCCATCAAAATAACAACAAATTATTTTCATTGATCTATTTTTTATAAGACTACTTCATGACATGAATTTATTTAAATAATTGGAGTGATGGGTCACGTATTCACCCCGTTGAGCCGCCTTAAATAGAGTATTCCCTTTTGATAAAAGTGCCGATAACTTTGTCATGCCTCTCCGGGGATTTTGAGTAACCGAGTGTTTTACGGTTCAACAGTTTGGTTATGGATAGCGTTGATGCCCTGCATCGCCTTTATCGTGTTTTTTGACGAATTCCGTTTGCTGACAAAATCGACATTTTATTTCAACCGTCGCCATTTAATCTCTCCGAAAAAAGAGCGATGATACATAATCATCAACGGGTTGAATACGTGACCAGAAAAACCCATAGCCCCGTTTCATGCTTAAGAATATAAGCACACCTTCCATTTGAGGGATCCGGCGATTTTAGGCATTTTGATGACAGCTAACGGGCGGTTTTGGTGGATAAACTCGCCCGTTTAAATTTTCACCTAAAATGCAACAGTGTCGCAAAATTGCAGTATCATTCTCTATCAAATAAAAATGGATGAAAGATGATACTTAACACAATCAAATAAGTCCGTGTACCAAAATCACCCCGATACATAAAGGTCCGACATATCGCCATATAAAGCGTAAACACTGACGCTTGCGCAATGACATGTTATCCGGTATTAGTGCATTGACCTTACGTGACCAACCAAATACGAGGCAGATGATAATCCCGAATAATGGCATGAGGACATTGGAAGTAATAAAGTCCAGCATGTCGAAGATGGATTTTCCACCTAATGTGACGTGACTTAGAGGACCAAAAGATAAGGAAACAGGTATCCCCATTAACATAATCGATGCCGTGACTATTAAGCTTGTTTTACGGCGCGACCATTGAAAACGCGTCTGAACATAAGCAACGATGTGCTCAAGTAATGAAATTGCTGAGGTCAGTGCGGCCATTAATAATAATAAAAAGAAAATGACGGCTAAGATTGAGCCACCAGGAAGACTGGCGAAATAAATTGGCATCGTCATAAACGTTAATCCAGGTCCCGCATTTGGTTTTAAACCAGCAGCAGCCAAAGCAGGAAAAATCATCAGACCAGCCAATATACAGACCAAGCAGGAGAGACTTACAACCCAAATACTCGATTTACCAATGCCTTTGTTATTAGGCAAATAGGAGCTGTACGTAATGTGGATCCCTAAACCAATAGACAGTGAAAAAAATGCCAGCCCTAATGCATCTAAAACACCTTTTCCGGTCAAGCTATTAAAGTCTGGGTATAAGAATAATTTTAACCCTTCTGATGAGCCAGGTAAGCGGATGCCAATAATAATTAACACTATCATGATCAAAAATAACAGTGGCATCATGACCTTAACTGATTTTTCCAAACCTTTTTGCACACCCGATAATACAACGAAACAGGTTAGCCCTGAAAAGGCCAGATGGGCGATTATCGGCCACCACGGATTGCTGATGAAATTGGTGAAAATAGATGTCAGTTGAGAAACATCTGTAATATTCAATTTCCCTGTACTTGCCATCACTGTGTAGCCTATAGTCCAGCCACCGACAACACTGTAGAAGCTATAGATACACCATGAACTGAATACACCGATAAGGCCAACCCACCCCCAGTGTTTACCCAGTAATTTTTTAAACGCATTAACGGCCACTTCACCCGTACTGCTTCCCAGCATGTTCTCAGCCAACAGAACCGCTAATCCAATCACAAAGCTAAACAATAAAAATACAACCAGAAACGCACCGCCGCCATTTGTTGCTGAAACATACGAGAATTTCCAAATGGCACCAATGCCAACGGCAGAGCCGGTTGCTGCTAATATGTGCCCCAGACGGGATGTCCATTGTTGACTCATGCTAACCCCCGAATAAATACTGTGTTAGCACATGTACTCAGGCCCATAACCGTGAGCAAAAAACCAGCAGCAGTGCGACGAACAGGCTCACCTGCTTGCAGGTTAACCATAGGCAGGATGATATTTCTTGTCCCGACGAACAGGGCAAAGGTTATAAAGCCCAATGCCCAAATATCTTTAGATGATAAACGGTATGTCATAATAATCGTTAACTTATTGTTGTAAAAATAATTGCAAATGTAATAGTAACTATCACAACCTCTTGAATTTCCATTGACGAAACTGGATTCTGATTTAACAGTCAGTGATAAACATCCTATTCACTGATATTCGCAAGATACAGAATGATAGTGCTAACATCAAAGAGATTATCTTGAAGCATTAACGGAGAAGAGTTCGCTGACCATATTTAACGCCCATCGCCAAACACCAATCTTGCAAAAGTTCACATGCAAGCTTTGGATAAAGTGAAAATGAGACTCTTCAATTATGGAGTTATTAACCAGGAGAAAGGGCATTAATAGAAATGGCATTTATGACACCACAATAAAACCATAAGAAATATAGTGAAGCCAGCATCACTGACTCCACATATTTTATCGAATGTTTACAGCCCGCCCATCATCAGAATTGCCATCTAAAACCGATATTCATACTATTGTCCTGATGACCGCTGGAGAGCAATCCACTATAGCCAAGCGTGAATGAAACGTTATTACTTGCACTCATCTCCGCGTTAGCTTTTAGCACCACACCATCACGAGAAGCAGGCACGCTGTGAGTCACAAACGTTGTGTTACTGCCACGGAACGATAAACCTGTTGCTCGTTCACGTTCACCGTATTGGTGTTGCCAGCCTAATTCTCCCTTTAGGGTCATTGAAGAACCCCATGCAGTCTGCCAGCTATGATTGGCACGTAATCCCAATGTGGAAAGAGTGGCTTCCGTATGTTGGCTGTTACCACGAAGTGCGGCGGCAGCACCATCTTCGTTAATACCTTCATTGCGGAAATTGACGTAAGCCAAGTTAACGAATGGCTCCAAATTCACAACCCCTGTCGGCAGAGGGTAAGCAAGTTCTGCGGATAATTGTGTTGTTCGTCCACTGTACCGGGCATTCTCACTATCACGCTGACTGCCATAGCTGATAAAGCGTTTGGTATCAATACGGTGCCACGTGAATCCGCTATTGGCTCGCAAAACAAAGTCACCAAATTGACGGTCACCATAAAGAGCGAGGTGATAGTTATTACTGTCAGCAGTCACACTGTTACCGCTATCAAGGGAAGTACGGGTATAACCCGTTGCGATACCAAGACGGCTGTATTCATCAATAAGAGCATCCGCGCCAAGGAATAAACCATAGTTGGAAACCTGATAGCCCGTCGCATTCGCTGTACCAGAAGCGTGGCTCCATGCACCAAGCAATCGAACCCATGCACCGTTCTTGTCTCCATGAATATCAGGCGAAAATGAATAGCCTTCAATCTGACTCAAACGAGAATTCAAGGTATCACGCAAATAACGGCTGTCATTAACCAACTGAGATGCAATATCAGCGTGGATTTGTCCATCAAGCTGACGGAATGCAGAGCGGGCCTGTTCCGCAAAACGACTGGCTAAGATACTTTCGTAAACCGGATTATCCATGCCAAGAGCATCAGCGGCGGCAGCCACTGCGCGTTCATTCTGTGTCTTAGCAAAATCGACAAAAGCCGTCTCATTACGCCCAACATGGAGAGTGACTTCACCAGGCTGATAAGACAATCCAGCACCCAGGAAGAGATAATTCGGGACGACATCATCAAAACGGCCATTGATATTCTGCTTCGCACTAAGAATAGTGTATTGCTGACCCGTCAGGCTTCGCACCTCTTCAAAAGAAAGCAAGTTCGCCGTATTCTCAAGGGAAACGGTAACTTTTCCGCCATCGATCTGTGCCCTTTTTTCAACCTGAATGTTGTCACTGCGCCCATCGGAAGCGATTTCAACAGCGTAATGAGAACCGGGTTCAAAGGTAATTTTTTCGGCAACCTTAAGCGTACCTATAGAGTTACCCGGTGCTACCGTCCCGCCACGCTGCACATTGAGCGTCCCCACCGTCCCATTCCCACCAAGCGTGCCACTTTCCATGACGGATACGCCAGAAGAGACACTACCGCTCACGTTCAGTAATCCCTGTTTGACCCGTGTTGGGCCAGAATAGGTATTCTGGCCACTGAGAGTCAACGCACCTCTACCTTGTTTAGTTAATCCACCATGACCACTGATATCATTGCTCCATTGATCCTGAGCACACTGACCCGCATCACAGATGCGTTCAGTCGGTTTATCCTTATCGAGTACGGCACCAACACCCGGAATATCAGCGATAAACTGCCCCTTGCCGTAGGCGACTCCGTCAGGATCTGGTATACGGAGTTTTTCAGGAATATCCTCTGCGGTATAGAACATGCCAGGGCCATTTATTGCTTTACCGAGGTTGATCAATCCCCAGCCGTAAAGCTCATCAATACCCTTTTCCCCCATATCAGTCGCCGTAGTACGAAGCACGGAAGCGACTTGCTCGCCGCTCATATAGGGAAAACGCTCCATCAATACCGCAATACTACCACCCGCGTGTGGTGCAGCCATTGAGGTTCCGCTATAACTGTCATAGCCGGTAGTCATATCATCTATTCCAGTTCCCTTAATGACTGAACTATAGATCTCACTACCCGGTGCGCTGACACAAAGACTGGCCGTATAGCCACAGCGGGAGGAAAAATTGCTGATGATATAAGGCACGCTATGGGTACTATTTGGATCTTTTTGCAAGCTCGCTACTGTCAACCAGTTTGGTGCAATCTCTGGCACAAACCAAGCCAGGCCCGCAATAGCATCTGGATTACTGTAGTTATTACTATTGCCAGCAGCAAAAATTGTCACAATACCGCTACGGGCAGCATCAATTGCCCCCTGATATGCTCCCCCCGGTTTTGTCCCCAAAATCGGTTTGATTTCATCAAACTGCATCCGGGCCTCAGCCAGGGTAAAATGGGCTGCATTCGGATCTTTCCCGCCTCTCTCAAGCTCCCTATCAATACCAATCCCCCAGCTGTTGTTAATGATACGGACACCACTGTCTATCAAGGCATTCCAACCAGCCTGATAAACACCACCATCATTGCCTAAGATAATGCCATCTTCAGGGCCGGGATCACCGTTATCCGCAGTGAATATTTGGGCGTTATAAGCCACGCCATGCATCTCTCTGCCATCCCTGTTAGCTGCCGCTATGCCTGCAACATGAACACCATGTGTTCCTAGCCTCCCGTACCTATCCACGGACGGCGTGCCATCATAAGTGAATGAATCACCTTTTTTCACCGGAATATAGGGATCGGTATATTCACGTATCCCCGAAGTTTTTAAGTTGGTGACCTTATCTTTTCCCATAAACTCAGGATGTTTGGCATAAACGGCCTGATCAAATATGCCTAATTTGATCCCTTTACCGGTATAGCCGCTGGCATAGGCTTCATCAGCGTGAATAGCACCCAGTCCCCATTGGCCCGAAAACTCACTGGAACGCCAACTGGCCGGATCGCCAATCCGTCCTTTCTCAACATAATTTTCCGCATAGGTGCCTGCGCTGGCTGCGGCCAAACAACAAGCTATCGCGTGATAAAGTACTCGTGATTGGGTTTTGACGGATAAACGTGAGGAAGCCAGAGTGTTCCAGGGTATTCTGTATCTCTTATTCATGTTAGTCACCATCCATTGTTGATTTGCAAAAATGCCAGCTCTTATGTTTTTTATTGTGTAGGCAGCTTGAAACCATCAAGGTGATCGTTGTCTAAAAAGCAGGGACAGATTAAAAAGGCGTGCTGTTTTTTAGATTGTTATCAAAAGAAAGCGGGTTTAATCAAAGCCATCACCTACACTATTTACACCACCAATACTCACTATAAAATGCCACATTTAATCAACCCTTATTTTAATAAATTTTAACCAAACCATAACATTCCATGATGTTATTCTGAAACATTGGAATGGTTCTTTATTTTCGTTAACCCTGATTGGCAAATTTCGTGCCCGAACGTAGAAGCCTGCTTCTATGGTAGGTCAGGTATTGAATGGGTGGATTACCCGCTAAATGTAGTTTTCACGCTCAATAAACGTCCCTATCACTTTGTCGTGCACTTCTTCCGATTTGGAATCACCAATTGTCTTTCGTTATCCATTATTATTTTTACACCATAATTTAATTAAATAATCATATAAAAATGTAGTTATAAGGCAAATGAAAAACCAATTAATCCATGATATTGAGTTTTGCAATATAGATATTAAGAAAGAGTTTCCTATAGCAAAATCCATTAGTGGTTGCCGAACTAGTCTACCCATGATCGCCAATTCAAGTAACCACATAATAATTCCTCTTGTGAAAGAATTAGATGTAGGCATACCCCTTTTTATGAATATATACAAGATTGTTATACCAAAACCTGTTTCTATACTTGTGAATGCAGCTAAGTACCTAACATCCCAAGAGGGTAAAACAGATACGTTATTTACTTCACTTCTAATGTATGGCATTAACAACTCAACGTTAATAACATGAACTATAAATCCAATAAATGCAGTAAATATAGATACAATTAAAATAATAAAAAAAACTACTTTTTTTTCGTTACCCATCACATAAGCCTCTAAAATTTACGATTCATAATAATGATATAGTTTAATTATTTTGTTAAAAATTTCAAAAGTTAATTTTTAATTACCATCAAAATTTTCAAGAAGAACAATTCACTTACTATAAAAAGACCTCCACGCTATTTTTTAAATCTTTAAATGTCTTAGAACCATATGAAAGCAACTCCATCCGTGATTAAAACCACAGGATTACGTAAATTTAACGGATTAATAGAAATTTTTTATTATGAATGTTTAGATGCGCAATAAAAAGATGAGAGGGAGAGGATATTCCCTCTCCCTATAACTAATTAAAAACTATATTTATATACTCGATAAACGTCAAGTTGCAATCCGCAAGACGACGCGAGGCCTTATATTTCCCCGCTGCGCGGGGAAATATAAGGCGCATCTTGAAGTTAGATTGGTATAGAACAAGGTTATTGTGTCCCACAAGCCGCTGAATCCTTAGGGGTCTCCAAAAAATTGCTACATGTCTGGCGGAAACAACATGTCGAGCAATTCCAACCCGGAATCCTAACCTCTGGTGAGCGACAGGAGTTGCTGAAACTTCGAGAAGAAAACAAACAGTTAAGGATGGAAAAGGAAATCCTAAAAAAGGCGAACGCCTTCTTTAATACAGGGGTCAGCAGTTCCTGTTCCCAGCGGTTGGTGTAATGCCAAGGAAAATGGTGAATGGGTTGTTACCCTTCGTTGTGGGGAATGATTCGAAAACCCTATGCGACTCTTTGCAGAAGCAGGCATCGTTGCTGATTCACAACCCCATGGTGAATGGCAAGAAACAGAGGTGAAACTTGGCACCATGCTACAAGCTCTGGGATTATCTGATAGCAATGATAGTCATTTACTATTTTCTGACCATGTATAGTGCATCGTTGGGCACTTAGCTGCGATATGTATTTCATAGCTTTCACACTCTTGATCTATACTATTGCCCCTTTTGCAACACATAAAAAACACAATGGAACGCTTTCTCGAAAATACAATGTATTCCTCCCGCTGGCTACTTGCACCGGTTTATTTCGGTTTATCATTGGCATTATTTGCCCTTGCGGTTAAGTTCTTTCTGGAAATCATGCATATCCTGCCGAACCTTCTTTACATTACAGAATCCGACCTCATCCTGACGTTGCTTTCCCTGGTTGATATGGCTCTGGTTGGCGGGTTGCTGGTAATGGTGATGTTTTCTGGCTATGAAAACTTTGTTTCAAGCCTGGATATTCACGAAAGCAAGGAGAAATTAAGCTGGTTGGGGAAAATGGATGCGACCTCACTCAAAAATAAAGTTGCAGCCTCAATTGTCGCCATTTCCTCCATTCATTTGCTGCGCGTCTTTATGGATGCCAAAAATGTGCCGGACAATAAACTTATGTGGTATGTCATTATTCACCTCACCTTTGTTTTGTCCGCATTTGTGATGGGATATCTGGATAAACTTACGCGCCACAATCATTAAGCGATCAAACAGTAAGCGAACAAGCCAACCCACAATCATCGCCCTGATGCCAGTTGAATCCAACCGGCTGGCATTACGGAATTCGCCTCTTCGATGAACTTCCTTTCACGGACTCTTTGAGCAATTTTTCAATAAACCTATCCACGACCGTTTCAACGACATCACTTCGGGTTGTTTCCAGACGATTAGCCAAACTATCAATTTTTCTGATGACAGACATTCTTAGGGATAGGGAAACCGGCTTTTTTTTCTCTTTATCAAGAAAGACATGGCTGGTGGCGTCTTCAGATTTACAACTGAGATGCTGCACAAGGAGTTCTTCAATCCTTCTCACATCTTTCCTGGTCAGGATCCCTTTATCCACTAACTGATAAGTATTGCCCATTTTGCTAAACCGGATATCCGCACAGTAAAGATCTCTCAATTCCCGCAATGCACGTGTTAACGTAGGCTCCGAACAATTCAGTTCCCTAATGATCTTCACCTTACTAACCGGTTTACCCTGTGAAAGTAATAAAGTTAATTTAAAATTTCTAAATTGTTTGGGACTAAGCAGCATTTTTTATTACCAAGTCAGGGATAGCAAACCCCAGGCTATCTACTGTTAACTACAAAAATAACTTTCAGCATAGCTACTATCACAGGCAAATCAATATCAAAACGAGTGAAAGCGTTAGCAATATTTTCAACCGGTTAAGATACTATTGCCTCTGGTTCTATACCATAATGCGCTGCCCGCTCGAGAATATTGACTGCCCAGCGTTGATGGGTGGCAGGTTCACACATCATTCCCTGCGATTTGAACACGGCTTCACTGGCACTAAGAATAGTCAGCGCCTCAGCATGATCATGAGCATTAACCATTAGCGCTCGTTGGATGCATTTAATCTGCTTCGGGTGTATAGCTGTTTTTCCCACCAGACCGTGGGCAACATCCAATTCCAGCTCTTTTTCCAGTAATCTCAAATCATCAATATGCTCACAAACCGGCGCAGTCAGAGCAAATCCCCGTGCAACAAAAACGGCAACCAACATTTTAATGACATAGCCCATCGGCCCATCATACAGGGTAAAATTACGGGAGCGCCGCAGGGACATGACATTCATCAGATCATTACCGCCAATACGCAAGGCAATAACGCGATCCTTGCAAGGGTGTTGTTTGAGAATGTCCGCAAGCTGGTTCATTTTCCGAACGTCAAACACCTCTTCACTCTCCAGTGTTGGCATCATGCACAGATGGGTTGAACCAATAACATCCCACCAGCCGGACAACGAAGCATGGGTAAATTTGGGCAAAACCAGTCCATCAATGGCACTCAGATTGACATTGGTCACCAGATAATTTGCCATTCTTTCATCACGTGGACGGATAAAAATCAGGGGACGATGGCAATCGGTATTGGAAGAAAAACGGCTTTCTTCGGTCAATGTTTGCATGACTTCCCGGAGATTTTCGAGGGCAAGGGGAATATCCTGTTCACTAACGGCATCTTCCAGACAAATAACCAGCGAGCGCAGATCAGGGATCTTATTCTGTAACACAATTTCAGCAATGTCCTGACGGGTAGCTGGCATATACAGAGTGGCACCGAGTCGATGTGGAGAAGGGATTGGTTTCATCACGCGACCTTCTTAATCATAGTTACAGCACGATATTGACCGATTAGATCACCGACTTCCGTAATCACAACATTTTTCTGACGGGCCAAATGAACCAACAGGGCAACATCAGGATCATCCAGGGAACGCACGAGTACATGTTCTGGCACACGTCGTAATACTGCACGGGTGGCTTCTGCAATACCAGGTTTAATACGGTTAATACTGTCAATCTGGTATTTTTCAGCAAGACTGGAAATCACCGTTTTGCTTAATTGCTGCAAAGCGGTTTTTTCCTGCGGCAACCAAACCGCGTCTGGTATAGCAGCGCAATCCAATCGATGACGACAATCAGCAACAGTATCCACCAATAAGCAGCTGCACTCAAACTTGAGCAGGTGATCACACTGCACGCAACCGTGCAATCCTTCTTCATGCCAGATCGAACGTGATATCAATCCCGATACCGGCGCACCCATAATACCGAAAGGAATCAACCAGTCATCATCGCTGGCTGCCAGCCACGAACACCCACAAGGATCAGCTAATACCACCAGACGTGGGAGACCTGAATAACCATCCCGCCCCGCCAAAGATCGCGACAGTTCTGCCGTAATCGCGCCTTTGCCTGTCCAGCCATCAACAAATACCACGCCATCCGTTCCATGTTGCTGCTCAATATACGATAGCGCTGTATGATCAATACCACGATCCCGAATAATGCTGATGCCATAATGATAAGAGCATTTGCCCATTTCTCTGAGCGTTTGATGCAACATCACCCCCAAAGGAACGCCAGCCCTGACCAGGCTGACCAAGACAATCGGCGTATCACCAAAGCGGGATACCAGCGCTTTGGCGAGCATCACAACTTCCGTCGCCAACCGAACAGCCCCTTGCCCAAGCGCTTTATCAAACAGTTCAAGGTGATAAGACGTAGGTTCCGGCTCCTGACTTAACATATCCGAATAATGGCGAGCACCAGATTGGATCAACTGCTCCTTAATATCCACAGGCGTCATCTCAATTTGAACGGGCTTTAGCAGGAATTGAACATCATCAGAAGCGTAACTCCCAGAGAAAGGGGAAAAGCTATTCATTATTTACAGCTCCAAATAAGGCTGTCATTAATGTGTCAGCAAACTGGCTTTGCTGAGGCATACTAAACCAATCACACAGTTGCATAAAACGGTGATCACTCAGACTGTCTCCCAGGCCGATAACCGGGAAAACGCCTCTCTCAGCACGAAGTCTTTGCAAGAGGTGATGAGTCGCCAGCCCCTTGTCAACACACTTTGGCAGCACAGTAAGATTGTTATTGTTTTGATGGAAATAAAAGTTTTGCTGGAAATGACTTTCTTGGGCTAAAGCGTCAGCCAGGATATTAAGCTCATTCAATCTATCGTGGTTGCGGTGCTTGATGATCAGGAAAACAGGTACATCACCGTACTCATAGTCAATGCGTACCCAGGCATCGATACTATAAGATGCCATCAAACGCTGGCTCAACCGTTCCAACTCACACAATTTATCCCGATATGACAACAATTCTGACAACATGCACGATTGCCAAAGCTCATCAACAGCACCTTCTGGTGTGAGGATCACCGCACCGTGCGAAACAATACACCAGGAACTGAAAGGGATCTGCACACGGCTTAATTGTTCTGTATTTCTGGCGGTGACTGGAATAACCTCGGCATGAGCCAACAGCCAATCAACCAGCATGGATTGTTTTTCAGTCAGATAGCTGTGGGGAAAACATTTTCGATCCAAGGCCCCCACGCGAAAAGATATTTCTTTCAGCTTGCGGCGAGATTGAAATAGCGTGTCATCAAGATCAGTTAAAAATACAGGCTTAATCATATCCCACGATCTCGACAACCGGAGAAACACGGGCAAGCTGTGCCATTAACGCAGGGTCAACGGACATTTTGGGCGTTTCAAGACAGAGTAACACCCGATCAAAGTGCTGATGCGCGACATTATAGAGAAAATTCGGGATGCCCAGCCCGTAATTATCCGTAAAAGCCATGACAGATTGGATGGCATGACCGCAAGAAATGGGAGAGCGGGTTGTCGAACCAAATACCACTGATGCCCCTTCCTGCTCAAGCCGTTCAGCTAGCAGGAACGGCTGCCAGACAAATTCACTGGAACCCAATACCAGCACGTTTTCGCCTGCTTTGGCACTGATTGCAGCGCCAATGTCACATTGGATCTCATCCAGCCCCAAACGTCCCCAGCTCTGTTGGCCTATGATGTTGATTTCTCCCTGGGCCGTCACATTGACTTGGGGCATGACCGGCACTGGCGCAGAGATATCCGCTTCCCACTGCCAATTCCCCTCGATCAGGGAAACTTCAGAAACCGGCAACGGGCTGCGTTTCACCACCGATTTACCACTCCAATCTGTCAATGTCACGGTGACGATATGTTCAATATGCTCAAGCCCTGCAAGACGCAGTGCATCCAGCAAATTCAGGAACGTATTGCCCGTGGTTGCTTCATCATCAATCAGAACCAGAGTTCGGGCTTGGGTCACCCGTTGGCGCAATCGACTCTCTGTTGGCCAATAAATCAGATGATCCGTAGCATGGCTGTGATTTTCCTTAAACTCACACAATAAATCGCCATCAACCGGATGGCGTGTCGACGTCAGAAATACAGGCTTATCGGCTTTGTGTTGCGTTTCCTGAAATACCCCTGCAGCTAGCCCGACAGCCGTTTCTGCCATGCCAATATATAGAACCGGGCCGGGAAGATGAGCAGGGAACCGGGCAGATAATTGCTGATAAATCGAACGCATGATCGATGGCTTGACCGGAATATGTCGCCCCAAGACTTTACTGACAAACAGGAATGCTCTTTTGGGATTACGGCGTTCAGCGATATCAAACAGGGTTTCCAGACATGCTGTGCGACGCGATGCCGTCACCGTCAATGTCCCGCTGTTTAACTTTCTTTGGTAAACCTGCTCTTGAAAAATCTGTTTTTCATCAACGGTTTTTTTATAAACATCGGTGTCACTCAACACGGTCATGGGGATGCCTTTTCAAAAAAATCTCGGCCTGAACCAATCGCCCCGAACTAATAGGGTAACTTTCAGCATTTGTTCTTAATTCGGTGAAATATACATCGCAGTCTAGAGTTTCAAACTAACAAATGTCAATCATATTATGATTATTTACATCAAAATTTGTTTGACTTTTCTGCATGGAAAAGAAATCATACCAAACGAAATCAGACTGTTTTCTATCATACAGTTAACAGCCAATATACCTGTTTACGGGAGTCATAATATGACAGATTTAGTTATCTATTTGTCATATTATGATTTTTTAATACGTGAAATTACCGTGATTCACCGACGAACAGAATAGAGGTGTCATTAATGGTTTCGTTAAGCAAAAATCAGTCAGTTTCGCTCGCCAAACAGAGCGCATCACTGGCTAACATGAATTTTGGTCTGGGATGGGATCCTGTGACCAAGAAAAAAGGCTTTCTGGCGAGTTTATTCGGCGGGGGCAGTGATGAAATCGATCTGGATGCAAGCTGCATTCTGCTTGATAAATCGGGGAATGCCATCGATACCGTGTGGTTCGGTCAACTGAAATCAAAATGTGGTTCTATACAACACACTGGCGATAACCTGACGGGTGAAGGTGATGGGGATGATGAAGTTATCCGCGTCAATCTCATCAAACTTCCCACCAATGTCGAATACCTTGCATTTACCGTTAACAGTTTCCGTGGTCAAACCTTCAATGACGTTGAAAATGCCTTCTGCCGCGTCGTTGACCAAAACGGCAAAGAGCTGGCTCGCTATCAATTGAATGAGCAAGGCGCTCACACTGGCATTATCATCTCCTCCTTGCGCCGCAACGAGGGTCAGTGGGATTTCACAGCACACGGCGTCCCTTGTCTTGGACGTACTATTGACGCGATGTTTCCGCAGATTGTTGAGACGGTGGTGCGCTAATGAATCTGACACCTGGGGCCAACGCTCCCGTTCCCCATCAAACGCTCACTGTGCGGGTTCTATCGGGTTCAGCCGTTGATGTTTCTGCTTTCCGTCTGTATGCAGATGGCAAAGTGAAGGGTGATCCAGATATGGTGTTCTACGGTCAGCCGGTCAATGATGACAACACCGTCCGGCTGACTACCGGTAATCTCAATACCGCATTCAGTGTCAACTTGCCGGCATTGAGCCAGGATGTCCAGAAAGTCGCGTTCACCGCGACTTGCGACGGTAATCAAACGATTTCCAATCTGCGTAATCTTTCCATTCAGGTTGAACTGAACAGCAGCGTGATTTTGCAGGGAGATGTTGACGTACAGGGCCGTCCAGAGGCTGCCTTGATCCTCGGCGAGCTGTATCGCCGGAACGGTGAATGGAAATTCCGTTTTATTGCCCAGGGCTTTAATGGCGGTCTCAAACCACTGGCTGAACATTTTGGCGTAGATATTATGGATGATGAGCCAGCACCAAATACCGTCAATCTGAGTAAGGTTTCTTTGACCAAAGAAAAACCGACTATCAGCCTTAGCAAACGCGACAGCTACGGTGAAATTCGCATCAATCTGAACTGGAGTCAAAATACCGCCCCCTCAAAAGGCCTATTGCAAGGCATGTTCGGTGCAAACAAAAACGTGGATTTAGATCTCGGTGCTTTCGTCCGACTGCAAGATGGAGAGAAAGACGTTGTACAGGCACTGGGGGATCGCTTTGGCGATTACCGTTATGAACCCTATGTAGAATTACAGGGTGATGATCGCACCGGTCAAGTGCGTGACGGTGAATGGCTCCACGTCAATGGGGTTGAATGGAAAAACATCCGTGAAGTTTTGATCTACGCCTTTATCTATGAGGGCGTGCCTGGCTGGGATAAAACCGATGGCATAGTCACAATTTATGTCCCTGACCAACCCCCGATTGAAACGCGGATGACAGAAGGCAACAACCACAAAGGCATGTGTGCTATTGCCCGCCTTGTCAATGAAAACGGCACCATCAAAGTAGAACGCATCAATCAATACTTCAGCGGGCATAAAGAGATGGACAAGGCGTTTAGCTGGGGCTTTAGCTGGACATCCGGCAAGAAATAACTCTCTATTTTACCAATTAGCGGAGGGACTGATGTCCTTTTTAAACAAAATCAAATCAGCGTTCAACGCTGGCCGTGAAGAACTCACCACTCAAGTGAGTCGCTTCAAGAACAGAAAATTCATGGAAGGTACGGTAGCCGTATGTGCACACGTTGCCATGGCGAGTAACGGCGTCAGTTCAGAAGAAAAGCAGAAAATGATCGGCTTCATCAAAAACTCCCCTGAGCTGAAAGTGTTCGATACCTCTGAGATTATCGAATTCTTTAACAAACTGGTCAGCAGCTATGAGTTTGATGCTGACATTGGTAAAGGTGAAGCCATGAAATTCATTATGGCTCTGAAACAGCAGCCGGAAGCGGCGCAGCTTGCTTTGCGCGTCGGAATTGCAGTCGCCAAGAGTGATGGTGACTTTGATAACGACGAAAAACAGGCGGCCCGTGAAATTTGTTTAGCCCTTGGCTTTACACCGGCTGATTTCGAACTGTAATCGCAGATAATTTAAGAGGCTTACTTCATGGTATCCACGCACATTGGTTTTCCGATGGAAACCGTTGCTGTATTTATTATTCTGTCGGTTGGTGCGCTCTTTATCGACCTCTTTATGCATCGTCATGATAAGCCGGTTTCGCTGCGTAGTGCCGCCCTTTGGTCTATTTTCTGGATCGCAATTGCCTTTGTTTTCGCGGGCTTCCTGTATGTTCATCACGGCGCGGAAGCCGCAAGTCTGTTTGTCACGGGCTATGCACTGGAAAAAGTCCTTTCCGTCGATAACCTGTTTGTCATCATGGCGATTTTCTCCTGGTTCGCTGTCCCGGACCGCTATCGCCATCGAGTCCTGTATTGGGGAATTATCGGCGCGATTGTCTTCCGTGGTATTTTCGTTGCCATTGGGACAAGTCTGCTGGTACTTGGGCCGTGGGTTGAAATCATATTTGCAGTTATTGTTGGCTGGACAGCGGTTATGATGCTGAAAAGTGGTGGTGATGACGATGAAATCGAAGACTATTCACAGCACCTTGCCTATCGTCTGGTGAAACGTTTCTTCCCAATCTGGCCGAAACTGCGCGGCCATGCATTTGTACTGAACCAAAAAGAAGTGGGCCAGGAATTAGCTAAACCAGAAAACGCCGATGTGAAAGTGGGTCGGGCGAGCAAAGCCGCACTTTATGCTACGCCATTGATGCTGTGTCTGGCAGTGGTTGAACTGTCGGACGTGATGTTTGCCTTTGACTCTGTTCCTGCGGTGATTGCAGTCAGCCGGGAACCATTAATTGTGTACAGCGCCATGATGTTTGCTATCTTGGGTCTGCGCACGCTCTACTTTGTGCTTGAAGCATTGAAAAAGTATCTGGTGCATTTGGAAAAGGCAGTGATCGTTTTACTGTTCTTTATTGCCATAAAACTGGGTCTAAATGCTTCTGAGCATATATTCCACCACGGCTATTCAATTTCAGCAACAAGTAGCTTATTTGTGGTAATTGGCGTACTGGCAGCCGGTATTCTTGCCAGCCTGCTGTTCCCGCAAAAAGAAAATGCAAGCTAAATCCGTAAAATCCAGATAACTAATACGACGTAATAAGTGAGGAAATAACAATGGGTGTATCTCTTTCTAAAGGCGGTAACGTTTCTCTAAGCAAAGAAGCGCCAAGCATGAAAAACGTTCTGTTCGGTCTCGGCTGGGATGCTCGTTCTACTGACGGACAAGACTTTGACCTTGATGCCTCAGCTTTCCTGCTGACAGCAAGCGGCAAAGTACGTGGTGATGCAGATTTCATTTTCTACAACAATCTGAAATCGTCTGACGGCTCCATCATGCACACTGGCGACAACCGTACCGGTGAAGGGGATGGCGATGACGAATCACTGAAAATCAAACTGGATCAAGTTCCTGCTGACGTAGAAAAAGTGGTGTTTGTAGTCACTATCCATGACGCACAAGCTCGTCGCCAGAGCTTCGGTCAAGTTTCCGGTGCCTTCATCCGTCTGGTTAACGATGACACACAAATTGAAGTAGCACGCTATGACCTGACTGAAGATGCGTCTACCGAAACCGCTATGCTGTTCGGTGAACTGTATCGCCACAATACAGAATGGAAATTCCGCGCAGTAGGCCAGGGTTATGCTGGTGGTTTGGCTTCTGTTTGTGCCCAGTATGGTATCAACGCTGCTTAATTTGGGTGTTATTAGCTTGAATTCAGCGCACTGAAATTAAAAGCCCTGCTTGATAATATCGGTAGGGCTTTTTGTGGCTTTACCTATTTGTTTATACGCAATTAACTTGAAGATGCAGATTTTAAAATCTGGAAGTTATCAGTCAACCGAGTGGTGAGTTCTTTCGCTTTTTCTGACAATGTGACATGAAAAAAGCGACGGAACGTTTCTGCATCCGGAAAATAGACATTGTTTCGTACCTGCTCATTCATATATTTCCATAATCGCTCAATCGGGTTAAGGTTAGGGCTGTAAGGTGGCAAGTAGTGCAACTCAATATTCAAAATCTCGGCAAAAAATTGAACGACTTCGGAGCGGTGGTAACCCGCACCATCCAGAATAATGTGGATTTTTTGCGAAAGTGGGTAGGTTTCCCGGATTGAGCCGAAAAAAAGGACGACATTTTTCGCGTTAATCGTCGGATATTCACGTATCAGGGTGTCTTCAATCCGGTGTAAATGAAGGGCGCCCAGGATGTTGAGTCGGGTACGACTGCCGGTGGTTTCAACGACTTTGACGTGCTTCCTTTCTTCATCCAGCCGTAACTTAATTTTGTAGACTGGGTAGGATGCACGGCATCAATAAACAAAATAGGCTCATTTTGGCCACAAGCTTCCTTCAGCGCGTTGTAGGCCCCAATAAACTGTTGCTGTTTATCGGCATCAAATTTATGCGGAACCCCCATTGGCTTCTTCCCTGACGGTGAAGCCATTTCATCATACCTGCGACAGTGAAAGCCATCTGCCATTGATCCCAGACATAAGCCACGATTTGTGCGGTGGTGTGCATCAAATTTGCGGTCAGATAATCAATCAGTTCAACGGTGCGTTCAGCAGATAAACGGCTTTCAGAGCCGCCATTTTCAGGGGCGAGTTTTTCCTGAGAGAAGTACTCCTTCAGATGGCGGTTCACGGTGCTTTCATGGATACGCAGGGCCTGAGCAATCATCTGGGTAGTCCAGCCCTCTGATGCCAAAAGCACAGCCTTGATGCGGTCACGTACTCGTCCATCGCGAGTAGTATCATGCATCAATTCGAGGGCTTTCTTTTGATCTGCTGTCAGATGAATTTTCATGGTCACGATCATGATCTGATAAGAATGAAAAATCAAGCATCTTCAATTACGAGGGGTATAACCAGATGCAAAAATTGGATAACTATTTTTACGAATTATTGATTTTCATTATAACAAGTAGGAGGATATTGATGTGATAGAACATACCAATATACGTTTTTAATGTAAGATATATTGGATAAAATAGCATTAAACAATTTGCTTTTTTGTGACATAGATCATGAGTGTTGTGCTAACTATGTGAATGCAAGTCCTAAATTTAGAACACCATGAATTAACACAATAATGCGACAATATACTTATATTAAACGCGATGCTCGACTTTAACATCCTATAACGTTGGCTTGTTGAAGCCAGTCGCGTTGACTTTTACCTTGTTTAAAATTGGCAAAAATACCCAATGTGTGAGAAAGCAGTTTTCTGGCAATTCGGTTACTCAAATGCCACAAATCCCGTGCCCAGCACTTCTCGATAGCAAATTGTCCGGCGAGTTGACCAATCACGGTTTCAATTAAACGGCGTTTGGCGTTAATGACCCTTCTCGTTTTTCTGGGGATGGGATCATCCCTATTGGCACGCACTGGGGTAATCATTTCAATACCCTCTGCCTTCATTTCCTGTTTAAATTCAACGCCTAAATACCCTTTATCACCCAGCAAATAGCCTTTTATCGAACCGATCACATCCCAGGTTGCTTCACGCTCACTGACATTGGCGGGCGTCAGCGTAAACCCGGTTACCACGCCGATTTCGTCTATCATGAGATGTCCTTTGAAGCCGTAGTAAGTTTCGTTTTTGGCGGCACAGTACCCATAATCGGCTTGTCCTTTGAAGTTGGCACTGCCTTTTGCTCTTTTGAATCCACAGACGGCCAGCGGAAATCCGTCGATAATATGTACCGGCCTGTCGGGCGCGCCCAATAACCTCGCCAGCTTTTCTTGCCGTTGTTGTTTAACAACCCAAAGATTCGAAATCTGTTTAGCGAAATTGGCGCGTGAACCCAGTTCCGGAAACCACTCGCGCCAGTGGTCACGAAAGTACGTCCAAATGCCTTTATCCGTTGAAAAGCCTAAAAATTCGCCCACCACTTCCATCGTGATGGCTTCTGCATCGCTCAGTTTAGGCGGATATCCCCGGCTTCTGAATCGCATACCTTGCTGTAACTGCGTTAAATTGTCATCTACCCAACAAAACACCCAAATGATAAAATCTTGCTGTGACATAGCCTTGTGTTCCTTTATTTCTCTCAGTTTGGCGACTTAAAGTTATAAAGGACTGGCTATGTCATTTCAACTCATCATAAAAGTCGAGCATCGCGTTATATTAATTATCGAAACAACTATGAACAGGTTAAACAGGAGGAAAAAATCAAGCTCACATAAATTCAAACTATTCTTAAGGGATAGCGTTCTATCCCTTAAGTTTTAAACATCTATTTGACTACTTTCCTCTGGACAACAGTTTCTGCATCATCATTTGCCCGAACATGCCCGCTGACTGCCTGACCTGCCCCACGCCCTGACTCATCATGCCTGCCATATCGCCCATCCGAACCCCTGCCCAGGCCAGTGCCCCCAGTCTGTAGTGATGTGATGGACGTCCCCTTTTTCAGCAGCAAATAGTGCCATCTTTTTTTCCGATGC
>NZ_LDNM01000107.1 GCF_001028135.1 Xenorhabdus griffiniae
CCGGGGGATGCATTCAGCGAACCCCGACTAAATAAAGATTTTTTCGCCAACGCGAAAGCGCAGACATGGTGGGCGCTGCGCACCCGCTTTCAGAAAACCCACAGGGCAGTGAGTGAGGGGCGTTTTTACGATCCTGATGAGCTGATAGCTATTTCCGGTGAAATGCCGCTGAAAGATAAACTCATTATGGAATTGTCACAACCTACCTATTCTGTGAATGGTGTCGGGAAAATAGTTGTGGACAAAAAACCGGACGGGACTAAATCCCCCAATCTGGCTGACTCAGTCATGATCCTTTACGCCCCGATGGATATTTCAATGGAAATCTGGGAAATATTAGGACGAGGTTATTAATGGCGAAAAATAATCGCAAACCGCAGCTCACCGCAGACAGCTACGAGAACATGATGGCGCGTGTCGGGATGCACGCACCGAACCAGCACGCGGCGTCTACGTATCGTCCAAACTGGACGAGCCGTAACCAAATGCTGATAGAAAATGCGTACCGTTCGTCTTGGATTATCGGGGCAGCGGTGGACTCAGTGGCTGATGATATGACCCGCAAGGGTATTCGCATCACATCTGAAATAGACCCCAAGGCGCGTGGCGTGCTGGAATCTCTATTCGACGAACTGGAACTGTGGGAAAACCTGAACAACATCATCAAATGGTCACGGCTCTACGGCGGGGCAGTCGGATTAATCCTGATTGAGGGGCAGGCGCCATTTGCTCCGTTACGTCCTGAAACTATTGGCAAAGGCAAATTCAGAGGGCTGTTGCCACTCGACCGTTGGCAGGTTGAGCCTGATTTAAACCGCCGTATTAAAGAGATTGGTAAGGATTTAGGTAAACCCGAATTCTACCAGATCACTAACACAGGGCGTGGTGTACCTGCGTGGAAAATCCATCACAGTCGCCTGATTCGGTTCGATGGTGTAACGCTGCCGTACCAGCAAGCACAGACCGAGAACGAGTGGGGCATGTCGATTGTTGAACGTATTTACGACAGGCTCACGGCATTTGATAGTGCCACAACCGGTGCGGCACAGTTGGTTTATAAGGCGCATCTGAGAACTTACAGTATCGACAAACTGCGAGAAATCATTGCGATGGGCGGTGAGCGATTGGACGCGTTGCTCAAACACATGGACATGATCCGTCAGTTCCAGAGCAACGAAGGCATGACACTGATGGATAAAACCGATGAGTTTGAAACGCATCAATACTCGTTCAGTGGTCTGGATAATGTGCTGGCACAGTTTGCTGAACAAATATCAGGCGCGGTGGGTATTCCTTTGGTACGTTTGTTCGGGCAGTCGCCACAGGGTTTTTCTACCGGCGATGCGGATCTTGCCAACTATTACGACAATATCGGCACCCAACAGGAGCGGCGGTTACGCCAACCTATCCGCCGTTTATTGGATGTGATGCACCGCTCTGAGTTTGAGAAACCATTACCGGATGATTTTACATTCGAGTTTAATCCGCTGTGGCAAATGTCCGATCTCGACCGCTCCACAATTGCAGTGAATACCGTCAACGCCCTGAATGGCGCACTCGATGGCGGTATGATGAATTTACAGGCAGCCATGAACGATTTACGCGAAATGGCTGATGTTACGGGCATTGGTGGCTCAATAACCGATGAGGATATCAACAACGCTGATGATGGTGCACCGCCTCAACTCGATGAGCTGGACAGCACGATACTACCCAATACCCTCGTTGAGAATACGGGCAATACCGATCTGAATGGTGCTCAAATATCGAGCATGGTTGAAATTGTCAGTTCTGTAGCATCGGGGGTGCTCCCCCGTGAAACCGGAATTCAAATGCTGATATCGGCCTATCACATGGAGCAATCGGAGGCTGAACAAATCATGGGGAGTGTAGGCAATGGTTTTGTCGCGAAATCGGAAACGGAAAGTGCCGAAAATATCCAGTCAACCAGAAAAACAGTATCGAACAAGCCTACGGGCGATAGCACAGGCGGTAGGCGACATCGTAAGAAATTCCTACGATGGTTCTAATGATTCCGTCACGGAAATCATGGATGCACTGGACAGTTACAGCGAGTTAATTACGCCGTGGGCGCAGCGAGTGGCACAACGTTTTGCGTTGGATGTGAATCGCCATAACGAGAAAGAATGGCGTCAGCGTAGCCAGTTAATCAGCCAGGAACTTCGCCATTTAGTGAACAACACGCCCGTTGGGCATGTGATGCGCTCCATCGTTGATGAGCAAATTAAATACATCAAATCACTACCTATAGCGGCGGCGGATCGGGTGTACGACATCCACAATCAGGCGATAGAGGCTGTTGTTACTGGTGGTCGGCATGAGCTGTTCGCACAGGAAATTGCCAGAACGGGCGAGGTGGCGTTATCCAGAGCCAAACTCATCGCCAGAACAGAACTAGGCAGGGCACAAGTTGCGCTGACGCAGGCACGAGCGCTAAACATTGGCTCAACCGGTTATATCTGGCGCACGGCTGACGATCCGGACGTTCGCGATTCTCATCAAAAAATGGAGGGGCAATTTGTTGAATGGGCTTTACCTCCGACACTGGACGGCCTGACAGGGCACGCGGGCACACTGCCTAATTGCCGTTGTTACTGTGAAGTCGTCATACCGGAAGATTAAATTATGAGCGATTTTGAATTCTATAGCTGGATAACTCCAATACTTGGGGGACTCTGGTTCATGCTGCACGGCACATGGATCGATTTTCTGTATGGGATATCGTGTTGGAGTATTTCCGCTGTCTGGATGTGGTGGAGGATACGTTGAAATATTTCTTTACTACCCGTCTTGGCAACACCCGTTACCAACTGGCGGACGGCTCTCTATTGTGTAAAGACGTTCCCATCGCCAGAACGGGCACGCAGCTTTACGCGGATTTTGATTTGCCCGATTTAGAGCCAGATGATGATGGCGAGATTGTTGTTGAACGCTCACCTGACGAGGTTTTCAGCGAGGCAACATTAGCCTCGTTTGAGGGGATGACCGTCACGATACAGCACCCCGAGGATGACAACGGCAACATCATGTTTGTTGACCCTGAAAACTGGCGCGAATTGGCCTATGGGCATGTTCAAAACGTCAGGCGCGGTGAGGGTGAACAGTCTGACCTGATGCTGGCTGACCTCATCATTAAAGACACTGAGGCTATGTCGGCCATAGACGTAGGGCTTGATGAGGTATCGTGCGGCTATAACGCGGAATATCGGCAAACCGCCAAAGGCAAAGCTGATCAATATCAAATCACAGGTAATCACGTGGCGTTAGTCCAAAACGGGCGCGCCGGTATACGTTGTTCAATTGGAGATAGTATGTCTAATACAGCACAAAAATGGTTGCAGCGCCTGAGACGAGCGCATAAAACCAAAGACTCGGCGGCGATGGAAGAAGCGTTGAATAGTGCCCCTGAATCGGTTACTGGCGATGAGGGCACAGGCGAAATACCCAAAGCCATTAACATCAATATCAGCCCTCAACACCCTTTACCGAACAAAGATCCGGAGATGTCTACTGGCGGCACGGCAGATACTGAGGTTCCATCATGGGCGCAGGCGATACTTTCTCGTCTAGATGCGCTGGAGGGTAAAACCAGTGATAACGAAACCGACCCTGAGAAAAAGGAGCAAACAGGGGACGGGGATGACGAAAAGGACGAGAAAGAGGAAAAAATCACAGGCGATTCAGCGTACAAAGCTGAGTTGATTATTCCGGGGTTCGACTTGTCCAAACCGTCCCGGTTGACAGCATTTAAACGTCAAGTGCTGGTCAGTGCAGATCAGGCGATGGTGCGTAATATCGTTGGTGATGCCGAAATCAGAAAACTGCCTAAACATGTTGTTGATCTGGCGTTTAATGCCGTGGCTGAACTGGCAAAAAACCGCAACGTTAAGGCAACGGGTGATAGTTCCTCCCTTAAAAAATCCTCTGGCAATACTATTGCCGACCTGAATAAACAAAACGCCGACTTTTGGGCAAATCGGAGTAAATAATACTATGACAGCATATTTAACGCGGATGCCTCTTGGCATTCCCGGTGGCATCTCACGCCTACAGGACATGACCGTTGAACCTATTTTTCTGAAATCAGCAAACTTGTTCCCAGCCTATGGCTTGGCAGGAAAATACGAGGGTGATTATTTCGTGCCACTGGCTGAGGGCGATACGGTGGACCAGATCCAGGGCATTTATGTTCGCGTCTACCCCACAACCAGTATGCCAGACAGAGAACGCATTATTGGTACGGATAATAACTACACTGGCGATAATTTGAAACGTGGCTACATCATCGTGAAACTCGACGGCGACGCGTCTAGCATCAAAAAAGGTGCAGCGGTCTATGTGCGGATAGGTAAATCCACTGAAAAAAGTCCCCTAGGTAGCTTTCTGAATGTGGCTATCGAGGGTGAATCCGTGTTATTGCCCAATGCACAGTTTACCGGCGCGGGCGATGCTGACGGTAATGTTGAAATTTCTTACAAGATTTAACGAGGGAACTTATGCTTACTTTTGACCAACGCACCATAGATAGCAGCGGCGCTTTTCTGATAGGCGAGCTGGAACGACTGGATCAGACCGTTAATCTACCTTTGGTGCAATACACGTACAGCCGTGATATCCAGTATCGCGAGGACGTGACTATTGCCGACGATATGGCGACTTGGACAAATACCCAATTTGCCGCAGCAGGTTCAATCAACCCGAACGGTAAAAACTGGGTGGCTGGAAACTCAACAGCACTAGCCGGAATTAGCGTCAATATTGAGCGTGACGGACACCCATTGACCCTATGGGGAATGGAATTAGGTTGGACAATTATTGAACTGAACGCAGCACAACAGGTCGGTCGCCCTATCGATTCCCAGAAACATGACGGCATGACGCTGAAATGGAACATGGACGTAGACGAGCAGGTCTATGTTGGTGACGCGAGTCTGGGATTACAGGGGATGCTGAACCAGAAACGCGCTAACCTCAGTAACGCCCGTAAACCTTGGGCGCAGTCTACGCCAGACGAAATTCGCGAGAGCATCAACCAGTTGTTGAGCGATGCGTGGGCACATTCAGCCTATACGATGGTGCCGACTGATTTGTTAATTCCGCCTGAGCAGTACGCATTGCTTTCATCAATTATTGTTTCCACGGCGGGTAACCAGTCGCTGTTAACGTATCTGCAAACTAACACCATTGCGTATCACCAGAATGGTACACCATTGAATATCCGTGCGGTGAAATGGGCGAAAGGTGCAGGCGTTGCAGGTAAAGACCGCGCCATAGCCTATACCAATGACAAAAAATTCATTCGTTTCCCAATGGTGCCTCTACAGAGCATTCCGATCCAGTATCGCGGCTTGTATCAGATGGTGACCTATTACGGAAAATTGGGTGCGGTTGAGCTGGTCTATCGTGAAACTCTGAACTATATGGACGGTATTTAATGATGAAAATCAGAGTACATACACCATTTCGATTCACTCATGATAACGGCGAATCTCAGGCATTCACTGTCGGAAACTATGATGTTAGTGAATCAGTCGCCCAACATTGGTTCGTACAGGCTCATGCGGAAACCATCGGCGCGGTAGAGGATACGGTACAGGATGATCATGAAGCTATCTATACCGAACTCAGAGAAATTATCGCAGAACGTGATAACCAACTGGTGGAACGTGGCACCCAGATTGCTGAGTTGAAACAGCAACTTGAGGAGCGGGATACTCGGATAGATGAGCTGGTTTTGGGTCTTGCAAAACCAAATCAGACCAACAACACCGGGGGTAAAAATGGGGGCAACAAAAAATAGGGTTCTGCCCACCGTAGCTCAGTTCCGCCTCGATTTTCCTCAGTTCTCTGACACCGTCAAATTCCCCGATACTCGAATCCAGTTCCGGTTGAATCTGGCTGATAAACAGCTAGACGAAAACAGGTTCGGGGATATGTTCGGCTATGTGGTGGAATTGATGGTAGCCCATTACATGACACTGTGGGCGGCGGATAGTCGGTCGGTAGCAGCGGGCGGAACAGGTGGCGCTAATAGTGGCGTAGTATCCTCTAAATCGGTGGATAAAGTCAGCGTCAGTTATGACACTGGCGCGACCCTGAACCCTAACGCCGGATTCTGGAACAACACCCGCTATGGTTCTGAGTTCTACGAACTGTTGATGTCGTTTGGCGCAGGAGGTATCCAGTTATGAAAAGCGGGCTGAAAATCAGAGTTGACAGGGCTAACGCCATTTTAGACGCGCTAAAAACCATCGGCAATCGTGACGTACTGGTGGGCGTTCCCGCTGAAAACAGTAGTCGTGATGATGTGCCGTTCGGCAATGCTGGGATTGGCTATATCAACGAATTCGGTTCCCCTGCTCAGAATATTCCGCCCCGTCCGCATCTCCGCCCCGGGGTTCATTCAGTGGAAGATAAAACCACAGAACAACTGAAAATCGCGGCGGAAGCGGTACTGGACGGTAAACAGGACAAGGCGGAAAAAGCGTTGAATAAAGCGGGGATGCTGGCAGTTCAGGGCGTGCAACGTTACATGACGACGCATGATTTTGAACCACTGGCAGACCCAACCGTTGCCGCCCGCGCCAGACGAGGGCGCAAAGGGGCGAAAGCTGAGATGGAGAATCGACGGGCAGGGAATACACCCGATAATTCTAACGCCCGACCACTGATAGACACAGGTTCGTACCGTCGTTCAATCACCTATGTGGTTCGGAATAAATCGGAGAAATAACCATGCCACTATTGGATGTCACGGATGTGCTATTCGACCCTGATTTTTGCGACACATCATTGATATATCGACGCAGACAGGTTGGGGTAGATGCAGATGGGTTTCCAAAATCGACCGATACCGTCAGTCAATTCGCTGGGGTAGTGACGGTTGATCGGTCGGTAGAGGCGCAAATTCGTATGTCAGGGCAAACCGTCACGGGCAATATTCTGATTATTACGATTGAGCGGTTGAGTGCGGGTGAAACGGGTCACGTGGGTGATATTGTCACCTACCAGAACCGTGAATATCTCGTTAAATCCGTAGACCCCTACACAGCGTATGGTGCGGGATTTGTTCAGGCGCACTGTGAGTTGTTGCCATTTGATGGAGGTTCGCCATGAACACCTCAGAACAGGCAGGGTGGCTAACGCCGGATGATGAACCCGCCTACGACGAGGAATTGGACAGGCGGCTCAGTCAGTGGCTGCGCGGGGTGTCGGGATTATCAGCCGGAATGGTTCGCCCCCGATGGACGCCTGTTCCGGTTGCACAGCCGCCTGCCAGTACTGACTGGTGCGGGTTCGGTATTGTTGAGCTGCCTGCGGACGATAATCCGGCCTGCGCCGGCCAAACCGATGAGCACGGGGAACTCTGGCGCCATGAGGAATTCGAATGCGCAGCCTCGTTTTATGGCCCTCGCAGTCAGGGGTATGCAACACGTTTTCGCGATGGCATTTCGCTGAGCCAGAACAACG
Organism: Xenorhabdus griffiniae; assembly: GCF_001028135.1. Classification (GTDB taxonomy): domain Bacteria; phylum Pseudomonadota; class Gammaproteobacteria; order Enterobacterales; family Enterobacteriaceae; genus Xenorhabdus; species Xenorhabdus bakwenae. The sequence continues at coordinate 7,492 of NZ_LDNM01000107.1, forward strand.
CTGAACTCAACCAAATGGGGTTATCCGTGGTGAAACATTCCCGCATCACCGCGTTCCCTGAACTCATTAATAACCAATGGGTACGCCGCTATGACATTACCGTCATATTGCGGCGCAAATCGGTTCGTCGATACGGCGTTAAATCGTTGCTCGACGCACCATCTATATTTTTCGGAGATTAGCCCATGCAGGGGTTACCTATTTCTAGCATTGTTAATGTCAAAATTAACATGGCTCCACGTGCAGCTTCGGCCAGAAATTTTGGTTCGTTGTTGGTCGTCGGAGACAGTAATGTAATCAACACGCACGAACGGCTGCGTTATTACACAGATATTGAGGGTGTTGGTGCCGATTTTGGCATGGATACCCCTGAATATCAGGCCGCAGCGCTGTACTATTCGCAATCACCCCAACCCGTTGATTTGTATATCGGACGCTGGGCAAAAACAGCGGTATCTGCGGCTGTGCGGGGGGCCGTATTGACCAAATCAGAACAGGCTATGAGTCGATTTACCTCGATTACCGATGGCTCATTCAAACTCACTGTTGACGGTAAATCAACGGCCATTATTGGCATCGATTTTAGCAACGAGACCAATTTAAATGGCGTCGCGGAACGTGTGTCTGAAAAATTGAAAAACGCCTCAGTACGCTGGGACAGCACGTCGTCCCGTTTCGCCGTTACACTGCAAACCACGGGGAAACTTGGCTATGTCACCCGCGCAGACAGTGGCAACTATATTGGCGATATTCTGAAATTGGATGATATATCAGGCGCTACAGTTATTGACCCCACCCAACCTGAGACTATCGCCGAGGCCGTAGCGGCGCTGGGTGATGCGTCGAGCGCATGGTACGGGCTGGTCGTCGCTGACAATACTTTGTCTGACAGTGATGTGCTGAGTGTGGCTCGCTACATTGAATCGGCGTCTGTTTCCCGTATTTACGGGCATACAGTCACTAAAACGGATGTGCTCGACACTGATGTTGATACCGACATCGGCTCTCAACTCAAAGGCACATTCCTGAGCCGCACGCTGTGGCAATACTCAGCACAACCCTATGCGGTGGCATCGCTGTTTGGTCGCATGTTCACGGTGAATTTTCAGGGCAATCGCACCACTATCACCCTGAAATTCAAACAGGAACCCGCTATTAGTGCTGAGTTATTGACCGCTACACAGGCGAATTCACTCAAATCGAAAAACGGCAATGTTTTTGTCCATTACAACAACGACACCGCCATCGTCCAAGAGGGTGTGATGGCGAACGGGACGTTCATTGACGAACGCCACGGGCTGGATTGGCTACAAAACTATGTCCAGACCAACCTCTATAATCTGATGTATACCAGCACGACTAAAATTCCACAGACCGACGAGGGGGTGACCCAATTGTTGGCCAACGTGGAGCAATCACTGGCTCAGGGCGTCACCAATGGGTTGATAGCCCCCGGTCTCTGGGGCGGAGATTCATTCGGGGCACTGAACCGGGGCGAAATGCTGACTAAGGGGTACTATACCTATGCTCAACCAATATCAGAACAGGTTCAGGCTGTGCGCGAGAAACGGATAGCCCCGGTTATTCAGTGTGCTATCAAATTGGCAGGTGCGATCCATTTCGCTGATGTCATCATTAACGTAAACAGGTAATCACATGGCTACATACTCATTTCTGGATGTATCCGCCACGATAACGGGCATTGGGGGAATGGTCGATTTGGCTAACGGGGCGGCGACCTCGGAGGAGGGGATCGTTATCGCCATGTCAGAGGCCAAAAACACCATGACCGTAGGGGCTGACGGCGAGGTCATGCACTCACTGGCGGCGACCAAATCAGGCACCATCACAGTGACATTGCTGAAAACCTCACCTGCCAATGCCAAACTCATGTTGATGTACAACGCCCAACAATTTTCGTCAGCGACGTGGGGGAATAACGTCATTCTCGTGCGTAACAAACACTCAGGCGATATACACACGGGGCGTTCGGTCGCGTTCCAGAAAATACCGGATATTTCCAACGCCAAAACCGGCAACACAGTCAGCTGGGTTTTTGATTGCGGCAAAATCGACATGATACTCGGCACATTTTAACGAGGGTTAATAATAGTATGGAATTCGAAATTAACGGCAAAAAATACCGTGCAGGTAAACTGAATGCGTTCCAACAACAGGATCTAGCAGTCGCATTGATACCCGCCATACCGGCGTTAAAACCGATTTTTGACACGCTCAAACCTACCGTCGGTATCACACCAACACTGGGCGATATGGCCGATTTTATCACACCATTGGCAGAGGCTATTCGCTCAATGGGTAAAGAGGCGCGATACGAAATTAATGACATATGCCTGTCTGTGGTCAGCCGTGAATCAGGGGGTGCATGGAGCGGTATTTACAGCGGTCAGCAATTGATGTTTGACGATATTAACGGATTGGATTTATTGAAAATTGTCGGGCATGTCATTAAATCGTCGCTCAGTAATTTTTTTCCCGACCTGCCAGAGAGCGACGCGTAATCCCTGGTCAGCCAAACCTAGATCTGGAAACCCTGCCTGATGGACGCGATCTGTTAATGCGTCCTGTTCGTCACGGTATGTGTAAATATGAGTCATTAAAAAATGGCGATATCGATCTGGCCGATATCGCTCTGATGAATGACGCATTGGACGTAGACGCCGAAAACGAGGCACTAATAAAACGGTGGCATGATGAGCAACACTAATGCAGAAACAATCCGCGATTTTCTGATTTCTCTGGGTTTTGAGGTCGATGGCGCGGGTGAGAAAAAATTCAGTGCGATACTGGCAGGAGTCACTGCCAACGTTTTTAAACTCGGTGCCGCCGTGGCGAGCGCCGGCGCTTCGGTGGTGGGCTTTACGGCGATTGTGGCTAATGGTCTGGATAAATTGTACTGGCAGGCTCAACGCACAGGCGGAGCCGCAGAACAGATTAAATCGCTGGGCTACGCGGTCAGTCAGGCAGGGGGCAGTGTCGAGGGGTTGAACGCGTCGCTGGAGGGCGTCGCCAAGTTTTTACGCAACAACCCCGGTGGCGAGGGATTCTTGCGTAACATGGGTGTCCAGACCCGTGATGCCAATGGGAATCTGCGCGATACCGCGAGCTTGGTTGCATTGATAGGCGAACGGTTGTCAGCGCTACCAACGTACCGGGCAAATCAATATGCCAGTATCCTAGGTATTGATGAAAATACCCTCATGGCGATGCGTCGGGGTGTGGGCGAATATGCCGCTGATTATCAGAAGATCATAAAAGCGCTGGGCTATGACCCCGAAGTAGCAGCCAAGCACGCCAATACTTTCATGACCGAGTTCTCACGATTCAGATTGGTTATAAAGTCCGCGAAAGAAAAGGTCGGTGGTGAACTGGCACGGATATTAACACCGAGTTTAGAGAAATTCACCAAGCTGATCCTAGATAACTGGCCGACTATTGAAAAAGTCATTATGTCGGTAGTCGATGCCATCATGGCTATGGCGGATATTCTAGGCCAGTTGGTTTTTCGCGGCGCCAAAGGCATTCAGGATTTGATCGGTTGGTGGGGTAGGCTGGATGATGAAAGCAAAACGCTCATTAAAACATTCGGTTTAGTCGCGGCGGCATGGTGGGCGCTTAACAAGGGCTTCCTGACCTCACCTATCGGTATTATCATCGCCTTGCTAGCAGCAATGTTCCTGCTCTATGACGATTACCAAGGGTGGAAAGAAGATAAAAATAGTTTTATTGACTGGAGTAAGTGGGAAGGTACGCTAAAGGCACTGGGGAAAAAGCTCGAGTCCTTTAAAGAAACGCTATTAGGGATTAAAGATGCTGTCGGCGGTTGGGAAAATATTTTCTGGGGATTTGCCTTGTTTCTTGGTGGCAAGTGGTTAACCAGCGTACTAGGGTCATTAACTAAGTTATCCACGCAGTTAGGTAAAGGTAACTTAGTTAAAATATTACGAGCTGCGGGATGGCTGGCGTATGCAGAATATTTATATTCTGATTGGGACAACATAAAAGCCAGCGCGGAATCTTCATGGAACTCTAACGTTAAAGATGTAAAACACCTTATAGGTAACGCGGGGCAGGCTTTGGGCGTAGAAAATACATGGGGTAGTCAACACCAGGGCTATCATTTCACAGAAACCACAATAGATATACCAACAGGCGATCCATACCTTGATCAGCTTCAGCGTAAAGTTCAGCGTAAAGAACTGACGCTAGAGGAAGCCAACAAAATTCTTGACGAAAAATTTGCTCCAAATAAAAACGGTGGAAAAGCACAGGAAGCACTAACACGAGGTGAACGCAACAACAACCCGCTGAATATAGAGTTCGCTAAACAACGGGGCGCAGTGAAAGAAGATCACCCTGAAAAACGCTTTGCTAAATTCAGCACGCCTTACATAGGCCTAGAACGCACTGCTTGGCAATTACGCCGTTATTTCAATGGACTGACAGATGACGTTAAACGCCAATCCGTCGATTTAATTGTACGAAAATGGGCACCCCCGGGTGGAAAAGATAAGAACCACACAGAGGATTATATTGATAGAGTGGCGCAACTGCTGGGTGTAGGCAGGCATGATCGCCTGGATTTAAATAACGACGATGTTATGTTCGCGTTGATGAACGCCATGAGTCGGGTAGAAATAGAAAAACCGCTTCCGTATCCCAAGCCTCTTGTCATGGCTGCAATCCAGGGACAGGGCGACCCGACACAAGCGCTGGCTAAAAACCTGAACTTTGGACTACGGGCACTTGAGAACTCAATGGCGAATATCAGCAGTATTATAGGTCCTGTTGACCCGAAAAAGTTCGATAATACAATGGCAAATGCCAATAACATGATGAGCTATAGGAGTAATCCCCCTGAGCTAACAAGGTTGGCATCCTCTAATACCACCCATAGGCAGACCACAGTTGCACCGGTATATAACATTAATGTCACGGGCGTTGAATCCCCGCACGAAGCAGCCGCACTTACTGGCGAAACAGTGCAGCGCAACACGGCGATATTGGTACGTAATCTACAAACTAAGGTGAGTTAATGGACATTTTATCAACGTTACTCTTTCAGAATACGCGAAAAATAGGGCTGATAGTGCCGAGCGTAGTGATATCGGAAAAGCACATTGACGCAACCGAAATTACTGAGCATCCGGTACAGCATGGTGCAGCTATCAGCGATCATGCTTACGATAAGCCGTCAGAAGTGACAATGGAAATCGGCTTTGCTGGTGGCGGTTCGATGATTGATGGCTTTGATATGCCAACGAAAGTGTTTGATTTTGACACCGAAGAAGTCTTGGGCAAAAGCCCTAAAGAGATATACCAACAATTGCTCGAACTCAGAGCTGCTAAGGAGCCGTTCGACGTCATCACGGGCAAACGTCGGTACAGAAATATGCTGATCAGGGCAATAGAGGTTAAAACGGATAAAACCTCAGAGAATGTGCTTATGGTCACTTGAACCTTGCGAGAAGTGATTATTGTCGATATCGCAACGGTCGAGGGGGTGAAAGTCCCGCCACCTGAGCGAATGAAAGACCCGCTTAGTAACGGACCTGTTGTGGATAGGGGGACGGTGACGCCAGTAGTGCCCAAAAACAACGACACGTTGCTAAACCAAGCGATAAACGGGATTAAGGAGTGGTTGTCATGAACATAGTTGAGATCCCGGTATTAAATGAAAACCAATTATTTGATATTCAGCTAGGCGGCATAGAATATCGCATGAGAATACAGTACAGGGGAATTGCGGGCTGGATACTAGATATTATGCGCCCGAATGGCGAGCCGATAGTGATGGGCATACCATTAGTTTTTGGCGTAGATATTTTGGAGCGGTATAGGTATCTAGGTTTTAACGGTAATTTGATTTTTATGAATCATAATCCAAAAAATGAGACAAACGGGGAAGAGTTAGGTAGCAGTAACAGGCTATACTTTATCAAAATTTGATGCTTATGGCACCGGAGGCTCCTATGCTAAGTGAGTATATTTTACCCTTGCCCTAGTCGCATCCTTAGCGTGTGTCGGATTTAACATTTATATCTATATAAAAATAAAAAAAACTGGTTACTAATCAGTTGGTTTTCTTCATAACAAGTGGAAATTAACTTGAGGAGGTATTAATGGAAGGCTTTATAGGCTTACTTCTGGCAATTGCTGCACTCTTTGTCTATTTCTTTCCGACCTATGTAGCCTCTAGAAAGATACATAGTAAGATCTATATCATTGCTTTTATAAATCTCATAGTGGGATGGACAGTTATTGGATGGCTAGGATGTTTGGCGTGGGCAATGAATGAAAATAAGGGAGTAGCTCCGGTTATGGCTAAGATCGATGAGGATTTAACAAACTGCCCATACTGCGATGAATTAATCAAAAAGAAAGCCATATTCTGTAAGCATTGCCGTAAAGACCTATAGCTTATTACCAACGGAGTTATGATGTTAAAGAAAATAGCCGTCGCACTATCTCTGGTAGCTACTACTGCAACCTCTACTAGTTTCGATTGCACCAAAGCAACGAGTAAGGCCGAAAAACTAATATGTTCCACACCAGCTCTATCTCAGGCTGACGATACGCTTTATGTTGATTATCTTCAAGCTAAAGTTGTTACGGGTAATAGTAATGACTTTAAAAAGTTAGTTAAGCAAAACTGGAAACTGCGCGAGAAGAATTGTGAAACAGAAGAATGTTTGCTTGGTTGGTATAAACGGTCTACCGAATTATATAGACAGATCGCAGCTATTAGACCAAAACAAAATGTACAAGCAGAGCAACAAGCACAGCCCGAACGTAAAGCACCTGAGCGAAGCAAATCTGTACGGCAGACCATAGATGATTTCTTTGATGATAATCCGGAACTATCTGAAAATATATACCTCAGAAAAGCCATAAAAGATGCAGTATCTGGGGAATCTTTCTCTGATACATTCTCTAATGCTCTTACCTCAAAACAGGAAGGGGTAAGTATGCTCAGAGCTATGAAAGATAATGTAACGGAAAATGGGTATAACTACGCAAGATTGGCAGTTAGGTCATTACAAGATAGTTGTAACATAGGTATGGGAAGTGTATTTGGTCTTCGAGGTACTGAGTGTCAAATACTAAGTAGATACCGAGATACGTATTAGTCTAAAAGGTAATACGCCCCATCACGGGGCTTTTTTTCTATCGGGGAGGGGGGTTAATTCATCCATGTCAACACCTAATTTCTCAAGTCTAGCGGTTAAATCTTCCAGATACCCCATGATCTCAGTTCTAAGCTCCTCGTTTAGTTTCATCGCATTTTTAACATTCTGAGATTCTTTAGGGGTAGATGTGTTTTCGTCTATGTTTTCTAATTTTTGATGCTCATTAACTAGATTGGGCATGCTGTGGTCTTGTGCCGCTAAAGCGAACTCTATAAGAGTAATAGCCTCTGCATTCGCTGTTCTGTTATTTGCTTTAGCTGATGCCTCTATTCTGTCCTTTAGATCTCTAGTCATTCGTATGTTCAGTTGAACGTCTTTTTTAGTCATGTTGGTAGCCCTAAAATGAAACTATTGACATGTTAGCATTTGATAGCTAGACTTGGCAAATGGTAGCAAATGATATCATTTGATAGCATAAGAGAGGAAACATGCAAAAAGAAACCGTTAAGCAAAAAAATATACGTCTGCCCGCAGAGTTATTCTGGAAGATAAAAGATGCAGCATTGAAAAATCGCAGGGCTGAATATCAGGAAATAATTATTCGTTTGGAGAGGTCATTTGATGAAACAAGTGAACAATAAAAGCAAAACCCCAACGGCTGCAACCATCGGGGCTTCAAGAACAACGTTAAATTTAACAGGAAATAACGCTATGAACATTTTAGCACCTACAACACAAGCTGTCACCATGTCAAGCCGTGAGATTTCTGACTTAGTTGAATCACGCCATGATAGCGTAAAAAGAACTATCGAAAGGTTAGCAAAACGTGGTGTTATCCAACTTCCACCAATGGTGGAAGTTAATAATAATCAATCAGATAGCCCGAATGCGCGCAGTAATGTTTATGTTTTCTCAGGCGAAAAAGGCAAGCGCGATAGCATCGTTGTAGTTGCTCAATTGTCGCCTGAATTTACTGCACGTTTAGTTGACCGTTGGCAGGAGCTGGAGAATGAACTGGCAAAACCACAAGCACCTCAACCTGCTGTTAGCAACATCATACTTATCACAGATGCACTAGGGCGGATTAACCTGAATATGTTGCAGCGGTCTAGTGGTATTGACGTCGATGCTAAAAGGCCATATCAATGGGTGCGCAGTAAACAAGCTCAAGAATTGATTGCAGAACTAACGCCAAATTTGGCGTCAGGTCAAGAAGTGGTCACAATGGTACGAGGCGGAGCAATCCAGGGAACTTTTGCGCATGAACTCTTAGCCGTTGCCTATGCAGGTTATATAAGCTCTGAGTTTCAAACGCAAGTCACGCAGGCACTTACTGATAAGCAGTTACGTAGCAAAAAAAGTATTGAGGTTAACCACTCGGAATGTAACGTGGCAGTATCATTCAATAGAAGTCTGCCTAAGGGGGTTTACCTGCAAAACAGCAAGGTCAACCCGTACCGGGCGATGGTTTGGGTGAATTCCAAGCAAATTTCTGTTGGTTGCTACCCCACAGTTGAAGCCGCTGTCGATGCACAGAACCGATTTTTCGATACGGATAACATCGAACACACCAATAACCAGCCATCGAAACCCCTTAACTTTAACTTTAGCCGAGACGGCCAGTACTTAGTTACGGTCACGAACGGGAAAGTTTCGAAATATAAAATCATGGATGATAAAACGCTGGTAAATGCAGAGTCTTATTGGAGGCTCCGCAAAGACCTTAACGTCACCCGTGACATGCTCACTGAGCTACTTAATAGGATGCGATTCATCCATGAGGATAAGTGCATTACCGGTTTTGATTACCCCATTAACGAAATAGTTTTACGCTAAGTAACATGTTCCCCGCACACGCGGGGATAAACCGATATCAGCTATTCGGAACAAGTTCTTTCGGAGCTTAAAAACCGTATGAGATTTGTTCACGATGAACGCAGTATAGCCAGTATCGACTACCCTATAAATGAAGTGCTTTCACGCTAAGTAGTAATATGTTCCCCGCGTACGCGGGGATAAACCGCATCCTGAGTACGATCAATGAGGCAACTGGAGATGTTCCCCGCGTACGCGGGGATAAACCGCCCCTTAACTTTAGCCGGGACGGACAATACTTATGTTCCCCGCATCTGCGGGGCTTTTTTTGTACGCCGGATAAGGAGATCGGTATTTGATCTATAAAAAAGAATTGACCAATTTAACAGTGGTTACCGACGTTAACAATAGGTTTTTACCTGTATTTGGTGTAGAAATAGTTTAATATTCGAAGCGTATCGCAATTTAAAATTAACTTTCTTTACAATATGTTACAATTTCGTATTAAATATTACCGCTCTACAACGGCGAAGCCCTGACTGTCTGGCAGGACGTCAGGGCTTCTTGTGAAACAGTCTAATACCCAATTCGAGGAACATAGACATGACGATTATAGCAGTTAATGAAACTAGTAACGCAACAACAAATGCTCAAATTTATGACGATACGCAAACTATCGCCAGCGATAGTGTTCTGCCCGAGGGTAAAGTTTTAGTCGACGCCGAGGCGTATTGGAGACTCCGCAAGGATCTAAAAGCGGTGGAGAAAATCGTTGCGGAGCTGCTTAATCGGATGCGTTTCATCCACGATGGAAACAGCATAGCTGAACACGACTACCCCATACACGAGGTATTTTTACGGTAAGGGTGAGCCTAACTTACTGATATTCTCAGAATCCCCCGTTGGGGGAAGCTGGATAACGCAACCCGCTCAAAAGGCGGGTTTTTTCTTTTATACGGAGTCACGCTATGTCAAAACAATGGCTACGTGAATGCAAGCTGATTGTGGCAGATGAACAGGGTAACGGCCTCGACCTCTCTGAGCTGAAAATCAAATTCAGCATTACCCGTCCTAGTTTCGCGTGGCCTGCCACGGGCATTTTCAAAATCTATAACCTGAACGATGAGACACGCAATAGGATACGCAAGCACGAGTACAAAATCGTAAAATTCTCAGCGGGATACCGTGGTAACTCAGGACAGATATTCTCCGGTCAGATCCAATACACCTACACGGGGAGAGACAGCCCCACTGATACCTATGTCGTGATACAGGCAGGCGATGGTGACCGGGCGTACAATAATGCGACAATCAGTATCACCATATCGGCGGGGTACACACAGGAGGATGTAGACCGGGTACTCATGCGGGATATTGAGCAATACGGAGTTCTCGCCGGTTTGCGTCCTGAATTTAAACAGAATATTGCACCTCGCGGTAAAGTATGTTTTGGTATGCACCGCGATGAACTCAGCAATCTGGCAAAACAAAACAATGCTGAATGGCGCTACGAGGACGGGCAATGTCACATTATCCCGAAACGTACCTATCTCACTGAGGCGGTGGTACTGACCTATCAAACCGGGCTGATTGGAATGCCGGAACAAACGATTGGCGGCGGGATCAACGTTAAGTGCCTCATCAATCCCAAGATTCGCCCCGGAACATTAATCCGGCTGGATAATGAGTCTATCAATATGGCGGGGTTATCTACGGGTGGGATTGCGCAGGGCAATAGCACTAACGGTTCCACGGAACAACCCGCTCCGATTGATGCTGACGGCGACTACGTTGTTATCAACGTCAGTTATTTCGGGGATACGCGCGAGACCATGTACTACATGGAAATGGTTTGCGTGGCTAAATCTGACCAAACAATACTCAACCAATCCGCCGTACAAGCGGACGTGAGGCCAGCATGATCACACATTTTGAACGCATTAATCCGCCAGAAACGCCGTTCCTGCTAATGCAGGAGGCGATTAGTTCAGGCCTGTATGTGGCAATACCTGGCATTATCCAGTCATTTAACGCCGATGCGGTGACCGTGACGGCACAACCCGCGATACGTTGGTCAGTCACGGACAGTGACGGCAAAACGGAGTCAGTGGCGCTCCCGTTGCTGGTGGACGTGCCCGTTATTTTTCCTCGCGGCGGCGGCGTAACTCTGACGTTCCCCGTTAAATCGGGGGATGAGTGCCTGGTTATTTTTTCTGACCGTTGCATTGATTACTGGTGGCAGAACGGCGGCATTCAGGAACCCGTAGACCCGCGTCAGCACAATCTGTCTGACGGGTTCGCCATTGTTGGCCCTCAGTCACAGGCGCGAAAAATAGGTAATATTAGCACCAGCACAGCACAACTGCGCACAGATGACGGCGCAGCGTACATTGAACTGTCACCCGGTAACCATAACATCACGGTTAAAACCCCCGGTAAATTAACTGCAACGGCTAACAGCGGCACCGAGATCAATTCACCTGAGATTGTGCTCAACGGCAACGTGACGATTAACGGTAACCTGTCACAGGGGATGGGCGCGGATGGTGGGGCGGCCACGATGAATGGCCCTGTTACCGTGAAAAATGATGTAACTGCGGGGGGTATCAGTTTGATGAAACATCGACATGGTGGTGTTCAGTCAGGTGGCGGAACAACCGGAGGGCCTCAATAATGCGATACCGACGAGAGGATAGTAACGGCGATTACAGTTTCGGACAGGGTGACAATACCTTCTGGATCAATTCGCCTGACGCAGTCGCACAGGCAGTTAAAACCCGGCTCAATTTATGGCGCGGGGACTGGTTCCTAGACATAGCGGAGGGCACCCCCTACCGCGAGGCGGTATTAGAGAAAAACTATGCTAGTGCAATGGCCATTCGTGAGCGCATTCTCGGCACTGAGGGCGTGACTGAGATAGTTTCACTCGATGCCAGTCGTAATCCCGATACCCGAAAAATTACCCTCACTGCCACTATCAACACCCACTACGGCAGAGCCACAGTAACCAGCGAAAGATAAATTATGCTCAATCTAGAATCATTAGGGCTTGCGGCCAAAATTACCGCGAGCGGCATTACCGCGCCTGATTACCCGACCATATCTGCGCGGCTCAAAGGTTATTTTCGCCAGATTTACGGCGAGGACGCCTACCTCGAGCCGGACAGCAAAGACGCGCAGATGATCGCTATTTACGCGCAGGCATACCACGATGCGAACAACGCTGTTATTGCTGCGTTTAACTCCTATAGCCCGTCAACGGCGATGGGTGCGGCATTGTCCAATAACATAGCAATCAACGGTATGACACGTCACAGTTCAACGAAATCCACCTGTGACGTGGAGATCATTGGTCAGGTCGGTACTATGATCAAAAACGGCACTGTGCGCGATGTACAAGGATATTCGTGGAACCTGCCAGATATTGTCGCTATTGGCACCCACGGAATGGTAACAGTAACCGCAACGTGTCAGACAACAGGGGCAATTACCGCAGCGGTAGGTGATATTACTGAAATCGGTACACCCACACGTGGCTGGCAGAGCGTGCAGAACCACTCAGTCGCTACCCCCGGGCGAGCCGTAGAAAAAGATGCCGATGTCAGAATACGCCAGCGTAAATCCGTTGCGTTGCCATCACGAACGGTACTCGACGGCATGCTGGGTGCTATCAGTTTGATACATGGTGTTTCTCGTCTGAGGGGGTTTGAAAACGATACCGGTGAAACCAACGAGCACGGCATATCGGCGCATTCCATCGCGGTGATCGTTGATGGGGGTGACGCTATGGAAATAGCCAGAGCCATTGCATTGAAAAAAACACCGGGCGGGGGAACCTATGGCGACACCGTCATCAAAATTACCGACTGCTACGACATTGTACGCCCTATACGGTTCTCTCGCCCGGTAGATATAGAGACGTTTATTGAAATCCACCTGATCCCGTTTGAGGGCTATACAACTGCGGTAGGTAACAAAATCAAAACCGCGATAGCGGACTACATCAATTCGCTGCGTATTGGTGACAGTGTTTATCTCACCAAAATTTTTGTACCAGTGAACCTGCCAGGTGACGAGGAGGGGAAAACCTACGACATTACCGAAATTAAAATTGGGCGCTCGTTGGATTCGGCAGCAACCGGCAATTTAAAAATCCGATTCAACGAGGTAGCGACCTGTAAACCCGACAATATAAAACTGGTGGTGACATGAGCGACTATCTAAAACTCATTACCCCTCAGCACCGTGATTCACCTAAATTCGTTGCCCACATTGACCTCATTACCCGCGTGCTTTCAGACATTACCCAAACAGCTCGACAACTCAATGCAGCCTACTCACTGGACAACGCAGTAGGCGAGCAGCTTGACGCAACGGGGGAATGGATAGGGTTATCGCGATACGTGCGCACACCTATTGTTGGCGTGTATTTTTCGCTCGATACCGCAGAATTGGGCTTTGATCACGGTAGTTGGCAGCGACGGTACGACAGTGAGAGCGGATTTACTGAGCTGGACGATGAAACGTACCGTACGTTGCTGCGGGTGAAAATCAAGGCCAATCACTGGGATGGTTCGGGTGAAATGCTGGAACGGATCTACCAGCGGATATTACCGGATGGGGAATCGCGAATATTTTTCATGGATAACCAGGACATGTCGATGGACGTATTTCTAACCGGAGGTGCAATACCAGAGGTCATCAAATCGGTTATCCGTCAGGGTTATCTGAACATTAAACCCGAGGCAGTGCGGGTTAATAATTATATTAACTCAGCGTCCGGCGGGCTATTTGGTTTTGATATTAACAATGATTATGTCGCGGGTTTTGATACTGGCGGCTGGGCTGTGAAATTGTGAGGTAAGTATGGCAAAAAATGAGTTTCTACCGTTCGGACTCGCGGACGGATCGAACGTATTATCGAACGAGGAATATGGGAAACTGGCCGCACGAACTAATGGGTTTAGCTCCGGTGTGGCTAAATCACAGGAGTTAAACAAAGTTTGGCGTCAGGCGTCAGTAATTACAACTGTGGTAGCACAGTTTATTGCTGAAACGACGGGTAGTGACGTTTTAGATGATGGTAATTTGGTAACGTTGCAAAACGGATTACTCAACGCATTACGGGCTACGGTTGATTCTACTGTACCCGCCGCGTCATTGACGACTGCGGGTATCACCAAATTGAGCAATGCTATTGATAGTAATGCTGAAAATATGGCAACGACGCCTAGAGCGGTAAAAACTGTTGCCGATACTCGCCTCGAAAAAGCGAAGAATGGCGCGGACATTATTGATAAACCGGAGTTTGTGAAAAACCTCGGTTTGTCAGAACTGGGCTATCGAACCATTGGTAACGGGCCAAACCA
>NZ_LDNM01000108.1 GCF_001028135.1 Xenorhabdus griffiniae
ACGGGGCATAAAACCGGCCTGCACGATCCCCTGTGTACTGTATTTATCGTGGCCGGATGTGGTATATCCCACCGTGATATTGTTGCCAGCAGCGCTATTTTTGGGTATGGCGGTGGTGATAACAACGTCGATGTTTAAAAAGTATCTTTAAGGTGCTTGCCGGTAAACTACGTAGTGATAAATCAATAATAATTCTTCATAAATATTCATGCATAGTCTAGTCTTAATTCATGTGAAAATGACTTAGTTATCTCTGATAAGGTTTTAATTATATGTTGATTTCCTCTTATGATTTTTATCCATATTATCCAGTTATTGAACACGTTACTTCTTGGATAGAGCAAAATGGCACTACTCAGCTGTCTGAAAAATGGCAGAAATCTTTTGTTTCGTTCTTTGCTAAAGACGAATACAGTATGAAGAGTGTGTCACTTATAGGTAGCGGTTTTTTATATATGCTTGATGGGAAATATCCTTGTATTGTTACAGCTGCACATGTAGTTCATGAATTGTACAAAAGTTCATCGCCTTTTTTTTCTATTAATGGAGAGAAATATCTTTTTCAGAAAGTAAACGTTGACTATAATGATAAACAAGATTATGCGATAATCTATTTTTCTGAAGAAATGATTGCTCTTCAAAATAGTTGGCTCTTTTTTAATTCTGATGAAAGACCATTAGTGAATAAAACCTCTTCTTTTGTCATAATGGGATATCCAGCTTCAAAAAATAAATTTCATATCGATAGAAATCATAAAGGATTATCTTCTTACAATATTACATTCCATAGTTTTCAATATAATAAAGAAAATGAAGATATATATTTTTGGTTTGACGAAAAAATTAAAAATAAAAATATAATCTATGAAGATAAAAGTGTTTTAAAGTCTATACCATCATTGGAAGGTATGAGCGGTAGTGTTATTGCTCAAATAATGGAGCATAAGATTACAGGGGATTTTACACTTAGGGCTGTAGGTATATTCAAAGAATATAAGCATGCACAAAGAGATAAATATTTAGTTGGTTGTACATTTGTTCCTTTTGCTGATGAAGTTAACACTTACATTAGAAAGTACACATAAAGAATCGAATCGAATAGAGACGCTGGACGATGGAATACAAAACGGGTTTTTGTTTTGTGTTCCATCGTCAGCAGACAAGCCGCTCTGCGGCGCGTCAGTCTTCCTTGTTAATGCGGATACTTTGATGGTACATTCACTACCTGTGTCATCCATTCAAACCAGTCACAGGCTTTACAGGCTCGGGTATCCAGCTTCGGATCGAAATGGTAGTGATGATGAGAAATATCTTCACAATACCCCACAAAGGGCTGATCAATACGGTGAAGCTGAATCGCCGCCGCTTGCTCTTTGGAAGCCGGGAAAAATGCCCCACCAACTTCCGCAAACATATCGGTATCATCCTGCTGTGCGCCACAGTGTTCGCAATGGTTTATCCAGTGCTGCCTGCGCAGCCGTTGGCTGACCGCTTTGCGTAACGTGTGATGAAAACCGGGCAGTACGCTACGCACCATAGTGGGAATATCGGCGATATAGAACAGAAATGCCGGGCTGTCCTGCTCAGAGTAGTCTACTTCCGTGCCGGGTTCATCGCCGTTATCCGCTTCCAGTAGCTGGTGTCCGGTAGGCAGCATAAATGCCGTGACGGTAGTGTGTTCATGGCAGTGCGGGCACGGCGTCTGGGTTTGGGCGAGATACCAGGATTCGGCATGGATATTGTAGAACGGCAGCCAGTTCATAAACGGGGTCGGGTCAAAACTGCTGTCGATATACCAGGTTTGAGCGGCCGCATCCCAGTGCGCGCCCAGCTTCCGTACTTTCTCGTATTCATCGTCGGGGACGTTTAAATCAATCCGCAGCATGTGTCTTCCTTTATTATTAAACCGTTAATCAAATAAATTAGTCAGACTATTTAGCTAATTTTCACCAAAGCATAAAGAGTTTATTACTGACCGCCGCTAAAAAACGCCGCATCCTTGGCATTTTGGAACCCATCATAAGGTGAGTGTTTATGCGCGGTGGTTTTTCGATATCCTGTTCTGTCTGCCTGCTGGGGCTGGCTGTGTTGTGTATACCACTGGCTCATGCGGCCGAAAAAGACGAACTGGCAAGTGCAAAGCGTCTGATTGAGCAGGTGCAGATAGCACTGGAGCGTGCCAGCATCGCAGGAAAGCAATCGGATACGTCAAAACTTCCTCGTTATGACTTTGATTATCAGCGCATCCAGGCTGATCTCAGCACCATCAAAGCGGGTATCGATCACTATCTCACGCCTTCCCGCGACCAGCCCCAGGGATCCGGCGCGTTATCCGGCCATTACCGCCAGGAAAATTCGCAATGACGCAGGCACAACGCAATGCTTTTGAAGTGGCCTCGGGGCATTTTGATATCACTTTTCTGTATCTGGTGTGTGTCGGGTTTTTCTTAGCCACGGTGTTTTTCTGGGCGGCCTGGGCCGCAGTGGATGTCTGGAATGGCTGGGCGAATGAAAAAGTGCGTAATCAGACCCTCAAACAGTTTGCCATTCGAACCACAGTATTGCTGGTCATGGTTGTCTGGATGTTTGCCAGTTAATGCAGCGAACATAATGAAAAGGAACAGAGTCAATATGAAGCAAATTTTTACCGTCTGCCAGCGTATCGGTACGAGCCTGATGACCAGAATAAACGCTTTTCTTTTATTGTGCTGCCTTTCCTGTGAATCAGCCTGGGCCGATTTACCGGCTATCGAACCGCCGAAAAGTGGTGGCGGGGGCGGATTGCTGGGACAGGCGAAAGGATACGCGCAGGATGGTATTGTGATTGGCGGGCTGATTTTATCAGCGGTGGCGTTCTTTAAGGTTGCTTCGGCTGCCGTCGAAACCTTTTCCGAAGTGCGGGATGGCAAATCGACCTGGACCCAGTTTGGCGCCATCATCGTGGTCGGCGTGGTGCTGTTGGTTGCCGTGATTTGGCTGCTGTCGAAGTCGGCCAGCATTATTTTTTAAGGCAGCCACCATGCAGACAATCGCTTTCTTACCTGACCGCTTAAACGCCGAACCGGTGGTGTTTCGCGGGTTCACCATCCCTGAGATGGGGCTGGCCGCACTGGCCGGGATCGTACTCGGACTGGCCGTCAGTCTTCCCCTGATCCCGTTAGCCGGTTGGGTCATGCTCCCGACCGGCATGTTGGTGATGCCCCTGTTACTGATTAGCGTTGGCGGGCGCTGGCTGGCACAGCTCAAGCGTGGCAAGCCGGAGAATTATATCTGGCTGAAACTGGAAGAGAAAAAATGCCGGCTGGGTCTCGGTGATCCGGCCTTGATTATTGTCGCCCGGGGCTGGTCGTTGCGCCGAAGCAGGAGCTTGTGATGAGTCGGTTTCGTCATGCGGTGAAAAACCGGGACCAGCATATTCTGACCCTGCGAGTGGCGTGCGGCATTTTAGTGCTGGTATTGCTGCTGAGCCTGACGGGATGGATGGCGTCACCGCGCAATCTCACCATCCATAACCCGCCGGACTTACGCACCGGCAGCACGCGCCCGTGGTGGGAAGTACCTGCCCCCAGTGTCTACAGTTTCGCCTTTTATATTTTCCAGCAACTGAATGCCTGGCCGAAAAACGGGGCACAGGACTATCCGGCCAAAATTTATGCGCTTTCCCCTTATCTGACGCCGGCCTGTCAGGATTTTCTGCGTGAAGATGCCAGAACCCGTGCTGACAGTGGCGAGCTGCTCGACCGGGTGCGGGTGGTGTATGAAATTCCCGGCCGGGGCTATGGGACGCGCAGTGTGACGGTGCATGACCGAGATAACTGGGTAGTCCGGCTGGATTTGGTGGCCGATGAATATTATCACGCTGAACCGGTCAAACGGGCACTGGTACGTTATCCGCTGAAAGTGGTGCGCTGGGAAGGGGATGCCGAGCGTAATCCCTTCGGGCTGGCACTGGATTGTTACGACGGAATGCCACAGCGGCTGGAAGCGATACCGCAGCCAGTGGAAGAGAAAAAGGGCGTGTTTCAATGAGCAGAGTGTCATTTGGCCGCTGGCTGGGACTGGTCAGTTTGTTATTGTTCAGCGTCGGTGCAAAGGCTGATGAACTGATGAAGTGGGAACGTATTCCATTATCCATCTCACTCAAAGTGGGGCAGGAACGCATTATTTTTGCTGACCGGAATGTCCGTATCGGTTTGCCGCCGTCACTCAGTGATACATTGCGGGTACAAAGTGCCGGCGGGGCGGTGTACCTGAAAGCCCACAATGCCTTCCCGCCAACCCGCCTGCAATTGCAAGACAGCGAAAACGGTGAAATCATTTTACTGGATATCACCGCGAATAAAACGGGCGCAACGGAACCCGTGCGTATTGTTTACCCGGATGAAAAACAACCCCTTCCGACTGAAAAATCACAACAGCAGCGCAACGCCAAATTATTGGCACCCGTTCCGGTCGCCTTAACCCGTTATGCCGCGCAGCAACTCTATGCCCCGTTGCGTACCGTCGAACCGGTGACAGGCATCCAGCCGGTGAATCTGCATTTGACCCCGTCCATCACCACACTCTACCCGTCAGAGCCGATAGGCATCTCTCCGCTGGCAGGCTGGCGATTACACCATCACACGGTCATCGCGCTGAAACTGCGCAATACGGCCAAACGCACTATTACCCTCGACCCGCGCATCTTACAGGGGCAGTTTGTGGCCGCCACGTTCCAGCATCGTTGGCTGGGTGAAATGGGGTCACCGGAGGATACGACGGTATTGTACCTCGTCACAAGAGGGCTGCCGGATAATGCCTTTATCCCTGAGCCGGCATCGGTGAAACCGGGAGGCCGTCATGGAAGTTAAGTCCAATGCGTTGGTGAAAATACTGGTGCCGACAGTGCTGGTTATTGGTGGATTTATCGGTATCAAAAGTTGCAGTTCAACGGAAGGTGCTGCGCCCAGCGCGACGTCGAATCATGTATTGGCCACGCTGTCACCGGAGGAGTTGCAGGCGCTGGGGGTGGGTGGCGATACGCCGGAAGATACCCTGCGTACCCTGATAGGGGCACTGAATAAAGTACGGGCAGAGCAGAAACGTTTAAGCCAGCAGAATACCGATATTTTGAAAGAAAATGACCAGTTAAAGCACCAGCGCCTTGATGTTGCCGGCCAAATCGATGCGGCAGTTACGGCTATCCGTCAGGAGGATGAACAGCGTCAGCGCGCATTACAGGATGATCAACAGGGTTTGCTGGCACAAATTGATTTGCTCACTGAGCGGTTAAATTCAACACCTTTGTCTGCACCGGAAAGCCAAAGCGCATTGAGCAATCCGTATGCCGCCAATCCAGTCAGGGGGCAGGATGAATTTATCTGGGTCAATCCGGCGGATGAAAAACCGACAGCGTTGCAAGCGATGGGTCATGGTCAACCGACACCGCAATATCCCACTTCTTTTTTAAGCGAACAACCGACAGCGGGGCAAAAAGTGCAGAACGAGTCCGCGCTGAAGGAAAAGAACGAAACCCCGGTCTATACCCTGCCGGAAAATGCCACGCTGGTCGGCAGTCAGGCGATGACTGCGTTATTAGGCCGGGTACCTGTCAATGGCACCGTGACTGACCCTTACCCGTTCAAGATTCTGATTGGCAAAGACAACCTGACCGCCAACGGCATCGAACTGCCGGAAGTGGAAGGGGCAGTGGTTTCCGGTTCTGCCAGTGGCGACTGGACCCTCTCCTGTGTGCGTGGGCAGGTCAATTCCATCACCTTTGTTTTTCAGGACGGCACCGTGCGTACCCTGCCGGGCAAAGGGCAAAATCAGCAGGGTATCGGCTGGTTGTCTGATGAAAACGGCATTCCCTGTATCAGCGGTGAGCGTAAATCCAACGCCAGCACCTATCTGCCGACGCTGTTTGCCCTTTCGGCCATGAATTCGGCCGGGGACGCCTTGAACGAGAGTCAGCGAACCGCCCAGACCAACGGTGCGGGCGGCATCACTTCCGCGTTAACGGGCAACGCCGGACAGGCGGCATTAGGCAAAGCCATGGCCGGTGGCATGAATGACATCACCGAATGGCTCAAACAACGTTACAGCCAGACGTTTGATGCGGTCTACGTGCCGCCCGGTGCTAGTGTTGTGGTGCATATCACCCAAAGTCTGGCAATGGATTATGAAACGAAAGGCCGTAAGGTGCGCTACGACGTTAGTGAACCTACTCAACATGATACTCAGGAAGCCTTAGATTAATGGAAAAACCTGTCTTTCGATGGCTGTTCAGTGCCAGTCAGCCCTATTGCCTGCAAATTAACAGACCCCCACACGCTGAGCCTGTACCAGTTCAGCTCTACTGGCGGCCTGTCCATAAAAAAACGTCCCGGCTGTATTTTGCCATCGGCAATGCGTGTCAACAGCTGGGTGACGGTGATTTTACTGTCTTGCGCCTGTCAGACAAACAGTGGCAATCCATGGTGGCAGGCAACAACGAGACTGAGCCTGAACAGTGGGAGCGCCTGCCGTTTACGGTATCGGAACTGGCCGTCCATCCTGAATTTGCCACGTTTACGGTTATAGGCACTACGGAGACCGATATATGCGGAAAATAACCTATTCTGTCGTGCTGTGTCTGACTGGGCTTCTGGCAGGCTGCGCGACCTCGAAAGACACGTTGCTGCCTGCCGGTGAGCAGACGGTGCTGGCGATGTGGCAGGGCAATAAAGCCGGTCATACTACCGTGCAGGCGAGAACCGCATTGCGTAGAACGTTGACCGGGACCGAACGGAGACGAGCGCTGGAAGAGTCCTATCATTACAGTCGCTCGGTTGAGCATGAAATCAGCCAGCAATTTCCCCGTCTCCCCAATCCCGATATGGTGATGTATATCTTTCCGCATCTGGCGGCAGGCAATACGCCGATACCGGGCTACAGTACGGTGTTCCCGTTTTATCAGCAGGTGCAGTACGCCCTGCCGGGTGAACGCACGGAGGCTCTGTAATGAAAAATCCCAAGGCACTGCATCGCCCCGGCAAGCTGCGTGAAGCCGATGAAGCCGCGATTTACCGGGCCAGTCCCTCCATCATTGACTACCTGCCCTGGGTGGAATATCTGGAAGACGGGCAATGCCTGTTGCTGGATGACGGGGTTTCCGTGGGTGCGGTCTATCGTATCGAACCGGTGGCCACCGAAGGGCGTCCAGTGGAACGGCTGATTGAAATCCGGGATCAACTGGAGGATGCGATCCAGGACAGTCTGGAAGAAGACGATATCTCACCCTGGGTGGTGCAGTTTTTTTGTCAGGATGAAGATGATCCAGCCAGTTACCTCAACACGTTACGAAACTATATAAAACCCTGGGCAAAAGATACGTTCTTTACAGCCGCTTTCCTGGCTGAATCTGAGCGCCATCTGAACAGCATTGCCCAGCCTGAGGGGATATTTTACGACAGCTTAATTACCGGGCAACCGTGGCGGGGGCAGCAGCGCCAGACGCGTATGGTGGTTTACCGCTGGCTGCCGGCTCACAAATCGCAGACACACCATCAAACCGTATCCCCGGTGGCGGCACTTAATCAGGTCTGCGAGCGGCTGGTTTCCTCACTGGCGGCGGCGGGTATTGTGGCTGTCCGGCAAAATGGCGAGCAGATCCACAGTTGGTTGTTACGTCATTTTAACCCAGCCCCGGACTGGAGCATGGCAAAAGTCGATTTTTACCACACGGTGAGTTATGAAACGCCCATGCAGCTCGAACTCCCGATTTATAATGACTTTGCCGAAAGCCTGTGGTTTACCCCACCGGTATCTGATCCCGAAAACGGTGTCTGGTGGTTTGATGGCCTGCCGCATAAAGCGGTTCCGGTTGAACGCCTGCGCCGCCCGCCAGAACCGGGCACGCTGACGGGCGAAGTGAAACGGGGGGATAATATCAATGCGCTGATGGATATGATGCCGGCAGGCACCGTGGTTTCTTTGACCATCGTGGCGCAGGCACAGGATACACTGGAAGAGAGCTTTACCCGGCTGGCAAAAAATGCGGTGGGGGAAAATACCGAATCGGCACGTGTCCGGCAGGATGTGCAGGAGGTTAAAGCCTTACTGGGGCGGCGGCATAAACTGTACCGCAGTGCACTGACCTTTCTGGTGCGCGGCAACGATGTCACTGATCTGAACCAGCGGGTGCATCAGTTATCGTCAACCCTGCTGAGCACCGGATTACAACCGGTGCGACCGGAATTCAGTGTGTCCCCGTTGAATACTTATTTACGCGCCCTGCCCATGTGTTTTAACCCGCAGAAGGATAAGAAATACTGGTATAGTCGCCTGAGCTGGGTACAACATCTGGCGGGACTTATGCCGGTGACAGGCCGTTCAACCGGCTCCGGGCATCCGGGGTTCAGCTTCTTTAATCGCGGTGGTGCGCCGCTGACCTTCGATCCGATGAATAAACAGGATCGCACCCAAAATGCGCATTTATTGCTGTTTGGCCCGACCGGGGCAGGAAAATCGGCCACCCTGTGTGCTTCCTTGGTGCAACTGATGGCTATCCACCGACCGCGTTTGTTTATTGTCGAAGCGGGGAACAGCTTTGGTTTACTGGCCGATTATTACGCCAGTCTGGGGTTGACCGTCAATAAAATCGGTATCAAACCGGGCTGTGGCGTCAGTCTGGCATTGTTTGCTGATGCTCATCAGTTGCTGCAACTCAGCCCCCAACACTTGCGTATTCATGAAGCCGATATTCCGGATACCGATGAATCGCAGGATGAAGGCGATGAACAGCGCGATATTCTGGGTGAGATGGAAATTGCTGCCCGGCTGATGATCACCGGGGGTGAGAAAAAAGAGGAAGAGCGCCTGACACGTTCGGATCGGGGATTAATTCGTGAAGCCATTATGATGGCGGCTCACACCAGCCATGAAGAACAACGCCAGATGCTGGCCTCAGACTTACAGAATGCCCTGTATGCCATCGTCCGCAACCATCAGCAGGATGAACACGGCCAGCCCTTAATCACGGCACATCGCCGGGCACGGGCGGATGAAATGGCCGGTGCCATGTCGATGTTTACCCAGGGTTTTGAAGGGGAACTGTTTAACCGTCCCGGCACGCCGTGGCCGGAAGTCGATGTCACCTTGATTGATTTGGGTACGCTGGCGCGTGAAAACTATTCGGCACAAATGGCGCTGGCGATGGTGTCGCTGATTAACACCGTGAATAATCTGGCCGAACGCGACCAGTATCAGGACAGGGAACTGCAACTGGTGATAGACGAAGGGCATATCACCACCACCAACCCGCTGCTCTCTCCCTATATGACCAAGGTCGTGAAAATGTGGCGTAAACTGGGCGCCTGGCTGTGGTTGGCAACCCAAAACCTTGCCGACTACCCGGATACCGCTGAGAAAATGCTGAATATGGCCGAATGGTGGCTTTGCCTCACGATGCCCCCGGATGAAGTCGAGCAAATCGCCCGTTTCAAAAAACTGACGGAAGAACAAAAAGCCGTGTTGCTTTCCGCCAGTAAATTGCCGCGCTGTTATACCGAAGGTGTGGTGCTGGCGAAAAAAATCGAAGCGCTGTTTCGGGTGGTGCCGCCGAGCCTGTATCTGGCGCTGGGGATGACGGAAAAAGAAGAAAAGGCCGAACGGCGGGCGTTAATGCGGGAACATCAGTGCAGTGAATTGGAAGCCGCGATGTTGGTGGCCAGAAAAATGGATATTGCGCGGGGGTTGAAGATTTAAACGGTATAGATTAATCACAATTTGAGAAATGAAAAGAGATAATTTCTTAGGTATGCCTTCAACATTCTACACTTAAGCTGTCGGCCGCATGCACTAGGTTTACGGGGAAGCGTTGCACTTGAAAGTTAAATCTGGCAAGTGTAATCCCATATTGGTTTATTATAATGTGCATTTGTACGTTATCCTCGGGAGACTCATACATTCCCGTGGCTACTTTTGGATGAAAATATTTATCTGCTTGAATTTTTTTTGGTGTTTATGTAACTGATTGAATTTATTTTCAATGCGACAATTAGTTTATTAAAATGTATTTTTTATATTAATTATGGATTTTTTAGTATAGTAAACATAAAATAAACATGAATATGGTTTTAATTGACGAGGGTGTTTGTTGAGTGTCATTATTTGCACGGGGAAATATTTAGGGTTGTTTTTTATACTACATAACGGCATTAAGGCTGTTTTATTATATGGAGTTAATACTTTAAAGATTAATGAGCAGATATTACCTTTTAGTATTAATAAAATAATAGGAGAAACTATAATAGGGGTTCTCATGAATGAACAGAATGCATTAGTCTTTTTTCCATACGCAGGTGGAAGTGCCAGCTCTTTTGAGATTTTAAAAAAACATCTATCTGAAGAAGTTAGAATTATCTCTATGAGTTATTCAGTCAGCGAGTTTTCGGTGTCAAAAAACTCTACAGATTTTTTTAGTGTATTATTGGAAAACCTCAAAAATCAGCTTAAAGCATTTGAGGGAAAACTTACTTTTTTTGGTCACAGTATAGGAGCTATTATTGCCTACGAACTGGCGATATTGGGCTGTAATCATCTAAATATTCAGAGGTTAATTGTGTCTGCGTGTAAGCCTCCTGAATTATTGGTCAATTCTAAGATATTTAATTCAGAGGATAATGCATTCGAAAAAATCACACTTTTAGGTGGATTGCCTCAGATGGTTTCAAGTGACCCTATCAGATTGAAAAAAGTAAAGCATAAAGTTACTCGTGATCTTAGAGTATTAATTTACTATGCAAGAATGACTTACCCCAAGGTTAATTGTGAAACACATGCACTATCAGCTAGAGATGATTTTTTGGCTTCTGAAAATGAAATGAAGATTTGGAGTAACTACACAAATAAAGGATTCAGAAAAAGTACATTTGATGGTAATCATTTTTATTTCAGAGATAAATAGAAAGAAGTAGCACAGCTTATCTTGTAATAAAGTACTTAATAAAGGTCTATCATGAAAAAATTGGTCAATGCTGATTCTTATTTAGGAGCATCAGAATCACGTTTTTTTGGTTCTGGATATAAAAAAGTTGATTATATAATAAAAGAAGAAGAAATACTTAGTAATGAATATAAGTCTACTTTAACTCTAGTTTATCCTGAGGATTGGTCTATTAAAAGCAAAAAAAAACTAAATCCTCACTTAAGTAGTATTGATGTAATATTAATGTCGGCTTATGCAAGTGGAAAATTGCTTAACCAGTTTGACCACTCTTACTATAAAATAACTTCGATGATAATTCGTTCATCACGTGTTCCTGTCGAAAAACTGATAAATACTCCAATTAATATTGGTCTGAATCATTGTGAAGAGGGTGTAATTTACTTGCGAGGGAAAGTTGGGAATATGCAAGTTCAACTGAAAGTAGAAAGTAGAAAGGAGAGAATTCAACGATAGACTATTGAATTCCATCTTTAGTCGTTGGGAGTTTAAAGATGTAAATCATGAAATAAATGATATTTTTTTAGAAAATAAATACAAAAGCAAAGCCTCAGTAATTAAGACTGCTTTTGGGGAAATAATCGATGATATTGATTATATAGATGCTTTCGTTTCAAGTTTGCAGATCGGTCAAATTCTTCTATATGAGTTAGATGGTATTACTAGGGAGGCTTCTAATAATCTTTGGATGCGTAGCATAAAGATAAATGAAGCTGATGCATGTAATAACCAAAAGGTTGGAACATTAGAAGTAACTTTAGAGAATACCTGCTTGACATATAAAGGAAACGATAAGTGGAGAAGTGCTGACATTGTTTCAAGTATTAATAATATTCAGGTTCGATGTTCTGTAGCACATCAACTAAACCATTGAGGTAGTTATAGTTATGGCAGTAAACGCAGTAAAAATTGTTGGATTAGGTGCATCACTACCTAAACATCAAGTTTCAAACAAAGGTATCTCAGAGTATCTGGATACTAATGATGAATGGATAACGACGAGAACAGGAATAAAAAACAGATTTCATGCAACTGAAGGTGAATACACCAGTTATTTAGCTTTTAAAGCTGGTAAAGCCGCATTATCTAGTATGAATATTGAGAATAGTATTGAGATTGATACTCTAATTGTTGCTACTTCAACTCCTGACAGATTATGCCCGGCCACAGCCCCTAAAGTTGCGACAATGTTGGGGTTGGGAAAAATTAGGGCATTCGATATAAATGCAGTTTGTACTGGTTTTGTGTATGGGCTTGAGTTGGCAGAATCATTTATAAGATCTGGAAAATCTAAAAGATTGATGCTTATTGGTGCAGATGTTTTTACTACAATTCTCGACAAAAATGATAGAACAACCTACCCATTATTTGGTGATGGAGCGGGAGCTGTAATTCTTGAACAAGGAGATGAAGAAAATATTCTTTCCACTTATACAGGAAGTGATGGCGAATATGAAAATTTAATTACCATTTTAAATGGGGGGAGTGAGTCTAAGCTTTCAGTGAGCAAAGATACGTTTTCAAAATCTTCATACTTCAAAATGTAAGGCAAAGAGGTTTTTTTGAAAGCCATTTCATATATGAAAGGTTCTGTTCAAAAAGTATTGGAACTCAGCAATACAAATACAAGTGAAATTGACTATATTGTCCCACATCAAGCAAATAAGAGAATAATAGATACCTTAACTCAGTTGTTTGATTTGAAAGAAACACAAGCGTTAATGAGTCTTGAGGAGTTTGGGAACACTTCAGCAGCATCAATACCACTAACGTTAGCTGTCCATGCCAGAAATAATACAATAAAACCAGGCAATAAAATTGTTCTTACTGCGTTTGGTGGTGGAATTACATGGGGTGCTGCTGTTATTAAATGGCCTAACTCTGTATTTAGATCTATAGTTTTTAACTAACTAACTAACTAACTAACTAACTAACTAACTAACTAACTAACTAACTAACTAACTAAATGGATGCGATATGAAAGATATGATTTTTGAGAGAATTAAGTCTCTCCTTACAGATAAGTATTATGTTTCAGTTGATAAAATAACTGAAAATGTTATTTATGATGATCTTGAGTTAGACTCTTTAACTTTGCTGGAAATTTCAGTAGTACTAGAAAAAGAGTTTAATCTTAGCATACCAGACGGTCTGATTTCTTCAGATATGTCTATTGAAGTATCGATAAATAAAATTTTAAATAATAATGTTAACGAAACATGATTTATTTAATGAGACATGGAATTACCAGTTACAATTTGAGGGGGAGAATGTTGGGTCAGACTGATATTCCCTTATGTGAGATTGGTATAAAAAATGTAATAAATATTGCGCCTAAAATGAATCATCTTGGTATAAGATTGATTTATTGTTCAAGTTACATTAGATCAATACAGACGGCTAATATCATATCTTCAGTTATTGGGGTAAATGTGATTAAACGTGAAAATCTAAAAGAACGTCATTTGGGAGTTCTTGACGGAGAATTTAAAGATGCCCTCTGTTGGAGAGACGTTGTTAATAAGCTAGGTGAGAAGAATTTTACTCCTGAGGGCGGCGAAAGTGTTGATAACTGTCTGAACAGATTCACTAATGAGATGAAAAGGATAGCAAATTCAAATTTAGATGAAGAGAACGTGCTCGTGGTGTCCCATGGTGGGGTTATTACTCTTTTTATGCGATATATGCTGCACATCGATAATAAACTCTCTTTTCTTGATAACTGTAGCTTTCATATTTTAGATACAGACCGAAAAGGGAACTTTCATGTGAGTAAGTTAAATGTTAGTTTAATTTGAGGTGGATTGTGAGTATTAATATAGTTGTTTTCATTAAACCAAATATATCTGTATTCAGGTACTTTGGAGAAAAATTATCTCTTCTTCGTGAAGTAACTTTATTGGAAGAAGGTTGTGATATTTTTGATTTTTATACCTACGCAGATAAATATGTTCTCATAGAGCGGTGGGAGTCTCAGGAAAGTATTGATCTTCATATGAATAAAAATTACACACTTAGTTTTATCGAACAAACCAAAGATTCCTTAATTAGCACAGAAGTTTTTCGATTAAAGAATTTTTAGAGAATAATATGACTAAGATTGAATTCAATAAAATAGATATGCATGTTTTACTGACAGTATGTTTATCAATCTTGGATTCGCATGATAAGTGCAATTTCTGAAAAAGGCGGTCAGTTGCTATAGTAGGCATC
>NZ_LDNM01000109.1 GCF_001028135.1 Xenorhabdus griffiniae
GGCCATGCGCAAATGGGTCGGTGAAAAAGTGGTGAAATCCCTGTCCGGGCATAAATACACCATTGAGAACGATGACTGGGAAGCGACCATTGAAGTGGATCGCAATGATATCGAGGACGACCAGACCGGACAGTATGCCATTCAGGCCAGAAGCGCCGGGCAATCGGCGGCTGCCCTGCCGGATGACATTGTATTTGCCCTGGTCAATCTGGGGTTTGAACGCCCGTGCTACGACAAACAGTACTTTTTTGACCGTGATCATCCGGTCGGCACAAGGTCGGTGTCCAACAAAGGGAAAAAGGCGCTGTCCATTGAATCGATGGCGAAAGCGCAGGCGTCCTACGGTGCCGCCCGCACGGCCATGCGCCAGTTTACTGACGATGACGGCCGCCCGCTCAATATCAACCCCAATATTTTG
>NZ_LDNM01000011.1 GCF_001028135.1 Xenorhabdus griffiniae
TATCAGAGTTGGAGATAAATCTCGCGGCAAACAACTTAAATAAGCGGCCACGAAAAACACGGGGTTACAATACGCCGGATGAGCTATTTAAAGGGACAAAAACTCATTTACTTCGTTTATAACGATATTGCACTTAATATGTGAATCCAAGTAACTAAGACTATTTAGATCAAAATTCCCTTTCCAATTATCATATATGTCAGTCTGTAAAGCAGAAGGGAAAATAAAATTTTTGACTTTAGCTCCCGCCATTTCTACATGAGCTTTAGTTGTATCAAAATGGTGATTAGATATAAAAATTGGTTCAGAGGCTCCACTTTTTTTGGCTAATTCTACAAGGTGTGGGAATAATATTTGCTCAGCTCCTCTGCCTTGGTGCACAGGAATTCTATATTGATAACCAAACACTTCTTCGACAGTTTTTGATAGCTTATAATAGCTCTTGCTACCGGCATAAGACTCATCTCCCAAAAAGATCCCTGCCCATTGTCGATCACTCATAGCTCCTGTACCACTATCAGTCAATAAATCTATAAATACATCCTCCGCTCTTAAAAGAAACGGATTTAATCCGGCTGTTATCAAGGCACTTTGACGTTCAGCTCTAGTTATCATTTTAATTGGTTCAACCATTTTAATTCGCCAAGGTTCTGGTATAGATTTAGACATATATACTTTCCTATAATAAGTAATAGATATTAATATAGATTTTTCATTGAAATTATAAAAATGACTTCAATACTGAAATCTGTTTTTCGCCAAGCTCTATCTTTTTATTATTCAACATTTTTTCTATAGCTATAAATCCTTTTTCTCCATATTTACGAATATATTCTGAAACATGTTCTTTTGATTCAGAAAGGAATGCTATATCAAATTCTAACATCTCTCTGACAACCAATAACGGTACAGGAGAACGTAATGGTTTAAAATTAGGATTCCTCAACCCACCTTTAGAACAAAGATTAAAAAACTCACCCAACATCAATCCATTACGCAAAAAAGTGGTTTCATTTCATGATGCAAACGAGCAATATTTTCTTCAGGGGAAATATCACTCCATATACTAACAATTGTTTTAAATTGCGTTGAATCACCAGTGCGAGGTTCCTTATCAAGAAATAAATTTAAAAGATTAAGGATATGCTTTTTAATTTTATCCTCAGTCATTCCTTTTGTTTTTACTTCAGTAATCCAAAATGTTTCTTTTTTCATAGATGTAGGAGAAAAGGGGCAAACAACACCTGACCTTCCCAAATCAGTATGTGGATTGCATAAATAATCTATACACCACTGAGCTATAGTTTTTATATCTCTTGTATCTGTCTCATCTGGTAACAATATAACTTCTGATATAGGAATAAGTTTTGTCGCACAAGATAATGAGTTCAAATTCATATCCACAATAAAGTCTCCTGACTAAATTTTCATATCAAAATTGATTAGAGTTAATAGCTGCCTTTTCATTTCTCAATGTTATAAAGCAAACAATAACAGACAGCATTGTTATTCCCATTAATGTATATACCAATACACTAAATGAATCGCTATAAATAGCTAGTAGTTCCTGCTCAGATAGATAAATAAATGAGTCTCTAGCATTATCAAAATTACCTGTTGTCAAATTACTTGCTGCTGTAGAAATCACATTGTGAGATTGTTGAGAAACTTGCTGTAAATTCATCTGTAGAAGAAAATTTAACATTGCTAGTGCGCCTGCAACACATATTGCCTCACCACAAGCTCGCATCGTCGTAAAAATGCCTGTTGCCATTCCTGCTCGCTCTATAGGAACTGCTCTAATTGAAAGATCATCCATTAACCCCCACGGAAACCCAGTTCCAATCCCTATTAACATCAGTGGAAAAATTAACTCTGTTGATTGTGCTCCAATAGGTATATTTGCTAACCATGCTAACCCTACTGCTGCACATAATAAACCAATACACGAAAGTGTTGGCGCTGAAAACCAGCGAGTTAACAATGCCGCAAGAAAAGGAACAACAAGCATGGGAGCCGATAGTGCGATCATGACTTCTCCTGCTTTAATTGCACTATAACCTTCAATACCAATTAACCGAATTGGGAATAGAATAAGTAACACAATAAAACAAACCGCGGTTGCCAGTGGTAAAAATTGTACTCCGACAAATTTTTTAAACCGAAAAAGCGATAGATCTAGCATTGGACGGGTATGTGATAATTCACATTTAATAAAAATAAACAACATCATGATGGAAGCACTGAACAATGCAATAACAGAAGTACTTCCAATACCACTCTGCGGAATTTGCATAATACCGAATGTTAGTAATACTAAAAATGCTGTAAAACTAAATACACCTTTAATATCGAGTTTTACGGCGTTGGGATCGCGCGATTCACGCATCTGAATAACACCAATGACCAGTGCCACACCACCAAACAAAGCTCCCAGTAAAAATACAGACCTCCAGCCAAATACTTCTATTAGAGTACCTGATATCACGGGCCCAAATGCCAAACCCACACCAAAAGCTGTTCCTAATAAACCAAAAGCTTTTGTTCTTGCCCTTCCATCAAATTCCTGAGCTAATGCGGCATTCCCTCCAGCCATCGTCAAAGCGGCAAAAAAGCCTTGTATTCCACGCAATAAATCAAGAAAAACAACACTGCTCGCAACACTAACAATAAGAGAAAATAGTGTGAACCCAGTTATACCACCCACGAACATCTTCTTGCGTCCATATTGGTCAGCTAACGCTCCCGCTGCCATGACAGCACTACCAAAACTTAACGCAAACGCATTGATAACCCAAGATAATGCAATCGCACTACCTCCTAATTCAGATTGGATAGCAGGTAAAGCTACAGCTGGCCCTGTATATTCAAGAGGTAAAATCATCCCAGCGATACAAACAGCAGCTAATACACAATAGCCACGCCATGGTTTCTTATTTTCTACCCGCATACCATATCCTCATCAAAATTTTAATAATTTGATTTTACTTATATAAGATCATAATAATATTGCTATTTGCTCAAATAAAAATTGTGGAAATAACATGAATCATGATCTGGCTCTCTGGCATCTTTTTTTTCGGATTGTTGAAAAAGGAAGTTTGATAAAAGCAGCAAAAGATTTGCGATTAGATCCCTCTGTTGCGAGTCGGCGTTTAACTACTCTTGAACATCAGTTAAAAGTTCAATTAATTAATCGTTCAACTAGGAAATTAAGCCTGACAGATGCAGGAATGCTGGCTTATGAGAAAATGCGCCCTTTACTAAATGAAGTAGATAGTATCTTGAGTGATATCAGCGGTAATTCACTAGCGGGTAAAATTAAAATTACTGCTCCAGTAAATTTTGGCGAACACTATGTCACACAATGGCTAACGATATTTCAGCACAAAAAACCAGACATTATATTTGACTTAGTTCTTTCAGATAATTGTCTAGATCTCCGGCAAGAAGGAATTGATCTTGCAATCCGAATTGGAGAATTATCAGTCTCAACATTAGTCGCTAAAAAATTGGGTAATATTTCTGGGGTATTGTGCGCAAGCCCTGCATATCTGACCAAATATGGAACTCCACTGCACCCACAAGATCTGACAAAACATAAATCTATTATTTATTCACTGCATCAAAATGCCTACCCAGCTCGCTTACAGTTATCCTGTAATGGGCACATAGAACGAGTAGAGCTGTCCAGTAGCTTTCACCTTAATAATGTGGGAGCAATTTACCAAGCAGTATGTGACGGAGCTGGTATTCATGCAGGCCCAATGTGGTTATTCAATAAGGCTATTCAAGATGGAAAGCTAATCAGACTATTATCCGATTGGACTTTACCCATACTTCCTGTTCATCTTTTAAGATCACAAAATAGTTATGTCCTCAACCGAATAATTGCATTAAGTGATTGGATTGAAAAATGTTGGCTAACCGAAGGAATATAATAATGGAGCACATATCTCTATCAATACTAAACTACCACCGACTAAAGTCGGTGGGTTAGCGCAGCCAGGACTGACGACTGAAAGTCGTCAAACCGTCCTGTATAAACGCGCATACATCAAAATATTTAAGTTCAAGGTCACCGTCTAAAGACGGTGGTTTTAACCTTTCATATGGAAAAATAAACACGATCCTGCTAAACAACTCATTAATTTTCATTTTCTTTATATTTTCTTATTACATTTACGCGATGCTCGACTTTAACATCCTATAACGTTGGCTTGTTGAAGCCAGTCGCGCTGACTTTTACCTTGTTTAAAATTGGCAAAAATACCCAACGTGTGAGAAAGCAGTTTTCTGGCAATTCGATTACTCAAATGCCACAAATCCCGTGCCCAGCATTTCTCGATAGCAAATTGTCCGGCAAGTTGACCAATCACGGTTTCAATTAAACGGCGTTTGGCATTGATCATGCTTCTCGTTTCCTTGGGAAGAGGATCATCCATATTGGCACGCATCGGCGTAATCATCTCAATGCCCTGCTTCTTCATTTCCTGTTTAAATTCAATACCTAAATAGCCTTTATCACCGAGTAGATACCCTTTTATCGGGGCGGCTAAATCCCAGGCAGCTTCACGTTCACTGACACTGGCGGGAGTCAACGTAACCCCGGTTAACACACCGGTTTCATCTATCATCAGATTCCCTTTAAATCCGTAGTAAGTTTCGTTCTTGGCGGCACAATACCCATAATCGGCTTGCCCTTTAAAGTTGGCGCTCCCTTTAGCTCTTTTGAACCCACAGACGGGCAGCGGAAATCCGTCGATAATATGTAC
>NZ_LDNM01000110.1 GCF_001028135.1 Xenorhabdus griffiniae
AGATTTAAGCAAGCCAACCATACATCAAAATGAGTGTTGCAAAAACGGGGAAGACCATAGATTCGCTTTCTGAATATTATAAAATAATGCTTGTAATATCAGAAGGACATCCTTCTTTGGGTTGGAATTTAACTTTGGGTGCTTCCCATTCTTTCTTGGTTGCTTCTCATTGGCCTGAATATGTACAAGATGAGTTATTTGATACCGGAAAACAATTTATTGCGGCTCATAAGGCATTTCCAGCGGGTACATGTAAGAGAGTTAAGCAAGGATATATTCTTGACGGTATCTTTCCTTATTGCAGTGGTATTACTTATGCAACGCATGTCATTCTCAATTCTATTTGTGATTTGGGTAATGGCGATAAGTGTTCCATGAATTTCATTATTCCTAGATGTGATTTTGAAATACTGAATGATTGGGGGGAACATAAGACATTGGGTATGTGGGCTAGTGGTTCAAATAGTGTACGCCTTACATCGGTATTTGTGCCGGAAAAAATGTCTGCTCCTTTTAGAGGATTTTATGCCGACCAAAGAGTTGAGAATGGTACAGAAGGAACAAGAATACATAAAAGTTCTATGTATTTAGGGTACTTAATGGCACCTTACCATGCAAATATACTTGTTCCTATTGTTGGTGCAAGTAAAGCTGCTCTTGAAGAATTTAGAAAATACGAGAAACCAGGTGATATTAACGAAATAGTATTTTCCCGTACACTTGGATTAGCAATGCTACTTTCGGATTCGGCAGAAGCTATCTTATTCAATGTATTTGATAAATATGCTTCATTTTGTCAGCGTTGGGAATACGATAGATCACCTATGACTGTAGATGAAAATCTACGTTTATGGGGTTTATTGCAGCAAGCTGGTCGTTTGGCGTGTGAAAGTGTTGATATACTTTTTCGGAATGCAGGATCATCAGCAACATTAAAAGGTGCACCTCTTCTTGAATATTTTAATGATACACAAATGTATCGCAGTCATGTTGGAGCTCAATGGGAGCAATTTTCTTTATATGTTGGTCGTTCAATACTAAATAGAAAGATTTCTTTTCTTGATCTTTAAAACTAGTTAACGCGATGCTCGACTTTTATGGTGAGTTGAAATGACATAGCCGCTCCTTTATAACTTTAAGTCGTCAAAAATAGAGAAATAAAGGAACAAAAGGCTATGTCACAGCAAGATTTTATCATTTGGGTATTTTGTTGGGTAGATGAAAATCTAACGGTGTTACAGCAAGGCACACGGTTCAGAAGCCGGGGATATCCACCTAAGCTGAGCGATGCGGAAGCCATCACGATGGAAGTGGTGGGCGAATTTTTAGAATTTTCAACGGATAAAGGCATTTGGACGTACTTTCGTGACCACTGGCGCGAGTGGTTTCCGGGACTGGGTTCACGCGCCAATTTCGCTAAACAGATTTCGAATCTTTGGGTTGTTAAACAACAACGGCAAGAAAAGCTGGCGAGGTTATTGGGCGCGCCCGACAGGCCGGTACATATTATCGACGGATTTCCGCTGCCCGTCTGTGGATTCAAAAGAGCAAAAGGCAGTGCCAACTTCAAAGGACAAGCCGATTGTGGGTACTGTGCCGCCAAAAACGAAACTTACTACGGCTTCAAAGGACATCTCATGATAGACGAAATCGGCGTGGTAACCGGGTTTACGCTGACGCCCGCCAATGTCAGTGAGCGTGAAGCAACCTGGGATGTGATCGGTTCGATAAAAGGCTATTTGCTGGGTGATAAAGGGTATTTAGGCGTTGAATTTAAACAGGAAATGAAGGCAGAGGGTATTGAAATGATTACCCCAGTGCGTGCCAATAGGGATGATCCCATCCCCAGAAAAACGAGAAGGGTCATTAACGCCAAACGTCGTTTAATTGAAACCGTCATTGGTCAACTTGCCGGGCAATTTGCTATCGAGAAGTGCTGGGCACGGGATTTGTGGCATTTGAGTAACCGAATTGCCAGAAAACTGCTTTCTCACACATTGGGTATTTTTGCCAATTTTAAACAAGGTAAAAGTCAACGCGACTGGCTTCAACAAGCCAACGTTATAGGATGTTAAAGTCGAGCATCGCGTTAATTATGCTACATTCTTGCCATTCCATGCCCATGCCCATTCCCAGGGTAGGGGGATACCGTATTCATAAAATGCTTAACTTGCCTGAGAAGTTGCCACATATATCGGCATTTGTGGTTTCGGGTTATCGTTTCATGTAAGGCATGCCAAAGTTTCTCAACCACATTAACCCAAGGCGAGTAGACAGGCTGGAATAACAGATTGAATTTAGGGTTTTTCTTTAACCACAACAGCGCTTGCCGACTTTTATGAATAATGTAGTTGTCCAGAATAATTGTGATGGTTTTTGCTCTCCGATAATGGCGTTTTAGTTTTTCCAGCATCGTGATGAACAATGCGGAGTTTTTTTGAAAACCCGAGACATACAACACGTTACCTGTCTTTGCATGGAGAACGCCCGCCAGATAATGTTTACCGTTGTTTCCCGGTGTAATGACCTTTTTCTGTTGGCCTTTCAACGTCCAGTCGGCACCGATTTTCGGATTGAGATCGATATCCACCTCATCTTCATAGAACACGGTATTATCACAGTTACATTCCGCCCTCAATGAACCAATTAAGCCATCGTCCGATAGAGGAACGGGCAGCACCGGTAATCTCGCTGGTTTCAACAAGGGTTTTTCCCGAGTGCAACAATAGCATCGCCATGAGTCGGCGGGCATAACCTTTATCGGAAGTTCGCTGAATTTCTTTTTGCATTCTGCGGCGTTCAGGGCGGGGGATTGGTGCTATGATAGACATAGCTCAGTCATGTTAGTCATTTGTGATAGTTAGCAATTGATCAGATCGCTAAATTTGGACTGAGTTCCTTTCTTTTTGATTTTTTCCGTGATCTACTATTAGGAGCAGCTATTTAGATATGGCCTTCCGAAGCGATGATAAAGCCCTGTTTCTTTTTTCTGCCTTTTTATTCCTTTTCTCTTCTTCAATCTGTTTAAAATGCTCGATTTTCTTAATTTCAAGTTCTGAGTGATAAATCCATTTGTACTTGACGAGATTATCTCTTACCAGAGAAATCCATTCAGAGATGCTATTACCTTCAGCAAGAGGAAAGTAGTACTCAATTGAGTCAATCTGTTGGTCAATATAATACTGTTCTTTATCCTCATCACATTTGTGAGTAACGCAGACTTCAATAGCTACACCGCCAGTCTCTGTCGCAAGATATACGTCTGCCAAGTAGGGCCCGATCCTGTATTCGAGTGCTGACTCTTTAACTTCAGTTGTTAGGCTGGGAACGACAATATCTGTCTCGTCGATGGTTATCTCATTTGTTGGAAGAGTAATTTCAGATAGCGAAGAAAAATGTAGTTGTATCGCTATATGTAACTGCGTCATCTGACAGTCACGGCTTCTTTCTTCCTTTGTAGTATGAGAGAAGAGGTGTGTGACGATCTTTCCATTGTTTTTTGCAATGAGGGTATCACCACAGTGCCTACAAACACAGTTACAGTGTTTTCCGTTTGGTACTGAATCTACGTGAACTATCGTGTTTGAATCATTGTGAAAGGCATATTCAAAAAACATCCGTACTGTCCGCATACTCATTTATCTATATACTTGATTATCCCGTATTAATGAATACATTACTAACTGCGATATGTTAATGAAAGTGGAGCTGGTCACTTTATCAATTTAACGCCATCCTTTTCAGGAATAATATTGCCTAAACAAGATGTCAATATTGACCGAATTTCTCTTTAAGTGCATCTATAAAGCAACGAATCTTCGCAACGGGGCGTTGAGTAGAGGGTGTCAGAACGTGCATGGGACGAGCTGGGGTCTGATAATCAGTTAAGATTTGAATTAAGCGACCATTATTGATTTCACTTTGTAGTATATCTCTTGGACCAAGAGTAATTCCGTAGCCTTCAATGGCTGCGTGTAATAGTGCTTTCCAATCGTTAGAACGAAATCTCCCCTGTGGTTTCACCTCTTCTTCTTTACCCTCTTTGATAAATATCCAGCGGCAAGGCATTAAGGCTGTCCAAATACCGTAAATCAGGCAAGAATGCATGGATAATTCAGACGGTGAATCAGGTGTCCCGACTCGATTTAGATAGTCAGGAGATGCGCAGGTTATCAATTGGTAGGGCCGTAATCGATGAGCAATCAAGGAGCTGTCCTCCAGCTCCCCGATTCGAATCGTCACTTCATATCCTTCTTGTCTCGGATCAACTATGCGATCACTTAATGTCAACTCGATTTCTGTGTCAGTATAACGCGCAAGATAGTCCGTGATAAAAGGTGTTAATGATGTTGAGCCGAACATTACCGGGGCATTGACTTTTAAGATACCTGATGGTGTAGATTTTAAATCATGGACAAGGGAATCTGCCGTCTCAACTTCCGCAAGGATCAACTGACATTGGGTATAATAACGTTGACCTATATCGGTTAAG
Source organism: Xenorhabdus griffiniae (assembly GCF_001028135.1). Lineage (GTDB taxonomy): Bacteria > Pseudomonadota > Gammaproteobacteria > Enterobacterales > Enterobacteriaceae > Xenorhabdus > Xenorhabdus bakwenae. Next base: position 4,493 of record NZ_LDNM01000110.1, read on the forward strand.
TGCTGGCGACGGGTCGTTCTGTTGAGCAATGTTACTCCCAATCTCGACTCTAACCATGCAATGTGTTTTGACACCATCTGAGCTGACATATTTAAAGCCTCTGAGGTTGCTGCGAAAGAGCCTAACTCGGCAGCTTTTACAAATATGGCCATACTGGTGAGTCGATCCATTATTCACTCCCATTTGTTGATTAATATCATGTAAAATGACAATTTATCTATTATTTGTTGTTTATTATGCTCCTTTCACACCCAAAAGTGAAAGGAGAGGAACATGAAAATAGGTATCGTTGGCGCTGGTTTTGTGGGTAGAGCAATCGCTAAACTTGCACTAAGGGCAGGGCATGAAGTTATGCTGAGTAATTCGCGGTCCCCCAATACGCTGTTCAGTTTAAAACCAATGATAGGTTGTGAGATTGGTTCTTCGGAAGAGGCTGTAAGTTTCGGTGATGTCGTTGTGTTGGCTATACCTATGTCAGCGATTAATGGCTTGCCTGTCAAGGCATTAAAGTATAAGCAAGTCATTGATGCAATGAATTATTACCCTGAACGAGATGGCATCATTGAAGAGCTCGAATCGAACACACTAACCACGAGCGAACTCATTTCTCGAGTTATTCCAACTTCACACATAACAAAGGCATTTAATGCGATTCCGATGACGCAATTAGAGCAGGATGGTTCGCCTAGGGGTGAAAATAATCGACGAGCTTTACCTTTTGCCGGTAATGATGAACAAGGAAAGAAAATTGTGACTCAGTTATATGAGGAGTTCGGTTTTGAGCCGTTTGATGTGGGTTCGCTATCTGAAAGCTGGAAGTTTGAAAGAGGACGTCCCGCATACTGCGTACGCATGAATAAAACGACGTTAGAAGAAACTATCAAAAATACAATGCGTTAACGTCTGGCTAGGTAATCGTTACTTGTTTATTCACCATAGTTCGGTACAGAAATGATTCAGCCATGCCTGGCTGTCCGTTTTTGACACAGGGCTGCTTTAGCAGCCCTGACAAACTCAAATCTCAATTGACTCAGAGATCTCCAAAGAGTCATCGACTTCAATGCCCAGGTAACGAACTGTACTTTCCAATTTTCTATGACCCAGTAGGAGCTGAATCACCCGAAGATTCTTGGTTTTTTTGTATATCAGGTATGGCTTAGTCCTTCTCATGGAATGCGTGCTGTACAGCAAATCATCGAGACCAAGCTTTTCAATCCAACCATGAAAAATACGGTTGTATTGCCTGGTTGAGATATGTTGGGAAGAACCAACCCGGGATTGAAAGAGGTAGTCGGTACTTCGCAGGTTGGCTATTTTTATCCAAGCCGCAACTGCTTCTCTGGTACCTTTAGTTAATTCAAACTGAACAGGGATACCGGTCTTCTGTTGCAAAACAGTTGTCCTACTTAAAACAGAACTGCTACAAGCAACATCTGACACTTTGAGTTTAACCAGATAGCAGCCACGAAGTTTACTATCCAGTGCCACGTTGAAAAGAGCCAGATCGCGTGTTTTCCCTTCCAGCTCGAGTCTGATTCGTATCCCCAGATATGGGATATCTGAAGCGGTCTTTTTTGGCCTATGATACGGTTTTTGTTCCACGGTGACGTGCTCATGATCAATCTCCTATGATGAGGGAGATTTAATTATGGCTGTCATGAACTAGGAGCTGACTAATCGATATGTCGTCGAGTGGGAGCCTGTAAATTAAACTGTGTATTTGCTTATCTTGATATGTTTAATTTTTTATCAAAATAAGGTTGATTTATGAACGATATGCAATTATAGGTTCTTGCCAATGCACTGGCTAAAAACCTCAAAACACCTGATGATATCAACCAATTTGATCGGTTACTGAAAAACTCAGCGCCGAAGCTGCGCTGAATACGGAAATGAGCCATCACCTCGGTTATGAAAAACATTAGTCAAAAACCAGGACTAATGCTCGTAACGAATACTCCTCAAAAACGATTATCACTGGCGATGGCCCTCTATAAAGGTGATCAAAATTATTGAACTACATCAGATAGAATTTGTCAGATTATCCCTTTCTGGGTGAAAGTAATCCGTGTTGCTTCATTCAAATCCATGTCTTTCATAGTTGCAGGTGACACCCAGACAATTTCCTGAAATTCCTCATTGAATGTAATATCTCGATTGGCACTGATACAATCAAAGATGAGGTAAATCATATAAACCTCTTCAGTAGTACCATCAGGATACGTTTTAACCCGGACATCATCACGAAAAGCCCAGGGTTTCACCTCTGTTATCTCTAGGGCTTCACCCAGTTCTTCCCTGATTTCTCGTCTTAGTGCTTCTTCCATCGTTTCACCAGGCTCCATTCCTCCTCCGGACAAAGCCCATTGTCCCGGAAATACACCACGATCAGAAGCCATTTTACAAAGTAGAAATTCTCCATCATTTTGAATGACAGGACAGACAATTATTCTTTGACGCATATTCCATCCCATTTGAACAATGGGCGTCCGTGGGGTGAACGATGGTTACCCCTGTGAGTTGTCGTGAGTAGAGTGTCAGCCGCAATAGCGATACTGAGGTGCTGGGAGTGATTGCAGCGGCAGATACAGAAAAACTTAACAATGATCACTAATTAGATACAGTAATCGATGATAGATTTATGTTTTGTTTAGACGCTTTTGCTGTTCTATGAGCTTCCCTATCATTGATAATACGATGGTACTCTTCATTGATTCTGGGGCTGTTTGATAATACTGAAACAACGTCACTTCTGGGCGTTTTGAATGCTGAAGCACCATATTTATTTCATTAACTATCGGAGTTAAGTTATTCATGGCAATGGTTTCCTTACAAGATGTAGTATGCCCACACTGCCTCAGAGAAAAAACCACACTTGAGTGCGTGTCAGAATTTCCCCTTAGTCAAAAGCGGTTACTGGCAATGGTGTTTTTGTGTCGAAGCTGTAACGGAGTCACTGTTACCGAAGTTGACCCGGATGAAAATACTGTCCGGGGAGGGGGTTACTTAAGACGCTCATATGATTACAATTTAGATATAACATTTTCCCCTGACCATAACGACTATGGATGTGTGGAAAACATATATCCAAAGCCAAATATCCCTCTTGCTCCAGCTCATGTCCCATCAAATATTTCAAATGTCTATTCTGAAGCGGAAGATAATTTCACGCGAGGAAGATTCTCCACATCTGTCATGCTCGCCAGAAAAACTTTAGATATTTCAACAAAATTTTTAGGTGTTGCTGAGGGTATAGATGTTGATAATCTCTCTAAGCGTGTATTTAAACTTCAAGAGAGTGGAAAAATAACAACTGAAATGGCTCAGTGGGCGAAAATTATCAGACTAGACGGAAATGCTTCTATGCATTCAGATGAAGAATTCACTGAGTCCGAAGCAAGGGAACTTCTAAATTTCGTCGAAACATTTTTGCTTTACTCATTCACATTGCCAAAAATGGTTGCCGCTAATAAACATACGTCGTGACAACTATTCTACAGACCCGGACCAGCTCCGGGTAATCAATATTTTCTCTTATACAAAAAGGCCACGCCGGAGCGCAGCCTTGAATTTGTTCCGTTACCGGATTTCCGGTATCGGGGAATCAGAAATATTCATCTAAACATCCCGGACTTGCGGGATTTTGAACTACTGCATTTTTTGCAGGAGTTGAGTTGTCAGCTCTGAGTTGACTGCTGGTAGAAATAAAAAACCCCGCGAGTGCGAGGTCTGAAAATTCAATAAGCTGTGTGACATTGCTATCACTCTTATCACAATAGCACTATTTTTACGATCGTAAAGCTGTTTTCAGAAATTGCTGCATACTTGTTGTGAGCTAATATTTGTTGATTCCAATTGGACACATTTGTCCATCTCTAATGGAACATCCAGCATCATTAACATACCTTCAATGACTCCTTCGGCTTTTTGTAGTCTCTTCCCAATATGAGTATCAGAACAGTGACGATCACGTGCCAACTGCATAAATGTTTTCCCGAACACATAATAGTCGAATAACAAATCATGGTTATCGCTGTCTTTCTGGTTCAGCTTTGCCATGCAACTAGAGATAACCATTGCGTCAGGCTCGAGCTGCTGAACTGGAGGCTCTGGGACAAAAACGCGCGGCCGAAGGTTTACGTAACACAAGTTCTGCCATAGCCCAAAACACGCAAGAGTTTAATCTGGATTCCAAACGAAAGAGTTTTGATAACCCGATGCAGGCAGGCGGGGCAAGGGCAGTAGATACCAGTATGACGGTATCTTTAGCAGGCGAAATACCCAATATACTTAAAAGCATTGGCTCCTTTTTTAACCTTGGCAAAACGGCCGCTAAAGGGGCAGCCAAACAAGAAACTAAAAGCGTAGCGAAAACGGAAACTCAGGCCGCAGGAAAAACTGGAGATGGAGGTGGGGCTCGTATTAAGGGGGAGCCGAAAACAGAAGCTAAAACTATCGACAAACCGGAAAACCACGCCCCGGAGCAAGCCAAAAATACGTCCAGCGACAAGCAAGGCAATAACCCGGAAAAAACCGTGGGGAGCGGTGACCCGGTCGATATGGCCACCGGTGACTTTTTGCAGGTCTGGCCGGTTATCGCTATCCCTGGCCTTCTGCCCCTCACCTACCGTTCCACTGCCCATCCTCGTGGCCTGTTCGGGCCCAAATGGGCCGATGACTGGTCGCGTCAACTGGCGCTGGGTGACAGCAAGGTGCGTTACACGGATGCCACCGGCGTAGTCTACGACTATCCCACGCCGGACAACACCGTCTCGGCCCGAAACAAGCACCTGCCCCACTGTCTGCTGACCGGCGAACGGGACGGTGCGCTGAGCCTGACCGACAGCCAGACCCAATTGCCCCACCATTTCAACGCCATGACGGGCAATATCCGTCGTTTGTCTGCCATAACAGACCGCCGTCAGAACACCATTCATTTCCATTACGATAAACAGGCCCGATTAACGGCCGTCGTGCGTAATGACGGCATCCGGCTGGTACTGGACTACCAGGAAAAAGCGATTGACCTGATTGACGGTGAACAATCGCAGCGCTGGGTCACCTGCGGCTATGATGTACCAGCGGCTCAACCGCCGGATTGTGCCCCAGCATCGCCTTTAAGCGTTCGGCGGCATGGCGCAGGCTCAGATTTTCGGTTTTCATTACCCAGTCCAGCACCGATCCGCCCGCATCGCAGCCAAAGCAGTGATAGAGATTCTTCGATGGTGTGATCACCATCGAGGGCGTTTTCTCCTCATGGAACGGGCACAGCACTGTCATATCCTTGCCGCGCTTAAACAACTGCCGTCCTTGCTGCTCAATGATGGCAACTAAAGAGACAGCGGATTTCAGGTGCTGTAATTCTGAGTCGGGAATGCGAGCCATATCGTTATTCCTTTAAAAA
>NZ_LDNM01000111.1 GCF_001028135.1 Xenorhabdus griffiniae
TTAAGCAAGCCAACCATACATCAAAATGAGTGTTGCAAAAACGGGGAAGACCATAGATTTGCTCCCGTTACCTGAACTTCGTTTAAGAAAGAAAGGAAAAAATGAACGAAGCGCCTGAGGCACGATCAAAGTTTTTGTTTAGAAAACAAAATGGTGGAGATCCTCAGGCTATGGTTACTTTAGAAGAACTTTTCTGCTGCGTCGATGATTTTTACCAAAAATTTATTCCTCTTTGGGAACAACAGCTCATCGAGAATAACGTGCTTAAACGTCATCGTGCTACTTCCTTGTCTCTGAGCGAGATCATGACCCTCCTCATTTTATTTCACATGAGCCATTATCGTCATTTTAAAGCGTTTTATACTGAGCATGTGCAGCCATACATCCGGACTTTAGTTGAGGCCGTCGCCCCTGTCCCTGATGGAATTCGCTGACCAGGCTCTTATCATTTCGACGCGCTATAAGCGCTTGCATGACACCAGAGTTTCCTGATCACGGTCCGACCTGTCTTGCCACGATGCCAGCGTTGAATCTCCTGTTCCAGTTCCGCAACCTGACGATCAAGCTCTTTCAGGTGTTCACCCAACCGCTGGAGCAGTTGCCTGAAGGTCTCTGGCAGGCAATGACTGGCGTCCTCCAGAATCTCGGGCAGTCGTACTGCAATCTGCTTTATTCCCTGAGCGATAACGATCCCAAACTCGCCCAGGAAACCACGAATGGCATTGGCCTGCGCTGTACGGGCTTTGACAAATCCCTCTCGTGCGCGATGTACCGACAGGATGCTTTGCTGTTCTTCTGTTTTTATTGGGACAAAGCGCATATTCGGTCGTGTCACCGCTTCACATATCGCTTCCGCATCGGCGGCATCGTTTTTATTGGTTTTGACATAGGGTTTAACAAACTGTGGCGCGATTAATTTTACTTCGTGACCAAAACCTTGCAGCTTACGTGCCCAATAATGTGTCCCACCACAGGCATCCAGACCAATCAGGCAAGGTGGCAGGTTGACGAAAAACGTCAGCATTTTCGCGCGCGGTAGCGGTTTTTTGAGTACCGTTTTACCCTGTGCATAGACGCCGTGGACCTGAAAAACATTTTTTGCCAGATCGATACCCACTGTTGTAATCTTCATGGTGGTCATGTACTAAATAGTTAGATACACATCTCAAATGTAGTTTTCACGCTCAATGAAAGTTCCTATGACTTTATCGTGCATTGCTTCCGATTTGGAAAAACAAAGGGTTTTTCGATTCAATCGCTTGATTCGCGTTCGCGGATTCAGATTAGCACGATCACGCCCACCAAGACGAAGCGTAGTCACATTTCGGGGAGCGAGTTTTTTAGCGTTTTCATGACGGTGGCTGGGGCAATTTTCAATACACGGGCGGTGTCGCGAATGCCGCTGTTATTCATCGCCATATCAACAACTTGCTCTTTCACTCCGGGGTTGCAGGCACGGTAGCTATATTTCAGTTGAAAGGTTTTTCGACAGGCATAGCAAGGGTAACGGGGATGACCGGCACTTCCTTTACCATGCCCTTTTACCTCTTCTGATTTGTGACAATAACGACAACAAACATCAATCTTAGCCATATTTCACCACTAAAAAGCGCGAAGTTTATCACAGCAACTAATTATTTAATACATGACCGCTTAACAATATGGATAAACTATAAATGGCATAAAATTTATGTGTGTTATTTAAAATCTTTAGTTGTTGCAAACATCTAAATAAATACCTTTACTCTAAAATAATAAAAATAGTTTCAATAAATGAAGGGGTATAAGATAAGGCCTTGGCTAATAAACAAGGCCTTATTAAGGATGGGGAAATTAAACTATCTCTTTGTATTTCCAAGCCACTATTCTTTGACAAAATGGCCGCTTACGATTTATTTCAGGTATAAATTAAACCTTATTCTGGCGCCACCATTCCGCCAGCATAATACCTGTTGCAACAGAAACATTCAGACTTTCTACCCGACCCGTTCCACCAATAGAAAGACGAATGTCACCATCTTCCCAAATGCTGTCACTTAATCCGTCACTTTCCTGACCCAATACCAAGACTATTTTTTCTGGCAATGTTGCTTGTGCCAGTGTTGTACTACCTTTATGACTTGATGTGGTCACAATTGTATAGCCTTGATTACGGAATTGATTTAGCGTAGCTGTGAATCCATCCGCATCAATGCCTTTGATGTGTTCAGCACCGCCTTCTGCTGTCCGAACAGCTGCACCTGATTCCAACAGCGCTGTATCCTGTAAAATCACACCCTGTACGCCAAAATGCGCACAACTACGCATAATGGCGCCGAGATTATGTGGATTGCCTACGTTTTCCAATGCCAACACACAATCTTTCGCGGGTGCCTGCTGCAAATAGGTTTCCACATCCAAACCATTGCGTTTCTTAATCAGGAAACATACGCCACCGTGGTGCTCTGTACCTGATGCTTTAGATAGCTCTTCGTCGTCAACTACATGGTAAGCTTTGCGATTTGCCGCCATCCACTTCAATGCATCACGAAAACGCGGCGTGACCGATTGAACAAACCAGGCCCGAACAATCGCATCAGGACGGTTCTGGAACATTGCCTGACAAGCATTTTCCCCATAGATACGAGTTTCTTCCAAACGCTGACGACGAAGCTGTTCAGGATCAATGTTGCTTTTGCCGCTAATGCCCTGGTGCTCTGGACTAAGAGATTCACCTTCTGGACGGGAGATAGTCTTCCACGGAGAACTCTCTCCTGAGCGCACTGGGCGTTCACTGCCACGACGGCGGTCACCCTGATCACGCCCTTTACCAAACGGACGGTTATCACTCTTACGGCTGTCACTGTTTTTACGACGATCGCCGCCTTTACGGTTATCGTTATTGTCCTCATTATTGCGAACATACATTACTTTGACTTTGCCGTTCTTACCACTATAGGAATCGTTCATTTATTTCTCCAACTGCGTTATGGCGCGAAGATTACCCGATGTACGCGCCCGAAGCTACCTCTGGTAACGACAATCCATTAAAATATCCGCTAATTTTTTACTGATTTTATCCACGAACATGTCTGAGTTCTTAAATGAGAAATAACAACGCCGTTTATCAGCTTCGCCAACGCCGCCTTGCCCGTTCTACCCGCCCTTTTCTGGCAAGAGGATGCCGGGTGCCGCGTTGCCTGCATTGTTTATTACCCCAAAAAAAATGTCTGTGTGAAATGATTTCACCTGCAAATGCGCAAAGCCGTTTCTGTCTCATCATGTTCGATACTGAGCCGATGAAACCCAGTAATACAGGAAAGTTGATTGCAGATATTCTGCCTGATACATGCGCTTTTCTTTGGTCCAGAACCGAGCCTGACCAACAACTGCTCGACGTCGTGCGTGATCCTACCCGACAACCCTATTTGATCTTCCCAGACAGTTATGCTGCGCCTCCTCGTACGGTGTATCAGAAGATCCCAGCTAACCCAAAACCACCGCTGTTCATTATATTGGATGGCACCTGGCCTGAAGCAAGAAAAATGTTTCGCAAAAGTCCATATTTGAATGATATTCCCCTGTTGTCTATGAATAATATTGCCAAAATGGACTATTTACTTCGGGTGCCCTCCAGAACAGAACAACATTGTACTGCCGAAGTTGCGGCGGCGGCATTAGAATTAGCTGGGGATATTGAAGCGTCACAATCATTATTGAATCATTTTAATCACTTTCGTGAACAATATTTGGCAGGAAAATCTAATCATCTGTAGGAATAACTCACAGTAATGCTTGACAAACCGCGCTAAAGTCACTGAGGGTGGCTAAAGTTATTCGTGGTAATTGTTTAATCAACAGTGATTGTTTATTGATGTGATAACTGATAAGGAACTCCAGAAATGAGCCAGCGCGGACTTGAAGCATTATTACGCCCTAAATCTATCGCCATTATTGGTGCTTCTGAAAAGCCAGAAAAAGCCAGTTCAGTGTTGATGAGAAATTTGTTAATGGGTGGGTTTACAGGACCTATTCTCCCCGTAACACCACACAAATATGCCGTTCTGGGTGTGTTAGCCTATCCTTCTATCGATAAATTACCATTAACGCCTGACCTTGCTGTGATCTGTACTCATCACAGCCGTAATTTGTCTTTACTAGAGCAACTGGCCCAACACGGATGCAAAACTGTCATTATTTTATCCTCTCCGCCATCACAATTTACTGAATTAAAACAGTGCAGCCAGAAACATCATCTTCGAATTCTGGGACCAAATAGCCTGGGCATTTTAGCCCCCTGGAGTGGGCTAAATGCCAGTTTTTCCCCGATCCCTATCCTTAAAGGTAAATTGGCTTTTATTTCACAATCAGCAGCAATATCCAACACAATTCTGGACTGGGCCAACCATCGTAATATTGGTTTTTCGTATTTTATTGCCTTGGGTGACAGTGTTGATATTGATATTGATGACCTGCTCGATTTTTTAGCAAGAGACAGTAAAACCAGTGCCATTTTGTTACATCTCGAACATATCAGCGATGCCCGCCGTTTTCTTTCTGCTTCCCGAAGCGCTTCACGCAATAAACCGATTCTGGTTGTGAAAAGCAGTCGTACCCGGCAAGTTCAGAAGTTGCTGGGAGAACAACAAAATTTTGATGCTGCTTATGACGCAGCCATTCAACGTGCCGGATTACTGCGTGTACAAGATACACATGAAATGTTCTCCGCAGTGGAAACATTGAGTTTTATGCGGCCATTGCGCGGAGAACGTTTATTAATCGTCAGTAATGGAGCAGCACCCGCGGCAATGGCACTGGATGAGCTATTCAGGAGAACTGGCAAACTCGCTATATTAGGTGAGGAAACGATCAATGGATTGTCTGGCATACTTCCAGACACGCTGCTTTTACGTAATCCATTGGATATCGGTGATGACTCCTCTACCGAACAATATATTGCTGCACTCAGGTTACTTTTGGATAGTCATGATTATGATGCCTTACTGTTAATCCACTCTCCCAGCGCCATATCCCACAGCCAAACTACAGCGGTTCGGGTTATACAAACCATTAAAGAGCATCCTCGTGGAAAATGGCTCACTATTTTCACTAATTGGTGCGGAGAATATTCTTCATTGGAAGCCCGACGTCTGTTCAGTGAGGCAGGTATCCCAACTTATCGGACGCCAGAAGGCGCCATTACTGCCTTTATGCATATGGTGGAATATCAGCGAAATCAAAAACAACTGAAAGAAACGCCATCCTTACCCATTGGTATTACATCGAATACGGCTCGTGCCCATGAGTGTATACAGAAGGCCCTTGATAATGGGAATGTCCGACTGGATACCCATGAAGTACAACCTATTCTTGATGCTTACGGTTTAAATACTTTACCAACCTGGATCGCTCATACCAGCGATAATGCGGTTAAGATTGCAGAAAAAATTGGCTATCCCGTGGCATTAAAACTCCGCTCCCCTGATATTCCACATAAGTCAGAGGTTCAGGGAGTGATGCTTTATTTACGCAATGCTGATGAAGTTAAAGCCGCAACACAAGCGATAATTGAACGTGTCAAACAAAACTTCCCACACGCCAGGATCCATGGATTATTAGTACAGAGCATGGCTAATCGGGCTGGCACACAAGAACTGAGAATTGCTATTGAGCAAGACGAGATATTTGGTCCCTTAATCATGCTAGGCGAGGGAGATATTGATTGGGTACATGAAACACAGGCGGCTGTCGCTCTTCCTCCCCTTAATATGGCATTGGCCCGATATCTGGTGATTCAGGCAATTAAAGGGGGCAAAATAAAATCTGGCGGTTCACTTTTGCCACTGGATATTCTTGCCCTCAGCCAGTTATTGGTCAGAGTATCGAATCTTCTGATCGATTGTCCTCAAATTACTCGTATGAATATCCATCCACTGCTTGCATCAGGTAATGAGTTCACTCTATTAGATGTGACAATGGAGTTGATGCCAGTAACAGGCGATCCCCGCAATAGACTAGCTATCCGGCCTTATCCTAATGAACTGGAAGAAACTATCTACATCAAAGATAGTTTTGAATGTTTGCTACGACCAATCCTGCCGGAAGATGAGCCTTTGCTGAAAGAATTTATCGGCCAAGTAACAAAGGAAGATCTTTATTATCGCTATTTCAGTGAAATTAACGAATTTACTCATGATGATCTTGCAAACATGACCCAAATTGATTACGACCGTGAAATGGCATTCGTCGCGATCCGCTATCCAGCAACAACACCTGAAATTATTGGTGTCGCTCGTGCTATGGCAGATCCCGATAATATCGAAGCTGAATTTGCGATATTAGTCCGATCAGATCTAAAGGGGATTACGTTAGGCTATCAACTTATGACTAAACTGATTAACTATACAAGAGAACATGGTATTCAGGCACTAACAGCCATCACTATGCCTGAAAACCGTAACATGATCCAACTTGCGAAAAAACTTGGGTTTGCCATTGATATACAGTTAGAAGATGGCATTGTTAATCTTACATTGACACTCTAGCAAAATATAAATTCAACATACATCTCGTGATGAGTAATAAAAAATGCTCACTCCGTGATAGATCGCACAGTCTTAAAGCAATCAGCTCAAGACCGTTAATTCATACTCACAATAGACCAAACTAATGGTATCATCGCCAGATCATTTTGATTCATACACCTTATGATGGTATTAACGCCATCTAGACTAAGAGAAAAACGCACTGTGATGTTGTCCAAATTTAAACAAGCAAAACACCAACAACACCTTGCACAACTGCCTAAGCTACCACAATCAGTTGCTGATATTGTGACACTTTATGAATCTAAAGTGTTTCGCAGCACCTTATTGGAGCATATAGCAAATGCCCAAAAGCATATTTATATCGCCGCGTTATATTTAGAAAACGATGATGCAGGACAGGATATTTTGACTGCATTATATGTCGCTAAACAAAAACGCCCTGAGTTAGACATAAAAATCCTGGTTGATTGGCATCGTGCTCAACGTGGCCGCATTGGTGTAGAAGCTGCGGCAACAAATGCAGACTGGTACTGCTCCATGGCTGAAAGCTACCCTGATGTCAGCATCTCCATCCTGGGTGTCCCAGTGAATACACGCGAAGCACTGGGAGTTTTACATCTGAAAGGCTTTATCTTTGATGATACGGTTATTTACAGTGGGGCCAGTATTAATGATGTCTATCTGCACCACCATGAAAAATACCGTTACGATCGTTATCATTTGCTGCATAATGCAAAACTTGCCTCAGTCATGAAGCAATTTATTGATGATAGTATTATTAGCGCTGAAGCCGTAAAAAATTTGGCCTGCCACAATCGTCCTCGTAGCCTTGAAATTAAAAATTTGATCCGTCAATTTCGTGCTTCATTGAGGAATGCCGAGTATCACGTTGAAAATCAAGCATCCAATGAAGAATTAGCGGTAACCCCCCTTGTGGGATTGGGCAAAAAAAATCTGCTGAACAAAACAATTTGTCATCTCATGTCTTGCACTGAAAACAAGCTGGTTATTTGTACACCTTACTTCAATTTACCCGCAGTATTGGTGCGTTCAATATCCCGGCTACTCCGCCAAGGAAAGCAAGTTGAGATCATCATTGGAGATAAAACAGCTAATGATTTTTATATTCCACCAGAAGAGCCATTTAAGATCATTGGTGCATTGCCTTATCTGTATGAAATTAACTTACGCCGATTCACTAGTCGGCTGCAAAAGTTTATCGATAGCCAGCAATTAACTATCCGGTTATGGAAGGATCAAGACAATACTTATCACTTAAAAGGGATCTGGGTTGATAATAAATGGCAATTAATTACGGGTAATAATCTTAATCCTCGGGCATGGGGATTGGATCTGGAAAATGCCATTCTTATTCATGATCCTCACCAAGAGATGCTAGAACAACGTGCAATGGAGTTGGATTGCATCCGTACTCATACAAAAATTATCCATAATTATCAGGAGCTGGAAAATATCCAGATCTATCCTGTTAAGGTACGCAAACTGATACGACGCTTGCGCCGTATTCGGGTAGACCGATTAATCAGCAGGATACTGTAGAATACTCAACTAATTAATAAATAATTATCATTTTTTTGAATCCCCTCTCGCTATTGCCAGAGGGGATTTTTGCACCTTATTTATCAAACAGCTATGATTAAAAAAAATAAATCATGGCGTAAATGACGATGAAAAAAAACATCATCACTCTGATAAGAAATATATTAATAATTTCTCCTATCCTACTAAATACTGCTTGCTCCAATATTCGTCAGGCAAATGACAACTGGACAGGAAAAGATAAAGCGCAACATTTCTTATTTTCTGCAATTGTCGCTGCTGCGGGCAATGCTTATGGTGATCGTCAACATTGGGGACATCGTGAAAGTGCACAATTTGGTGTATTGCTATCCGTTAGTATTGGTGCAGCAAAAGAACTTTATGATAGCCGCCCATCAGGAACAGGCTGGAGTTGGCATGATATTGCTTATGATATAGCTGGAGCGATAGCAGGTTATAGTTTATATCAATCCGTGAAGTGATTTTTAACCTTCTATTTTTATTTTCTAATAGCCTCCAAACGCAGAAAAGCCATCCGGTGACGGATGGCTTTTCTGACTAAATGAATGTCTGGCAGTGTCCTACTCTCACATGGGGAGACCCCACACTACCATCGGCGCTACGGCGTTTCACTGCTGAGTTCGGCATGGGTTCAGGTGGTCCCACCGCGCTGTTGCCGCCAGACAAATTCTGTCTTCAATCCCGAACAAGCTGTTTTTTATTCTGAAACCCTCTCAAA
>NZ_LDNM01000112.1 GCF_001028135.1 Xenorhabdus griffiniae
TGGCAGTCCGTTGCCCCGAACGGCGATCAACATATCCTCAGTGTTGCTGCGGGTGTAGTTGCCGCCGTTCATCCGTGTTTCGGTGTTGAGTAATTCCATGAAATCCCAACTGTCGAGCAGTTTCTCCTCCTGAATGGCTCTATCTATGCGCTCCATTGCCAGTTTGTTGAGTTTTACCCACGTGAACAATTTCATCGTTTTGACCGTGAATCCCCATGCTGAGGCCAACTTCATAGCCTCAGCCGAAAAATTCCCTGTGCACCACATACAGAGTACGGAGTTTTCCGCGGCTATTTGTTCTATGGGGAGTCGGGTGAGGGAATAAAAATCGGTGGTAGCGTAGTGGTTATTAGCGGCTCCGTTGCTGACTGCATTATTATATTGCCACGGGGGATCAGCTAATATCAGGCTGTATTTTTGTTCCATCTCTCCGCCTATCCCGCTCATAATCCTCCCCGCATTCCCGGCTACAGAATGCACCGTGTAGCTCATTTAATTTATTCGCTGCATCGATAATATCCATGATGGTTCTCGTTATTTTTTGGGGTGGCGATATAGAAGAGCTAAATATTGAGTGCCATCTGATTTTGGAGGTTCGGAATATAATTCACCTGTGAGTAAGTTTTGATACGCCACAGGTTTCATATTTTCATATTCAGCGAGTTTTTCTACCGCCTCACAGAGTTTGATTATATTTTGAGGTGATATCACCAAATCGAGATAACCAATTCTACTGTAAAACTTATCGCGGCTTTCATTTTCTTTGGAAGATAGATATTCCTTTTCTGCGGATAATACCGCCTCACTACGCTTTTTTATTTCTCGCGCCAACTCAATTACATTATTGTTCATGATTATTCTCGCTCAATTCTTCTATTATATAAAAATTATCAGCGCCGCATTTTGGACACGTCTGAATAAATGCAAAATTTGGGAATTCAGGGTCTGGAACTCCAACCCGATCGTTTTCATAATGAATATGTTTACATTGACGTTTGGCGCATACTACTTTGTCATTTCTCATTCAATCCTCCTGCATATATTCGCTGCCCGTTCGCACATTTCAGTGTCAAACCAACCGAAATGGCATTCGTTGAAACTGATATTTAATTGATTTGCTAACCAGTGATACGCTTCCGTGCGCTCTAAATTACGACTCCTGACTACATCATCGAAATACCGATGAGCCGATGCTCTGGCTCTGCGTGTCGTTTTATCTGCCAGTGACCCCATCGGGATATCCGTTCCCGGATGAATGCTGACGCGCGCACCACATGCCCAACAGTGGTATAGCCACGGCCAGCGGTTATCATGGATGCGTTTAAAAACATTCAGGTGATGCTCAATCATCACGTGTCTGCCGCAATAACGGCAGTGTGTCGGAATGGGGTAGGGGTCATTGACTCTTGCAATTGCTCTGGGATTGGGGTTCCATGGGGTGAACTGCATGTGTCCTCCCGAATTTGGTTACAATAATCCTCCCGCCGCACAGCAGCGTAGTGATAGGGTTGGGGTTAATTAGATACTTCTGTCTGGATTGCCGAGCACGAAGACCCGGTGTTGGAAATCGGTGGCAGAGGATGCCTTTTGAGCGGGTTTTTTGTCTTTCCTTACATACTTTCCTTGATTCTCATTGGCCCATATTCGTCTACATACAACACACCGACGATTTTTGGTGTATCTCAGTGTATGCCCGTGTGGACAGGGTTTACCGTAAAAATATTTACTCGGCTCCGTGGTCATCAATCGCATCTCCCATGCTATTCAGTTTATCAACCTGCTTCTGGGTTGTTTCTGGTTTTTCGAACCAATCATCTACGCTGGACATGCCATCACGCAGAGACGCATAGATTTTTTTCATCTGAACCATCTGAGCAGGGCGCATTGCTTCAACTCGACACTGAATGCGTTTTTGGATTTGCTCACTGGTTACGCCAAATTCCGCTTTGAATACTTCAACCATTTTTTTAATGGCCTCTGGTGATGTATCTGCATTACTCCTGAGAGTCACATCACACTGATTAACCGCAGCCTCAACAACATCTCCCGGTATTACACCGAGGATACAGGCGCGTAATCTTCTGGAACCCTGATTAGCGACCAATTCATAGATATCGCGGGGATCTTCCAGTTTCTTTTTGCCATTACGCGTAAATCGAACATGAGGAACCGTGAATGTTTTTACCTGTCTGGTGTTCGTCTCGATATCCCATGCGAACGCCTCAACGGTTGATTCCCCGTTTTTTTGCTCCAACTCTCGGATACCAAACTGAATATTCCCCCAATTTTGAGCTACTGCTTCGGCTAATCTGATACTAGGCCCTGTAACTTCTGCACCTCCGCGTGAATATGAATACAAGGCGCTTTCTGCCAGAGTAGGTCGGGTGCATGCTTGTAAAATTCTGTCCATTGCCATAATGGGGTCACGCGGGAACTTTTTAGCTATCACCATTGCGGCTTGAACTTCCTGTATTGCCCGCTGTTGTTCAACGGCTACCATCCCCTGTGTTGGCTGCGCTTGCGGTGCATTAGAACCAAATGGATTAATTACATTATTCATCTCTTCTCCTGGCCCACTCAGGGCGTTGAACAACTTCGAAACCTAAGCCGAAATTTCCTTTTACTCGGCACTCGTGGTACGTATTTAGATTCTTTCTGAACAAATCAAAACCAACCTCCCTGTCATACTGATCCAGCACAAACAGACGAACAGGATATTTGCCACAATCGATAGATTCACTGACTGCCAGAAAACAAAAGATAGGGATAGTTCCGGTATATTGCCGATAACCTTCGCCATACATGGCATCCTGAACGTGATAGCGATATTCCTCTATATGAGTAGGGAATCGACTAATATCTGAAACTTTTTTAACATCTACAATGATGTCATTATCGGGGATTAACTTATCCGGTCGTATCCTGCATAATTCGCCAGTTTCAGCGTCGTTCCAATAAATTGAAGCCTCACAAACTCCATCGTGTTCCAATAGTCGCCTCCCCCCCGGATGAGCCATCACACTATCCCGCATTAGTTGTAATTTCCGGTGTTGCTCGTAGTCCATCACGATCTTTCCTGTTTTTTTGCACTCTTCTAAAAACTCCTTTTCTTCTTCTTTTCCTGAGTTGGTGCGGCGATTGAATTGAGGTGCTTTAATAAACCTATTGTCAAATTCATCCGGTTCTAATAACAGGCAATGAAGCGCCGTCCCCATATCCAGAGCGCTTTTTTTCTCTTCATCCTCTGGGGCGTCCCTGTCCCAATCTAAAAGTGCTGTTGATTTTGCCACTTTATCCAACTGCGACTTGCTCACCCCCTCGCCGCGGTGATAGTCCTCATTGGAAATGTCATAATAGATACCGGGTTTCATGCCTCTGCTCCTCCACTGCTCGACACACATCAAACAGCCATGTGTGGTACGTATCCATTAATTCAGGCCGTTTATCACCCGCCATTTCCAACAGAGAATTAATCTCATCTGATAGCGTGTTGTCGGGTAATTTTCCCAGTCTGTTATTGGCTCTATTGTCCAGATCCTCATCGAGAGCATCTTGGTATGCGGACTCTTCCCTGTCCCGCTCGTATTTCTCCTCCTGAGCACCAGAGGGGTTATAGTCGAATCTCATAGCGCCTCCGTGATGACATATCCATGCTGTTCGAAATAATCTCTAACATCCCCAAATGTAATAGCTGTTTTACTGAGGATTTCATCTAATCCCCCATCTATTCGTTTAATGGTGTTATCAGAAAAAGTAAGAATTGTTGTTCCTGTTGAACTGGCATCACTTCCATATGATGAGCATAAAATTTGAATGCACATGATTACCTCCGTTAAACTGGAATAAATACAAATGATGAGATGATGAGTAGTGCGAGACGGCGCACATGGAAGCGCCGGTTCCTGATTGCCTGTGGTT
>NZ_LDNM01000113.1 GCF_001028135.1 Xenorhabdus griffiniae
GATGCCTACTATAGCAACTGACCGCCTTTTTCAGAAATTGCACTTATCATGCGAATCCAAGTAATCAATTTTTTCTGTTATAGAAAAAGAAATAATAATAAATATTATTCATTGCCTAATGAATTTTTTTAAAAGTTATTTATAATTAATCGATTTTAAGTTAAAGTTGTAAATAAAAAAGTAATAGCTTGAAAATTTATGGGATATCTCTCAATCTGCTAAAGGAACTTCATTTTGTCTGATTCAGTTTTATTTTCTGCGATTAAAAAGCCAGAGGCCGGAGCGCAGCTGTTATTTTTTCATCACGCCGGAGGCTCTTGTTTTTCCTACATTGAGTTGGCTCACAAGTTATCGAAATTTATTGAAGTTTATTGTTTGGAGCTTGCAGGCAGGGGAATGCGTGTTTCAGAGCCTTTTCAGGTGGATGTTGAAACTGTTTTATCTGATATCCTTGCCGCAATAAAGCGTTTAAGGTTAGGAGAGGATAAACCTTTATTACTGTTTGGGCACAGTTTAGGAGCGGAACTGGCTTATCAGGTTGCTCGTAGACTGGAGAGTGAATTACCAGAAAAGCAATTAGCACTTATTATCTCTGCCCGTGGTTTTATTGATTCTGAAGGGTTTAAAAATAAGCCATATGAGGAATATTCTGACTCTTATGTTTTGAATATCCTTGAGCAATGTGGCGGAACACCGGCAGATATTCTTGCTAACCCTGAACTACGTAATTATGTGATCAAAACAATGAAAAATGATCTCATTTTGTTGAACTCTTTGTCTTTATTACCAAAAGTAAAGTTGAATATCCCAGCTTATGTGATAGGAGGAGATCGGGATAATAGAGTTCCTGTTTCTCGTTTGGCGGAATGGTGGCAAGTGTTAACTGCGCCAATAGAACAACAAATTTTCACAGGAGGGCATTTTTACTTGTTCAATAATCATGCGGTGGTTTCTTGGCTCGAAAAACAGGCCAGAGAACTAGCTGGATAAGACTAAGGTCATGTACACTATTATTGACTTATCCCAGTTTAAAGCTCTTAATGATTAGATGGTTGACTCCATAAATAGATAAATTATTAAATAGGAGAAAATTAGTGATATCAGAAAGAATAAGTGACCAAGGGCGGTTTTCTGGCAAAAAAATAATTATTGTTCATGGATATACTGCTTCACCTTCTTCACATTGGTTCCCTTGGTTAAAAGAGAAACTTATTGAACAGGGTGCGGAAGTTATCATACCTACCATGCCTGATACATCATCTCCTAAACCAGAAGTCTGGGCTAAGATGCTGATGGATATTGTGCCTGAGGCAGATAAAGACTCGGTTTTTGTTGGTCATAGTCTCGGTTGTATCACGTTATTGCGACATTTAGCATCGATGCGTTCTCAGCATCTTTGTATTGGTGGATATATTTTGGTTTCTGGATTTGACGTTCCTCAAATGACTTTACCAGAATTGGATTCTTTTACTGTTGAGCCGTTAGATTATGCTTTCTTGCGTGAGGTAACCAAATACCGTTTTTCACTTATTTCATCTAATGATGAAATTATTTCTCCGCAATTCTCCCAGGCTTTGGCTCATTCTTTGCAAACGGAAGTGATTAATATTGCTAATGGTGGACATTTTCTTGATAGGGATGGCTTCAATCGTTTATTACCTGTTTATGATATTCTGGAAAATATGCTATCAGACCGAATATAGATAAATGGTGGTTTTTAACCCATTGGTTTATTGCTTTTATTCTGGAGGGAGATATTAAATATAAGAGACCAATGCGTTATTTTAAATATGGTTTGTCGGTTATAAGGTTTGATTATCATTTTTCTCAGGCTCTAATAAGGTTTCTCATTTAACATTTGGTGGAATACAACACTCTATCGCGTTGAATGCTCTATTTTTGGGATCACCAACGCTAGTCTGTGGGGGAATTGCGGCTGTCATGGCCTTGATTCTGGCATCTTGAAAAATGTGCGAATAACTTTTCAACATTAGGGTAGGTATTATGATTATTTCCGCTTCAACTGATTATCGGGATGCAGCTCAAGCTAAGTTACCGCCTTTTCTGTTCCACTATATTGATGGCGGAGCCTATGCAGAGCATACCCTTAAACGTAATACCGCAGATTTATCCAATATTGAGTTACGCCAGCGTGTGTTGAAGGATATGTCTGAGTTAAGTCTGGAAACCCGCTTATTTGGCGAGAAAATGTCAATGCCGGTAGCACTTGGTCCTGTTGGATTGACAGGAATGTATGCGCGTCGTGGTGAAGTGCAAGCTGCACGTGCCGCAGCCAAAAAGGGGATCTCATTTACTTTGTCGACGGTATCAGTATGCCCGATTGAAGAAGTCGCTTCTGCAATCGATCGCCCAATCTGGTTTCAGCTCTATGTGCTAAAAGATCGTGGTTTTATGCGCAATGTATTGGAAAGGGCACAGGCTGCGGGAGTCAAAAATCTGGTATTTACCGTTGATATGCCAGTACCAGGAGCGCGTTACCGTGATGCCCATTCCGGTATGAGTGGCCCGTATGCAGCCATGCGTCGTATTTTGCAGACGATAACTCATCCGCAATGGGCATGGGATGTAGGATTATGGGGTAAGCCACACGATTTGGGCAATATCTCGGTATATCGTGGCAAACCGACCAAATTGGAAGACTATATTGGCTGGTTGGGAAGTAATTTTGATCCATCAATTTCATGGAAAGATTTGGAGTGGATCCGTGATTTCTGGGAAGGGCCGATGATTATCAAAGGCATCCTTGATCCAGAAGATGCTAAAGATGCTGTCCGGTTTGGCGCTGATGGTATTGTGATTTCAAATCATGGTGGACGTCAGCTTGATGGTGTTTTATCAACGACACGAGCTTTACCTGCGATTGCAGATGCAGTCAAAAACGACATTACCATTCTTACTGATTCTGGTATCAGGACAGGATTAGATGTGGTGAGAATGCTTGCCCTGGGCGCAGATAGTGTTTTACTGGGGCGTGCGTTTGCTTATGCGTTGGCTGCGGCAGGTGAAGCGGGCGTTTCTAATTTGCTGGATCTGATTGAGAAAGAGATGCGGGTAGCGATGACCTTAACCGGAGCGAGATCAATCTCGGAGGTTAATTCAGATTTGTTGGTACATAATCAAGTCTAATGGTAGATGGCACGATGCTGGTCAGCAGAATCTATTTGCTGACCATATCTAATTAATCCTTTAAATACCAATAGGATGATATCTCTGCCATGCAGGTTTGTCTGTCTGACCGTGAGGATTTTCAGCTAGCATGCATAACTGAGGCATTTTTTTCCTATTTATCAAAAATAAAGGATTATATATTCTCAAGCAGTATCTCACCGTGTGAAAAGAGTCTTGCTTTACCTGTCAGATAGATACGATCTCCATCTATTCGACATAACAACTCACCGCCTCGTTCTGATAATTGACGGGCATGAAGCTCAGTTTTACTGAGCCGCTTTCCCCAAAAAGGAGCAAGAACACAATGGCTGGAGCCTGTAACAGGATCTTCATTGACGACTTTAGCGGGTGCAAAATAGCGAGAAACGAAATCAGCGGACGAATCACCGAGAGCGGTAATGGTCAGTCCTGGCAAGGGCAGGGCCACAATCTTATTAAAATCGGGGTGGGTATGGATGATTTGTTCTACGGAATCTAAAACACAAATATAACGATCATGTGAAGCGAATACTGTGGAAACATTTTGTCCCAGGGCGTCTTGTATGACAGGGATGAGGTCATTTTCTTCATGGCAATCGGCGACAGGGAAATCCAATGTAAAAACACCATCTTGATGAAAAACCCGGAGTTCACCGGAGCGGCTTTTGAATGTGAGTAATTTCTCTTGGATGTTGCGGTGGGTTATGAGGACAAACGCGGTCGCCAGCGTTGCATGTCCACATAAATCGACTTCGACTTTAGGTGTAAACCAGCGTAGATGATTTTCGACCAAAAAAGCGGTCTCCGGCAGACCAATTTCAGCAGCGATAGCAATCAGCATTTCATCTGTTGGCCATTTATCCAGCAATACAACCGCCGCGGGATTGCCAGAAAACAATTTTTCCGTAAAGGCATCGACATGATAAATAACCTCAACTTTGTTT
Organism: Xenorhabdus griffiniae; assembly: GCF_001028135.1. Taxonomy (GTDB): domain Bacteria; phylum Pseudomonadota; class Gammaproteobacteria; order Enterobacterales; family Enterobacteriaceae; genus Xenorhabdus; species Xenorhabdus bakwenae. Next base: position 4,113 of record NZ_LDNM01000113.1, read on the forward strand.
AAGCATCGCAATTTCATGGTCACGTAAACCTAAGCTCGGCTTTTTCGGCTGGAATGTATAAGCAATCAGTCCTGATACTATTTCCAGTAAAAAGCCGACTACGCTTCGGTGCCTTGAGTGCTCTATCTGAGAAATATTTTTCAATTGGTCATTCACCGTTTCTATCAAAAACCGTTTTCTTAACATGGCCTTGTCCCAAAGCGATAAAAATTTGGCTTTCATATTACGGCGAACATTCGTGATCAGCGTAATTCCTTCCTCCTTCAGTTCATCGCATAACACTTGCGATAAATAGCCTTTGTCACCATAGAGATGCCCGGTTAAACCTTGTACTAATTCCTTTACCGGCTGACGATCGTCAACATTTCCCGGTGTTAATTTAACGGATAAAATCTCCCCACAGTCATCAATAATCAGATGGAGTTTAAAGCCATAGAACCCGCCTGTACGGGGTTTTCCTCGCTGGGCGACACCCGCGAAAACTTGATGGCGAGCAATACGCAGATTATGGCAAACCGCGATTTTAGTGGAATCGATAAAGGCAATGCCGTGTGATTTTTGTTTGCGTGAAGAAAGGAAAGCGCATAACGGAATAAGGGCTCTTTTCTTCAATGTAATTATTCGATTGTAGCTGACCAGACCCGGGAAATCTGCGTTGAGATATTGCTGCACATGCTCAGTATAAAACGCTTTAAAATGACGATAATGGCTCATGTGAAATAAAATGAGGATCGTCATTATCTCACTGAGAGACAGGGAAGTGGCACGATGACGCTTGAGCTGATTATTCTCAATGAGCTGTTGTTCCCAAAGGGGAATAAATTTTTGGCAAAAATCATCGACGCAACAAAAAAGTTCTTCTAAAGTAGTCATAGCCTGAGGATCCCCACGATTTTGTTTTCTAAGCAAAAACTTTGATCGTGCCTCAGGCGTTTAGTTCCTTTTTTTCTTTCCTTTCTTAAGCGAAGTTCAGGTTAAATAGGGTATGAATGCATCAGAAGCTCACTTAATTTTTATAATGAAAAGAAAAATATACAATGTTTAAACCTCATTGATTTGTAAAGAGTTATTTTGTTTTGTTGCAAAATACACAGAAATTGTAGTGTTGACCTTAGGTGATAATGGTTATTAAATAATAATTCGTTGTTATAGTCCCAATAAGGACGGATATGAAAATCAAAGGATCCTATTGCCTATTTTTACTTTTGTCGGTGTGGTTTTCTCAAGCACTGGCTTTGGATTTAAGCTACCAAAATGATATCCCCGCAGATAACAGACCTTCAGAAGAATACCTGAAAAAGAGGCTCAATCTGGGCAGTTCGGGCTACGGAAGTTGGGACATGAAGGAACTCGCGAAAGGTAATACCTTAGCTGAGAAGAGGGAGAAGGAACTGAAAGAATACAATGATAGATTTGGGGTAAAGAATCTGAGCTTTCCTCATGATTGGTATCCGCAGGGTTCTTATTTCCATATGCAGCAGCAGACCTTTAATCGAGAAATGCAACGCTTCAGGATGGAGTCTGAACGTTTTCAGAGAGCAAACTAAACGTCATTGTTATATTCCCATTAAGGAAAGATATGAAAATCAAAGGATCCCATTGCCTATTTTTAATTTTGTCAGTGTGGTTTTCTCAGGCTCTGGCATTGGATTTAAGCTACCAAAGTGGTATCCCCGCGGATAATAAACCTTCAGAAGAGTACCTGAAAAAGAGGAACACACTGGATCGTGGGAATTGGAACACGGAAAAACTGGCTAAAGACAATGCGTTAGTTGAAAAACAGGAAAATGAACTGAAAGAATATAATGATAGATTTAATAATAGATTTAATAAGTATCACAATGGGCTTGATAAAGAGAGCTGGAAGCTTTCTTATGATTGGAATGAGCAACAGTTTAAGTTCTCTCATAAGCCACGAGACAACTTTATGCACCATGTCAGAGAGCAGGATAAACGTCGTTGCTATAGGGAAACAAGGCAGAAATTAGAGAAAGAGCAGGGGAATGGTTATTCCAATGCTGATATCGCCGATGCCTGTCGTTCTTACTATTAATTGAGTTAACTGCCAGTTAACACAGGTTTAAAACTGCCTCTTAAATGTAACAAAAGCAGCGAAATAGTGGCAAGGATGCTGAAAATAGCGAAAGGATTCGCAAATTTAGCAGCCACTGACATTAACCAACATATTATCAAAATGTGAGGTTGACACAAAAGGTATTAAACGATTGGTAGACGCTGATCAATACATAAGTTAATAGCTAATGCTATAAATATCAAACAGGTAATTTTATTAAGAATAGTTTGTAGTGATGGTTTACTGGATATCGTTTTATTTAAAAAGCCGGACAAATAGGATATGATCGTAAATACAATAAAAGCAATTATGACAAATATTAAACCTAAATATAATAATTGAAGAGATACTGGAATAGCGATTGTATTGTCAGTAGTAAACTGAGGCAGAAAAGCCAAAAAGAAAATAATTACTTTTGGATTTGATAAATTCATAAGCAAACCTTTTTTAATGAGTTTTTTTGTGTCATTAAAACTGTTGGTATTGTTTTTGAGATGAATAGGTTTTGCCTTAAAGGCTCCCCAAGCCAGATAGCTTAAATAAAACACACCAAATAACCTGATAATTTCAAAGGCTACCGTATTAGCTTGTATTATTGCTGCAATGCCTAATGAAACTAAAGAGGTATGCATTACTAATCCAATACATAGGCCAAGGGTAATTAATATGCCTGATTTGTATCCATTTATTGCAGACTGACTTAAAACTAAAAGATTATCAGGGCCTGGTAAGAAGCATAGGAAGGTTGAAATACTGATAAATGTAACAAGTGTTTCTGTAGAAATCATATTTATTACCATGATAAAATTAAAAATAACCGATGTTATCATCTATACCAATCCAACTTCAATATGCGTGTTATATTTCCCTGCGTAGCGGGGAAATATAAGGCCTCGCGTCGTCTTGCAGACTGCAACTTGAAGTTTATCGAGTATATATGAAAAAGTATTGATTATATTAATGTAACAAGGTCATCTATAAAAGACGAAAAATCTACTTGTAGGTATGAATTAATTTCATACCCTGTTCGATAGTTCTTTCAAGATGAGCTTTGATCAGAGGAAAACAGATATCCCTAAACCATCTATGCTCTGGATCTTGGTGATGTTTCGCATGCCATAGCAAGTAGTATTGTTGTGCTTTAATATCAATAGGTAAGCGTCTTATTTGTAAATCATAGTGTTGAGCAAAATCAGCAGCAATATGCAGTGGTATGGTTAGCATGGTGTCTGTTTTTAACAATAACTCAATGGCCGCCTGGAAAAAGGGAACTGTAGTGTAAATGTGACGATTTAGGTTCATCTTTGCCAACATGTGATCGACAGAACTGTCTTTATCTCCGCCACCACTAATCAAAATATGTCGGCCTTCTATATAGTCGTTAATAGTCATATCACTATTAGCTTTGGAATGTATATTTCTAAATGCAACGGCAAGTTGATCTTCAGCCATCATTTTACCGTATAAGTTATCAGGTATCGTATCGGCAATGGTTGCGACTAAATCAATATTTTGTTCAGCAAACTTATTCAAATTGTCTTTATGCCACAATTTATATTCAATACTCACATTAGAAGCATCAACTTCAATGTCAGAAATTATAGATGGCAAGATGGCCTGGGCGACATAATCACTGGATGCTAAGGTGAATTTCCTCCTACAAAGATCTGGTTCCATGATTTCTGGTGTATAGAGGTTATCTAATTGTTGCATCAATGCTGGGAGCTTTTCTTTCAGTTTTTCGCCTTTTGGGGTGAGAATAAATTCAGGGCGAGAGCGTGAACTTTTTGTTAAAAAATTTCAGGTTTGACGAATAAGAAAAAATATA
>NZ_LDNM01000114.1 GCF_001028135.1 Xenorhabdus griffiniae
AGGGACAAAAACTCATTTACTTCGTTTATAACGATATTGCACTTAATATGTGAATCCAAGTTTACATAATTATATTGACTCCTATTTGTTTTAATATAACCTGATTTGCAATTTCAGTAAAAATAGCCTTCCAATAATTCGGTATTAAATTTTCTATAAAATCAGTTCTAAATATAAATACTGTCATTCCTGTTATTTTTCGATAAAGAGTCAAAACCTGCTGCTGACCACACCCACAAAATGTGGTTTTCAGTGAAGAGTAAACTTTATACTTTGAAAGGATAATATAATGGCTAACATGACAACAGTTCCTGCCGATGGTAAAAATATTATCAAAGGGCAACCCTTCAGTGTGATTGTTTCAATAAGTGGTGAGAGTAATATTCAAAGTACTGTGGAGGTCAGTGCTACCCTCCCACCCGGGGTGAAATTAATCAAGACATTCCCCGGCAAAGTTAATAAACAAGTATTTTTTCAACAACTGATATTTCAGGCCGACGAAAGCAACGATGCCCACAAAATCAGTTTTACCTCAAACTCACCGAGCAAAGTACATACGGAGGTAACCTATCACCCTAGTGATAATCCAGACCTGAATCCCGACACTTGCGTACTGAGAGGAGCAGCGGCTTATTTGTATGACTCTAAGCCTGTTGAATTAACGGGTCCCGCCCCAGGGAAGGACAACCCATTTGTTTCAGCGTCAATCAATCCGATGTTAAAGCAGGGTGGGGGGGCAATTTCAAACTATGATATTCCGCTTCGTACAACAGCTCCGCTACGAATATTCACAGAGGACATGGTTGAAATTTATCCTTATGATATTGATCGGGATAACCAGCTTTATTACTACCTGATTCAGAAAACATCAAGCGCAGCGGTGAATCTAAAAATATATGCTACTCAGAATGTACATAAGTTCGTTACTCTTGATACGCTATTCAATGATGAGAAATACACTCAAAGGCAAATCATATTTATTACGACTGTTCCAACTGATGTATCCGACAGCTTTGAGCCACCAAACATTGAAGAAACATATTTTTCTTCTACCTTAACAAGGCCGGAGCAACAAGTAGATGATTTTACGTTCATGGTTCCGAGCTACGAAGGAGCCAAAATCGGCGATTTTATCATCGGGTTTGTGACGGACGATAAAAAAGACATTTTTAAGAAAGAACTCTTCGTTGGGCAGCTAACAGTTGAAGAAAGCGGATCTTATAGGTTTAAAGCCGATTACAACGACCTGTATTCGGGTGATAATCATATCAGCTATGTTACGCTTGACCAAACAGGTATGCCAGTAAGATCCAAGCTTAACTACATATATTATGATAATGGCGGCATTAACGGTCCAAGTCCCTTTGATGGACACCGGACTCTGATTGCCCCAGAAGTATATGACCAATACGGTCAATATATTGGCAAATTCGACCCAATTAATATCTACAGTATCGGTAAAAAAGGGCTTGAGGTTCGACTACAATCCGACACTAAGAATAATCCAGATCACACCATCGCCGCAGGTGATAAGATCACGATTAAAGTTTATATCTCACACTGCGTCGATACTATCTCACCAGTACGTCCTTTACCAATTGTGATGGTTGCAACTGTGCAATCGACAGACATCATAAATAGCTATTATAAAGTTACCATCGCGCCCGATAAACTGATGGGGTATGACACAGCAGATGGTTATGACGTAGGAGTGCTCACGATAGAATACAGTCGTCTTGCCCAGAACCAGAAATCGAAAATTTACACTAGAAGCTTCGGTACAGTAGCACCAGGAGAAGGAGACTCGTTAGTGTAGAATCTTAATCAAAATAGGTGACTGCTCATCGTTACTGCTTTTTGGCAGTCGCCTCCATGAAGATAATTGTTTGAGAAAGGTGATAGCATGTCTATAAAGAACACAATATTGAACGCCATCCTTGTTCCCCTTACTTTACCACAAAGCAGCAATGGTATTATTGATGAATCGGAACTAAGCCAAGATGAACTGGTCGTCATAATAAAAAAGAATGAAAAAGTTCGTATTGGATATAAAATCATTGTACATCTGACGCCATATCTATCATCAATACCGTTTTTTATCACAGATGAAAATATTGATGATCCAACGTATCAAATAACCATACCTTTTTCTGCTATTCCTCCCGGAAGTTATGATATTTACTATACCATCACTGACTTACTAAGTAATGAAGCTAAATCTGAAAGTATCTACGTCACAATTCAAAAGACAGATCCACCAAAAAAGACAAATCCTCCGCAACCATCTCTTCATGCGATACTAATAATAACCGGATATCAACCAATCGGTGATAAATACGAAATACTGACAATCTAGGTTTACGATAAACAAACATCTAAACAAATTAAAAATACGCCCATCTCTTATAAAATAGATCCAGCCATAAACATGATCAATGTGTCGGAAATTGCTTCAAACCCCGATACGATACAATCAATGACTACAGATGAATACGGTCAATTTAGAATAAACCTGCAAGGTCAGAAGGAAGGGCATGGCACGATAACGGTTACAGCCAATAATTATGTCGGCAGCATAACATATACCATGGGACAACAATAAAGAGGTATTACAATGGCGACGAAAACACTTTATTTTACGGGAATCAAAAGTGGCTGGTATGTTTCATATTTCTTTCAGGCACTAGGTGGATATGGTTATACAGTGACACTACAAGATGATACTGGGCATACTTACGTCACTTGGGAAAAAGCTAGCGACGGGAGTGATTCTCCAAATAGATATACCAATTCATTTTGGTACGAAGGGTCAGACGGAAAGCTTATATGTACAATTTACTGCTCAGAAAGCAGTCACCTTGATAACACGTGGGCTGAAAGTATAATAACGCCAAGTTCTGGGAAACCAACACTGGGAAGAACCTATTGTGCAGCCTTTGAGGATAACGGCGGTATAATCGAATACAATAACGTATTTATATCTCTTGTAGGATGGTCTCAATACCACGTTGTATAAGCTCACTGAAAACTCTCACCGTGGAGAATTATCTCCACGGTTTTCTGTTAATTCTTGTGACTCTTGCTGCACTACCAAGTCACCCTTAGCCCAATTTTTGCGTTCAGTTCATAGCTGTCTGCAAAATTATTGAGGCTGGTGTTGACAGAAGTCTGACCATAGATGAAAGAATTCCCATCATTCCAATTGTAGGAACCCCCGACGCCTGTCTCAGCCCAAGTTCGGTCATTCCCTCCGTGGAAGGCAATATTTTCAACATCAATAGCATCATTACGCCCCAGAATTTCCTGACGGATGTTGAAAAGGCCGTAAATATTAGTGGCTTTTTCATTCTTGCCCTGATCATCTCTCCACTTTTGGCTGTAGTCTAGCGTCGCACCCATACGCAATTTCATGTTCCTGCTTTGTTCAAAGCGGACTTTGGTTCCAAATGTGTCATGGAAGTCATTCATATCGATGGAAGAGAACATGAGCTGTGCCTGCGGGGTCAGTGACCATGCCGGACTCAAGTCGAATCTTTGTCCTGTCTCCAGACTCAACGCATATCCCAGAGCGAACTTATTATTCCCCAGTTGCCGACTGGCCGTCTTTGAATCCAGATCATTGTCAAAGTAGGTAAGTTGAGTTAGTCCATCCAAATAAAACCCATTATTGCCATACCATGTACTTGTCGCACCTATCGTGTAACCATTCGCTCGGATTTTACCTTCACCATGTACGGAGCCGACGTTTGCATTAATATTCGAATATTGCAGGAAACCACCACCACCCACTGAGCCGTGGTCATTTTCATAAAAGCGTCTGTCTATACCGATTTGAGCACGAGCCATGTTATAGGTGATATAGCCAGCTCCAGATGTGGTGATTCGTGGCGATAATTTGCCGTAAGAGGCTGTCATTCGCCCCCATGTGCCATTGGGCAATGAGTTTGTGTTATCGTCTGCACTATCCTCGTCAGCAGCGGTTCTGAAACCATCGCCGCGTAGCCTGCTGTCCTTACGCCCACTCATCCGATCATGTAAGGACTCAGGCATATTCAGGGTCTGTAAAACTCGGCCATAAGCCTCGTAAACGCTAACGCCAGCATGATAGAGCCGAGACGGTTCCGGTTCTTCCGGTGCAGGATCTGGGTTCGGTTTTGGACTGGTCAGTGACGAGCGCAGATACCAGTTTCCATCCGAATTATCAATGCCATTCTTATGAAGACGGTAAGCATAGGCACCGACCACAACGGCCGGCTCTCCCTTATAGCTATAATCACCAATCAAACTGAAAGTGCCGCCCGACGTGCCTTTCACATCAACAACCTTGATGCCTTCATTCGTCGGCGCACCCGCTCCACCGACATTTTTGATCACGAGATGAGTTGTGCCGGATGTACTGCCGTTCACCACCAGTCTGTCAGTCTTTGAGTTATCGCTTTCCAACACGGTCGATAAACTCACCATACCGTTATTGCCGATATAGTTACCGGCGATCATCAGTGTACGCCCTACAGCTTTGTCATCTCCGCCAGCCAAGACTGTGCCACTGTTATTCAAAGCGGAAATAGTCGTATTAAATCCGCCCATATCAAGCTTACCATGCTGTCCGATTGTATAAGACGAATCTGCACTGAAAGCCCCTTCCGCTCCCTGGCGAAGCATTCCCTTCTGTACTTCTGTCGTGCCTGTATAGTTGTTAGCGCCTGTCAGAAGGGTCGTACCGTTACCAGTCTGCACCATTTTCCCTTGCCCTTTCAGGGAACCGGAAAATGCCACTTGATCAGCACGGTTGAAAACCAGTTTCGTACCAGCACCACTCTCTACCAATCCGGTAAGGGTTCCACTGTTATGCCCGTCACCGATCTGCAAAGTGCCATGACGAATTACCGTGCCGCCCGAATGCGTATTCGTGCCGGTGAGCACCAGCGTGCCTTTACCGTTTTGAGCCAGCCTGCCATCGCCGGTAATATTGCCGCCAAATGTCACTGTATCTGTGCGGTCAAAAGCCAGTGTCCCTTTACTGCCTGTGACCACATCGCCGGCGATACTGCCCTTGGTGCCGCCGTTCCCTATCTGGAGGACACCCCGCGTCACTTTCGTACCACCGGTATAATTATTCTCACCTGTCAAAACCAACGTACCGTCATCCGTTGCCTCAAGGGTAGCTGAACCCGTCAGAATTGATTCAATCGTGGCAACCCTACTGGCTGTTGACTTATTACCCGTTCCAACCCGAATTTTGGCGCTGCCTGTTTTATCATTTTCTAAGGTCAGCGAGGCGCCGGTGATTTTATAACCATCGGCGCTAAACTGCATGCCATTGACAGTGACATTGCCACCGCTATTATCGACCTGCACCGTGCCTGCGGTTCCTGAGAAAATGGCAAACTGGTCAGCACTTTTCCAACTGGCATTGGAATCTCCGGTTTTTGATGTCCAGTTATCATTTCCACCGACCTGCCAAATACCATCACCCCCATCAATGGCATTATTGTTGTGTTTACTGGCATCACCACCATCCCAATAGTTCAAGAGCATACCACCAGTATTGATGAGATGGACTTCATGGTTTCTATTTGTACCGAGAGAAAGCGCGTCCGGTTTTCCGCCAGTGAACGTCATTCCGTTATTGGTTAAAGTGCCGCCATAGTGGAATATATCGTATTCACCCGCTGCTAACCCACCAAGATCCGTGACATTAAGCGCTCCTGCCAGTGTCAGATCACCACGAACATCAAATAATGCCGGCGCAGAGGCATCCTCTGCCCCAAGCGAAATATCCACATTTGCACCGCTGCTGAGAATAAGATCCTTGTCAAATGTCAGCGTATCGCCTTGCTTGCCTTTAAGGTGACCGCCGCTTTCGATCATTGCCGTGCCGCCAATGGTGCCAGTACCATTAACCTCCCCCCCATTTTTGACATTGAAGGTCGAGGTTGTTGTGCCTAGCTGGCCGTCAATGACAAGAGTCCCCCTTTCAACACGCGTTGATCCTGTAAAAGCCGAGGAATCCGAACTTAGCCTCGTTACGCCAGCGCCAATTTTATCGATATGACCACTTCCAGAAATAACACCATCAAAATGGGTTGTTCCACTCAGATTGAGCGCCATGAGCGCCAGAGTGCCTTTGTTTAAAATATCGCTTTTGGTAAGATTTCCAGTCGTTCCACTATTACCGAGTTGTAACGTTGCGCCATTGCCAACGGTAGTCTGGCCCGAATAGGTACTGTCACTGGTTATGATAGCTTTGCCGCCAGTGATCTCCAGAGTGCCTGTCCCGCTCATCTCACCATCGAGTGTCACCACACTGTTATTCGTACCGGCAACGACAACCGCGCCTTTATTGTCGATTCCGGCGAGCGAGAGTTTGCCAATGGTGTTGCCATCACCAAATCGCAGTCTACCTGATGTCACTGTGATCGGTTTACTCGTGGTCACATTGCCGGTCAGAGTCAAATCACCGGTGCCCTGTTGGTGAAGGGAGCCGACGCCTTCAATATCAGCGGCAAAGAGGGTGGGATTTGTTCGGTCGAAAGCCAGTACACCGCTCTGCCCGATTGTCACTTTGGACGTATTATCAATACTTCCCGCTGTTCCTTTATCACCAAGTTGCAAAGTACCCGATTCGATTTTTGTCTCACCGATATAGGTATTCACGCGATGCTCGACTTTAACATCCTATAACGTTGGCTTGTTGAAGCCAGTCGCGCTGA
>NZ_LDNM01000115.1 GCF_001028135.1 Xenorhabdus griffiniae
CAGGTATTACAAGCAGGATTTTCTAACCTGAATGTTATTTGATCATTCATGCGGTTGCCCTGCGGGAACAAGTACATTGACCAACAAACGCGAGTGTAAGTGGCGATGGATCATCGGGGTGAGCAATTAGATCAGTGTGGTATATCGTTTTACGGTAAATAACAGAGTAACCGTCATTTTTTATTAGAAATAATTCCCCTGTAACCCCGCGGGTTTTGAACGAATACCCATCACGGGTGGTAGTTATGTTAAAACAACATTTTTCGCCAATAACGACAGGTTTAGGTTCACCGTAATAACCACGGCATTTTTGACAACGTTCCATAAATTATTCCTTTTTATACCGATATGACTCAAACCCGCCCGCATTCAACGGCAAATCTAAAGCCCAGTCGGGATTTGTAGCTAACAATGAACTGAGATGTTTGTGGGAATAATCGGGTGTATCCGGTGCTTCGGTCAAAACTTCATCGTGCACCGTCAGGACAATGCCGTAACCGGCTGATTCAATTCTAGGCATATTACCCGCCAGTACATCACGCGCCGCGGCCTGAGTGACGTTTTCGACTAATTTCCCTCCGTAGGTCTTGAGCCGTTGCCATTTGCGGCTGTACGGGTTCGTGCCCATGTAACTGATCTGCCCGTCGTCGAGACGGGGTGAGGGATAGCACACCGCGCGGCCAGATGGCAGAACAACACGGAGCCAGGCACCATCGCGGCGGACTCGCAGCTTACGGCAAGGAATAGTGATACTAGGTGAACTGATAGCGCGCTTCACAGCCTCTTCCAGCTCATACCAGAACGGCACGGTTGCGGTATGGGCATTACGCCACATGCGCTTTAGAGAATCACAGGTAATGAAAACCCGCTCGCTCAGTCCGTAAGTCTGATTTTGTTCGACTGATTTCTTGTACCAGCTCATGGCATCACGCTGAACTTTTACCGGGATATTAGGTAACGCAGCGGTCGCCAGTTCGTCTAAATCGAGTGCATAGGTGAGGGCGAATGTGACAAACGCAGCGACGCCACCCCCGTATCCCAATCCTAGCTCCATCACTTTACCGATCTGGCGCTGGTCCTTTGTGACGTCACCTGGTTCGATGTTGAATGCGCGGGCGTAGGCTAATTTGTAGAGGTCTGCGCCAATACCTTTATCAAAATCACTAAATGCCTTTATCTTCCAGTCTTCACCCGCCAGCCATGCCAACATTCGCCCTTCGATATTGGATAAGTCACTGACAACCAATTTTTTACCGTTCGGCGCGATGATAACGCCGCGCAGGGCTGAGCTGGTCAATTCCATGACGTTATCGAACAGCAGATCTGCACAATCCGATTTCAACGCCTCAATACCGGTGTCTATAGTGGCCTGATTGAGGGTAGCTCTCGGTAAATTTTGGGGCTGGAATAGGCGGCCAGCCCAACGTCCGGTACGTGATGCGCCACAAAATTGTAATGTTCCGCGTAAACGCCCATCGGCGCTTATCCCGTTCATTAGCGCTTTGTATTTACTGGTACTGGTAGTGCTGGCTTGTAACCGGATGGTGAGCAATTCCCGTAACGCGACGGGTAGATCGGGGTCTGCTATGCGTCGTTCCAATGTGCTTTTTTGCATATCAGGTAATTCAATACCAAAGGCCGTGGTGATATGCCGTAGCATGGCGTCACGCTGGGTCGCGGCCTGTACATCACCCTCGGTCAATGCCTGCGTGCGTTTTGCCAACAGTTTCTGTTCCTGCTCAACGGCTGCGATGGCTGATTTTGCCAACTCGATGTCCATATACACGCCACGGTCATTAATTCGCTGGTCATAATGCCAGAGTGCCAGCTCATCGCCCTGATAGTTCCATTTGGGTAGGCGTTTATGTACCTCGCGCATGGCGACGATATCTAGCGCTGCGTACTCAACGAACCGTTGCCACTCCTCTGAGTGGGTTTTACTGGTGGCACGGCGAATGGCGACATTTTTCGGGCGGGGTTTGCAGAATAATTGGATCAGCGCTTTGCCCTCCTTGTCTTTGGCTCTGTCTGATGGGATACCCAGCACCTCACACAATGCCCCTAACGCACCAGGTAGACCATGCGCCAGCGCCTGAACCATCGTGTCACGCCAGCGGCTGATATCGTGATCAAATCCAGGCCAATAACAGCGTAAAACTGTGCGGTCAAAATGCGAATTGTGTGCAAATAGAATAACGTTCGGATCGAGTAATGCAGTGCGTAATTCGGTAGGTATGTCTGTACCGCTGGTAACATCCCACACCTGAACGGGGTTGTCGTCAATTGCCCACGCAAACAGCATGATTTCTGCATGCGCGGCGTAGGCATGAGTGCCATTTTTGATCGGGGTCTCACTGTAGGTTTCGAGGTCGAGCCACAATTTATCCATTGTTCGCCTCTGTCGGTAGCCCAATTAACTCATTAAGTGCCTCACGGCGAACGGCAGGAACTGGTGCAGCTTTCGCCGTTGATTTGGGTAGTAATTCAGCCGCTTCCGGCCATTCTGCTAATAAGCGTTTCACAGTCCGCACTTTCGACAACGCGGCCTCCACATTATTAGTAATATCTTCACGTTGGTTTTCCAACTCGTTGTGACGTTTTTCCAATTCATAGAATTCATTAACCAATGGATTATCGGCTAATATTACATTTTTAATTTTTGGCGTTATTTTAAATACACGTTCACGATATTCACAACGTGAATATCGTAGGCTGCCGTTGTAAAATGCTAACACTGAAATGCCCGCTAAATTAATTTCTA
>NZ_LDNM01000116.1 GCF_001028135.1 Xenorhabdus griffiniae
ATCACCTGTTTATTTATATGTTCTTTCAATGCTTCTGCAATTCGCCTGGTATCTTCTATTGCGGCTTCTTCTTTTGGGGTTCTTAACACCTTGCTGTAACTGTTATGTAATGAGTGTCTTTTTTCATTATGTAATTGGCGATATTCAGCCCATAGTTGAGTATTAAGCGTAGTTGCTAAGTTTTTAGCTTTTCCCCAATATATGGCTGCAAGGTCATACTTTTCTTCTTTCTCTTTCTGGATGGCTTTGTTCGCTGCTGCTATATAATTCATATCTTCCACTTTCATCTCCTTAGATTTGTAACCGGTCTGAATTTTGGATAAAACAACCCCCCAACGGTGGCGCTGTAATTAAATTTGTATTGTTATTTTTATTATTCTAATTCGGCTATTTGTATTTCTAACTCAGATATCTTTTCATGTAATGAATTAATTTCATTCATTGCTTTTGAATACTTTTTCTGTAGTGCTATCTTTTCTTTCTCTCGCCTGATATCGGCTTTCAGTTCTTCCAGTAACTGAGCATGCCGTCTTATGAACTCAGGTCGCATTTCACCGCGACGTAATTTAGTGGTTCCGTCTTCCTGCTTAACTTTTTTGCTGGGGAAGTTACTTTCCTTGCCTTCCTTGTTGAACTGCTCTTGCGCCCGAACGTAAGCCAGTTTATTCAGTGCACCTTTCTCGCTCAGATAAGCCTTGCTAGCACCGCGAATGACATAGACTTCACGCATTTCAATTTGGATATCTTGGTTGGTTGCAGCTTCAATGGGTTTAAGTATTTTCATATATATTCCTCTCCTCTGACTCGTGCTATTTCTTTGCTTGCTATTTGCATGTAATCCGATATAGCAAGAAGTGCCGTTGCAGTATCATTATCCTCTAGATTTTCAAGAAGCATATTTAATAAAACTCTTGATCTCTCAATTGCATTTCTGGCTGGTTCTAATTCTATTTTTAAATCAGAACCTATTTTTTTTGTTTCGATAACTGAATCAAGAATGCAATCTAATTTATTAATATCCCGATACTGCATCATTGATAGTGTGCGTACAGCGCGTAACATTGCGTGAGTATCAGTGCTGGCTTCATCTTCAACCGTTTTTAATAACGGAATTAATATAGCCTGTATTTCTTCATTAACTTCAAGTGCGTTCCGCAAGTAAGATTTACCACCAATTAGTTTTTTCATGTTATTGATCCCTGTTTTGTTTTTCATGATTATATTCCTCAGCAGCTTCCCTTAATTTTTCAGCCAGCACCTTAGACTGACGATAAATACCACGGCACATTAAATAAGTATCCGGTTCTGCTTCGTTCTGAGTTGCAGTGAGTACAGGAAATATTGACGCTTCAATTTCCTCTGCAATTTCGACGGCTGTTTGTAATTTATTGTTCATTTTTTAATTTCCGCTAAATGTGTTTTATTAATTAATCGTTCACATCTATCCTTAGTGATACTGGTCATTGAAATTAATTCACCAATAAGAGATCTGAATCTAGCGGCTTCTTTGAGGTGATTGATTTCCATTTGACTAAGTAAAGGCGCTATTTCATCCATTAATTTAATTGCGTAATTATTTGCAGTAGAAGCTGAATGATAAATACTTTCTTCCTGTGTTTTTGATGCATTATGGGTCTGGATGACGGCTACTGGAGTACTCATGTATATGTCCTTATTGTAATCGGATCAAATTAATATTTTATGTAATTATCTGCGTGGGGACGTAACTTGACCCGCCCACGCTGTGATATATGAACTAGACAGCATCATTTTTGCTTGTTGGTAGCTTTCAGCAACGCATTTAATTCTGATGGGGTGTTTTTGATTGATATCAGAACGCTTAATTGCTGCGAAAATAAACGTTTTCATGGTGAATTCATTCCTCCAGCTTTGCTATTAGATACATTACTAGTGAAGATGACCTTTGCTTGGAATGAATAATGTCAAGGTATTTTTAATGGAGTCAATGGTATTTTTAAAATACTTGTGTATTTTTTATCTTGTTGATTTATAAAATATTAAAGTTTTAATATGGGTATGATATTTGATGTTAATAATACCAGTTGATATTATTACGATATGCATGAGGTGAGGCTGATCGATCACCAGCCTCGTATGTTGGGTTTATGCAAATAGCTTTAGTTTTTGTGATTGACAGAATAAAACCTTGGCGACTATACGCAGTAAAGACATTTCCTCTTTGTCGATATACCATGCCTCATAGTGAGAGTTATCCGATAATACCGCCATTTTATAGCCTTGCATCTGTAGGCGCTTTACGTGCAAACAATGACCAAGTACAAACAAGTAAATACCATCACCATCAAAGTGTTGAGAGGTTATATCAACAAAAATTTGATCCCCAGGCTCTATCGTATCCGCCATGCTATCGCCGTAGACAGAGATTACCTTGATTGCATCAGGGGTACGGTTGTTAAACAGCATTTGAGCTTGTTTTGGTGTGTACTCAATAGCATTGACTGTCTGCTTAAATTCAGCTGAAAACACATCTTCTCCCCCTGAAAGGCTTTCTATATCCAAGGCATCAACTCTGAAAACCTTATTTTGCTGAACAGAGATAGGCAAGGTGTTAGCCATTCCAGAATCAGGGGCGCCGACACCTCGCTCTAACCATGCCACTGAGACATCTAGCGCCTCAGCTATCGCCAGAATTTTCCTTGTAGAAGTAGCCTTACCTGAAGTTAGTTTCTGTATTGCCCCCTGAGTGACACCTACTTTTTGCGCTAAATGCATCTGCGTAAGCCCTCGAAGGGAAAGTGCATACTTAAGCCTTTGCGCTAATGTTTCATGTTCCATGACTGATCCTCAAATTGAAATATTACTCAATTTTAATCTCAAGGTATTAAAAAAACAATTTTATCGCACTTGCCTTGAAAATACTTAAGGATTAATATAAATACCAAAGTATTTTTGTGAGGATGTGTAATGAAAGAAAAGTCTTACGTATCACCAATTTATAGAGCGGTGAGTATTGCAGGAGGTCAGACGGCGCTTGCGAGACAAATTGGAGTAACTCAAGGGGCTGTTTGGAAATGGCTTAGGGGATTGAAGAGAGTTTCACCTGAGCACGCGGTCGCAATAACGGAAGCCACCAACGGTGCAGTCCAAGCCCATGAGCTACGCCCCGATCTGCCTAAAGTTTTCCCACCACCCGAGGTGCCCCATGAATAACTTCCAGTTGCTGGTGGTTTATGCACTGGCGTTCTTGACCCCTATTTGGGGTGTGTGGGTATGGTCTGTGGTGGGGTTTTCGTGATGTCGGCTTTTTCTGATTACATCAAAGTCACCATGCCATCGCTCTTTTACCCTGACGATGGCGCATGGATTCAGGAAATGCTGGCAAAACTGCGGGCAAGCACCCGATCGAAGATCACCGCTAAGTATTCAGAAGTGTATCAGGCGGCATGGGACAACGAACCCGTTTCATACCGCAAAGACAATGCAGCCAGACGGGCGGCCAATATCCGGCTCAGGGAGTTCGTCGTGAAGTATGAGAGAGCGGCACAGGGTTATACAGCAAAGCCGATAGCCGTTAACCAGTAACAAAAAATTTGGAGTTCGCATGTATCACTTTGCTAGTACAAGCAGGAGTGGCATATGGGGAAGAGGGGAAAACTTTCTAGGGGGGTAAGGGGGGTGATCTTTGAAAGGGGGTGTTAGGGAAGGCACAGCCAAAGGAGTGGTACATAGCTTAATTAGATCACTATAGGGATAACAAAAGTCGAGCAGACGTTTAGACGTCCAAGTGAAGAAAAAAGAGTCTTTCTCTGGCAGTGGGAATATTCAATTGGGGGGGTATCAATGTTAAGCAGGAATGGAAATGTAAAGGGAAGCAAGAGACCGAACGGCGCGACTTTGGCGAGTAATTCCGTATCGGCTCTTGCTGGGGAAATCGTAAGTAAACAAGTTTCCGTGGCTGATTATGACACTAATTTCTCATTAGAGGAATGGCGTCCGGTGACAATTGAAGAATTTAGTAATAGCTATGAGATTAGTAGTTTAGGGCGGATTCGCAGTCTTGATCGGTATGTTCCTGAAGATATTAAAACTCGAAAGGTTCAAGGTTGCGTTCTAAAGACCAGATTGCGCAAAGATGGTTACCTAGGGATAAATTTGAGTGTCAATGGCACTCAATCTCAGCTTACTGTTCACCGCTTGATTGCAATGACCTTCATTGAGAATAAAGACAAGCATCCCTGCGTCAATCATAAAAATGGCATCAAAACAGATAACCGCGTCTGCAACCTTGAGTGGGTTACATATTAGCAGAACATGGATCACGCAATCACCAACGGATTGATAAACGTTACAGGTTCAAATAATGCGCAATTTAAGGGCATTATCAGGGCGACAGATATCATGACTGGCAAGCAGGTTGATTTTATAGGTAAAAAATCACTCATCGCATCAGGATTAAGTTCCCCTGCTGTATATGCCTGCCTGAATGGGAGAGCCAAAACCCATAAAGGTTATCGTTTTGAGCGTATTTCGTTGGAGAGGAAATCATGCTAGAAATTACCCCCAACTTCGCGCAAGAGCGTAGCTTAAGCCTGTTGCGGCAGTGCTGGAAACAACACCGTACTTTCATGGTGTACAGCCCAACAGGTTCAGGCAAGACCGGACTGGCGGCTTTTATCACTGACGGTTACGTCTCTCGCGGGATGCGCATCATGTTCTGTGTGCCTTATACGATCCTCGTAGACCAGACGGCAACCCGCTTTATTGAGTACGGCTTGCCAGAAGATGAAATCAGTTATGTCTGGCGTGACCACCCGAATTATGACCCAACACGGCTCATTCAGATCGCGTCAGCCGATACCATCATCCGCCGTGAGTTTCCTGACAATATCGATTTGTTAATCATTGACGAGGCGCACTTGCGCCGTAATCGGATACTGGAAATTATCCGTGACAGTGACATACCCGTAGTTGGGTTGTCGGGCACACCCTTTGCGCCGTTCTTGGGGACTTACTACGAAAAACTGATTAAGCCTACCACGATGAAAGAACTGATTCAGCGCGGAGATCTGAGCCAGTATGAATTCTATGCCCCTACTAAACCTGATTTAACCGGGGTGAAATCATCTCAAAGCGCTGAGTACGGCAGCGACTACAAAGAAGACGAAATCGCCGAAATCATGTGCGGGGCTGATCTGGTGGGGGATATCGTCAGTAACTGGCTGGCAAACGGAAGGAACCAGCCAACTATCTGCTTTTGTGTCACGGTCAGCCATGCCAACTTTGTGACCGTAGAATTCAATCGGGCGGGGGTTAATGCTGAGATCATTACAGCTCAGACACCTCATGAAGATCGCCAGATTATTATTCATCGCTTTGAGCAGGGCGCAACGAAAATCATCGTCAATGTGGGCGTGCTGGTGGCGGGTTTTGACAGTGACGTGCGGTGCATCATTTACGCCCGTCCTACTAAGTCAGAAATCCGCTGGCTCCAGTCAATCGGCAGAGGCTTACGTACCGCCAAGGGTAAGGACCGGTGCGTCATTCTGGATCACTCCGGTACTGTTCACCGCCTCGGCTATCCCGACGATATCGAATATGACGAACTGCCCCGCAAGAACGACGGCATGAAAACCCACGCCAGTCACCGGGAGCAGGAAAAGCACGAGAAATTACCGAAAGAGTGTTCATCCTGTCATTACATGAAGCCCGCTGGCGTTTATGTCTGTCCGAAGTGTGGTTTTAAGCCACTGGCAGGCGAGGATGTTGAGGTGGATACCAGCCGCACTATTCAGAAGCTCAGCAAGAAAGAACGCGTCTACACCCAGGCTGAAAAGCAGAGTTTCTATTCACAGCTGAAATATTACCAGAACCAGCGGGCTTCACAGGGTAAGGCGGTCAGTGATGGCTGGGTATCCAACACGTTTAAAGACAAATTCGGCATCTGGCCGTGTGGGTTCCATGACGCCCCGCAGGAACTGACACCCGAAGTGAATAACTTCATCAAACATAAGCAAATTGCGTGGGCGAAAAGCCGTCAGAAAGCAAAACAACCGCAACAAGAGCAGCAAGGGCTAAACCTTGAAGTGGCCCGCCATAAGGTACGTGAAATACGTGAAAAATTAGGTACACCATCATATCAGGGAGATACACAGTGAACAGAATAAAAACCGCTGATGCTGTTATCGGTCGCTGGCCTGAAATCTTCGCTTATTACAAATTGCCGCCCGTGACAGGGAAAAAGCACTTTAAAGGTAACTGCCCCATCTGCAAGCGAAAGGGAAAATTCAGAATTGATAACCAGAAAGGGCGAGGGACATTCATTTGTGCCTGCAATGCGGGTGATGGCTGGGCGTTGCTTCGACTGACTCAAGGCAAGGACTACAAGACTCTGGCCGATGAGATTGATCTGCTACTGGGTATCCAGTCCGATAAACGCAGCGTGGTGAAAAAAGAGACGAACATCACCACGTTCAGAAACAGAGTCACTGGCTGCTACGCTGGTTTACCCGGCCTGAAAGGGACATCGGGCGAGGCCTACCTGAGAAACCGGGGCATTCACGTTCTGCCTGCCGACAATGTGCGGTATTGCGCCGAACAACCAGTGCATAACGGAACACTGCAAGCAATATGGGCGCTGGCTACCGATTCAAAAGGGCTGGCGTGCTACCTGCATCGGACGTATTTAGACGGGGATCGAAAAGCCTCGCTAGACGTTGTTAAGAAAATGAACTCATTACAAGAAGATAGTTATTTGGCACACGTTCAATCGGTGGCTATCCGTCTTTTTCCGGTCGATTCAACGCTGGGTATTGCAGAAGGGATCGAGACAGCACTGTCCTGTAAGCAAATTTACGGTGTCAATACCTGGTCAACCATGAATGCCGGGCACATGGCGAAATTCATTGCCCCGCAGGGGGTGAAACACCTCGTTGTCTTTGCCGATACCGACTGGAGCGCGACAGGTCACGCAGCTGCGATGGAGTGCGCCCGCAAGAATTTATCCGCCCATAACGACGTAGAAAAGGTCAGTGTTCGCTGGCCGGACAATGGCGACTTCAACGACATGCTCCAGAACGGGAATGAAGCGAGAGAGTTGATATTTATGAAAAAAGCACGGGAGATAGCGTAACAATGAAACTCGAATCAGCCCTGAAACACTTTCACCCGAAAACACCGACTTTTAGTGATGCTTCCACCAGTACCGCACCGGACAGAATGAAAGGCATGGATACCGCAGCGGCTTTAGGGATGGCTGAATCACAGGCGAAGTTTGGCATAACGGCCTTTTTTGCCAAAAACAACGTCAGTAATGAAGACAAATTCAGCACCGTAGAAGAACTGACCCGATACGCAAGGCGAACTGTACCGAAACTAATCTCGAAGACCGCAGGGAATAAACTGGGGCAATGTCTGGTGATCTTGTCCAAGATGGCGTTTGAGAATTACGCCCGTTCAGCCGCGTCAACCTGTCAGTGCTCGGAGTGCCAAGGTAAGGGGATTATTTGCAGAGTGAAAGCCGTGGTGAAGCACTCAGGCATCACGAACATTGATGGGGTGGTGATCGTTGAGCCAAATATCAAAGATGAGCCGGTGGACGAATTGTGCCAAGCCTGCAACGGGAAAGGCATTCTGTCAAATCGTTGTCGCTGCAAGGGACGTGGCTTGGTGCTTAATGAGGAACAGACAGCATTGCAGGGTATACCCGTTCATAAAATCTGCCCGCGATGTTCGGGGCGAGGTTACAGCAAAGTGCCTTCGTCGGTGGCTTACACAGCAATCAAGGCTTACTTGCCGGAGCTGAACGAAAGAACATGGCGGCGGAACTGGAAGCCCTTTTATCAGAAGCTGGTGGAGAAGTGCTATACGGAAGAAAAGCGAGCAGAAGTTGCATTCAATGCGGTGACAAAATAAACCGTTGCATTTTGTCCGGCCTTGGTCTAACATCTTCAAATAGTGGGAACTTGTAACTATACTCACTACGAATTTTCAAGCCTCGCTTCGGCGGGGTTTTTTATTGCCAGAAAATCAGATAAGAGTTGCCATTCCCTTTGGTTGGAATTGCATGTGTAGTATGATAACGTTATTGATATGTAACCATTTGGAGTGTGGTATGTTAATTTCGTTAGTTGATATAAATAAGGACAATTATGAAGCTGTCTGCGATCTATCTGTAACTGATGAACAGCTAGAATATATTGCGGAAAATGTGTTTTCTCTTGCTGAATCAAAGTTTTTTCCTTCATACGAAACTCGCGCGATTTGTTTGGATGGTACGCCTGTTGGTTTTTTTATGTGGGTACCCTCTGATACTGGACAAAAAACAACTATTTGGCGGTTTATGGTGGATAAAAACCATCAAAAGAAAGGCATAGGACGTAAAGCGTTATCACTGGCTATTGAGGAAATAGGGCGCACAGATAAGCTGGAAGAAATAGAAATCACTTATGATCCAAGTAATCTTGCTGTGAAAAATTTTTATGCTAGTTTCGGCTTTATTGAAACAGGTATAGATGAAGAAGCTCAAGAAATGCTAGCGATTATAAAAGTATAGTGCAAATTCATCTCTCAGTAATTCCGAATAACTCAATAGGTGAAGTATGTATGACGAATTCGAATGGGTATAAGTGCTCAATCTATACCCTGAATTCCATAGCCTCGCACTCGTGGGGTTTTTTTATACCTGAAATAAACATAAGACTTGCTGTTGCTATCGGTCAGAGTTACATGTGTGTTTATGCACAATAACTGACCAAAGGTTTAAATTATCATGCTAAAACATGACGATATGAAAACAGCAGCCGCCTGCGTTTTAGAAACCGTGCCCTTGTATGACTGGGCGTCTGTTTCCGATATTTCCACCCTGACGGGGCTATCCACGCCACGTTGCCAATTAATGTTAACTCAATTTTGTCTGGCTGGCCTGATGGAAAGCCGGGACGACGACACGTTTTTCAAACGTTGCCCCTGATGGGGTAATGCCTTAAGCGGTGAAATGAACGGCGGGTGGATTCGTAGCACTCGCCTTTCCTGTCGCTTTCCGGAGAGCCAGTCAGCGTCGATTTCGGGAAGGATATTGTGAATTTAAGTGGTATCACATTAATTAACGACGACTCGCTAAATTTTATCAAAAGGTTACCGGACAATTACATCGACCTAATAGCCACTGACCCGCCGTACTTTCGCGTAAAAGACTGTTGCTGGGATAACCAGTGGTCAGATGCTACCGCCTACCTTGCGTGGCTGGACGAATTGCTGGCCGAGTTCTGGCGGGTACTGAAACCGAACGGCAGCCTGTATATGTTTTGCGGTTCCCGTCTGGCCGCTGATACGGAATTGCTGGTACGGGAACGGTTTAACGTGTTGAACCACATTATCTGGGCGAAACCGTCTGGCCCGTGGCGCAGACAGAACAAAGAAAGTCTGCGGATGTATTTTCCGGCAACCGAACGCATTATTTTTGCTGAACATTATCAGGGACCCTATCACCCGAAAGGTGATGGCTATTTCCGCCAATGCAGGGAACTGAAACAGTCGGTATTTAAACCGCTGATCGATTATTTCCGTGATGCCCGAAAAGTGTTAGGCATCACGGCGAAAGAGATTCACGCAGCAACTGGTAAGCAGATGGCCAATCACTGGTTTAATGACAGCCAGTGGCAGTTACCCAATGAAACTGACTACCAAAAGTTACAGGTGCTATTTAACCGTATCGCCAACGAAAAACACCAGCGCGGCGAACTGAATAAGCCGTATTCTAATTTGGTGGAATCACACCAGTTTCTATCGCAGCAGTATGACGAATTACGGCAGGAATACGGCTTAATGCGCCGTTCGTTCACGGTCACAGCCGCCGTACCTTATACCGACGTTTGGCAGTTTGCGCCGGTACAATATTATCCGGGCAAATACCCGTGCGAAAAGCCAGCTGATTTGATGGCACATATTATCCAATCCAGCAGCCGCGAAGGGGATCTGGTAGCCGATTTCTTTATGGGTTCTGGTGCAACACTGAAAGCGGCTTTGAAACTCAATCGCCGTGTATTGGGTGTGGAACTGGAAGAAGCACGGTTTAAGCAGACTGAGCAAGAGATCAACGACCAGTTGTCAACTCAGAGCTGACAGCTCGATCGGGGTTGGACAGCACCTATATCGTAGCTAAATCAGTATATTAGGTTTGATTTTAGTTGATGTGAGCAGCACCTCGAATGGGTATAGAGAGTATCCCATGAAAGATGAATTCGATGGCTTTATCCAACCTCTGCAAAAAATGCAGTAGTTCAAAATCCCGCAAGTTCGGGATGTTTAGATTAATATTCCAATTTCTCGATATGGGAAATCCCATAACGGAACAAATTCATACAGTTAAGGCTGCGCTATTTGCGTGGCCTTTTTTGCATCATGGCTTAAATTTTTTTCAAAAATTTTCTTAATGGTTCCAAATCCTTAACGGTCTCTTTCGGGTTAAGAACATCAAAAAAGTTAAGAAAGACCACATAATCAGATGGATGAGTATCGTGATAGTGTTGAATCTTGACTGTTTTATTGTGAGCACGTTTGTATGACTCAATAGCAAGCTTAAGTTTTTTCATTTTCTTTTCTGGAATGAGAGCGAGTAACTTATCAAAATCTTGTTTGTTTAGCGTTTGGAATGGATAGCGACCAGATTCTATTAAGGTGATTTCCCTGGTGAGCTTTACTAATACCTCATTAGATATCTTCCTGCGTTCCTTTTTATCTTGATCTTTCTTGTTTGCAAGGTAGAGAACAACAGGGATTAGCACGCCGATCACAGCAATAGCAATTTCAATTGTCATGAGGTATTCCTATGGAAATATCCATAATCACGTTAATTTCGCTTAGTGTATCAATGTTCAGTTTTGGTTGCGTGTTTGGGTTCATTATAAAATGACTGATATGTCATATTGGCAATATGAACAACCAAGGTCGCTGAGGCGGCCTTTTTTTTATTTTGATCACAGTTAAATTTTTCTAAAGGTGGTAATCATGAGCGTTCTATTGGGATATAGCGAGACAAAAACCATGATCACCTATGAAGACTTACAAAAAACCGCAGAGGAAGCCAATGAAAAAAGGTTCACTCATGCAGAAATGTTAAGGCAAAGTATCCGTAATTTTATTGAACACTACAGGCATTCTCTTGCTATCGCTGACCCGATGTTCAGGGGTCACAATGGTCAGCAAGAAAAAATCGTCACACTCGGTATTAACGATAATGGTGTATTCAGGGAAAAATATCTGCATGAACTCAAGCTATCGGATGATTTTAGTTTGTCATTTCATATCAGAACGATTATCACAACAAAAGACCCCCAATCTACATGGGTTACATCACCAATAACGGTAAGCAGGCAATCAGAGGTTGTCACGTTTGCTTTCACTGATGACACTGAAACAATATCATGCCGCATTCCACAAGGTAATTTATTAAGTGTCTATGATGAAGCGGTAGATACACTGAAATTGTTAATACTGAATCTTATTAAACAAATGGCACCAGAATAACCACTTTCCGTTTTTTCTCCCTCATTTGAGGGGTGAAAATAAGAAGTGGTCATCAATGGTATTAACAGAATTCGCCACCGCAATCACTCCCAGAACCTCAGTATCTCCTATTGCGGCTGGCAGCCTATTAACTCACTAGCGAGGTGAATGATGGAAAAGCGTATTGAAGAGTTAGAGAAAAAAGTTGAAAGGTTAGAAAAACAGCTCATTCAATTACAGGGGGTAATGAGCTGCTCAATAAGTTCAATACATCAACAAATTAAAGAGATTAAGTCTAGCTCTCTAATTCTGTCTTGATATTCTTAAGATACTGCAAGTAGGCCATTTCTCCTATTTCATTGATAGTTTTATCTAAAATATCTTCACTTTTTATACCAAGACCAATAAAAACCTGTCCAGCAGACGTATGCATACCAACATGAATAGTTGCTTGGAATGGCGGTTTTAGCCCGATTACAGTATCTAAGTCATTAATGTTGTTGATCGTATATTTTTTCATAAACACATCCCCCGAAGCTAATCAGCCGTCGCTTCGGTTAGTTGACATTTGGCTGATCTAACAGCTTACCTTAACCATCAACCCATTATTTTTAACCGACTCACACCATCGTTCACCCCACGGACGCCCATTGTTCAAATGGGGTGGAATATGAAGATGAAAGAAAATCCTGATATCTGGGTACAACTCGGAGACTGGCTCATATCGGTAAGGGAGCAAGGTATCTGGGCAACTCTCGCCGGAACAATGGCATTTTTCCGAGGCCGCTACAACGGTGGCGGCTGGGTAAAGGTCTCAATCGACACCTTTATGTGCGCCATGTTCGCCTGGTTCATTCGTGATGTATTAAATCTGTTCGGTCTGAATCCTGACTTGGCCTACATCGGCAGTGTGGTGATTGGCTATCTGGGGACAGATTTCATTGGCCAATTGCTGCGTAAGATGGCAGAGAAAAGAGCGGGGGTAAAAATTGATGAGCCAAAACAGTGAATTAGTATTTGGTGCGAGCTTTTCTTATATAACAGAGCTGCTACATCAATTTCGCCGCTGGCGGGTGTTGCACAGGCTGAGAAAACATTGGCGTGATGATCAGTTCTTTGTAAAGCTCGCTCGTGAACCTCGGTACAAATGGATACGTGACTATTTTAATTTTTACGAACGTTACCAATTTCTCAGGTTACTGACAGAACATGAACAACAACGGGGAATAATCTGATGAGCAGAGGTATTAGCAATAACAACCCGGGCAATATTGACCACAATCCCGCTAATAAGTGGCAGGGTCAAATTGGAATCAAAACAGGGGTAAAAAACCCTCGGTTCTGTCTGTTTGAATCACCGGATATGGTATCCGGGCACTCATGAAGTTGCTGACCAATTACCACAAGAACGGTTATCAGAGTGTGGCCAAGATGATAGACCGCTGGGCGCCGACCAATGAAAACAACACCTCAGCCTATATCAAGGGTGTTGCTAAGGCACTGAATGTCGATCCGAATCAGGTTCTGGACATCAATAAACCCACGCTGATTGCGCTGGCTAAGTCCATCATCCGGCACGAGAACGGCAAACAGCCTTATTCGGATGACATCTTCACACGGGCATTTGAGATGCTATGAGATTCAACAGCCAGTACTTCACCCTCGGTGCTTTTGCTGTCGTCGCTGGCCTGCTCTGGTTCTATTACAGTGAGTATCAGGACAAGGCCGAAAAATACTGTAGGTTAGAGCTACAGTATGACGAACAGGTCACCATCAATACCACCCAGCAAGCGCGCATCCAGCAACTCGCAGAACTAGATACCCGACACACTCAGGAACTCGCCAATGCCAAGACTGAAATCGATACTTTGCGCACTGATGTTGCCGCTGGTCGTCGCAAGTTGCGCATTAAAGCCACCTGTCCCGTGTCTGAAACCACTCCCTCCGGCAGCGTGGGCGCTACAACCACCGTCGAACTCACTGGAGAAACTGGAGCAACTGTTCTCGATATCCGAGAAGGCATCATTAACGACCGGGCAAAAATAAGATATTTGCAGGATTATGTTAAAACACAGTGCAGGTAAATAAAGATGCGTGAATTACCAAGAGGCGTGTACAAAACTAATCGGAAAATACATAACCAGGCATTCAAATATCGGCAATTAAAATATTATCAATATTCAACGGTGGTCGTCGGTGATACCACTGCATTGAATATTCATGTGTACAAATGGTTTATATTGTTAATTGCCATTCCAATGTTGATTTATGGCTCAATTGTGGTTGGGCTGATGCCGGTATTCAGAGAACTGCGTGATGTATGGTGGGAACCCGTAAAATTTGACACTATACGTCAAATTCCCGATGGTTTATTGAGATATGGAAAATAGCACCTCACCACCTCAGAGCAAATGATACAGGGGTGGTGGGAGTAAATACCGTGTCATGACGAGAGGACGGCGGGAATGCTACCGTCCTGCTTGGTTTTATTATAAACACAATGCGTAATTCCACACCCCTGGATACACTTTTGTGCACTGAGCTAAACAGCTCGCCCATGCTGAGCTGGCAGGAGGAAATATTGAGCAAGTCATGGCATAAGTCTGCATTGAAGCTAAAAATGTAGCGCCTGCCAACAGGCAAAGAATAATGAACTTTTTCATTTTACTCACCCCATTTCACTAACAACAACAAAAACCAATCAACCTAGTAAACCCATTTCCACACAATAACAAGCGAATAATGCTTAACAATTAATTACCATTTGAAACTAAATGAAATATTTCGGTGTCCATTCCCTGAGTGGGGCAGGTGTATGTTAGAGGGCGGTGTCAGTGGGATAGTTTCTCTCTGTAATCGCTTTGCGATTATATCCAACCAAAGTGATTAAAAAGTGATCTGCATAACATTTACTGCCATCCGTTAACGCGGGTGGCATTTTTATTTACAACTGTTGGGAAAATCCCAATGGTTGATTTATGTGCTGGACAAAAACAATAAATCCACAGTATCTCAATGTCTTAATTGGACATAACGGGCTGGATAAAACGAGTTAATCCATTGTTTCAAAGCCGCTGCTTTGTGCGCACCTCTATCGGGAATATCGATATCGATACTCCTTTGCGTCGGGTTATCGCCGTCTGTTTGTATTAGCTACGACATGTCTCCTTGCCATCGAGCGTACAGACAGAATCAAAAATAACCCATGCCCCCGAGGAAGACGGGTCATTATCAGCAACATCCGCTGTAGGCAGGCGAAGGGGTGTGACAGCCGGAGAGACGGCCTGCATTGCCATCATAATTCACCGAGTTGTGATCGCCATGTAGTCGAAGAGCCAAAGTCCGATAATTGAATATTGGACGATAAGTTACTTGCTGAATGTTTTTTCAGCATTTTATATAACCACCGTGCAAAAACTGTCGGGGTTATATCAACCAGACCAGTTAATTATTCTGATTTATGGAGAGCAAACATGTCACAAGGTACAGCAACATCCACATTCACTGTCGGTATCCAATACGACACGGAAACATTAAGCCCGCTTGAATCACAGCCAGAACACATTGCTGAACTGTTGGATCGCATTGATGGGCGGCGTGAGGCTGGCATGAAGCTGTCAACAGATAACAATGCTAAGGCTGGGGTTACTGCCGATAGCTTTAAGGTCTTTAATGTGGCAAGCGGGGTGACTTACTTGGGTTCAGCGGTTATTGATGCAACCAAGCTAAACAAAGCCCACGACGATCACCTCCGCTATATCATCCGTGAAGAGATACGCCAGTTTGTTGCACACGAGAGTGAACGCGGTGGGCTGTTCTCGAAGTGGTGACGCCATGCCGCCCCGCATCCCCCGAGCCTGCCGCAAACGTGGCTGCCCTAAAACCACTACCGACCGCTCAGGCTACTGTAACGATCATTTGCACACAGGCTGGCAGAACCACCAGCAAGGCAAGAATCGACATGAACGAGGTTATGGCAGCAAGTGGGACAAGTTACGCGCCAGTGTAAAACAACGGGACAAACAGTTGTGCCAGCAATGCTTACGTGGGGGACGAGCAGTAACGGGCGTGACCGTTGACCATATCACACCCAAGGCACACGGCGGCACAGATGAACTGTCCAATCTGCAACTATTATGCTGGTCTTGCCATAAACGTAAGACCGCCACGGAGCGATTACGATAAAGGTTGAATGAATATTAATTTCTCATTGCAATCATTGCATATGTCATCGCTATAGAGGGAGGGGCGGGTTAAATTTCTGCCACTCTCGCCCTTAAGGACCGCCGCCTTACCTCTTTTCACATCACCGCGAAATGCAAACCTTTTTTTGGGGTGCCCCAACTGCACCATTTTACAGGAGACATCACATGGCAGGACGACCGCCAACCCCGACTCACCTGCGTCTGGTGAGGGGTAACCCATCAAAACGCCCGATTAACGCCCATGAACCGAAGCCGGAAAAAGGGGTTCCCCTTGTCCCCAAACATTTTGGAAAAATGGGCCGGTACTGGCATGAACGGATCGCCGGGGAGCTGAATAAAGTCGGCGTGCTGACTCAGCTTGACGCCAAAGCCCTTGAATTGCTGATTGAAGCCTACGTCGAATACCGGACGCACTGTGAAACACTGGAAAGCGAAGGTTACACCTACCGGACCGATCAGGGATTAATCAAAGCGCACCCCGCCGCAGGCATGAAAGCCGATGCGTGGAAACGTATTCATGCCATGCTCAGTGCCTTCGGTATGTCACCCTCCAGCCGGTCTAAGGTCAACATGGCCGGGGAAGACAAAGCTGATCCTCTGGCTGAGTTCTTACAAATGAGGGATTAACATGGCGAAAGTATCAGAAGGCATTCGCTACGCCGAGCGGGTCGTGGCGGGTGAGGTTGTATCCGGTGAGCTGGTGAAACTGGCCTGTCAGCGGTTCCTGAATGACCTGAAAACGGGGGAAGCGCGGGGAATTTATTTCAGTGAACCCCGTGCCCAGCATATCCTGAACTTTTACAAATTTGTGCCCCACGTCAAGGGCGCACTGGCAGGCAAGCCCATTGAACTGATGGACTGGCATATCTTTATTCTGATTAACCTGTTTGGTTTTGTGCATCCGTTGGTGAATGAAGCCACGGGGGAAGTGGTGCTGCGCAATGACGGCAGCGGGCGGCCGGTGATGGTGCGCCGTTTTCGGACGGCCTACAACGAAGTGGCCCGTAAGAACGCCAAGTCCACCCTGTCCTCCGGTATTGGTTTATACATGACCGGGGCTGATAGCGAGGGCGGGGCGGAAGTTTATTCGGCCGCGACCACCCGTGATCAGGCCCGCATTGTGTTTGAAGATGCGAAAAACATGATCAAGCAGACCAGATCCACGTTAGGTCGCCTGTTTGAGTTTAATAAGCTGACCATTTATCAGGAGCAATCCGCGTCCAAGTTTGAGCCACTGTCCAGTGATGCTAACAATCTGGATGGTCTCAATATCCATTGCGGTATTGTTGATGATGTTCAGGTGTCATGCTGTAGCCTCCGGTGATGCAATGATGTTTGTAGGATATGTGATATATTATTGTCCCAATTTTGGGACTTGTAAAGGGTTTTGGTGACAAAAATGTCTCTTGGCGATAGATTGAAAAAAGAGCGCGAGCGATTGGGGTTTAGTCAATCTGACTTTGCAGAGATGGTTGGTGCATCAAGAAAATCACAAATAAGATGGGAAAAAGATGAATCTGCACCGGGGGCTGATGCAATTAGTCTCTGGGCAAAAGCAGGTCTAGATGTGATGTATCTGATCACAGGACAAGTTCAGCAATCAATTTCTACCGTTCACAAAAACAATGAGATAGATGAAGAATTACTAGGAAAAATTGTTCGTCAACTAAATTCTATCGCACGGCAATCTAATCGCCGTTGGACAGCAGATGAGCTTGTCCTACAATCATCAAAAATATATAACTTTTTGATTAAGGAGTCGGTTGTAGATGACGCTAGAATTGATCGGGTATTAAAACTGGTTATTAATCATTAAAGAGTGAAGGACTTATATGGACGATAGAGAAGAGAAACTAAGAACAATTGCAGAACAGGTTGTTGATAGCCTTAAACTGCTTCCTCAAGATGGGCAAGAACGACAGGTAACTATCAGTGTTGGTGGTAATAGTAATGGTTCTATTCATGTGGGTTCAGTTGTCAACATTAATCCTCCTACACCACCTCGCCCACGTGAGCTTCATGAAAGGAATAGTCAGGAGTTACTTGCAATGAAACGAAAATTGCTT
Source organism: Xenorhabdus griffiniae (assembly GCF_001028135.1). Classification (GTDB taxonomy): domain Bacteria; phylum Pseudomonadota; class Gammaproteobacteria; order Enterobacterales; family Enterobacteriaceae; genus Xenorhabdus; species Xenorhabdus bakwenae. The sequence goes on from NZ_LDNM01000116.1 coordinate 17,756, forward strand.
ACGAAAAATAAAGATGCTAAATGGCGTTGCTACTTCAATACACCCTGTCTACTGTTATTTAGTCTGATACTTATGGCATTTGGATTTGCCCTATGGGACGCTTATATGATGCTTTTGGGGGGAGGATCTACTGGTTTATTGGTGCTTAATGAGAAAACCTTGATAATCTTTGTTTCTTGGATTGTGCTGATTTATATTTGTGGAAAAAAAATGGAGAAGCAAAGAAAAATAGAAAACAGAATAATAGATGAAAATCAGAACACTATTGATACCATCAATGTCATTTTACGACGTAGAAATTTTTAAGAAGATAATTGTTTTCAATTTCATACAAGGGTATGAACTATGCGCAATTTATTAATTCCCACAATATTTCTTTTGGCAGGGTGTGGTGATGCGACTGAAAATAGCGTTCAAATTGAGCCTGAAAAAGCTCCCATCCCCGTGTTCTCAATAACAACAGATAATGCCACTATCAATCAATTATTGCCAGCTATCCGCCATTTGCTTCCCGGCCTTGATAAATACTCAGAACAATTTCAGAATAAAGTGATTGAGCAGAATCGCTTTCTGACAATTAAATTTCGTATTCCTGATAATGCCCAAATACCTGTTGAGTACATGGCCTCTGGTCATAACTGTTTTATTGAAATTAATGATGACCAGACAGGAATTAAAATTCCTAAAAGTGCTTGTCAAGCGACATTATTTGATCAAAAAAATGTCCTGCCTGATAGTGATTACTGGGTATATTTTTACCCAGACGATCTGGCATACAAACCGTATGATTTCTCGCTTATGCCTGATACAGAACGCATTGATACTGTAAAAAACTACCTGGATAAAATGGCTAAAACCATAGAGAGTGTTCAGCAGAAGAATAATTGGATAGCTTATGATTACCCGAACTATGGGCGGCAATTCAGACAAATAGAGTATGAAGGAAAACGCTTTTTGTCTCAGGATGTAATACAACCTTATGATTCTTGCCAAATGGCAGGCTCTAATGCACAAATTTGGTGGTCTGAACAGGTAAATTCGATCAAACAACTCACCTCGGATGACTCTAAGAAAATTGATATTGCATTGAAAAAAATTGAAGATATCTATGATGCCTATCAAAAAAATGCTGCTGATTGCCTGAAAGATATTAAATCTGCCCCATTAAAATCAGAACCGAGGGAGATATTACCACCCACACCAGATAATAAACCTCCACGTGCGGGATGTTTGATGGTATTTAAACCTGAAGATACGACCGAATGGAGCTGTCCAATATAATAGGACACTAAAAGGGGGGGCATCCCCCCTTTTTAAACTAGAAGTTACAAATAATAAGTTCTTTACTCTGTTTCGCTTTTCCTTTGACTTTTAGGTTGTAGCCAATATTAACCACCTGCAATGTTAATCCCTTAAACGCCTGACGCATTTCTGGAATATCGTTCACTGAAATTATCATTTTTCCTTGGAGAGTATGTGCCAGTTCTGCCAACCGATCATAGTTCTCCAGTCCGAACTCAACGCCATATCCCTCAGTCCCCCAATACGGCGGATCACAGTAAAACAAAGTATGCGGTCTATCATAGCGCTGAATACACTGTACCCAATCCATATTTTCAATGATCGTTCTTGCCAGTCGTAAGTGAGCCATTGATAATTCTTCTTCTATTCTAAGCAGATTAAAGCGTGGAGGGCTGGTGGTAGAAGTTCCGAAAGTATGTTCAGCCACTTTACCGCCAAAGGCTTGCTTTTGGAGATAGTAAAAACGTGCAGCCCGCTGAATATCAGTTAGTGTTTCTTCCGGTGTGATCTGCAACCATTTATAAATTTGGCGGCTGACCAATGCCCACTTAAATTGCCGGACAAATTCTTCCAAATGATGCTTTATCACACGATAAAGATTGACCAGTTCGCCATTAATATCATTAATGACCTCACACTTGCTGGGTACTTTCAGGAAATACAGCGCTGCCGCACCGCAGAATGGTTCCACATAACAGGTATGCTCAGGAAACAACGGTAATATATGTTTTGCTAATCGGCGTTTACCACCAATCCAGGGAACGATGGGTAAAGATTGTTCTTTCATTATTCGTAAGCCTTTTCCATTAGCTGAAAATGAGTTAGGCTTCTCCGGTCATCGATGACGGAAAGAGCCTGGGTTGATTCACAGTGCATACCTGTGGATTGATGGCCTGCCCAGTGTTGGTAGCACTAGGCAGGCCGCTCTTATCCTGTCTTTTACTTTCCCGATACGCTCTTAACGCCCTTTAAAATCCTTTTCCCGCTAAATTGGCAAAACTGTTTCCATCAACGACAATGGAGACAGTTCAATGAAAATCTTCAGCACCACCCTTATTTCACTTATCAAAAAATTACGTCTCGGCGGCTGGCTGTTAACCGCAGTGCTTTTGCTGATCACTATTGGTTTAGTTTCCCCTCAACAAGTCCCTATTGTGATCTATAAGCTAGCGCTGATTGCACTGGCTGCTGTCTTGGGATACTGGCTAGACCGCAGTTTATTTCCCAAAGCCAGACCTGGTCAGTATCTGAAACATGATGAAGAACTCATGAAAGAAGGAAAATACCCTATCCAGACTGGCTACCATATGGCATTTGCGGCTGTTCTGATACGTCGTGCACTGATTGTTGCCGCTGTCTGTCTCAGCGTCGCAACAGGACTATGATCATGAATTGGCGGCAGATGATCGGAATAATGCTACTGTGGTGTGGTGGCCTGGTTAGTCCTGTGCTGGCTGATGAACCGCCACACCGTTCGCTGCAATACCGCAATGACTTGATACGGGCTTCTCGTGTGATCTGGGGATTGAATGCTCCCGTGGCTGATTTTGCCGCTCAATTACATCAGGAGAGTGGCTGGAAATCACGCGCGGTTTCGCCAGTAGGTGCTCAGGGCATGGCCCAGTTTATGCCAGCAACGGCGGATTGGATTAGTCAACGCATTCCTGAATTATCCAATAAAGATCCTTTCAGCCCAGCCTGGTCTATACGGGCGATGGTTCACTATGACTACTGGCTATGGCAACGCATTAAAGCTGCCGATGAGTGTCAAAGAATGGCAATGGTGTTGTCATCCTATAACGGGGGCTTGGGCTGGTTACTACGGGATAAGAAGAAAACCGCGGCTGTGGGTCTCAATCCGTGGGTCTGGTTCGGTCACGTTGAATTTCAAAACGCAGGGCGCAGTGCCGCTGCCTGGAAAGAGAATCGTCATTATCCCCGACGTATCTTACTGGAACTTGCACCCCGTTATTTGGTCTGGGGAGGAGCGAGCTGTGCCAATTAAATTATGGGCTAAGCCTGTTGTATTAATTTTGTCGCTCGGCCTACTCCCTTTGGCTTATTGGCAAGGCCATGTCACGGGCTTTCAGAAAGCAAAGGAGACTGGAAATACCGCATTAGCACAGCAGCAAGCTGAATTTCTTCTGCTGGAGAAACAACGGACAGAACGGGAACTGGCAACACTGAATACCTTGCAGCAACGTTATCAAAGGCAAGTCAGTTTAGCGCATCAGGCGGAAGCCAATTATCTCAATGGCATCGAACAACTCCGTACTCAGAACCAACAACTGAAGAGGAAAATTGACCATGTTACTCAGCGTTGGATGGATGAAAAACAACAGCTTCATCCCGTTAATTGCGTGTTTACTCGTGGCTTCGTGCAGCAATACAACGCCGCCTTCGGCCTGTCCAGTGAACAAACTCATGCTACCTCCATTACCTCCGGCACTGATGAAACGCCCCGTGAACATGAAACCGCTGACGCCCAACTACGGCCATCCGGTATTACACAAAGCGACATCCTCACCAATGTCATCGATAACGGAGAGCAATGTCTTACATTGAAAGCGCAGGTCAATGGCCTGCTGGATTACATCGAAGGATTACAACAATGACATTACAGATCGAATTTTGGGCTGCCGCCGGTTTTCTGCTCTCTTTCCTCGGTTTTGTTTTTGGCATCGCAAAGTGGTTATTTTCCAAAGCGGAAGAACGACAGGAGGAAAGACACGCTTCGTTAGGACAGGCGCTGAAACATTCCGTAGACAATTGGTCTCAACTTGAGCGTGAGTTTATGCAGTTTAAGGCTGACTTACCACTGAATTACGTGCGACGTGAAGATTACATTCGTGGTCAAACAGTTATTGAAGCCAAACTGGATGCACTTTATAGCAAATTAGAGGTTGTGCAGCAGCACCGCATTGCTGGAGGTCAAAATGATTGATATTGCCCGTGTTCGTCGTGAGTCATTGCGCTGGAGTTTATTGGTCGCGTTGAATAAAACGCGCCCTTATACCGCCAGTGAGACACTGTTATTGGATATATCTCGTGCGATTTATCCTGATGTGACTGCACTGGAGTTACGCAAGGAATTGGATTATCTGGCAGACCGTCAGTTGATTGACCTGAATAAACAGCCATCGGGCAGTTGGTTTGCGGATTTAACCCGTATTGGTGTTGATGTCGTTGAATATACGGTTGACCGACCGTACTGGATGTACACGGGGATCAATGACAGCCACACCCGCAAAAGCCATCTTGCCTTACATGGACGGGTATTTCGTTACGATGATCCCTTCTGGCAGGCATTTTATCCGCCTAATGGCTGGCGTTGTCGGTGCAGTGTGATTGCACTCAGTGATGATGATATCACCGCCAGAGGAATAAAAGTGGCGAGCTCCCGCCAGGCAATGGGCTGGGAGCTAAAATTAGTCTCGCAGAAAACAGGGGAAATGCAGTCTGTGGCAACATTCAATACAGGGACAACGAAAGTGGCTACCGATGTAGGTTGGTCATATTCACCGGGTGCTGCATACCGTCCCGATTTAAATCGCTATCAGGGGGCGTTATCTGGACTGGCTCGTCGTGAACTAGGCGGACAGAATGAGTAATATTGCTATTACAATCAATGATAACGATTTGATGCGTGGCTTGCGTGCGCTGGCATCTTCTGCCGAAGATCTGACACCTGCCATGCGCAAGATTGCTGCAACACTATCGGCAGAAACCTCATTCAATTTCGAAGCTGACGGTCGTCCTGCCTGGATACCTTCAGTTGCAGCACAAGATCGAAGTGGCCAGACATTACAAAGAACGGGGCATTTGATGAATTCAGTCAATACCCGTTATGATTCCAGTTCGGCGGTTATTGGTACAAACGTCGTCTATGCCCGTATCCATCAAATGGGGGGAGAAACTGGCCGCAATAAATCGGTATCCTTGCCTGCCCGGCCTTATTTACCTGTGACGGCACAAGGTGAATTATCCCCTGAATCGGCAAGATCAGTTTTGAGTACCATTCAGCGACATCTTGAAGCAGCGGCCCGCCGTTAAACGCTGCGTACTTATGCGGGTGATTTATCATTGTCATCCGCATAAAAGTTTATAAAGCGTTTACAGGCTCAAATTTTCGGTATCTAATGGCCTGTAGTTCTTCGCTTTCTTATTTCCTTTCCCACGTTTTTTCTAAAGCAGATTAAAATTCATTTTTTCTGATTAGGGTGAAACTGTCTCTATCAACATCATAGAGACAGTGAAATGAATTTCCTTCACATTTTCAAATCCGGTACGCATACCGATATGAATGGCAAACAGTTTCCATTCAGCCCAGCCGATTTACAAGCCTGTGCGCAGGCCTATGACCCATCGCTGCATGAAGCACCGATTGTGATCGGACATCCCAAAGACAATTCACCGGCCTATGGTTGGGTTAAATCGCTCACCGCTTCCGGTAATGATTTGATTGCTGAGCCTCAACAGATTGATGCCCAGTTTGCCGAACTGGTCGATACAGGGCGCTATAAAAAAATTTCTGCTTCTTTCTATTTGCCTGATTCCCCAAACAACCCTAAGCCTGGTGTGCTCTATTTACGTCATGTTGGTTTTTTGGGTGCACAACCACCCGCCATTAAGGGATTGAAACAGGTTGAATTCAGTGAGCAAGAACAGGGTGTCGTGGCGTTCTCTGACTGGAGTGAGATCACTAACGCTTCGCTCTGGGGACGTCTGCGAGAATTTTTGATCAGTAAATTTGGTATGGATGAAGCGGATAGAGCGCTTCCTTCCTGGCAGGTGGATTCATTACGTGAAGAGGCTTATAGCACGACTCAGCCTGAACCTGCTTTTCATGAATTCAATAACATACATCAACGTGAGGAAAACACTGTGACAAATGAAGAAAAAAAAGCACTGGAAGATGAAAACGCCCGTCTGAAAGAACAGCTGGCTGCCCGTGATGCCGCCGAATCCCAGCGTAAGCAGGCTGAACAGCATACCGGAAACGTGGCCTTTGCTGAAAAGCTGGTTGCGGACGGCAAATTAGCGCCTGTTGCTCAACCTGTCGTGGTGGCATTACTGAATGCGGTCACTCACGGGGAGTCCCCCGTTGAATTTGCTGAAGGTGATGTGAAGAAACCACTGGCTACCGTGTTTAAAGATTTATTGAGTTCTGCCCAACCTGTTATCGATTTTGGCGAACATGCGACAAAAGACCGTGTTGACCAACACGCATCCACAGACACGACAGAGTTTGCCGATGCAGATCCTGAACGTTTGGCACTGCACCAAAAAGCACGAGCGTTAGCAAAGAAAGAAGGTATCAGTTACGACGCAGCCGTTGCCCGCTGCCTGTAACCCTGCTGCCGTCACTATTGAGGAATCATAAGTGTCTGATTATTTGAAAGGTAAACGCATTGTTGACCCCGTGCTGACCAGTGTGGCTCGTGGCTATAAAAATGCGGCATTCATTGGCGAACATATTTTCCCTGTTGTTGAGATGGAAAAAGAAGGTGCCACTGTCCCTACATTTGGTAAAAGCGCCTTTGTTGAATATGACACTGAACGGGCCGTGGGTGCTAACAGTAATGTCTTAGTTCGTGAGAAAGGCAGTTCACTGGATATTGTACTCAACGAACATGATCTGGCGGCACCCGTTGATTATCGTGAAAAAGCCGAATCTTTATTTAATGAAGAAGCTAAGGCCATCCGACGCTCTACCAATGGCGTGAACCTGAAACGCGAATTGTATGCGGCACGGCTGGCACAAGATCCAAAAGTCTATCTCAACGATTCGGTGAAAAAACTTTCCGCCGACGAGCGTTGGGTGGGCGATAAAGGGAGTCCCATTGCAGTTATTGAAGCGGGTATTGAGGCTGTGCGTACTGCTATCGGTGTCCGCCCCAATCTGATGACAATGGGGGCCAGTGTCATGTCATTGTTGAAGTTCCACCCTGAAATTCAGGCAGCGATTGGCGCTAATGAACGTAAGCGTATCACAATAGAAATCCTGAAAGATATTTTCCAAATCCCCAATGTTATCGTTGGTGAGCCTGTTTCTACGCCGAACCTGAAAAAAGAACCTGTTGATGTCTGGGGTGACAACCTGATGCTGCATTATGTTTCACCGCCGCAAGCAGGGGCAGAAAGTGCTGATGAACATGAGCCGTCATTTGGCTATACCTTCCGGCGCAAAGGGATGCCTGTTGCAGATAAATATGAAGGTGTAGGCGGTAAGGTCAATTATTGCCGTTATACCGATATTTATAAAGTAGCGGTGGTGGGTGGTGATGCCGGCTACCTGATTACTAACATTGTGAAGTAAGGAGAAGGGTCATGGCTGTAACACAACAACCTGTACTGACAACGACAGTGATCGCCACCGCAAACATTGCCCAGCATCGTTTGGTCGGTGCTGATAATGCACCTTGTCAGGCAGGCGCCGTTGCACTGGGTGTTGCCGAAATTGATGCGAAAACAGGGGATGCCGTTCCGGTGAATGTGTTGGGTATTATCGCGGTTGAAGCCGGCGCATCGATAGCACGGGGGCAAGTCGTACAGTCGGATAAGAATGCCTGTGCAGTGCCAAGAACGACAGAGAATGCCTCTGTAGCCTCTGTCGGATTAGCGCTGGATGATGCCAAAGCGGCAGGTAATGTCATTCGTATCTTACGTGGTATATGACATGTATTGCTCATTGGCTGATCTGCAAGAACAGATACCGACGCAATCATTGATATGGTTGTCTAACGACGAACGGACTGCCAAGACAATGAATGAACCTGTGATTAACAGCGCCATTCGTTACGCAGATGAACTCATCGATGCCTATTTACGTGGGCGTTATCGATAGCAAAACCCATGAGGACAATGAAAGCGTTCAGTTTGAGCTGTCTTCACCTGCTGACTTGCAAGGGATTCAAATTCCTACCAGACAGATACACAGCCTTTGCACGTGGTGTATGCGTGGGTTATATCGTAAATCGCCATGTGGCTACACAGGGACTCAATATTTTGATGAGGATGGCAACCCGACCGACGACCCGTCAAAAGATGCCTGCGGTGGACTGATGAGTGATTGTAAGGCCAGATATGGAGAAGACGCTCAATTACCTTTCGGTGGTTTTCCGGGGTCGGCGTTATTAAGAAGGTGAGGATTTTAATTAATTAAAAAATCTGATTAACCTCTCATCGCTCTGTATTATTTATTGATATTATGCGCAAATTACCAACAGAGGATGAAATATGAAAAAGATATTATTGTACTTTATTTTATGTTTTTCAGGATCTTTATTGACGGGGTGTATATCTGGATCAGTTGGTGGCACCCCATACAGCCCTCCTGAAAAAAAACAAGAGCCACCTTTAATGTCAACAATTGATTTTAGTAAAGCAGATTATGGCCTTTCTCCCAGTAACTATAAAAAATTAGTTAAAGACCAATTTAATCTTGTAAGTCCTCAAGAGAAATTAACTGCAAATTGGCGACCATAACTTTCAAATAAAGTATTTAGCTCATGATCCATTGTATCCTGAGTCCAAGTGATAAAACGTCGCCAGTGATATTTAGCCTGTCTCCAGACGATTTCAATCAGATTCAGCTCTGGGCTGTAGGCGGGAAGGTAAAGTAAAAACAGGTTGTGTTCTCGTAACCCGCGACTTTTGATTTTTTCATCTATCCTATGATGGATACGCGCATTATCTAATACGACAAATGTCAGGCGATGATCCCCTTGCTTTGCAACCCGTTCTAAAAAATCAATGACATCAGTCCGCGTAACACTGTCTGACATTATCTGATAAAACAGTG
>NZ_LDNM01000117.1 GCF_001028135.1 Xenorhabdus griffiniae
AGATGCCTACTATAGCAACTGACCGCCTTTTTCAGAAATTGCACTTATCATGCGAATCCAAGGGGAGTTAAAATAAAAAAATTATTTTTCTTTGAGTTATGGTGAATTGCTTTATATTTTTTAAAAATTTCATTATGTTGTTTAACTTTGAGAAAGTGATAGGTTTAATAATTTATTTAGTCATGATCTACGATTTTAAAAACTTATTTTAGTGGCCTTGTTGAATTTACCTCAATGTAAAATCAAGTGTCAGCATGACATTAGGCTCTATACCCGCTGGTATGGAGCCAACTGAATTGGCATGATTGATAGCATCGAGGGCGGCATTATCCAGTGTGCTATTGCCGGAGGAATTCACTACTTTGGCAGCGGTTAATGTGCCGTCATCCAGCAGGGTAAAGTTAACTGTGACTATACCTTGTTGTTTCATTCTCTTTGCTTTGCGGGGATAGCGTTTATGGCGTTCAATTTCTTGCCGCAGTCTTGCATAGTAATTGTCCACTTCGCTATTTCCTTGCCCCACCAAAGGTTTTGATGTTGCCGCGCGGCTCATACTGCCTTCTGAATTAACCTGATCGCTACCGTGCGTTGCCTGCTCTGTCTGATTGTCTTTCTGTACCTGCGGTGATTGGGTGGGTTTCTTTGCTGCCACTTTTTGCGGTTTTTCTTTCTGCTGCTTTTGGCGTTTCTTAGGTTTATCGGCTTCTGGCGGTTTTGCTATCTTATTTTCAGGGTGAATGGCTTTATCCAGTACGAGTTCCGGTTTTGTTGATGATTCCGGTGCCGTCAAAAGTGGGGAGGGAGGAGAAACAGGCTCCGGCTTGTTTTCCCACAATGGGGCGGCAACCATCGTTATAGATAGCCCCATAGTAGAAGCGTTATTGTTGATATGAGGTGCCGTGTCATCATCATATGAAGCATGTCGGTTAAACAGCCATATCAGACTGGTATGCAATAAAATAGCGATCAGGATACCACCCAGCACTCTCCTTCTGGGCATCAGTGGAAAACAGATGGCTGGATTGTCTAATATGGCTGTGTTGGTCATACGATCCTCGAATCAAGTCTCTAAAACTGGCTGGTCAGGCTGAGTTTAAAGGTTCTGCCCGGTGCTGGAATCATCGAACGCGTTAGCGGATCGAGATAATAGCGGTTGGTGAGGTTTGTGCCGGTCAACTCTACGGAGATAGCCGGAGTGATTTGATAGCTGATATAGGCATCAACCGTAAACACCGGATTCCAGCGCATTGGGTTATTGGATTGCCCCTCATAAATATCGGGCAAGGCACTCATCAGCCATTTTTCATCTTTGTTTTCAGCTTTGCTGTGATAGAGCATTCGGCTGCCTAGCTCCAGTTTTTCATCAAACAGGCGGCCGCCGACGGACAGGTTAGCTGAGTATTTAGGCTGGATAGAGGTGCGTAAAAAACCGCCAGGGAAACCGCCGTCAATACATTCAGGTATGCCATAACGATTCTGGGAATCCAGTCTCATGGCCGAGTTACTGTCACATACCTTATTTTTCATGTTGTAAACCAACCCCATCTCGGCAAAGAAGCCACCGTTGTCATAACGTGTCTGGAGTTCCAAACCTGCCAGTTTCTGTTTGTCCAATTGAGAGAATTTATAGGTAGTGTCCCTGTCGAACACATTCTCAATGAGGGTGTTGTAATAGGAAAGTTTGATATCGGCATGGCGTTCAGCGTCGACTAATTGGCTGAAATCGTAGACTAAGCCGACTTCCGCAGTTTTGGCACGCTCAGGCTTGAACTTATAACCTATTTGGTTGGTTTTAGAGCCTGAAAAACCGATGGTATCTTCAAAAATACTGGGCATTCTTACCGCTTCGGCATAGCGGGCGTAGATACGGAAATCGTCAGTGACATAGGCTGTAGCAGAGAAAGTGGGTGCCCAAGCGTGATCCTTACGTTTTGGAGCAGGTTCCCAGGGATCGTTAACATCAGGGCCAGGTACGCCATTAGCGTCAGCTCCCGCATCGTATTCATATTTATAGACTTCTTTGCCGCTTATTGGATCAATAACCTTTTCATTCATGTTTAATTGGCCATTGAAATAGGGGTTACCGCTTTTACTGAGCTTGCCATTGCTAGGATCGTATTTCCAAGTGAATTTTTTTAGAACCATATAGCGTTGTTGTTGCCCATCACGATCAAGAATAGGGTTAGTTGATAAACCTATTTCTTTTAATTTATTAGTCAATTCCTTGCGTTCTTTTCGGCTCAATTTTCCATGCAATCTTTTCTTGAGATACTCAGATTCTTCGACTGTCGGTGTTTGGTAATAACTCATTTCATGGCCAATGGTTTCCCGTTGTTTCTGATAATTGTTATCTCTTACGACACGCCGTTCATTAAGCAAATCGTCTTGGGACCAATAAGAAACACGTTTGGCTCCAGCATTCAACTCCAGCCATGAAGCGGGCTGCCAGTTAAAGTTAAAGGCGAGGTTGATTTCCTGACGTTGTCCTTTCCGTGCCGGTGACTGGAAGAAATATAGGTTAGTTGAATTATAATTATCATTGGAATCGAGGCGTTCCCGTTGGAAATTCCCCATTAAGGTCAACTCTAAGCTCGGGTGTAGGGTAAATTTATTGGAAATATCGACACCCCAACGATTGTTTTGAGAATGGGTGAGAGCGGTATTGATCAATGTGCCATCGATATTGGCGTTTCTGCGGCCAATACCATCTTCCCAACGCCAGTCTCTGTCGACAGGGGAGCGCGGATATCCTCCGGCGGTGTTGGTATTGCTGGTGGTGCGAGTTGTCCATAAGTTCATGTCGAAGTCGATATAGGGGTTATTCTCAGGCTGCCATTTATAGCTCAGGTTGGCTGCTTGCTGATGAACTTTCGCTAATGGCCATTGAGGAACTTTATTTTCTTCGGGCTTAATCCAGCCCAGGCGTGAAGGCATAATATCGCCGAACTCCATGCGCGTATTGCGAAAGCCTAATAGTAATGTTTGATTATGGGTGAAACGCCAACTGTTTTTAATTAATACAGAACGCATTTCACTGGAAGTGTTGGGAACTTCATTACCGGGACGATAGATACGAGCAGCAAAAGGCAGATAGGGGTCCAGCGTTGTCCTGACATTCTTCATGAGTTCCCTGTCGTTTTCCGTAATGGGTTCATCATAGCGATGGGCGCCACCTTTTCCGGCAAAATAGTTACCCTGACGACGGTATGCATAGGCCAGCATTAGGTCAAAATATTCCTGCCGTGTTCCTAATGCGAGACGGAAGGCATTATCTTTGAAGCCAAACAGTTTATTGTCTTTCGATGAATGAGGCGTAATCTGCAACTCTGGATCGGTTTCAATCTTATTTTGGATAAAATCAGGAATATCGCGGTAGTCCTGCCCCAATGGTAGGGACGGTGTACGCTCTCTCACTGAGTTACTACTGGTTTCCAGCTTAGTATTGATGCCGAAAGTTTCTCCTTTCGGCACTACATCATCAATGGTCAATGTTTTGATGGATACTGCACCACCGATAGATCCTTTAACTCTACGGTTCAGAGAAGGGCCTTTTTCGATTTCAATGCTACTGATTAGGTTTGGATCGATGTAATTACGGTTATTGGCGCCATTATAACCACGCCCGACGGTAATCGCCTGTTCTGTACCATCAATGGTGACGGGAATTCGCCCCTGTCCCTGAACGCCACGGATATTGATATCCAGAGCACCACTATTGCGGGCATCACCGCTATATACACCGACAGCACCTTTAATTAAATCGGCGGGAGAAGCACCCTTGTAGCGCTCTATCTGTTCTTTGCCAATATATATATTGGCGATATCCTTGTCATAGACTGCATCGTAACCTTCTTCATCTTTAGCGCTGTTATCCGTGACACGGATCTTGCCCAGATCCGTCTTGCTGTTTGAGGTGGTGCCCGTAGGTTTGGATTCGGCAAACAGGGGGGGGGCAGCCAGTGACAATGCCAGTGACAATGCAATTGTGATGGGGGTGAACTGGGTTCTAACTCGGTATGCCATTGATGCCTCCATTTTGATTAAAAATATTTTTCCAGCCTGATCAGCACTTCGTTTTTGTTATAGCTGTACATCCAACTCACATTGCTGTGATTGCGTCGATGGCGGAAAGTGAAAGAAGGTGTCATGCTCCATATTTCAGCGGCGGGCACTTTAATGACAGCGCTGTAAATCTGCTCATTATCTTGCCGTGTGGCATTCAACATCGGGCTGTAAGCGCCAAAATGACGTTTTTTCAGTGTGGCGAACAGTGAGCCGTTGATTCCGGGATAGATCTGTCCGGCAATCCCTGTCCGAATTCCCCATTGCTGGTAGCGATCCACGGCATACAGGTCGTTGTCGCGGTAAACCCAATCGCCGCCGCCAAACAGGACAACGTCTTTGCTAATGGAATGGAACAGCGTGAAGTAGGCTGTGGTAAGGCTGCCATCTTTCCGGCGGAAACTTGGCTGATGACGTAGCTGTTTGTGCTCTAATTCAACCTTCATGGCTGTTTTGGCCGTGAACGCCCATCGCCATTCTGTTTTGGCGCCTGCCGCACGGTAATAGGGTTCACCTGCTCGTTGTTTATATTCAAATAAGGAACCAAAAGAGAAATCGTGACTTTTGCTTTTATAGCTGTATCCGCTAACCAGCTGAAAAGTATTTTCGTTCTCAGCGTGGTAATCACGATAGTTTTCGCCGTAAATCAGGCCACGGCCGAAAATGCCGTGATGGCCGCTAAGTTGATAGCGCCGACTTAATGTTGCGTCATAAGACATACCCCATGCTTTGATGGGCTTTGGCACCTGCATTTTATAGCGTCTTTGATTTATGAGATCAAAATCGTAATGGGGAGTTTCCTGATCAGGAGACATATTCACATTATCATTATAAGCGTAACCGGCTGAGAAAGAGCCGCGCCAACCGTTTCTCAGATCTATCGCTTCCAGATAGCTGTTAATATTTTTCAATACGACTTCGGGTAGCTTTTGTGCTTTATATAATCCACTAAACAGTTGCTCGGCTTCCCGATTTTTATGATCCTCAAAATAGACGCGGGCCAGTTCCAGTTCGATACGGGGAAAATCGGGCTGTTGATTCAGAACTTGTTGATAATGATAAGCAGCGAGATCTAAATCTCCCTCAAAACGTGCCAGCCCACCCTGAGCAAAATTGACCAACATAACATCATGTTCCGGCAATTTTTGATAAGCCGCCAGAAAGCGTCTGACATCTGACCATTGTTGATGATTAATAGCCAGGAATAGCGCTTGGCCGATATCATTAATATTGTTTTCGACCTGAAACGTTTGCCCATTAATAACAATCAGTGAAGCATTATTTTCAACAAAAATAGGATCTGGCGTAATCAGGTTGGTTTCATTTTCCTGTTGATTATGCTGTGCTTCTTGCCAGATTGTTCGTGGAGTATCTTCATCGGCATAAACGGGTAGGGAGAGGCATAGCGCCACCAGTGCCGTTGATAATATTGGCGTAATTTTATTGTCAGACATCGGGAAACCAGATCACAAAGCTCACGTTATTAGGAATAAAATAAAAACAGAGAACAGGCCAAAAATGGCACTGTTCTCTGAAAAATTAACGATTACTGTTTAGAACCACCGAAAGCGGTATTTTTGGAATTGTCATCAGCAAATGTGGTATATCCCGCAATGCTGGAAGCACTATCACCAAAGAAGTGACCTTGAGTTATCCCATCAAGAGTACCGCTCTTGGCATCACCCTCAAAACTGGCATCATCATAAATATCCGCATCAATATTTATTGTCATTGCGGTATTTTCCATGGAACCGACCAGCGTTTTCTCACCGAAGTCTGCGGTAAATGTACCGGCCAGAGCATTGTCACCACTGTACTGGTTAATACCTGTTATCGTGTAAGTTGCTGTACCGTCGGTTGGAATATTGGTGGTGATATCCTTGCCTGCATAGTAAACGGTATGGGTACTATCCCCGGCTTTACCGGTTTGAGACCATTCACCAAAATAAACATCCGCATTAGCAACTTTACTGAAATGGAATACACCCATCCCGCCGTGAGAGCCTGGTGCACCCGCCATTGAGATATTGTGAATACCATTGCTGTCAGCAGGAGCCATGCGAGTCAAGCCAGCAAAGCCTGTGATTTGGCCGCCATAAACGGAACTAACACCAATACCAGGCTCATCGCCTTTGCCACCGTGTGGCCCTAAACTTGGCTGAGTTTTGCCAACCTTAATGTGTGGTGTAGTTGCTTGCTGGCTCTGCCCAAAACCAACTTCTGCCTGAGCCTGTGCCATCAATCCCAATGTGCCTAAAGCGGCGATTAATACGTTTAACTTTTTCATCATTATCCTCGTTCGGAGTGGGGGATCCCTCGTTACCCAATCTTAAAAACGGCCTGATCTATTGCGCGAGAAAAACGTACACTGTTCAAATGATAATGTAAATGATAATTATTATTATTTGTTTCACTAATGATAGGGTTTATTAGTCAATATCTTTTTTTATTTTATTGATTTTTATTTTATTTTTTTGCATTTTGGGTAAGGTTTGATCTATCTGCTTTTTTTTTGAAAATGTGAGGTTGGTAGATTTTATTCACTGAGGTTATTTTGTTATTAACAATATAATTAGCATTAAAAAAGTTTCTAATGTAATTAAATTGATGGGGGTTGTTTTATTGCTCATATCATTAAATAAAGTTAATGCATGTATTTTATAGGGGGAAATATTCATCTCCTGTTGTGGAAAATAATGAGTTATGGTGAAATTTGAGCGCAAAGAACCAAGCAAATAAATGTTTACTCATATCTTTATTTTCTGCGTAGCAGGAAGCTGCTATCTAAAAGAATAAAGGGTATATCAGTTTTCATATATCTATCTGGCTGAAAAAAGCCTAATTGGAGATGCATTATGGAAGCAAAAATCATTATTCAGTCTGCTGAAGAAAGAACAGATCTTGGTGATGAGGTAGAGGAGCTTATTGATAACAATTGGCCTCTGTTTATGAATTATGATGCAGTCGCTGAACAACACTGGCATAAATTATATGAGCCTGGTTTCAGTCACTTTCAAAAATTTGCCATTCTGCAACAGGGAAAAGAAGAGCGTCTTATTGGCTTACTGAACTCAATTCCTTTTCCTTGGGAAAATCATTCGTTAGATCAATTACCTGATGAAGGATGGGATGCGGTATTTGATGCGGGTGGGAGAGCTAAAGGAAAGGTGCAAGCCAATCTGGTTTCTGCCCTGAGTGTGACGGTTGATCCTGCGTTTCGGGGGCAAAATATTCCGGCTTTATTGATTAACAGCTTGAAACAGACTGCCAGAGATGAGCGGTTGCAGGGGCTGGTTGTGCCTGTCAGGCCGAGTCTGAAAAGCCAATATCCCCTGCAAGACTTCATCGAATATTGCGGGTGGAAAAATGACAAAGGTGAACCGTTTGATCCGTGGGTCCGTACCCATTGCCGATTAGGTGCCAAAATCATCAAACCTGCCCTGCGCTCCATGGATATTTACGGCACTTTGGATCAGTGGCAGGAATGGACAGGCATGAAGTTTCCGCAAAGCGGGGAATACGTCATTCCAGGTGGCCTGGTGCCATTAGTGGTAGATGTTGAAAAGCAGATGGCTTATTACATTGAGCCTAATTTGTGGATGTACCACAGTCTGGATTAAAAATATTTCTCTAACTGTATCTGTACTTCGTTTTTATCATAACTGTATAGCCAGTTGACATTACTGTGATTGTGGCGATGGCGGAAAGTTAAAGAAGGGGTCATTCCCAATATCTTCGCAGCAGGGAATTTAATGGCAGCAGTATAGATCTGCTCATTATCTTGACGTCTGGCACCTAATAACGGGCTGTAAGCGCCGAAGCGTTGTTGCCTCAGTGTGACAAACAGCGAGCCATTAATATGGGGATAGATTTGTCCTGCTATTCCCGCATTGACTCCCCATTGTTGATAACGAGATGTTGGTTGTCGATTATGCTGATAGCTCCAGTTGCCACCACCAAACAGAATTAATTTTTCACTGATGGCGTGAGACAGGCTGAGATAGGCTGAGGAAAGTTCGCTATCGTTCTCACTGTAACGCGGTTTGTAACTTAATTTTTTATGTCCAAGTTCAGCATAGAGAGTGGTATCTTCACTGACTGCCCACTGCCATTCCATTTTAGCGCCGATGGCATGGTATCCGGTATTTTCTGCATACTGTTGATATTCAAACAGAGGGCCAAAGGAGAAATCCTGTTTTTTGCTTTTATAACTGTAGCCACTGAACAGCTGGAACATATTTTTATTTTCGTCATGGTCATTGCGATAATTTTCACCATATATCAGACCACGGCCAAAAACGCCGTGATGGCCGGCAAGTTGGTAACGTCGGTTTAAGGTTGCGTTGTAAGTTCCCCCCCATGCTTTGATAGGCTTAGGCACTTTCCGTTCAACGACGCACGTTCCCTCTTTGTAAAACAGGCAGATCGGTTTTTGGTTTGGTGACATATTAATATTATCGTCATAGATATAGCCTAATGAAAACGAACCGTTCCAGCCATTTCTTTGGGTTACTGCCGCCAGATAACTATCGATATTCTTCAATACCATTTCTGGTAACTGATATTGTTCACTGATTTCTTTAAATAATTGCGCGGATTCTTGGTTTTTGTGATCTTCAAAATAAAGACGAGCCAGTTCCAGTTTAATGCGGGTAAAATTCGGTTTTTGACGTAGGATTTTTTGATAATAAGAGGTAGCAAGCGCTAAATTCCCTTCAATACGAGCCAAGCCGCCCTGGGCAAAATCAATGAGAAACGGATCATACCCGGGAATTTTTTGATAAATCAGCATAAGACGTCTGACGTCTTGCCATTGCTGATAATTAATGGCAAGGTACAGCGCTTGACTGATCTTCTTAAGATTATTTGCACCCTTAAGTTCTTGTCCTGGAATGACGGGCAATGAGGTGACCTCTTTTGTAGAGATAGCGTTTGGTATAATTAAACTGGCTTCATTTCTCTGTTGGGTGTGTTGTTGATGATATCGTGTTTCTTGCCAAATTTTGTGGTTAATATCCTCATTGGCACAAACTGCTGGGGAGAGAAATGAGTTCAGAATGAATATTAATAATATGAGTAATATTGGAAATATTCTCTTTTCAATCACTTTTTTTTGATCAGACATAGCAAACCCGCTTTATAAGATCCCTATTTATTTGAAATAAAAAGTTTGAAATAAACAGCTTGAAATAAACAATTTGAAAATAAATAGGGTAAAGAAGATGAAAAGGAAAACAGTGCCTAGATGACACTGTTTTCTGGGGAATTAATCATTAATCTTTAGCACCGGCGAAAGCCGTATCTTTGTTTCTGTCGCTATCAAATTTGGCATACCCTGCCAGAGCGGAGGCGGAATTACCGAAGAATTTTCCATCAGTCACTCCATTAGTACTACCGTTGGCTGTGGCTTTACCTGAAAAGCCGCCATTGCCATT
Organism: Xenorhabdus griffiniae; assembly: GCF_001028135.1. Taxonomy (GTDB): domain Bacteria; phylum Pseudomonadota; class Gammaproteobacteria; order Enterobacterales; family Enterobacteriaceae; genus Xenorhabdus; species Xenorhabdus bakwenae. The sequence goes on from NZ_LDNM01000117.1 coordinate 9,498, forward strand.
GATATTGGCATTGATACCAATATTGAGTGAGTTATTGCTCAGTGAACCATTCAATTTTTTGGTCCCGAAGTTTGCGACGAGTTTGCCGGAGAGGAGATTCTTGCCGCTATACTGGCTTAGGCCTTTTACCGTATAGGTTGCAGAGCCACCCGTTGGCAGATTGGTTGTCACATCTTTGCCTGCGTAAAAAACAGTATGAGTAACATCTGATTTATCGGGTGTTTTTTGTGCCCATTCGCCAAAGTAAACTTCTGTATTGGGAACCTGACCGATATCGACATACTGATCCTCAGCACCACATGCTGCCTGAGTCACTTCGTAATGATAGATGCCATTATTATCGAGCGTGGCGCGCTTTTTCAGTGCGGAGGCAGGAAATAATCCGCCTTTTAGTGTAGGCAACGTGATGCCCAGGGCAGGTTCACCATGTTCCTCTCCGATTACAAGATGTGGGTCGGTTTCTTGCTGGCTTATACCATACCCAACTTTTGCCTGAACCTGTGTAGTAGTAAATCCGAGAACGCCTAATATGGCGATTACTATATTGACCTTTTTCATAAGTAGCCTCACAGCGTGTTGAATGTCTTGTTATCCTGTTATAAGAGAGTCCATAACTTTTGAAGTTCTGCGCAAAAAACATACAGAGAATAAAATGTATACTGGATAAATAGTGGTGTAAATGATAAGTTATTATTATGTTTTGTGTTTGTTGAGATTCATTGATTGCGCAAATTAAGTTTTACGTAAATCAGAATCTAATACTTTGAAATAAAAGGTAAGAGTAGTAAAAAAGATGAAGAAAAAAACAGTGCCTGAATGACACTGTTTTTTGGGGAATTAATCATTAATCTTTAGCACCGCCGAAAGCCGTATCTTTGTTTCTGTCGCTATCAAATTTGGCATACCCTGCCAGAGCGGAGGCGGAATTACCGAAGAATTTTCCATCAGTCACTCCATTAGTACTACCGTTGGCTGTGGCTTTACCTGAAAAGCCGCCATTGCCATTGATATTGGCATTGATACCAATATTGAGTGAGTTATTGCTCAGTGAACCATTCAATTTTTTGGTCCCGAAGTTTGCGACGAGTTTGCCGGAGAGGAGATTCTTGCCGCTATACTGGCTTAGGCCTTTTACCGTATAGGTTGCAGAGCCACCCGTTGGCAGATTGGTTGTCACATCTTTGCCTGCGTAAAAAGCAGTATGAGTAACATCTGATTTATCGGGTGTTTTTTGTGCCCATTCGCCAAAGTAAACTTCTGTATTGGGAACCTGACCGATATCGATATATTGGTTCTCTATTTTGTATGTTTTACCATTGAATGCAACGTGATAGATGCCATTGTTATCGAGCGTGGCCTTCTTTTTCAGTACGGAGGCAGGAAATAATTGGCCTCCTAGTATCGCTACATCCACCGTGACGCCCAGGGCAGGTTCACCGTTTACCTCTCCGATTATAAGATGTGGGTCGGTTTCTTGCTGGCTGATACCATACCCAACTTTTGCCTGAACCTGTGTAGTCGTAAATCCGAGAACACTTAATATAGCGATTAATATATTGACCTTTTTCATGGGAAACCTCGCAGAGTATTGAATATTTGATTATCCTGTCATCAGAACGTCCTGAACTTTTTGTGTGAAAAATATGCGCAAAAAATGCACAGCAAATAAAAGGTATGCTGGATAAATGGCGCTGTAAATAACAAGTTATTATTATGTTTATTGTTTGTTATTCTTCATTGCTTGCGAAATTTTAAAATCAACTTATTGAAATTAATTTTATTTTTTATAGTGGAATGAATTTCGGATTGTTTCATTACTTAAATTAAATCACTAACCGTTGAGGATGGGTATACACTGTCCCTCTTCCTGGTTTGCAAAATCCGATCAACGTCAGATTACATTCCTGTGCGACCTCAATGGCGAGTGAGGTTGCGGCAGAAACGGCAAATAAAATTTCGACCCCGCAGTTAGCTGATTTTTGCACCATCTCATAACTGGCACGGCTGGAGACCAACACAGCGCCTTGTTGCCAGCCTGTTTTTGCCCGCATTCCCAGCAACTTATCCAGTGCAACATGGCGCCCAACATCTTCGCAGCCACCAAGTAATTTGCCCTCTGGGTCAATCCAACCCGCCGCATGGGTACAACCAGTGAGTGCGCCGATTTCCTGAACATGCGGTAATTGGGCAAGTGCAATATCAAGGTAAGAGAGTGAAAACGTTTGGGTGAAAGGCAGAGGTGTCATTGGGCGAAAGATCTCTGCGAGTTGTTCTGTGCCACAAATACCGCAACCTGTTCTCCCGGCCATATTGCGTCGGCGCTCTTTTAATCCCGCAAAACGGCGGCTGGAAAGCTCAATATGTAGTTCAATGCCGCCGTGGCAGTTAACTATCGAATCAATCCCCCGAATTTCCTGTGGAGACGTGATGATCCCTTCTGACAAGGAAAACCCGATAGCAAAATGATCGAGATCTTTCGGGCTGGTCATCATCACGACATGGGAAATACCGTTGTAAATCAATGCAACAGGTACTTCCTCAGCGACCCAATCCGGCGTTGGACTGCCCAATGGGGCGCTTTGTTTGGCATTTTTTTGTTGTACATTGGTGCGAGAAACACCATTGATTTTCTCCATAGTTAACTCATTTTCCGGCCTTTTATTTTTCATCAATGAATTCCCCAGTAGTTTGATTCATAATGCTGTTTGTGTGGATAATATATTACCAGTCCGTGTCCTGATAAGAAGCAAATACACCCACGGCATTCCTGTTAGGCGGTGTGTTATTAACCGTGAGTATGCCGAGGATTACACCAATACCAGCCTGATTATGCGGGAAGATTTCTCGTTCGGGGATGGGCTGTTCGAGGCTATGATGCTGAAAATCGCAAGTACGATAAAACGACATGGCACTATGAACCGGATGAAAATGATTTTGCCAAACGTGAAAAAAAACCTGCCCCATCCACGTTGGTATCGCCGTTCTCTGCAAGGTGAAGGAAACCGGAGGCCGTTTTCTCCTCCGGTTTAGTGACTTTTAGTGATTGATAAATGCCTTGAGCTTCTTATTAACCTGCTGTTTATCAAAAGGCTCGAGTGATTCATTCGGGGATAATCCCACAAGCTCTAATTGTTCTGCTTCATCTTCAGTCAGGTGTTTCTTTTTTCTCAATTTGAGTAAATAGTTCCAATTCCAAATGCCACCAGAATCTTCTGCCGGACACATGCCATTACCTGCGGTCACCTCCGGCTGGATAATATCTTTTGGCAGAACTTTCTCTACTGTTATTTGATGGAACCAATCATCGCCAAAGTCATATTGGTAGTTGAATTCATCCCCAACTTCCTCCAGAAATGCACCGATGCGCATTTGGTCATAATGTTCTTCTGGAATGTCGATTCCTGCAAAACCAAAACTGAATAGATGAGCATTTTCCCAACCCATGGCGGTTTGTATCACATCATGAAATTCACTGAGTGTGAGCTGATTGCTGACACGGATCCGGCGCCATATGGCTGGCGTTGCATCAAATAAACTCACTTTGAGAACCAAACCTTGCGGTTCAATCTCTTCTTCTTGCTCCATGTAGAAATATTCAAAACTGAGTTCAGCCAACATATCAAATAAAGCAAATCTCTTGCGATTTAACGCAGGGTCTCTCAGGGCATAAGCCAAATCTAAATATTGCTCTACCAGATATGGCGCTTGTGGTGGCAATCTGTATTGTTCGATTGCAGCGGAATAAGTCAGGCGTCCAATAAACAGCTCGCGGTTTGCATAATAATAGAGCTTCAATAAATCCCTGGGTTTTTTCGCCTTCAACAAGCATTCTTCCGGTGCCAGCCAAGACAGTATTAATGATGAACCCATGGTGATGCCAAGGCGATGTTGATCCTGTCGTTTCGGATTAACCTGGTAATCGAACTGCTGGCTCCAGTGTTCAAGTTCAAATGCTTCTGGCTGTGTCCATTCGACGGGAAGTTGGGACAACCAATAAAGTGAGGTGAGATCGAGCGGTGTGTTTTTATTTTGTTGAACTGAAAGTATCCACGGTAAAATCTGTTGCAGCCAGTCAGGGGAGACCGGAGTATAGTCAACATAAGCTTCATTATTGCCCAACTCTTCAATCAGTTCGGGGATTGTACTCTCAGGGGCAATATTCAGTAAGCTCTCGCGGATACCAGATTTAAAATCCAGCATCATATTCGTTTGATATTCGTGACCATCCAGTGTGATTGTCATCATCATGCTGGCACAGTCATTTCCATCAACGTGAGTAACATATAATTCGTGTATCTTCGCTGTTTCCCGCGCCTTCTTGTGGTGCGACATCGCCTTTTTTTTCCAGCGCTTAAAACAGGTGTGAATGGCTGGATGGCGGTTAAACCGTGCACACAGATTGACAAGTTGCAGGTAGGATAAATTTTCCCATGCAGAGGAAGGGCAATCGTCCAATGCTTGCACACAGGCAAGAGCAATGGGTTCTTCAAAGTATTGGGTGAGTAATAGCAGGGCATCTATACCCCATGAATGCTTGGCGACTTCCGACAATAGATGAGGTAAGGCTTCATGGGGCACGACGGAAAGCCCGCTTTCAAAAAAGTCAATAAATTCAATGCCAGAATGAATTTCAAACTGTTTAAACAGTTGATTTAAGTTTAAGGATTTTTTAGGGAAAGTCGCTATGTTGGTGTTATCAGGATATTGAGGGGCATCCAGTAGCCCAGTGATGTCAGTTTTGATATGAAACTGATTTCTTTTCAGGATTGATACACATAATAATACGCATTCACTATTAATCTCGAATTTTTCTTTGGTATAAACCAAAATTTGTTCAATAACTTCTTCAAGCTGCTGTTTGGCCTCAGCCGGCAATTTATTTGCTGTTAATGCAAGTTCTGCGATGGCAACTTCAAGCCAATGGTTAATGCTATCCCCTATCTCCGTCATCGCTTCCTTAGGCAGCGCTAGCACCAGGCTAATCAACAAGAAGACGTTTTCTGGATCGGAAAACCACCGTATCTGCTTTGGCGTTAAGGTGCGCTGTTTCTCGGGAGTATGGGCATATTTTTCTATTGCAGATAGCAATTTTTCAGGTGTTAATTTCATTATCAACCTCTTCAATATATCGATATTTCAACCAAGAAGAGTGCTGGTTATCACGCTGTCATATCCACCATTCCCCTTTGCGATTATTCAATAGTCTAACCTGAATTTTTGTGAAGGCAGTAAGTTTGTGTTGAAATTTATCTCTGTTATTTCCGGGTTGCTGCTTTGGGGTCTGTAACTTGAAATCGATAGGGTCTGGCAATGCCATTCTCCGCTGGAGATGGCATTGGATGAGCTTCCTGGTCATTCTCAGCAAGACATTTGTCGCACAAGCCGCAGCCTTGCCCGATAGAGCGGGAGCAGTCACCATTTTATTTATAGTATCTTTGACAATCTGTGCTATTTTTCATCGGGTTGGCAAACTGAACTCATGTGTGGAATTCGATAGAGTATGAAAAAGAAGATAATCTCGAGGATTTATCTTGGAGTGTTGTTGATTGCTTCCTTGATATTAGTGTTGGAGAAAGGTGGCGATATTTATCCTGCACTGGTGTCTGTCGGCGTATTCGGCATCCTCTTTGGCCTGGCTTTTTTAGTTTCAGCGCGCTGGTTATTTTCGGCAGTGTTCACTGGCACTTTATTTATCATCCTAAAATTCCTCAACCAGATAAAAATCCATTACTACAAAGAACAATTGATGTTTTCTGATTTGAATGTGATGTTAGATCCATCAAATCAGGAGACTTTGCGCCACTATTGGCTGGCAGGGATCGCTGTAGTGGCTATGCTTATCTGGTTGATATTCAACATAATATTGAGCTGGAAAATAGTCCCTTCTGCGCGTGGGATCAAATGGCGCTTCGCCAGTATCGTTTTGATGGTCGTGAGTGCCTGGGGTATCAATCTCACAGTTAGTGCCTATCATGCTCAATGGCAAGGGGAACTACCGAAGGGGCGGGGAACGGTGACCAATATGGTGATGTCTGCCTCGGATGCGCAATATCAGCCACCGAAATTTGGCTCATCTGCTGATTATTTCTTGCAACAGGCGAAACAGGTGACGTTGCCTGAACCTCAGTCAGAGGTGAAACCCGATGTGGTTGTATTGCTGCAAGAGTCTACTGTCAATCCCCATATTTACCAATTACCTGCCAATGTGCAGTTGCCCGATCTTTACATGTTCCGGCGTGATGCAGGCGTCAGTGCCCAAAGTCCACTCAGGGTACAAACCTTCGGTGGCGGAACCTGGTTATCTGAATTCTCCGTTTTAACCGGATTGAATACGGATGATTTTGGTTCACGTAAAAATGCGGTGTTTTATTTTGTCGTTGATCACCTGAAAAACAGCCTGTTCCGTGCAATGAAAGATAACGGCTATTACACGGTTGTTCTGACACCGTTTAATAAGTCTGCTTACCATGCGGGACATGCTTACAAGACACTGGGTGTTGATCGCATTATCCAACCACAGGAGTTAGGCTATCCCGCTGACATGGATGAGAATTTGTGGAAAATCCCGACACAAGATATGTTGTCTTATGTGAAAACCCTCCTGGCTAAGGAAACAGACAAGCCGATTTTTATTTTCTCTCTCACCATGTATGAACATGGTCCTTATGAAGAGAGCCATCATGATGATTATGGCTTGGCTGGCAACGTTGACTCTGCAACAGCGACAGGTAAGTTTAGCCATTACATGGAAAAAATCGTGGCCTCTGATCCTGCCATCAGGGATTTCAGTGAATTCGTTGCCAAGCGCGACAAGCCTACCGTTTTCCTCTATTTTGGTGATCATCAACCAAACATCAATTTTGAGCACTATACTTCTCCGCTACCTGATCCAGCACATGTGACTCAGTTTACGTTGCGGGATAACCTGAAACAGGGAGCGTCAATAACAACGGGTAAACTGACGGATATCTCCTTCCTCGGCGGAATCATTCTGGAGCGTGCCCGTTTGCCAGCGCCCGCGTTTTACCAAGCAAATATGATCATGCGTCATTTATGTCATGGTGCTTTGAATGATTGTCAGGATAGTGCACTGGTAGAGAGTTATAAGCATTATATTTACCAGCAGTTGGAAGTAGCAGGTAAGGAATAATGTTATCCCTTCTGTCGGTGATGTCGCTGACAGAAGGGATGTGTTATCGATATACTGCGACGATATGGGCGCTATTCGTGAAGCCTCCGTTTATTAAGAATGGACGGCGGTGATGCGATAAACACAGCGTCGGTGGCCACTAAGGATATATTCGGTTCTTTCCACATTGGCTTGCAGGATCTCCCGAAACAGTTTCAGCTCTGTCCGACAAAAGCCCTGACACAATTTGGCGGCGGCACAAATTGGACAATGGTTTTCAAAAAACAAAATAGCGCCATTTTCCTCAACAGAATAATGAGCCATATAACCTTCTCGACAGCGAATCGAAACCAGACGCTCAACCTTCTCCTGTAATCCAGTCGCACCCTCCATCGCCTTTTTATAGTTGGAAAAAGCCTCTTTTTCACGGGCGCTGATAATCAAATCCATCGCATCTTCACCCAACTGATTACGGATAATCGAGATCAGTTGGGTTGTTAACTCTGCGTGAGCATCAGGAAATTTGGCATGGCCTTTCTCTGTGATATGCCAGAGCTGTACTGGACGCCCAACCCCTCTTGTTTCTGATTTTGCTTCAACTAATCCCTCTTTAGCCATTTTCACAAATTGTTGACGGGCGGCTTCTCCAGTTGTTCCCAATAATTTGCCGGCATCAGAGGCTTGTAAGGCACCTTGAGTTTTTAACAGCATTAATAGCTTATCACTCACGGTTTGCCCTACGATTGTGCTATTTTCCAAGTCACCGCTTGACATATTGTTGATCCCGACATTAATTTATTCCAAGATTTATCTTGTTTAATTTAGCGTAAGACTTTTCACAACTCAACCTGTGTTCAGGGCAAAAATTATGATAATGACTGAGGAAAGCCGCTGGAGGGATCTGTTTTCCAGCAAAAATGCGCCAAGTGCGATAGCACTTTCACTGGGCGTGGTATTGATGGCAATGAATACCTTAATTGCGATTACTATTCTGCCTTCTGTCGTCAATGATATTGGCGGATTGAACCTCTATGCCTGGAATACGACATTGTTTGTCGTGGCATCGATTATTGGTTCCGTTCTTTCTGCGAGATTGTTGAGTGTCTTGGGCGCAAGAAATGCTTATCTGGTTGCATCACTGGTTTTTTTTATCGGCAGCTTACTCTGTACTCTTGCACCGACAATGGACGTGATGCTGGTTGGCAGAACTATTCAGGGCCTGGGCGGGGGATTTTTGTTTGCCCTTTCCTATTTGATGATTAATCTTGTATTTGCTCAATCACTTTGGCCGCGAGCTATAGCGTTGGTTTCGGGGATGTGGGGAATAGCGACTTTAATCGGGCCAGCCATTGGCGGTGTTTTTGCTGAAATGGATGCGTGGCGTTACGCATTTGGCATTATGCTTCCCATTACTCTATGTTATGCCGTATTTACCTACCTTATTTTACCTAAAACAGAGGCACAGAATAAAACCAAAACAGCATTGCCCATTGTGCAATTGATCCTATTGTCAGCGGCGGTACTGGCGGTTTCTTCAGGCAGTTTGTCACCGGATATTCGGTTCAACATTTTCGGCATTGTTGCGGCTGTAATCTTAATCTTTTTATTGATCATCTATGAGCGCCGAACCTCAGTCAGGTTATTGCCTGAAAATTCCCTAAGTTTACGTTCTCCTCATTTGGTTTTATTCACTACCCTATTTCTATTGATAGTGGGTTTATCGGGGGATGTTTTTATTCCCTATTTTTTGCAAATTCTGCATGGGCAATCCCCTTTGGCTTCTGGTTACATGGTTGCTTCTGCGGCAATGGGTTGGACTATAGGAGAAATGCTCAGTGCTAGCTGGCAAGGGACAAAGATGCGGTTTGCAATTGTCAGTGGTCCAGTCTTTATGTTGGTTGGCATGTTGGTGTTGCTTGTGTTGTTGCCATCTCAGTCGGCAGGGGAGTGGCAGATTATACTACCGATAATCCTGGGATTGGGGGTATTTGGCTTCGGGGTTGGATTCGGCTGGCCTCATCTTTTGACTCTCATTTTACAGGCTTCCCGTGATGCGGATAAAAACATCGCCGGTTCATCCATTACTACTATACAGTTATTTGCCTCTGCTTTTGGTTCTGCATTGGGAGGAATGACCGTCAATTTATTCGGCTTTTATCAGCCCGGTGGTGTGGAGGGCGCTGCTGCTGCTTCCTATTGGTTATTTCTGCTCTTCTCTATCGCACCCGTATTGGCATTATTGACCGCGTATAAATCAGCAAAAATTAAAGTCGGGGAATAAATTTATTATCAACGGCATTATCGAAAAAATAATGCCGTTTTTTTCATGATGTGCAATGGAGGATATTCATATAATAGTGATGATTGATTCCATAAATAAGAGCTAAGGATATTTGATGTTAGTTATTTCCCCTATGCCGAAGGATGGTTGTCGTACCCGAATGATAGAGCCAAAACGCAGTTATTCATTGATAATGAAACAATTTTTTATACTGTTTTTATTGCTCATCGGGATGGGCAACGTATCAGCCAGAGAGATAAAACAAGAAACAACAACTGTTGATATTCCTGCATTAAGCAAGCGTGTGACAGATATATCTAAAGTTCTAACGAAAGAAGAGCGTCAGGGCCTGACCCGCCAACTGAAAAAACTGCAATCGGAAGAAAAAGTACAGATGGCAGTCCTGATTATCCCGACGACGGGAAGTGATACTGTTGAGGAATTTACTTCCCGTGTATTTGATAAATGGAAGTTAGGTAGTAAAGAACGCAATGATGGCATCTTGTTTGTGATCGCTTCTGATGACCATAAAATGCGTATTGCAGTTGGCTCGGGTTTAGATCGTAAATTATCCGATGGCAAGGTTACACTCATTTTGTTGCAGAATGTGAAACCGGCTTTCAAAGAAGATGATTATTATCAGGGGATTAGCAAGGCAATTGATTCAATTGGTACATGGCTGAAAAAATCCGAACAAGCGGAAGCACAGAAAGAAACGGCGAAGATTGTTCAGGCTTTTGAAGAAGGCGATGGCGCATTCAACAAGATATCCGGTAAAGACATCTTTATGCTACTGGGTTTTTGGTTGGTGAGTATAATCTTACTGCCACTAAAAGTTTTTCGCACAGGGCATTGGTTTAAGCGTTTTCTCAAGAGTGCCCTGACTATCGCTGTAGGAACCTATGTACTGAACTTTATTGGGTTATTTTCTACCATTCCGGCAGAGTTTTATCTGCTTATTATCCTGTTACCCGTGATTCTGGTATTTTTTCTGATCTCGTCCGTGGTGTCATTATTGAAAAGCCTATTCGGCAGCCTTTTTGGTGGCTTGTTTGGTGGCTGTAGTTCTGATCGTAACGATGATGATAATTTTTCCGGTGGTGGTGGCGGCAGTAGCGGTGGTGGAGCTTCAGGCGATTGGTAATTGTTTTTTAATATCAATAAATTCATTGTTATTAATAATAATGAAATTGAATTATTTTGTATTTTGGGAATATAACTGATTACCCAGAATTAAATATTGCGGGCGGATTAATAAAAATACCAAGTGGAAATTACAGATAGTCTATTTTAGAATAATCCGCGACACGAATCTTCAGAAAGAAGTAATTCGTGTCGCGGTTTTTCAGATATGGCCCCAAACAATAGCGTTAGTCATGCTCTTCACTGCTAATATGGTGTCTGCCGGGATTAAAGCAGGACAGACAAATCACAGCTATTGCCAGGATCAGGCAATAAGCGATAATTGGCCAGGTAGTAGCGTTGGATAAAAGTGTAATAGTGAGCGTTCCAATCCCTCCTAACAGTAAGCCCCCTAAGCAGAAGTAGACTGCTGTAACCGTTCCTGCTATATGATCGAAACCTTGAAGTGCGCCATTAGGGGCCACAGAAACCGCAATAGAGATACCAACACCGACAAGCCACATTGGGGCAATGAAGCCCAATACCGAATTAGGTATGAGTATTTCCCCAACAGCCAGCAATAGTGCTCCTGCCATCAGGCAGTACATTCCCGCCCGTAACGTATTTAGGATTCCCCATCGGGTAATCAAACTTCCCACACTTCGCGCAGTCACCATCATTGCGATAGCCACAGTTGCAAATAGCAAGCTGAAAGTAATTTGTGATAATCCTTGTCGGCTCATCATTACCCAAGGGGCCGTTGAAAGAAAGACGAAAAAGCTACCCATCCCTGCGCTGTGGCAGAGCGTGTACAGCCAGAAATGCAGGTGTCTCACAGGAAGAAGTAGCTGCGACCACTGTAAGCTTGCCGTCCCTTGCCGCCGGGTTTCTGGACAGAATTTCCAGGCTGCAATAACAGCAACTACCATTGCACATCCTAATAAACCAAAGATTGCGCACCACCCCAGCCAAGTGTCAATCAGCGCTCCGAGCAAAGGACCTACTGCCGGAACTATAGCAAGCATAGAACCGAGCAAGCCATAGATGACGTTGATTTCTTTACGGCCCGAATAGATGTCGCGTACAGCCGCAAACATGGCTACGAGACATGCCGAAGCCCCACAGGCTTGAATAACCCGGAAGCCCAAAAAAACTTCTGGTGATGAAGTTATGGCAAGGCCGAATGAAGCAACTGTGTAAGCAATCCCACCGCTGAGTAAAACAGGACGGCGACCGAACCGATCTGACAGTGGGCCAAATAAAAGCTGACCAGCTCCTAACAGAATCAGGTATACAGTCAATGTTAGCTGGATCGTCCCTGTTCCGGCATTAAGTACATCGGCCATGAGAGGAACGACGGGCAGATACATATCCATACCCAGTGATGCCAGTAAATCGAATGGTGATAACAATAATATTGTGGCGGTAAGAGAATATTGCCAGGAAAAATCTTTTGAGTGCACGAATCCATCTCCTAAAGTTAAGGAATTGGCGGCGTGCTCATAGAATTGAGAGGTTCTTGAGGACGCCGCAACAACCGAAAAAAACTATGGTTGCTGCGGCTTATCTCTCTGCTCTGTGCTCGTTGAGAATACTCATATGTAGGTTATCCTGTAGTGAATTCGTACCGTAAACATCTCCATGCTGAGATGCAAGGCGCCTTAAATTACGGATGGTACTTTATAGATAATTGTTCATTTTTTCTAAGACATGGAGCAAATAAGCTACGCTTGCTTTATTAGCTACTCCTTTTAGCCATTCGCGTTGTCCCCGCCCTTTTGCCAAGCTTAATATTGATAGGGTATTGGTAGCTATAAGCTAGGAACGAACCCTTCATTTCTCAATGATTGAATTACACCTCTTATCAGATATGAATGAGATATATCAATTGTGTAGCTTCTGGCGTTATCTGATATTGGCTCTAATAATTTCTGTTCTACTAGTTTAGATATTTGGTATGTTATTTGCGCTGGCTTCAGTTCAGGTAAAACCTCTTTCAAGTCTCCTGCCTTAATGATGCCCGTTGTAACCGCTTTTCTCAGTATTTTTGCTTCAATATCGCTTAGCACACCTTTTTCTAAAGCAAAGGTTATTGCTGGAAATAAAATTTTCTGACTCAAAAATTGTAGATTAGTTAGCTGATCAACCTTTTTTAGCTCGGTAGAAATACCACCTAATACATAAATACACCATTCTTCAAGTCCTTCATTAGTTCCAAGATCTGCTTTCGATAACATTTCATAATATTTGTTTCTATCGTTGCAAAACACTGCTGTAGGGTTGAGAACTCTACCGCCAACTTGAACGTTAAATCCATACTTGATAAGTAATGCGTAAGTTAACAATCTTACCGTCCGACCGTTTCCGTTTCCGAAAGGGTGAATCCAGCCAAAGCGATGATGGGCAAGAGCTATCTTCATTAAATCGTATTTAGGGTTGTCTGCACGGTTAATGAAAGAGGTTAATTCATTCATATAGCTAGGCACTTGTATACTATCGGGGGGAAGGTGCTCTGATTGTCCAATGCTCACACCATAATGACGATATTGACCAGGTGTTTTGTCTCCTTCGCGTTGTAAGTTATTAACAGCAAGCGAATGTAACCCTCTTATAAAATGCTCTGTTATATCCTCACCACTTTTAAAATGCCCATCTATAAAACTCATTGCTTTTTCAATATTTTCAATTTCTTTCAACTGGTCATCTTGGCTCTGAGTTCCTGCAATTTTACTTTCAACATAGTCAGCAAGGGTTGTATGGTTGCCTTCAATTCTGGCTGAACCAAGACTTTCAAGCATATGAAAGATCTCTTTTAATTGACTAAAAAGTGATGGATGCACATCAATTTCTAGGCGCAAATGCCTCAATAATTCTAGTTCAGTTATGATATCGACAAGAGCAGAATCAAAACTAGGATTTAATAATTTGAGTTCAAAGTGATTAAATGTAGCCATATCTTAAGTTATCTCAAAAATCATGTTTTCAATATCTCGAAAATAAAGAAAAAAATTGATTATTTATGGTGCGTTATGAACAATAGTGACTCACTATTATCTCAAAAGCAAGGTTATGAAGATCTCAAATATAGCTATGCTGCTATCTCAAAAAATCGGTACACGCTAATACATGCGCTACTGTGATTCACTCTGTAATGCCCTGATAGTAAAAAAACCAGCTATAACATGTACATGCTGGCTTTATGATTTTCTCTAAAATGTTATGAAGCGTTTGAATCTATTCATTGAGTAGAGGGCTTAAGCCCGTATGAATGCTGGATTGGTGTTATTCAATATTTTCTAGGGGTACACCCTTGGGTACACGGCAAACCGAGGTGTTCACTCATTCTCATAAAAAGTAAGTTGTGATTATGTCTTACAGCTTGGCTCAGCATAGTCCACCAATTCGCGCAGATGTTGCGCCAACTGCTCAACGGTCTTCTCACCCGTGGCAGCCTCTACCGTTAAGTTTTCCAATGTATTGTCGTTATCACGGATCTTAATACCGTTACGGTAGAGAAAGGTCATGGTAACAAAAAATGCGGTGCGCTTATTACCATCATTGAAAATATGGCCACGAGCGATAGCAACACAGTAGGTGGCTGCAAGTTCAAAAATGTCTGTTACACCTTCATAGTGGGTACGGTTTTGCACCCGATAGATGAGCGCTTCCGCTCTGCCAGAATCGGGCATTCCGGTAACGCCCGGAAGCCGTTGCAATATACGGTCATGAAAAGCGATAACTTCCTGCGCACTGACCCATATCATCGGTTTGTCAGTGCCTCTACCGTATGCCCGTGACGCTGCATAATATAATCAAACTCTGCATCCAGTTTGGCATTCTGGTATGCCTCGAATTCTGCTTTACTGATAACGACTGCTGAGCTGCCGTCTCGACGAGTAATTTCAACTGGTTCGCCGTGGGTAGCAGCATCCAACACTTCTGAAATATTGGCTCGTGCTTGGGTTGAGGTGTATGTACGCATAATATATCTCCAAAAATGTACATATGAATTGTACATGTTTTGTGTGTTTATTCAACAATAGGGTTCTCGATACGGATTACCTTTAAGTGCGACTTTTTACATCCTCATATAACGCAACCAATCGCATTCTAAGCTACACAGATATGATTTTGTGTCTGAGATGGGTTCATTTTGATCACGCCACCACGTTTTGGATCAAAAAATTTATTTTCACTATTAGCGTTCTGTTTTCATCACGCGTATTTCGCCAGATTTTATCCATGCCCTGATCTCTTTATCGGTGAGTTTAGGCATTGTGAAATTCTCAATGTAAAAAGTAGGAGGTGTACCCAAAATGGTTTTCTAAATGTGTTATGGGTACACCTTTGGGTACACGCCAATCATGCGCTACTGTGATTCGCTCTGCAATGCTCTCATAGTAAAAAAGCCAGCTATAACAAAGTATATACTGGCTTGATGATTTGTTGTGAATCGCTATGAAACGTTACTCAATGTTTTGAATCTGCTCGCGCATCTGTTCAATCAGTACCTTCAGCTCAATCGCTGAATTCGTCACATCTGCATTAATTGATTTTGAAGCCAATGTATTCGATTCGCGGTTAAATTCCTGCATCATAAAATCCAGACGGCGGCCGACGGCTTCTTTTTTCATCAGGATATTACGTGTCTCTTTGACATGGGCATCCAGACGATCCAACTCTTCTGCTACATCAGTACGCTGGGCTAATAAAATTAGCTCCTGGTCAAGGCGGTTATTATCTAACTGAATTTGTGCTTCTTCCAGCTTGGACTGTAAGCGCTCGCGCTGCCATTGTAGGATTGCCGGCATTTGTTCTCGAACTTTAGCCACTTCTACAATTACCGCATCTAAACGTTGTTCAATCAGTGTCTTGAGCGCTTGTCCTTCGCTCTCACGGCTCTGGATAAAAGAATCCAGCGTCAGATCTAATTCCGCCAGCAATTGTGTACTGATGGCATCTAAATCCTGCTCTTCGGCAGACATCACGCCCGGCCAGCGCAGGATATCCACCGGATTAATTTCACCTTCATTACTCTGCTGTTTAACCCAGTTTGCTGCTTCAACCAGTTGTTTTGCCAGATTTTCATTCAGAATCAAAGAACCCTGGGTAAGGGTATCCAGCTCAAAACGCAGGTTACATTCCACTTTGCCGCGCGTCAGGCGGGAACGGATGCGCTCACGGATGACAGGTTCAAGGCTTCTGAATTGCTCTGGCAGGCGAATATAGGTTTCTAAGTAACGTTGATTGACAGAACGCAGTTCCCACGCTGCATTACCCCAATCTCCCCTGATATCTCTCCGTGCAAAAGCAGTCATACTACGGATCATAATTCGTTCCCAATTTATAAAATGATGCGCGGATTATAGCGCTCCGTGTAGATGCAGGATAGGCATTCGCCGCTTTAGGCCGTATAATGCGCCCCTAAAATGTACGAACAACGGAGATCACACTATGAGCTTAGTAGGAAAGCGTCCAGCGGGAAGGTCAGCAGGGCAGGTGCGTTCTATTAAAATGACCCGTCATTACACCAAACATGCGGAAGGCTCTGTTCTGGTGGAATTTGGGGATACCAAAGTGTTATGCAATGCCTCCGTTGAAGAAGGAATTCCCCGTTTCCTGAAAGGCCAAGGGCAAGGCTGGATCACCGCTGAATACGGCATGTTGCCACGGGCAACCAATAGCCGTAATGCACGCGAGGCTGCCAAAGGCAAGCAAACAGGCCGCACGATGGAAATCCAACGCCTGATTGCTCGTTCATTACGTGCTGCCATCGACTTAAAAAAACTGGGTGAATTCACGATTACGCTGGATTGTGATGTGATCCAAGCGGATGGCGGTACTCGTACTGCGGCTATTTCTGGCGCTTGTGTGGCACTGGTCGATGCCCTAAATAAGCTGGTTGCGCAGGGCAAACTGAAAGAAAGCCCACTAAAAGCAATGGTTGCGGCAGTGTCTGTTGGCATCGTTGAGGGTGAAGGACGTTGTGATCTGGAATATGTCGAAGACTCTGCGGCTGAAACTGATATGAATATCGTCATGATGGATGATGGCAGAATGATTGAAGTGCAGGGTACGGCAGAAGGTGAACCGTTCAGCCATGATGAATTGCTCTCACTGCTCTCATTGGCCAAAGAGGGATTGGATACGATTTTCAAAGCGCAGCGAGATGTGTTAGAACAAGATCCATTAAAATAATAAATAAATCAGGCGGCTGAAGAGTCGCCTTTTTTATATCTGCAATAAATTTACCTGTAATAAGTTTACCTGTAATAAATAGTAATGAATGACAAGAGATCAAAGAGGAGAAACGCCAATGAAAGCCTATCAGCGCGAATTTATTGAGCTGGCACTGGAAAAACAGGTGCTGAAATTTGGCGAATTTACGCTGAAATCGGGTCGCAAAAGCCCATACTTTTTTAATGCGGGCCTGTTTAATACCGGACGTGACTTGGCGTTGATTGGTCGTTTCTATGCAGCTGCGTTGCTAGATAGCGGAATTCAGTGCGATTTGCTGTTTGGACCGGCTTATAAAGGCATCCCGATTGCAACCACTACCGCAGTGGCATTGGCTGAACATCATGATATCGATATGCCTTATTGCTTTAATCGCAAGGAAGCTAAAGATCATGGCGAAGGTGGATCATTGGTTGGTAGCCCTCTGCAAGGTAATGTTGTGGTGGTGGATGATGTCATTACCGCAGGTACGGCGATTCGTGAGTCGATGGAAATCATTAAACAACATGGCGCAACGTTATCCGGTGTGATTTTGTGTCTGGATCGTCAGGAACGTGGGCGTGAAACGCTTTCGGCGATTCAAGAAGTTGAGCATGACTACCATTGTCAGGTCTTCTCCATTATTACTTTAAATGATTTGGTGAGTTATTTACGCGAAAATCCAGAGATGCAATCCCATTTGGAAGCGGTGGAAGCTTATCGCAAAGAATACGGTATTTGATGGCTGGAAAATGTGGCGCGTTAGTAACCTATAACCTATGAATTGGGTTGAGCGAAAAAAATCCCTCGCCCAAGGATGGGCGGGGTGAGTAGTAGAAATGGCATCTATCTATATGGTAAGGATTGTGACAATGATGCCATTATTAAGTCACTTAGTAGTGAACTCAATGAGCTGGAACATATTAACACAACCCGATAAAAAATCCGCACGTTATCATTCACTGTATAAGGATATGAACTTACGATACTGCGATAAGCTATTGTAGTGGATTAGATTATTGCAGTTGGGTCAATATCAATGGCCAGCGTACTTCAAATTCAGTTGTCGGGCGATAGCGAAATTCAGAGCGAACAAAACGGGAAAGCATCCCTTCACAAAACGCCAGTAACTGTGATGCCAACACAGATTCTTCATAAGCGAATCCTTGCCCATCACGGATTTTTCTCTCTTTTAAAATTTGGCGAAGTTGCATTTCAATTCGCTCAAATAGCTGGTTGATGCGATTTTGCAATCTGTCTTGTTCGAACATTAGGGCATGACCGGTCATAATACGGGTCAGCCCCGGATTCCTTTCTGCAAAACCCAAAAGCAGGACAAGAATTAACCGAATACGTGTGATGGTGTCCTTTTCATCTTGCAGGATCAGATTGATACGTGAAATTAAGGAATCTTCAATAAACTCAATCAAGCTGTCAAACATCCGGGTTTTGCTCGGAAAATGACGGTAAAGGGCTGCTTCAGAAACACCAACGTTTGCGGCAAGTTTTGCAGTAGTAATACGTTGGCTGCCATCACTGGATTCCAGCATATGTGCTAATGCCTGCAAAATTTCCTCACGCCTATTTTTCTTTTTTGTACGTTCTTTTTCTGCCATGTCTGGTAAGACCCCTGCTAAAACAGCAAAACAAATCCGGCTATTTTTTGCCACAACGTTATTGCTGTCAAAAGCTATTGTTGTCACAACCTATTGCTGTCACAAACATTGTGGGCAAAAAATATGAAAATCGATTGACGGTATCAGGCCTTATGGAAAGTTATTGACGACCGGAATGGCCAAATCCACCACTGCCGCGCTGGCTCGTTTCAAAATCTGCAACCAAATTAAATTCGGCCTGTACAACGGGTACAAAAACCATCTGGGCGATGCGTTCACCTGGTTCGATGATGAAAGTTTTATCACCACGGTTCCAAACGGAGACCATCAATTGTCCCTGATAATCTGAATCGATAAGTCCCACTAAATTACCCAGAACAACGCCATGTTTGTGACCCAGACCAGAGCGGGGGAGAATAACTGCCGCTAATTGTTCATCTGCAATATGGATAGCAATCCCCGTTGGCAGAAGTTCGGTTTGGCCAGGAGCCAGTTCCACTGCATTATCCAGACAAGCACGTAAATCTAAACCCGCAGAGCCAGGTGTAGCATAAGTCGGTAAAGGAAATTCTTGCCCGATGCGGGGATCAAGGATTTTAACGTCGATTTTTTTCATCATAGCGTTTGAGTATCTCGTCTAATAAGCGGTGGCTGAGTTGTAATTTACCACTGTGGGGTAAATGAACACTACCATCATGCCAGAATAGATGTAATGCGTTAGTATCACTGTTGAAACCGTGTCCGGCCAGCGATACATCATTCGCGCAAATCAAGTCCAGATTCTTCTGCTTGAGTTTTCCGCGAGCGTATTCTTCCACATTCTGGGTTTCGGCTGCAAATCCAACGACAAATGGCCGATTTTTTTCCATGGCCGCAACGCTCGCTACAATGTCAGGATTTTTCACCAGTGTAAATGTGATTTCATCACCCTGCTTTTTGATTTTCTCTGTTGAGATTTGTTTAAAACGATAGTCAGACACGGCCGCGCAACCAATAAAGATATGCTGTGAAGTTACGGCAGCTTGAACCTGTTCATTCATTTCCAGTGCACTACTGACATCAATGCGTTTAACGCCTTGTGGTGTGGGTAAATTAACGGGACCGGTAATTAATGTCACCTCAGCGCCACGCTCTGCCGCAGCTTGCGCAATGGAAAAACCCATTTTACCGGAGCTATGATTGCTGATGAAACGGATGGGGTCCAGGGCTTCACGGGTTGGTCCTGCGGTAATAGCGATGCGTAGACCAGAAAGATTTGGCTCGGTGTTGAAATGTTGTATTGCCCGTTCGACGATAGTCATCGGTTCCAACATTCTCCCTGGCCCTACATCACCACATGCCTGGCTGCCTTCATCGGGTCCCCAAACCAATACATTACGCTCTTTAAGCACCTTCAGGTTATCTTGGGTGGCCTGTGCACGGTACATTTGCTGGTTCATTGCGGGGGCAACAGCAATAGATGCAGCGGAAGCCAGACAGATTGTGGTGACTAAATCATTCGCCATGCCTGCGGCCAGGCGAGCCAGCAGATCAGCAGTGGCGGGCGCGAGAATAATTAAATCAGCCCATTTTGCCAGTTCGATATGCCCCATAGCGGCTTCGGCTGCGGGGTCTAGAAGATCATCTGAGACGGGATGACCAGATACTGCCTGTAAGGTCAGTGGAGTGATGAAAGCTTCGGCTGCGGGAGTCATGACAACGCGTACCTGGGCACCACGGTCACGTAAACGGCGCACCAATTCGGCAGTTTTGTAAGCGGCGATCCCTCCACTGATTCCAAGGACTATTTGTTTATCAGAAAGTTGTTTATCAGAAAGTTGTTTACCGGAAAGCGGATTATCAGAAAGTGGTTTGCCGGAAAATCCTGTCATTTTGATTGTCCAGATGTCAGTTGTAATTCCTTAAGATTCTATCACAAGAAAATATTGCGTTGAGAACCTTCCCTATTTAGCCAGCCAAAAATGGCAAGTTTGCGAAGCGCTGCGCAAGCCTCGCAAGTCGAGCTAGCGATGATTTTTTCATCATGGGATAGTAAGATGTGTAAATGTAGGCGCATGAATATATAACTGTATGAATATAGTGGAAGAATGGATATAGCCGGCGAGTAAATATTGATTGATAGCACCCATTGTTATGGGGGTTATAGGGCAAAGGATATTGACGGTGGGGGGAAGTATTATGGATTTAACGCTAATGGAAAGAAACGATGAATCGCATTTAAACCTTCTTCCCCGGGAGAAATTACTGGCTTATGGGGCGGTTTCCCTAACGGATGCGGAGTTATTGGCTATCTTTTTGCGCACGGGAACCCGAGGCGTTCCGGTCGTACAAATGGCAGAATATCTGCTGAACTCATTTGGTTCTCTTTATCACCTTCTGTCCGCCGATTACGCAGACTTTTGTGCACATAAGGGGATGGGGCTATGTAAGTATGTTCAATTGCAGGCGATATCTGAATTGGCAAAGCGGTTTTTTTCCAGTCAATTTATCCATGAAGATATTATGAGCAGCCCCACGATAACCCAGAATTATTTGCAGGATTTATTATCCTGGCAAGATCGGGAAATATTTGTGGTGCTGTTTTTAACTAACCAAAATAAAGTTATCTGTCATGATGAAATGTTTAAAGGAACGATAAACAAAGTTGAAGTTCACCCTCGTGAAATTGTGAAACAGGCGGTTAAAGTGAATGCTGCATCAATTATTCTGGCTCATAATCATCCTTCCGGTAACCCAGAACCTAGCTTGGCAGATAAATTGGTGACAGAAAAAATTATTGAGGCTTGTGACTTGGTTGGCGTTAAAGTTTTGGATCATATCGTCATTGGTAAGCAATCTTGTGTCTCATTTATGGAAAGAGGTTGGATTTAATGCCGTTTTTTCGCGATACGATCAGATCTTAGTTGTTCGGGACTTGAGCATCAGCGAATGAGGGCGTATACTACGCCACCTTTGAGGATCTTGGGTTTGACGAGAAGAGCCTATCTCAGTAAGTTTTTTTACTGGGAAAATGTGAGTCTTTTCAGTGACGTTCTTTTCAGTAACCTATTTTCAGTAAAGAAAGTTTGCTGAGATGGGCTCCTAAGCCTGACGAGGCGGTCACACCCAATACAAAGCTCGAGCTGATTTGATTTTTGGAGAATAGACATGTCCCGAGTCTGCCAAGTTACTGGCAAACGTCCGGTGAGTGGTAACAACCGCTCCCACGCATTAAATGCGACTAAGCGTCGTTTTCTGCCTAACCTGCACTCTCACCGTTTCTGGGTTGAGTCTGAGAAACGTTTTGTAACTCTGCGTGTATCTGCTAAAGGTATGCGTGTGATTGACAAAAAAGGCATCGACACAGTTCTGGCCGAACTGCGTGCCCGTGGCGAGAAGTACTAAGGAGCTGAAAAATGGCTAAAGGTATTCGCGATAAAATCAAGCTAGTTTCTTCCGCTGGTACAGGTCACTTCTATACCACTACGAAGAACAAGCGTACTATGCCTGAAAAACTGGAAATGAAAAAATTCGATCCAGTTGTTCGTCAGCATGTTATGTACAAAGAAGCTAAAATTAAATAATTTTAGCGCATGATAAAAAGCCCGGCATTATGCTGGGCTTTTTTATATCTGTTGATAGTGCCACTGTAGCTTATTTTAAATTGGTTATGCGTGTAGACCAATGCATTGTTCAGTTATACTCCCGTTTTTTCAATTATGAACCGTCAGGTGTAGCGCTAAAATGGTTAGAAAGACCTTGAATATCTTACATACAGAATCATCGTGTGGTTGGGGAGGGCAGGAAATTCGTATCCTGACAGAATCTCAGGGCATGATACAGCGTGGACACCATGTGGTTATCGTTTGTTGTCCAACTTCAACCCTTTACCGTGAAGCTCATCATTATGGTGTGCCTGTTGTTGCGCTCCCAATTGAAAAAAAACGTCTTTCGTGTCTTCGGGCGATGCGTCATTGGTTAAAAACTGAAGGTCGCCAGTTCGATGTAATCAATACCCATAGTTCTACTGATTCCTGGCTGGTGGCTGCGGCATGTGCCACATTAAAAGGTATGCCTGCGATAGTCCGAACCCGTCATGTTTCGACTCATGTTTCAAAATCCATTGTGACTCGTTGGCTGTATTTGCACGCGGGTCAGCATATTGTGACAACCGGAGAAAAACTGCGCCAATATCTGCATTTACATAATGAGTATCCTCTATCTCATATGACCTCTGTGCCGACGGGGATCGATTTGTCACGTTTTCATCCTGAAAGTCAGTCCTCAAGTCGTCAGCGTATTGGCATCAAAGACAAGCCAACACTGGGCATTGTTGCCACAATGAGAACGTGGAAAGGCCATCGTTACCTGCTTGATAGTTGGAAAATTCTCCATCAACGTTATCCTGATTGGCAATTGCTGTTTGTGGGAGATGGTCCTCAAAGAAAGAATTTGGAGCCGCGAGTTCACCAGGAAGGGTTGACAGAGAGCGTCATCTTTCTTGGTAATCGCCAGGATGTTCCTGATTGCTTAAATGCAATGGATATCTTTGCTCTACCTTCGTTTGGTAATGAAGGTGTACCTCAAGGCATCATGCAGGCAATGGCATGTGGATTGCCGGTTGTCTCTACCTCGGTAGGCGCGATTACCGAAGCTGTAATTGATGGCGATACAGGGTATATTATCGAACCTAAAAATGTCGAACAATTAACAGAAAAATTAGATTTATTAATGCATGATGCAGGGCTACGTTTACAAATGGGAGAGGCTTCACTGCGACGGGCAACTCATTTATTTGGCATGGATAATATGTTAGAAAAAATGGAGTCTATTTTTTATTCCAGTATAGAAAGCAAGCGGTAATATTTTGTTTATATTATTTTTATCTGTATTGGCAGAGTCATTGATGCTTTTTATTAACTATTTGAAATGTCACTGGCTTTATTTTTGTATGCCTGTTGTGCTTATTAACTGTAAATAGAACAGTGACTCACTTTACTGTATAGTACCTAAAGTGATCCAGTCTTTGGATTGATAATTTAATATTCATTATTATGCAACCCCAAAATATTCTAATCATCAATATCGCCCGTTTTGGTGACACCTTGCTAATAACGCCGGTTATTCGCGCCCTGAAAGAAAAATGGCCAGAGGCAAATATTGATATATTTGTGCATAAAAAGACGAAAGAAATCCTTGAAAATATCGATTTAATTAATAAATTAAAAGATTTTTCAAAAGGCAAGGCTAAATGGTGTGGCTGGTTTTCTCATCGGCACTATGATCTGGCATTCGTCTATGGCCAGGATAAACTCTTATTGCAGTATGCCAAACGTGTAGCCAATTTGACCGTTTATTTTTCGGATACCCCTGGTAAAACATCAAATGAGTATGCTATAGCAAGGCCCGGAGAACTTATGCCTGCCCAACAGGAAAGGGCACTGTTAATCGATTCACTTGGGGTTGAAGTAAGTAATTGGCGTTTGCAGTATAGTGTAAGCCCGCATGAAGGGGAGTACGCCAGAAATTTTCTTCAACGGCAAGGGATAGAACGACAATTAAAAATTGGTTTTCAGTTACAGAGTTTCCCAGCAAAAGCCTATCGTGATTGGCCTGTAGAACACTTTTACGAATTAGCTAAACATATTTATCGAGATTATCCGCATGCGCATATATTACTATTAGGCAGTAAAGAGGGTGAGGACAGTGCGCGAATGCTGGCTGAGAAATTGGGCACAAACAGATGCTCATCATTAGCGGGTAAGACTACGATGCGGCAAAACGCGGCAATCATGAGTCAACTTAATTTGTATGTGGGCGTTGATACTGGAACAACTCATCTGGCCGGGGCCTTGGGAATACCAATGGTTGCTCTGTATCACAGCTTTCACCCAGGACGTTTTCTCGCACCTCAGCAACATCCAAAATTAGTGGTAATTGAACATCCTGTAGATTATCGACAGGCAACGCGTCAAGATACAATGTCAGCAATATCGGTCGATCAAGTCTGGCATTCTGTTCAGAATTTGCTGGAAAATGAATGAAAGGATAATTAACCCAATGAAGATAGGATTTATCGATGTTACTGTTACCATGTCGTACGGTGGCATTCAAACGGCTGTTTGGGCGTTAGCTAAGGCGCTGACAGATGCGGGGCATGAAGTCCATATTTTCGGTGGAACTGGCGATATTCGGCCTGCATTAGGCGAAAGAAATATCCCTATTCATATTTTTCCATTTATTCCCAGAGAACGCGTGCTTAACATTGGACGCCGTTTCCAACGTATTGTTGAACGTTATTCTTTTGCCCGTCATGCCCGTGCAACAGTTATTGCTGAAAATTTTGATTGGGTGATTTTGACTAAGCCTTTTGATTTTTTCTGGCCCAGAATGATGCCTGAAACATCCCATACCCAGTTTTGTTATATGAGTGGTGGAACCAGTTTTTTTAAAGGGGATCGGGTATTGGGTAAAAAAATATCTGCATGGGTTGCATGTAGCCATTTTAATGCCTGGCAGATTCAGCATCATTTTAAGCAATTTCCCAGTATCATCTATAATGGGGTAGATATCGATAAATTCAAACCATCTGACTCGGATGTCCGAACTCGATTAGATATCAATGAGAAAACGTTCCTGTTAACGTTTGCTGGCAGGTTGGTTGGTTGGAAAGGCATGAAAGTCGCCATTGATGCAATGGCTTTGTTGCGGAACAAGGATGTAAAATTATTGATTATTGGTGAAGGTGAAGATTTGAAATCGCTTAAAAAGCGGGTTTCTACTTTGCAGCTAGAAAAATCCGTCATTTTTCATCCTCCTGTTGGTCATGATCAATTACCTGAATTTTATGCGGCGGGTGATGCCGGGATTTTCCCCAGTATTGGTGATGAAGCATTTGGTATTACTATTTCTGAAGCGATGGCGTGTGGACGGCCTGTGATTGCCAGCTATATAGGTGGAATACCGGAAGTGGTTGGTAATGAAGGCAGTGCTGGTATTTTGGTGACACCGGGTGATGCTATGGCTATTGCTGAGGCGGTAAATCATCTTTTATCTTTGCCGGATAGAGGCGAAAAGATGGGGAAATCTGCCCGCCAGAGGATTGAATCGATGTACACTTGGGAACATTCTGCTAGCCGTTTATTGAACGCCATAAAAAATAATGAAAATTGCGTATATTGATCCTTATCCTGTACCTGATTATCGGGTTGCATCACTACAAATTTTACAGAATGTAGATGCTTTTGCTCGTCAGGGGCATCGTGTTTTCCTGATTACCCCAAAAGGCCAAAGCCAGGTTGAGGAGATTCTTGGCAGGTCATTGCCACCTTCTGTGGAGCTAATTGCCCTGCACGATATACGCAGAAAATGGTATTTTCCGCTAAATACTCAGAAACTGTTTTATTTGCAAGTTTCGCGCTGGCTTAAAGAGCATCAAGTTGATGCCCTTTTTACCCGCAATATTAAAATGGCGAATTACCTGTTGTGTAATCATCCAGATACTCCTCATTTCTTTGAAAGCCATGAAGTATTTTCTCAGTCTTTTAGGGAATCCCATGATTTGCTCAATCGTAGAAACCAACGTAAGTATCATAAACTGAGAAAAATTGAGCAGCAGGTTTATGCGGATTCTAAGGTTGTTTTTGCCCTTACTTCACTATTACGAGAAGATATTTATAAGCAATACGGTGTCAAAACACCGATTGTTGTGGCTCCCGATGGGGTTGATATGCTGGCAGTTGAATCGGTTAAGCAGACAATTACCGGCAACGATGACAGCAATACTCTTCCTAAAAAGGTACTTTATTTGGGCAGTTTACATCGTTGGAAAGGTATCCCAACGGTAATGAAAGCCATGTCTTACCTGGATAACGTTGAACTGAATATTGCTGGTGGCACTACTGAACAAATTGAGCGATTGCGGCAGACGGCTAAACAGATTGGTGTCAATGATAAAATTAATTTCCTTGGTTTTGTCCAACCTAGAAAACGCTTTCAGGTTATTGCGGGTAGTGATATTTGTGTTCTGCCATTGACGAAAACCAGTATTGGCAGTCGCTATACCTCTCCTCTCAAGCTTTTTGAATATATGGCTATGGGTAAGCCTGTAGTTATTTCTGATTTTCCTTCCATTCGTGATGCCGTTGATGAAAATGCAGTAAATTTTGCTGATAGTGAAGATGCAGCGAGTTTTGCTGAACAAATTCAATGGCTGATTCATCATCCCGCTGAAATGATGGCTAAAGTTGACTATTCCCAACGGCTGGTTGCAGAACGTTTTAACTGGGATCAGCGTGCGAAGTTAATTATGGGCGTGATAGCGGAAAGATTGTCTCAGTGAATATCTTGCCCTGTTATCTCAATTAAATCTGGCTGCAAATGATACATGAAAACGGTATTGTAATCGGCTCAGATGCAATATTCTCAGAAACAATATCGTAGATAACATATTCAAGGGGTGGGTATGCCGGAACTACCAGAGGTGGAAACCAGTCGCAGGGGGATTGAACCTCACCTGGTTGGAAATGTGATCCAATATGCTGAGGTCAGAAATTCACGTTTGCGCTGGCCTGTTTCTGCACAAATCATGGCGCTTTCAGACAGGCCTGTGCTGAGTGTCCAACGGCGGGCGAAATACTTATTGCTTGAGTTGCCGGAGGGCTGGATTATTATCCACTTAGGAATGTCTGGTAGCTTGCGTGTCTTGTTGGATGAACAACCCCCGGCAAAGCATGATCATGTCGATTTGGTTATGGCTGATGGTAAAATTCTCCGGTATACCGATCCCCGACGTTTTGGGGCATGGTTATGGAGCGACACTCTTGATGAGTGCTCTGTACTTGCTCATTTAGGTCCTGAACCTCTTTCTGATCAATTTGATGGTGAATACCTTTACACGGTTTCCCGCAACAAAAAAATGGCTGTCAAACCTTGGTTGATGGATAACAAAGTTGTGGTTGGGGTTGGGAATATCTATGCCAACGAAGCGTTGTTCGTTGCTCATATCCTGCCTGAACGTCCGGTGAATTCATTAACGCAGCAAGAAGCCTATCTCTTGGCCGATATAATCAAACAGATTTTACGTCGTTCCATTGAGCAAGGTGGTACGACCCTGAAGGATTTTCTGCAATCTGATGGCAAACCGGGATATTTTGCTCAGGAGTTGTTTGTCTACGGCAAGAAAGGTGAACTTTGTCCCGTATGTGGTGAGAAAATCGAGTGTGTAAAATTGGGGCAACGCAGTACATTTTTCTGTCGTCAGTGCCAGCATTAAACGGATTGGGGGCAGAGGATAATTGCCCCGCCTGATTATTATTTGCCCAATTTCTTTAGCATTGCCTGTGTAGCTGGCTCTGACAGGAAAGATGAAACGTCGCCATCATGACGAGCAACATCCTTGATTAAGGATGATGAGACAAAAGACAGCGTTTGGGAAGGCAATAAAAAGACACTTTCCAGCTCAGGCATAAAATGTCGATTCATATTGGCAAGTTGCCATTCATATTCAAAATCGGAAACAGAACGTACTCCGCGGATTAAGATGTTAGCCTGCTGCTTTTTGGCGAAATTGACCATCAGTTCGCTAAACCCAACCACATCGACATTTTCCAGATGAGCCGTGACTTCTTTTGCCAATGTGACCCGCTCTTCCAAACTGAACATGGGACTTTTTCTATCACTATTAGCGATAGCCAATAAAACATGGTCAAACATGTTTGCGGCACGAGTAACAATATCAAGATGACCGTAAGTGATAGGGTCAAAGGTGCCGGGATAAATCGCTTTTCTTTTCATCGTGGTTTTTTACCCTTTGTCTGAATCACTTCCCAAAGTGCAGCGTATTTATTGAATGTATATTGAGCATTTACAATTGCCAATATCAGGCCTTGCTTACCGTCCAAAAAACCTGCCCTTAATAGCCAGGTTTTGAGAAATGCGCCCAGCGTATGGCTGATTATAGAAAAATAACGGATTTTTTTGCCTTGATCGTAGCGGTGCTTCGCCCAATCTCTTGCATAATTTAACTGTTTTTGCTGGAACTCCATCAGGTTACGGCAGGTCAAGTGACGCAGATCTCCCCTGAGCGTCACGATAGATACGCCTTGAGTATCAAGGGATTCGTGAACCTGATTGTTATTGTATTGGTAACGTTCACGGCAATAAAGGCGGATAACCCTATCAGGATACCAGCCACTGTGTTTCATGAATCGGCCCATAAACAGATTGAGGCGTGCGCAGCTATAGACTTTATTGTTATCAGGATTTGCCAGGACTTGTTCAATGGATGCTCTTAGTTCTGGCGTTACGCGTTCATCGGCATCAATCATAAAGATGTAATCACCGCTGGCATAGGATTGTGCAAGCTGCCGTTGCCGCCCGAAGCCGGGCCATTGGGCATTTGAATAGACTTTTGCACCCATTTCGCTGGCTATTCGGCAAGTGGTATCGGTACTGCCGGAATCCAGGATGATAATTTCATCCGCCCAATCCACAGAAAGCAAGCAATCGGCAATCACATCAGCAGCGTTTTTGGTGATCATGACAACGGACAGGCGTTTCTTGGCAATCATCAATGGCTCCTTGGCGGGAGGTAAGGTTCCAGTAATTTTAGCAAACGTTGAAGTGCCCCTTGGTTTTCATGCAGGACTTCTGCGGCGTGGTGGCCGTAATAGCGTCGGTAATCTTCGTCTGTCAGCAGGCTATTGATAGCTGAACTTAATGATGGGCTATCCGTAACAGTAATCAATCCATCCGCTTTATGCAGTTTGGCACAAATATCTTTAAAGTTGAATGTGTGTGGACCCATGATAACAGGAATGGCATGGGCCGCCGCTTCCAGTGGGTTATGTCCTCCGCGTTCTATCAGGCTCCCTCCGACAAAAGCCAGATCAGCGATACCATACAGGAGCATCAATTCGCCCATCGTATCGCCAATCACCACTTGCACATTAGTGTCAGGAATAGTGCCAGCACTGCGTAGTATCGCGTTTAATCCCGCTTTTTGGGTTAACTCAGCGGCCTTACCAAAACGTTCAGGATGGCGGGGTACTAGAATCAACAGCAGATCAGGAAATTGTTTAAGCAATTTGCAATGCGCATCCAGAATTATCGTTTCTTCCCCATCATGGGTGCTGGTTGCTATCCATACAGGGCGATGAGGTGCCCATTGGCGGCGCAATGTGACGGCTTTTGCCGCGAGTTCTGGTGTAACAGAGATATCGAACTTAAGGCTACCCGTCACGGAGAGTTGGGAACGTCTCAAACCCAATTCGATAAAGCGGTCACCATCTTCCTGAGTTTGTGCGGCGATCAACGTGATTTTATTTAAAATGGTTTTGATAAAGCTGCTAATTTTCTGATATCCCTCCGCAGAGCGGGCAGATAGCCTTGCGTTGGCGATAACCAGCGGGATTTCCCGTTGACGTAACTGGGTAATCAGGTTCGGCCATAGTTCGGTTTCCATAATGATCACTAACTTGGGATTGACGTGATCCAGAAAACGTTTCATTGAACCTGGCAGGTCATAGGGAAGATAGACATGGTTAACATCATTGCCGAGGGCAGACAGAACCCTTTCAGAACCTGTCGGTGTCATGGTTGTTATCGTAATGGGTAAAAAAGGGTAATGGTGCCGCAAGATCCGTACGAGCGGAATGGCCGCCAATGTCTCTCCAACAGAAACGGAATGCAGTAAGATCCCACCGGGTGCCACCTTTTTAGCGCAGAAGCCATAGCGTTCTCCCCAGCGTTTGCGGTACGCAGGCGACTTACGGCTGCGTAGCAGCAGACGTAACCAGATAATGGGTTGGATAAGGTAGAGAAGTACCTGATATAAGCGAAGCAACATTCTATCAAATTCACTGACATAGACTGCGGATATAGTACCACATTGGCTTGAAGAAAGTGTGTAAAATGAAGTTTCCCTTGAACCATATTTTGGTGTTCTGTGGGCTATTTTTCTATTAATTCAATATATTGCTTCTGTATATTGTTTGCCTCAAATTTTTCATACAGTTCATCTGTAATTTGTGGGGGCGTATCGTAAGCAAGCTGTATTTTTTCGGCCAAAGAATCTACGTCTAGTTTAGACAGATAGTTTTTCAGTTGATCTGTCATTATCTCTCTAACACCACCAGGGCAATCAGTACTGACAATAGGAGTATGGCAAATTAATGCTTCGATTAATACTGTCGGTAATCCCTCACTATCTGAACTTATCACAACCGCTTTTGCTTCATTGATTATGGGATGTGGATTGGGGTGAAAGCCAGCCAAAATAACGTTATCATCTAACCCATGCTCATGAATTTTTACTTTAAGATACCTTTCTATTTCTTTGGAACCTTGCCCAACAATAATTAGCTTGCATGGGAGATTTGTCTTTGCAAAGGCACCTATTAATCGGTCTTGACGTTTTACTTGATGTAAGCGCCCGACATGCAGAATGTAATTCAATCCGTGATAAGGATTGGTTTCTGATGCCTGTGCTTTTATTTTTTCAAAATCAAAGGGATTGTAGATGGTTTTTATCTGCTTGGGCTGTATCCCGATATTGCTTAGTAGATCATGACTAACAGCCTCGGAAACGCAGATAATTTTTTTATTTTTATAAACTTTTTTTATCTTTTTCTTTTTAATCCAAAAAGAAAAGCCACTCTTATTGCTTAAGTAGGATTGAGAGTAAATGCCATGAATACAATGCCATACATTACAATTTCTCAAGGCTTTGGATTTTACTACGATACGGTCGGTTTTATGTAGATTGGATATGACAAGAGCAGGTTTACCTTTTTGTTGGAAAAGCTTAAATAAAACTTTATCCATTGCTTTAGCTCTGCGGCTTATCTCATTGAGTTTTCTGAGTAGCCCTCGATAGTCATCTGGGCTGACGATGTAATGAATATCTTCTGGGATGGTGTAATCTAATTGAGTATTGAGTGAAAGTAATGAAATTTGGTAGTTTGATTTACTCAGACCTGCCGCAAGGCGAAGGGTAACATTTTCAGCTCCTCCTCCGGGTAATCCATCAATAATAAAAAGGATATGTTCTTTCACTGTGTTAAAACTCGTTGATAAAGATCAATTAATTGTTTGGATAAATTTTCAGGTGTTGCAGCGATTATTTGGTTTCTGGCGGCAATAGACATGTTGGTTCCGAATATGTTATCAGGAATGTCATAAACAGCATCCCTTAATTTTTCAATATCTAATGCATCACAGATAAAACCATTCTTCCCTTCGGTGACAAATTCTGCCCCACCACATGTTGTGCTAGTAATGACGGGCAAACCACTGGCCATAGCTTCAAGGATCACATTAGGAAAGGGATCATATAGTGTCGGCAGTAGTAAAGCATCAGACAACTGGTAAAAGGGCAATGTATTTTTTTGTAACCCCATGAAACGGACGCGATAAGTACACCCCAGCGTATTTGTCAGCGCCTGATACTTTTTCTGCTCTTTGTCTTTACCAATAACTAATAGATAGCTATCTGTCTTTGCGATGGCCTGGATTGCCGCAGATAATCCTTTTCGCTCAAAACCAGAACCAACATAAACTAAGCATCTTGCTGTTACGGGGATTTGATATTGTTGTCTAAGTTGTAGACGGGTTTGCTCATCAGCAGGAAAGAACTTTGTATTATCGATTGAGTTATATATAACAGTGATTTTATCTTCGGCTACACCAAATTCTTCGATAATTTCCCTTTTTATCATTTCAGCGTTACAAATCACTTTTTTTAAGGCCGGATCTGCATACATTTCTGCCTCAGCATTCATAACATAGCGGTGATACCTATCATTTAACAACCAGCGTGCTTTCCATGTTGGTAAGATACGGGTTCTTTGATGTAACCAGCGCTTATGGACGCCATCTCCGGCCCGATAAATATCACAGCCAGCAATGCGTTCATGGCTTTGAACCAAATCAAATTGTGCTTTTTGCCATAATTGCCGTGCTGATTTGGCAAAACCGCTTTCGCGGCTAATTCTTCCATATTTAATGGGATCACACAGGTGGATATGCCAATTGGGGGTACTTGCACCTTGCCAAGAGCGTGTAATAACATTCAGTTCAAGCTGTTGGTGCTCTAGAGCTTCCAAAGCTCTTGAAATAAAACGTTCAGCACCTCCATCTGGACGATACTTTTGACGGACAATGGCTAAACGTAATGGTTTCATGAAATATATTTCCTTGCTGCTGAAATGACGACATCTGTGGGTATCAGATCTAAGTAGCGTTCGTTTGTACAAGTTTTTATATCATCTGGGTGTGGAATATTGCCATAATCGCCAGCCCAAATCACCTCACCAACCGATTGCCAGGGTTTCCAAAATGTCAGTTTGGATGGACCGAACAATGCAATGCAGGGCGTTTTTAGGGCTGCGGCCATATGCATTGGTACTGAATCTACGCCAATGAATAATTTAGCATGATCAATCAAAGCGGCAAGTTTGGGTAATGTTAATTTTCCCGCCAGAGAAAGAATGTTCTTTTTATCATCAGGGCAGTGTGACAAGATGGTGTTTACCATTTCCAATTCCTTTTGGTCTGGTCCAGCAGTAATGATAATGCTATGCCCATCTTTTTGTAGTGAAGTAATCACTTGTGCCATTTTTTTTTCATCCCAACACTTAAAAAACCATCGAGATGTGGGTTGAACAACGACATATCTTTCTGAAAATCCATACTTAGAACGTGTTTGCATTATCCATTTTAAATCGTCTTCACTATAACTCATTGTTACTTTTGTGATAATTGAATTAAGTTGCAATGGCTTTAGGATAGAAAGATTTTGTTCTACTGTATGTAATGAATCATGGTTATCTGTTGGTACAACCTCAGTATGACATAAACTCCATTTCCAATTTTGTCGTTTAGGGAAACTAAGGGCCAGGCGGATAGATGCGCCGGTAAAACGGGAAATAAATGCACTTCTCCATTGGTCGGCAAGGTTGATTACTAAATCATAATGCTGCTGTCTCAATGTCTTAAGCAGAGTCCACTCATGTAATAATTTTTTCCTTGTGTCCAGCTGCCTCCACGTGCGGTCTATAGAAAAAATACGGGAAATCTCTGCTAAATTTTCCAGCATCGGTGAGGTTTCTTGATAAAGGAGAACATCAATTTTTGCATCTGGATAGTGGAGAGTAAGTGTGCTGATCACCGGAGTTATCAGTAACATATCTCCATGATGTTGTAATTTAATCAACAGAATGCGTTTGATTTTATTATTTTTTGGGATCATTTGTTGGGTTCTTTAGCATATCGAGGTATACGATGATCTTAATGTAAAAATCATAGCGTGGCATCTTAAGTACACCAACCAAGAATAGTACTAGATAGGGTTTATATTCAATCAGATAGATAAGAATCATATAGGCAATCGGTATTCTCTAATTGCGCTCTTTGTTTGCTATGCGTACCATTAGGACAATTATCATCGTCACGTTTTGGTGTATATCAATGTCATTACCCGCTTTTATTATCACGATCGACACCGAAGGTGATGATCTATGGCAAAATAGTGGTCAGATCTCAACAAAAAACACGCATTATTTGCCAAGGTTTCAGAATCTCTGTGAGCGTTTTGGCTTCAAACCCGTTTGGTTAACTAACTATGAAATGGCAATGGATGGTAGCTATATCGAATTTGCCAAGGATGTGATCGCCAGAAATACGGGTGAAATCGGTATGCATTTGCATGCCTGGAATAGTCCACCTATTGTCCCTCTTACTGATGATGATATGCACTATAAACCATATCTGATTGAGTATCCTAAAGATCAGATTAAAGCAAAAGTTGATTTAATGACCCATCTTTTGGAAGATAAGCTCCAGACTAAAATGTTAAGCCACCGTGCTGGGCGCTGGGCATTTAATGAGTATTACGCACAATTATTAGTGGAATATGGATATCAAGTAGATTGTTCTGTTACACCAAAAGTTAATTGGAACTTTACCAAAGGTGATCCTAATGGAAATGGTGGAACAGATTATAGCCGTTTTCCTGATCATGCTTATTTTATGGATTTGCAGGATATTTCCAAAGAAGGACATTCTCCGTTATTGCAAGTCCCTATGAGTATTCAATATAAGCACTCTGCGGTTATGAACTTTATTAAGCAGAAATATGATCGATTGAGAGGAAAACAGCGTTCTCCATCGGTTAATTGGCTGAGATCAAAAGGCGGAAATTTGGCACAGATGAAAACCGTTGTCCAACAAACTTTGTCTAATGGCAGTGACTATGTTGAATTTATGTTGCATTCATCTGAGTTTATGCCTGGTGGAAGCCCAACGTTTAAGAGTGAAGAGCAAATTGAACAGCTTTATCAGGATTTGGAAGGATTGTTTGAGTTTTTGAAGCCACTGGTGCAGGGGATGACACTGAAAGAGTATTATCAATTTAAATTAAAAGAAGGTTAAAAATTTTAATCTAGTCTATAGAAAATTAGATGTATCATTACAATAATTATGGTTAGTTTTTTCATATAAAGGATTGTAAAATGATTTATAAACTTATAGATGTTTTTAAATATAAAATAAGTAAAACAATATATAGAAATATATGTAATAATAAAATGAAACATAATATGAGTTTTTGGCCTCACATAAAGATATCAAGAAATATCAATGGTAAAATAGATGCTGTTTTTTTCAAAAAAAAGCAGATTGATATTGCAGACTTTGAATTTTCATCAGGAAAGCCATTGATTATAATTGCTTCTGGCCCTTCTGTAATAGATATAAATGTTGATTTTTTTAATAGTGAAAAGTTTGATATTCTGGGAGTTAATGGTTCGTATAAATTATATTCATCTGTAAATTTCAAATATCATATGATAATTGATATAACATTTGTTATAAATAGAAGTGATATTGTTTTTGATATTTTGAATGATGATTCACTAACATTATTAACAACGATGGATTGTTTGAATGAAATTTTGACCAAACATTATTCTGTTGTGATTAAGTGTAAAATATTAATTATAGAGCATGTTGAACAACCAGTTTATGAAAAAAAGAAAGAACTATTTAATATAAAAGATGATGAATTAGTTATAAGAGAAAATATTGCATTTTCACTTAACTTAAATAAAGGGTTCTTTGATGGCAGTACAGTAGCATATGCTGCTTTGCAAATGGCATTTTTCTTAAATTATAAAAAAATATATTTTGCTGGATTAGATATGAATAATTTTGATAAGCCAAGGTTTTATGAAAATCCAGAAGATATTCTCAGTACTGATCTAGATAAGAATTTTAAAAATATAATGGTACCTTGTTTTGAGTTGTCTTACGAGTTGGCTAAAAGGCATGGAGTTATGATTTATAATTTATCAAGATATAGTGCAATAAATTCTTTTAAAAAGATAGATTATACCACCGTCCCATAAAATATATTGTATGGAGGATTTTTACGTGATATTAAATTTTTGATAGGAGTATAATCGACATTTATCACCAATTTAAAATGTATTATTTTTAACAAAATGATGATTAAAATATAGTGTTAATTATTTCTAATTTTTAAGGGAATCCATTTTATGGAATTGGTCATGACACAAATAAAATCTTTTCTTTCAGGATGGAAAAAAAGCAATTTTGAACAATATAAAGAAGCACATGCTCTTTTTGGCGGATGTACATTAACACATCCCAATATTGTATCTTTTTTGGATAAACATCTTGATGGGCAGTTTGGTTTTTATATCAAAAAAACAGCATCTGGCGTTAAGGGTGCCTGTTTTTCTTTTAAAAACAAAAAGCTGATTGAAGAAATGCAAACCAGATACCCAGTTTCATATGATGAAATTGTTTTCCCTATCGCAACAGATGTAAAATTATTTTTACCTATAAAATCGAAGAGATTATCACCTATTCATAAAAATAATTTTATCAATACGAGTTATAGGTCTCTTTTCAGTAAGCGCCAAATCTGCCTAATCAAAGACAGTTTTTCTTATAAAACCCGCCGCAATCGTAGCAACGAGATCAATAAATTTAAGCGTGCAGGAGGAGAAATTCGCTCTTCAAGTGAATTCAGCGCAGAAGAGTTGGTGGATATTTATATCGATCTGTACCAAAAGCGCTGGAATTATAGCCACTCGGAAGAACAAAAAAAGCATCTCCTTGAAATATACACTGAGCTTCGTGAGCATATATTTGGCAATGTGCTGCTGATTAACGGCAAGCCTTGTGCTTACGATCTTGTCTTGTGGGCAGAAAGCCCCAAATGGATCTCCTTTGATGCCATTAATGGGGGTTATGAACCTGAGTATGCCCATCTCAGCATTGGCAGTATCTTGATGTGGGTGAATATCCAAGAAGCAAAAGCACTGTGTCAGCAGCAAGACAAAACTATGCGTTACTCTTTAGGTAACCCTACGTTTGAATACAAAAATCGTTGGTGTGAAACATTCCCACTAGGCAGAGTGCTTTTTTAATGTATCCTGCAAGAGCAGCATAACTTCCCCTGAAGTGATACCTTTCATCGTATTATCCGCTGATTTTAGAGGATGCTGCTCTTTGCCATATCCACCGATCAAACCAGGATCAGTCGGCCCAAATAGCGTAATATTGGGTCGATCAAGTGCTGCTGTAAGATGGCTTAATCCTGTATCAACTGAAACTACAGCTTGTGCCCCCGCAATAACATGTGCAACTTCGGCCAGCGTTAGTTTTGGCAGAACATCAACATGGGAAAACCCTTTCGCTAGCCGTAATGCCCGCTGATATTCATGTTCAGCGCCCCAAGGGAGTTTAATGCGCATACCCGTTGCCCGGAGATCTGCGATAAGCCGCTTCCAATGATTTTCAGGCCAATGTTTTTCATCGCGCGTTGTTGCATGAAGAAAAACGAGATAGTTATTTTGGCTACTGGTTTGCTGGTGCAAAAAATGGCAGGCGATAGCGTAATCACCTTGCCCTGACGGTTTTTGATAGCCCAGGCTCTCAGCAAATAAAGCTCGGGTGCGTTCAACCGCGTGTTGTTGCTTGCTGATAGCATGACAATGATCGTAGAAAAAACTGGCGATGGGTTCACGAATACTTTTTCGATCGTAACCATGTTTTGGGCCATGTGCCAGCCTGGTTACCAAAAAAGCACTTTTTAACAGACCTTGCGCATCAATGATGGCGTCATATTGGCGCTGTTGTAGTTGTTGCCGGAATCGTGCCCGTTCTTCACGAATATCTTTTCTGAACCAATTTTTTCGCCAACGGCGAATAGCCACAGGGATCACATTTTCGACCGCATTGTGCCAGGTTGGAATTTGGGCAAATCCTTCTTCCACTACCCAATCAAATTGAATGTCAGGAAGCTGCTGTTTTGCATCAGTTAATGCTGGCAGAGTATGTAACACATCCCCCATCGAAGATGTTTTTACCAGTAAAACACGCATTAATTTTGCTTCTCCGCCTGTAGCCGTTTTTCTAATGAAGATAGAACCTGTTCAGGTTGAATATCGATCAGGCTTTGGTGATAGCCGCCGTCGCTGTCGCCTTTTCTGATTTTGTGATAGCCCGTAATCAGGCGGATCACTTCAGCCTTATTTGATAGTGGCGGGGTAAAATCCGGGCTACTTGGTCCATATAATGCTACCAGAGGACGGTTTAAGGCCGCCGCTATATGCATCAAACCGGAGTCATTTGTGACGATGGCGTCACAGGCGGCGATGACATTTACCGCTTGTTCAAGCGAGGTTTTTCCTGCCAGATTGAGACAATTTTCGCGGGCATCATCGCTTAAAAGTGCGCGAATATCTTCACC
Source organism: Xenorhabdus griffiniae (assembly GCF_001028135.1). Taxonomy (GTDB): domain Bacteria; phylum Pseudomonadota; class Gammaproteobacteria; order Enterobacterales; family Enterobacteriaceae; genus Xenorhabdus; species Xenorhabdus bakwenae. The sequence goes on from NZ_LDNM01000117.1 coordinate 47,621, forward strand.
TGCCGGATGATCTTTGTCAGAACCAAACAGCAAAATTTGATAGCCTTTTTGGGTAATTAACTGTTCGGCAAGAGCGGCATAGTGATAATGTGGCCAGCGTTTGGCTGGGCCGAACTCAGCACCAGGGCAGAAGCCAATAATAGGGCGGTGATCAGAGATATTGAAGGCTGAGGTTGATTCTGCAATATCTTCGTCATTGACACTTAATCGCGGCCATAACAAAGATTGTGGAAGATCATCGGCGTTACGTATATTTTTCCCTTCATACGCGAGAGCGACATAACGTTGAACCATGAGTGGAAACGCACTCTTATTCAGGACTCGGATATCATTTAGCAACCCGTAACGCATCTCGCCGCGCCAGCCTGTACGTAGCGGGATATTGGCGAAGAAAGGAACCAGCGCAGATTTGAATGAGTTGGGCAATACATAAGCACGATCGTATCTATTTTCACGCAATGCCAGACCGAGGCGTCGGCGTTCACCCAAGGCAAGGGCACCATGACCCAGCGGCATAGCCAATGCCTGATGCACTTCTGGCATTTTTGCCAGTAATGGGCGACACCATGCAGGTGCCATCACATCAATTTCCGCACTGGGGTACAACGCTTTCAAAGTACGGTAGAGGCTTTGTGACATCATCATGTCACCCACCCATGATGGGCCGATCACCAATATCTTCATAGAGGTCGATTAATTATCCTGATTGAGCCATTGCATATATTCAGCGACGCCTTCGGCAACCGTCCTGAACGGTTGTTGATAGCCAGCAGCGCGGAGTTTTGTCAGATCTGCTTGAGTAAAACTCTGATAACGGCCTTTTAATTTTTCCGGAAAGTCGATGTATTCCACGGTTGGGGATTTTTCTTGATGGAATGCAATTACAGCATCTGCCACAGCCTGAAAAGATTCCGCGCGGCCTGTTCCACAGTTAAAAATGCCGGAAACGCCATTTTTCCAGAACCACAGATTGACAGCGGCAACATCCCCGACATAGATAAAATCGCGGCGGAAATTCTCACTGCCAGCAAATAACTTCGGATTCTGTCCCTGGTGAATTTGGTTATTTAAATGGTAGGCGACACTCGCCATGCTGCCCTTATGCCCTTCGCGCGGCCCGTAAACATTGAAATAACGGAAGCCGCAAATTTGCGAATCCGCGTGAGGCAAAATATCACGAACATATTGATCAAACAGGAACTTGGAATAACCATAAACATTGAGAGGTTTTTCATATTGGCGCTCTTCAATGAAATTGTCACTGCGGCCGCCATAAGTCGCCGCAGAAGAGGCGTACAGGAAGGGGATTTGGCGCTCAAGGCAGTAATGCAGCACATCTTTAGAGTACTGATAATTATTGTCCATCATATACTTACCATCCCATTCGGTTGTGGATGAACAAGCACCTTCATGGAAAATAGCATCAATGTCACCTAAATCGTCACCCGCCACGATGCTGGCGATGAAGTCTTCTTTATCTATATAATCGGTGATATCCAAATCAACCAAATTGACGAACTTTGTGCCATCTTTCAGGTTATCAACAACCAGAATATCCTTATAGCCTTCGTCATTCAGTGCCTTGACAATATTGCTGCCAATAAACCCTGCGCCACCAGTGACAATAATCATTTGGCCCACCTCTAAATAGTCAGTTCACTTTATACCCGGCTTTATGCAAATTGCAGCTTTATCGCTGCAATTTGACATCTATTGGGCATATCTTTGCTGCGTATAATAGCACTTAACCCTACTGACGACAGCAGCTTAACCAGGGGAATATCCTGAAATTTTGCTGTATGCCAGGCTCTGGGCCGTGATCAGCTTTACAAAGTTGATATTATCTTGCTCGTTATGTCGTCACTGGCAGGATCTATCAGTAAAATACACCACGCCTTTCACTTAGTTAGGGATTCAGGAGAGAAACATGTCAGCGTCGTTTTATCAGAAAATGAATGAGCAGTTGGAACAAACCCGCTCCGAAGGGTTATTCAAAAGTGAGCGTATTATCACTTCTGCTCAGCATGCCAATATTGCTGTTGCTGAGGGTCACCAAGTCGTTAATTTTTGTGCCAACAATTACTTAGGTTTGGCCAATCACCCTGACCTGATCGCGGCGGCAAAAGCAGGCATGGATAGCCACGGTTTTGGTATGGCATCCGTGCGTTTTATCTGTGGTACGCAAGATGCCCATAAAGAATTAGAAAATAAACTTGCTGAATTTTTGGGTATGGAAGACGCCATTCTGTACTCCTCGTGCTTTGATGCAAACGGCGGTCTGTTTGAAACCCTGTTTGGACCAGAAGATGCCATTATCTCTGATGCTTTGAACCATGCCTCCATCATTGATGGCATCCGTTTATGTAAAGCGAAACGTTACCGCTATGCTAATAATAACATGCAAGAATTAAGGACTCAGTTGGAAAAGGCAAAAGCGGAAGGTGCGCAAAATATCCTGATCGCAACTGACGGGGTATTTTCCATGGATGGCGTTATTGCTGACCTGAAATCCATCTGTGATTTGGCAGATGAATTTGGTGCATTGGTCATGGTGGATGATTCACATGCAGTTGGCTTTGTTGGCAAGCACGGCCGTGGCACACATGAATATTGTGATGTTATGGGACGTATTGACATCATCACCGGTACGCTGGGTAAGGCTCTGGGGGGCGCATCGGGTGGTTATACTGCTGCGCGCAAAGAAGTGGTTGAATGGTTGCGCCAGCGTTCACGTCCCTATCTGTTCTCCAACTCACTGGCGCCAGCCATTGTTGCCGCATCGATCAAAGTGCTGGACATGCTGAAAAATGGTGATGATCTGCGTGAGCGTCTCTGGAAAAATGCGAACTTGTTCCGTGAAAAAATGACAGCGGCAGGTTTCATTCTGGCGGGAGCAGACCATGCGATCATCCCTGTTATGTTGGGAGATGCGAAACTGGCGCAGGAATTCGCGGCGGAACTGTTGAAAGAAGGCATTTATGTGATTGGATTCTTCTATCCGGTTGTGCCAAAAGGTCAGGCCCGTATTCGAACCCAGATCTCAGCCGCCCATACTGAAGAGCAAATTGAACGTGTGGTGGCTGCATTTATCCGCATTGGCAAGCAATTGAATGTGATTGCTTAAGGTATCTTTATGAAAGCCTTGTCCAAATTAAAGCCAGAAGAAGGTATCTGGATGACAGAAGTGCCCCCGCCAGAAATTGGACACAACGATGTGATGATTAAAATCCGTAAAACGGCCATTTGCGGGACGGACGTTCACATCTATAACTGGGATGATTGGTCGCAAAAAACTATCCCTGTCCCGATGGTCGTCGGGCACGAATATGTTGGTGAAGTGGTTGCGATTGGTCAGGAAGTCAAAGGGTTCAAGATTGGTGATCGTGTATCCGGTGAAGGCCATATCACTTGCGGTCACTGTCGTAATTGCCGTGGTGGACGTACGCATTTATGCCGCAATACCACGGGTGTTGGTGTGAACCGTGAAGGTGCATTTGCTGAATATCTGGTTATTCCCGCCTTTAATGCTTTTAAGATCCCAGACAATATACCCGATGAGCTGGCTGCGATTTTCGATCCATTTGGCAATGCGGTACACACTGCGCTGTCTTTTGATCTGGTGGGGGAAGATGTTCTGGTATCAGGCGCTGGCCCTATCGGGATTATGGCAGCCGCGGTATGTAAGCACGTCGGTGCGCGTCATGTCGTGATAACAGACGTCAATGAATACCGACTTGAGTTAGCTCGCAAAATAGGCGTTACCCGCGCGGTGAATGTCAGCAAAGAAAATCTGACTGATGTCATGGCAGAACTGGGAATGACAGAGGGTTTTGATATTGGTTTGGAGATGTCAGGCGCTCCACCAGCGTTCCGTACTTTGCTTAATACCATGAATCATGGTGGACGCATTGCACTATTGGGTATTCCACCTTCAGACATGGAGATAGATTGGAATCAGGTCATCTTTAAGGGGCTGTTTATCAAAGGCATCTACGGACGTGAGATGTTCGAAACCTGGTACAAGATGGCGGCTTTGATCCAATCTGGTCTGGATTTGTCCCCGATTATCACTCACCAATTCTCGATTGATGATTACCAGAAAGGTTTTGATGTCATGCGCTCAGGGCAATCTGGCAAAGTTCTCTTAAATTGGGATTAAAAATTAGCACAGGCACCTTTGGCTTTTGGGTGCCTGTTTTATCCGCTTTTGGTGGCAATTGTGTTTTATTGGCAGCCTTGTTTTCCGTTGTTTGTTTTACTTCTGGCTTGCCTGAAATATTGGATGTTTTTTCTGCCATACGGGGCGTTGGGCAGGATCGCAATAGAAACCGCAACGGGCATTTGTAAGATCTTATTTTCTTCACTAACACGATAGCCAACATCATCAATGACGATGGCTAAACGTGCAGCCTGAGCATTTAGAGTCAACAGCATAAACAGCAATAGATGTGAAGAATAGCAGCATCCAAGATAAAAGCGTGAATGCATTAACCCGCTTTATCAATCGATACCGCATCTTCACCATTATTATCCTATTTCCCTAGCCACGGTAATGGGTTAACAGCCTGCCCTTGACGGCGGATTTCAAAGTACAGTGAAGGTTGTTGTTGCCCGCCACTGCTGCCAACCAATGCTATTGGCTGGCCTGCCCGAACCTGTTGCCCAACACTGACCAATGTGCTCTGGTTGTAACCGTAAATGCTCATATCACCTTTACCGTGTTCAATCACGACAATCAGGCCATAGCCTTGCAGCCAGTCCGCCAGCAATACACGTCCATCTGAGATTGCCCTGACTTCCGTCCCTTCCGCTGCTGAGATAACAACCCCTTTCCAGCGAAGTTCACCTTGTATCGCTTCGCCAAAACTATGGATGACACGACCGCGTACTGGCCAGATTGCTTGCCCGGCAGGACGCCCAAGGCCACCCGTTCGTGCCATGAGAGCACGTTCTGCTTCTGTTGGCTTATAACTGGAACCTTTTTGTTGCGCTTGTTTCTGTTTAGCGGCAACCTGGGCACGAACACGAGCCGCTTCACGTGCTTCACGTTCAGCACGCGCTTTGGCTTCCCGTTCAGCTTTGGCAATTTTGTCTCTCAGTCTGGTTTCATTCTGCCGAAGCACAGCCAGGCTTTGTTGAACTTTTTTCAATGAAGATTCAAGAACCGTTAATGTCTTATGTCGCGCCGTGCGGGCAGTTTCCATCTTTTGCTTTTGCTGTTTTTGGCTAACCAGTATCGCTTTTTGTTCACTTTGTTTTTCTAGTTGCAGTTTTTTTTGCTGGTTGAGTTCTTCAGTTGTTTTTTGCAGTCTGGCAATAGTTTCCTGACGTGCCTGATTCAAGTAACTGTAATAGGCGAGAATACGTTCTTTGCGCTGATTTTCCTGCCCATTGAGCAACAATTCTAAACCTTGGTGATTTCCTTGCCGGAATGCGGCATCCAATTGGTTGGCAAGTAATTGTCGTTGCTCCTTTTGTTGCATTCGCAGGTGTTTGATATTGGCATTTAGCGATGACACGTCGTTTTCTAGCTTATTCAGACGAGTTTGTGTCGTGTGCAGCGAACGTCCCACTTCTGAGATAGTACTTTCTTGTTCTTTTAATTGGTTAAGCAGATCTGTACGTTGTTTTTGTTGCTGTTTTACGCTTTCCTCTTTCTCGGCAATATTCTGTTGAATATCTTTGAGCTGATTTTTATTCTCTGAAATTGGATTGGCGAAAGTCTTTATACTGAAACTGAGAAAGGTGAACAACAAGGCACAGAGCTGTAACACCCTGATTTTATTTTGCAGTTTGTATTGCCTCTGCCGATTCTTACGGCTCCTGAGATCCTTATTTTCAGCCATCTTATTGGTTACCCTGCTGCTACATAGCGCCTGATTATTTCATGAGGAATTGCACCTGACCAGAGAACAGACTGTTTTTTATCATTAATATAAGTTTTAGTTAATTTAGTCTATTTATTGTCGAAAATCCTGCCTTGCCCCAGTGTTACATGAAATATTTTATTGATGCATTACAATTAAGTTGTTCTCGGTATGTTTTTAAATTTTTCTCGAAACTCTCCGCAAAATCTGCATTGGATTGATGCTAATTGGCTGTAATTGAGGCAACACACAGGTATACTCTTCTACCTTAGATATTTGTTATTAACCAACGGGAGTTGTTGCCCTCCATGCTGCAAGAAATCATGCAATTTATTAGCCGGAACACGATCCTGAGCCTTGCCTGGATTGCATTGCTGGTGGCTGTCATTGTGATGACGGTAAAAAGCGCGTTCTCCAAGAGTAAAGAGATCACCCGTGCTCAGGCTATCCATTTCATCAACAAGGAAGACGCTATCGTCGTGGATTTACGCTCCCGGGACGATTTCCGCAAAGGGCATATTATTGGTTCCGTTAACCTGACGCCATCTGAAATTAAAGACAATAATTTAGGTGAGTTGGAGAAACATAAAAAACAGCCTGTTATCGTCGTTTCAGCGAATGGGCTGGAATCCAGAACACCAGCGGAAAATCTGGTTCGTTTGGGCTTTGAGCAGGTCTATTCCCTGAAAGAAGGGGTTACTGGTTGGGCGGGTGAAAATTTGCCATTGGCTCGCGGCAAGAAATAACGAACTGAGGTGCAAGTAGTCGCTTGCATTGTAGAAAAGTTTAGTAAGGACATCTGAAAAAGGTAAATATTATTATGTCAGAACAAAACAACACAGAAATGGCTTTCCAGATCCAGCGCATTTACACGAAAGATATTTCTTTCGAAGCACCAAAGGCCCCACAGATTTTCCAGCAGGATTGGCAGCCGGAAGTTAAATTGGATCTGGATACCGCTTCCAGTGAATTGGTTCAGGGAGTTTATGAAGTTGTTCTGCGCGTTACTGTCACGGCGACACTGGAAGAAGAAACAGCGTTTTTGTGTGAAGTCCAGCAGGCGGGGATTTTCTCTGTTGATGGTCTTGAAGGGACTCAGTTGGCACATTGCTTAGGTGCATATTGCCCGAACGTCCTGTTCCCATACGCCCGTGAGTGCATCACCAGCCTGGTTAGTCGTGGTACTTTCCCACAACTGAATCTGGCTCCTGTTAACTTCGATGCCCTGTTCATGAATTATCTGCAACAGCAGACTGAATCTCAGTCTAATGAGGCTGCACAGGAAGCCTGATGAATACCGCTTCTATGACAGTAATCGGTGCCGGCTCATACGGCACCGCTTTAGCGATTACGTTGGCTCGCAATGGGCATGATGTTGTGCTCTGGGGGCATAACCCTGCGCACGTCAATGCATTGCAACAAGCGCGCTGTAATCAGGCATTTTTACCGGATGTTTCTTTTCCTGACAGCTTATTGCTCGAGTCCGATCTGAAAAGCGCTGTTTCAGCCAGTTGTAATATTCTGGTGGTGGTTCCCAGCCATGTTTTCGGCGATGTCTTACAGCAGATAAAACCATATTTACAACAGGATAGCCGCATTGTTTGGGCAACCAAAGGGCTTGAAGCGGAAACCGGGCGTTTATTACAAGATGTCGCTCGTGAGATATTAGGCGATGAAATCCCCTTGGCCGTCGTTTCTGGCCCGACATTTGCGAAAGAGCTAGCAGCAGGTTTACCAACCGCGATTGCGGTTTCTGCCACAACACCTGAATTTGGTGAAGAACTGCAACAGTTTTTCCATTGCGGCAAAAGCTTCCGGGTTTATAAAAACCCAGATTTCATAGGAGTACAGCTCGGCGGGGCAATAAAAAATGTTATTGCAATTGGTGCAGGGATCTCTGATGGTATGGGATTTGGAGCCAATGCCCGCACGGCATTGATCACCCGAGGGTTGGCAGAGATGAGCCGCCTCGGAGTAGCATTGGGTGCTGATCCTTCTACATTTATGGGAATGGCTGGACTGGGTGACTTAGTTCTGACCTGCACTGATAACCAATCTCGCAACCGTCGCTTTGGCATGATGCTGGGAAAAGGTATCGGTGTTGATGAAGCGCAGAGTGAGATCGGGCAAGTGGTTGAAGGGTATCGCAACACTAAAGAAGTTCGTGCCTTGGCAAAACGAGCGGGTGTTGAAATGCCTATTACAGAGCAGATCTACCAGATACTATACTGCAATAAAAATGTGCTTGAGGCCGCCCAAACATTATTGGGAAGAGCGACAAGAGATGAGGGAGAAGGCTCTCACTCTTAAATAAATGAGAACACTGATATGTCGCGAGCAGAACTGAACGAAGTCTGGAAAAATATTAAAAACGAGGCGAGGGCGCTGGCAGACTGTGAACCCATGTTAGCCAGTTTTTTTCACGCGACACTACTCAAGCATGAAAATCTTGGTAGTGCCCTGAGCTACATGTTGGCAAATAAGCTGGCATCACCGATTATGCCCCCCATAGAAGTCAGAGAAGTCGTTGAAAATGCGTATCGCAGTGATCCCAAGATGATTGAATCGGCAGCACGTGATATCAAAGCTGTTCGACTGCGCGATCCGGCAGTAGATAAATATTCGACACCTTTACTCTATCTTAAAGGTTTCCATGCTCTGCAAGCCTACCGTATTGCTCACTGGTTATGGAAAGAAAATCGCAAGGCATTGGCGATTTATCTGCAAAACCAAGTCTCAGTTTCGTTTGGTGTCGATATCCATCCTGCCGCAAAGATTGGCTGCGGCATTATGCTAGATCACGCAACGGGCATTGTGATTGGTGAAACAGCGATTGTTGAAAACGATGTCTCCATCCTGCAATCCGTAACGCTTGGGGGAACAGGTAAAACTAGCGGAGATCGTCATCCGAAAGTACGTGAAGGGGTGATGATTGGCGCGGGTTCCAAAATACTCGGCAATATCGAAATTGGTCGAGGTGCGAAAATTGGGGCAGGGTCGGTTGTATTAAGATCAGTTCCACCTCATACCACAGTGGCAGGCGTACCGGCGAGGATTGTTGGTAAACCGGAAAGTGAGAAGCCATCGCTGGATATGAACCAACATTTTAATGGCATCAATAATGGATTTGAGAATGGGGATGGGATTTGAAATTCTGTTCTTTTCTTATGCACATTAATAGATAGGACATTCAGCGCGGATTAGACGCTGAATGTCCTATTAATCTTAATCCCGCAATAACGCACCCGGATAACCCAGTTGCCGCCATGCTTCAAACACAACCACTGAGACAGAATTAGACAGATTCATGCTACGGCTATCTGGCAGCATGGGAATTCTGATTTTCTGTTCAGGCGGCATGTTATCTAACACATAAGGTGGTAACCCACGGGTTTCCGGGCCGAACATCAAGTAATCACCATCACGATAACTCACGTTACTATGAGCCGGAGTACCTTTTGTGGTTAAGGCAAACAGACGCGCTCCAGAAGGGGATTGTGAATTGATGGAACTGAGTCCTTCACTTTCCAGGAACGCATTGTAATCGTGGTGTTGTTTGATATTGGCAAACTCATGATAATCCAACCCCGCACGACGCAGGCGTTTGTCGTCCCATGTAAAACCCAAAGGTTGAATGAGATGAAGCTGACAGCCTGTGTTGGCACACAGGCGGATAATGTTGCCTGTATTAGGCGGAATTTCTGGTTCGAATAGGACGATGTTTAGCATGTTTTGATTAAATTGTTACAGATGTAGTTGTAATCATCAACTTATTGAATTTCATATACATTTAATGTAGCTCAACGAATTCAATACATAATCACTAATTAAAATAACCCCCCAATTATAATTTTTTGGGGGAGAAGAATTATTTTAATGGTTTGATTTTGAGAGAATCCGAGTAAGAGTTAATTATATAATTTCCATTTTTTAAATTATCCCCGTTTAGTATGTATTTCTTATTTCGCTCTATAAATTTAGCATCTGCTCTAAAGATCGTAATATAATTGTATTCATGAACATAACTTGATATATCTCCTCCGCAAGTCCATACATCATTGTTATAATACTTATCCCCCAAAGACCAACACCACCATGATGTATGAAAGGGTGACATGAGATAATTATATATGTATTTTTCGAAACCAGTTGAATTTTGAATTATGAAATAAGATTTATCGTTACTAGACATCATGGGTTTAAGTTCATCAACATATTTTTGAACTTGCAATCTCGATTCAAGTAATTTTTTATCAGGTGATATTCCCTCAATGTCTTTTCTAATTTGGCTAGATGAAAAAAATGCTAAAATAACAATTGTCGTTAATATGGTAGTTAATTTTAATTTTTCATTTTTCATTAGTGAAAAATACATTATCATGGATACAGATAGCCAGGCAAAATAGTAAGATGC
>NZ_LDNM01000118.1 GCF_001028135.1 Xenorhabdus griffiniae
GATGGGTTTATTGAAGCAGAGGTGTTTACTACAAAGACATATACACCGTGGATGGCAAGAAATCTGGTTAAGGCAAATTTAAGTATGGGGGTAGAAATTATTCCGTCATCATACGCTAAATTTTGTGAAGTCAGAGAGGTGGTGAGGGTGGCTTGCCCGACATGCAAAGGGAAAAGTGAAGTCAGTCACTCATGCCGCTGCAATGGCCGCGGGGAGGTTCTGGATGCAAAGCAAACCAATCAACTTGGTTTTCCAGTTTTTAAAACATGCTCCAAATGTTCTGGTCGTGGATATTCCAGATTACCAGCCGAGGATGTTAGGCGTGTTATCTGCGATACGGTAATGGAATTGCCTGAGACTACATGGAGAAGAAATTTCAAGCCGTTCTATGAAGGATTGATTCAGGAGTGCTTCAAAGAGGAAGAAGAGGCTGATTCTATTCTATCAAAATTAACGAAAAGAGAAATTATTTCTATATAAGCATTAAATAGTAGATAAACAATATTGACAAAGTGGCGAAAATAGCCCATCATTGCTCTAACGATGGGTTATTGCCTCTCGTTGAAACAGAAAAGAATTCTAAGCCTCGCACTCGCGGGGTTTTTTGCTTTCTGGGGGAACGAATGTCCACGCCAATCACTGAGTCCTTAGTTATCCGTCCTGCCTCTGAGCAACCTACGTTTGATATGAACGGTAAAGAAGTGTTGGTTTTAAATCCTTGCGATGGCTGGCACATTGGTTATGTTAGTTTCTGGAATGAGAAAGAATATAGCGGTATTTATCGATGGATAGGGGAAGAATTTGAACCCCGGTATTTTTATGTTGCTTGGGCGCTTTTGCCTGATGGCTTGAAAATTGGTGATGCTTTCGAAGCTCAGGGAGCTACACCAGAAGAACATGATCGTTACTGGGCGGCAAGAGAGAAGCCGAACGGGAAATAAGTTCAGCGGTCAACTCAGCATTCACAGCTCGATCGGGGTCGATAAACACCTATATCGTAGCTAAATCAATATATTAGGTGTGATTTTAACCATTCCGATCAACACCTCGAATGGGTATAGAGAGTATCCCATGAAAGATGAATTCGATGGCTTTATCCAACCTCTGCAAAAAATGCAGTAGTTCAAAATCCCGCAAGCCCGGGATGTTTAGATGAATATTTCAAGGCTGCGCATGGCGTGGCCTTTTTCATATCTGGAACTTTGGCGTAGAGGGTTCGCGCGGATGCCTGAAGAGCATTAGGACTCGGTTCGATTCCGAGAGGTTCCACCAAATTATCGAAGGTCACTTAGGTGGCCTTTTTTGTTACACGTCATTCAATTTGGCTTATTAGGATAGCTTCTGAATTGATAGGTAAAACCTTCTTTTCAGTCTGAGTGATGAATGATACTGTATTTATATACAGCTAATGGATTTCTAAATGGAACACAGATCAATTTGTTTGAAGTGCAGACTTGTTGGCATATAGATATTAATAGTAAATTTATCATATAAATTTATTTTAAGAGGCTGACTGTTGTGCTTTCAAACTTAGATAGGTGGGTTCTAGCATTCGATTTTTGTTTTAAACCTACGCATATAGAGGCACCAGATATTCCAATAACTGACATACTCAGTAGAATTAATATGTTAGTTCAGCAAGGTGGGGCAGTAAAGACTTATAATAACGGGACAAGGGCGATTCGTATATCAAAATCTAGATATGATTCTGGGAATACTAGCGCTACACTTTTAGTGCAGTTATGTGATCAGAATGCTTCTGATCCGGTTTTTGCGGATTTAGCTACAGGGAGTTTGCGAGTAGAGCCTAAGTTAGCAGGAGAAGGCATTGCCATATCTTCACATATAATCATTTCGACCTCTCCATCGCCAAATACGGTCGATTATTTCAAAACTTTGGTTGAATGCGTTCCTGGAATAAGTAAGTCAATCATTGAGCCATTTATGAATGCCATTTTGAAAGAGGCATTCGACGGTTCTGACTTTATAAACCCAGCAACTCGGGCTAGATGCAAGCTTAGGCCTAAATTGGAAATATTTTCTCATGGCTCCCAGACCATTATGGATGCTTTACAAGGCGGCAAGATTCATAATGTTCGACTTGTTAGCACACAGAAAAAGGGCGGGTTAGACAGGACTGCTTACACCGAACTAACAGAAAGAGCTGTTAGATTTAAAGTAGTGAGGCAGCCTGCAACCAGAGATAAAAAACGCTTACTAGAGATATTCCGTAGAAGAGGCTTCAAAGAAGGCTATAGCAAGGTTTCTATAAGTTATAGTAAGGATGGGAAGCAATCTAGCTTGGAGTTAGATCGGAATGAAGATGCAGCCACTAAACTTTTTACAAAAAGTGAAAAGGTAATTCTTCCAGATGGCATTAACCAATGCGAAGAAAATATTCATGAAGATTTAGAACTAAGGATGAAGAATCTTTTGTAAGCAGTGAGAGATAAATGATGAAACTTTTATCACCACTTAATTATTTGAAAATAAAGCATGAGGAGAAAAAGTGGTACGACCTATATCTGCCACTTGCTGGTGCTATATTTATTACTATTGTATATAGTTACCTGCCAAATCAATTCAAGCTAATTGGAAATAATGGATTAATTTCACAAGTAAATGGTTTGCTACAGGTTCTAATCGGTTTTTATATTGCTGCCTTGGCGGCTGTCTCTACTTTTGGGAATGCTCGGATTGATGATATTATGGCGGGAACTCCTCCTACCTTAAAAGAAAGTTTCCGAGGGAAAATGTCATCAGTGAAGCTCACGAGACGGCGCTTTATTTGTTATCTATTTGGTTATTTGGCTCTTGTAAGCTTTGCATTATTCAGCATTGGATTAACAACATCTTTAGTTGGACAAAATTTTGCGGTTTGGTTTGCTAGTGCGAGCTCATTATGGTGCTTGACTGCATTGAAAATTATTTTTGTTTTTGTCTATTTCTTGATGTTGTTAAATATTGCAACCACTACTTTGTTAGGTTTATATTTCCTTGCTGTCAGAATACATCAAAGTGATATTTAATATAGATTATAAAGTTAGTTTATTATCACAATAACCAGCCAAGTGCTGGTTTTTTTGTATTCGCCGCCGCAACGTCTCAACACGCCAAATTGTTGCGGCTGGCATCCCACTTACTACAACTCACAGGGGTAACCATCGTTCACCCCACGGACGCCCATTGTTCAAATGGGGTGGAATATGAAGATGAAAGAAAATCCTGATTTATGGGCTGACATGTTAAATGGCCTGAAAAACTCGTGGCCGCAAATATCCGGCTCTGCTTTAGCTATCGTAATTTGTTACGGACGCCTGATTTACGACGGCGTGGAACGAAAGAACCGCTGGGTAGAGGCGCTGCTCTGTGGTGCTTTGTCATGGAGCGTATCCAGTGGGCTAGAGATGTTTGGCATTCCTATCAGTTTTGCACCGGCTATCGGTGGCGCTGTTGGATTTATTGGCGTTGAGAAAATACGCGAGTTTGCTATTCGTGCCATCAATAAACGGTTGGGGGATAAACAGTGAGCAGAGGCATTCGCAATAACAACCCGGGCAATATCCGCCACGGGGATAACTGGCAGGGTCTGCGCAAGACTCAGACTGATAACGCGTTCTGCCAGTTTATCGCGCCGGAATGGGGTATACGGGCGATGCTCAAAATCCTGCGTACTTACGAGCGCAAATATGGTGACAGGACTATCCGCCAGTTTATATCCCGTTGGGCACCAGAGACAGAAAACGATACTGAGGCCTACATTGCCTATGTGAGTCGTTCAGTCGGTATCGATAGTCGTGCAGGGATTGACGTTAACAATAAATCCATCATGACAGCACTGGTCAAGGCGATGATACAGATGGAGAACGGCAAACAGCCTTATTCGGATGATGTATTTGAAAAAGCCTACAGCTTAATCTGAATTCCATAGCCTCGCATTTGCGGGGCTTCTTTTTATCTGCGTACTGACGTGCGCGAACCCCAATCATGAGCTTATAGAAATAGAGCCTGAGAATTATCGCCAGGTGGCGACCTCTCATGGGCGATATTTCTACGTCAGCAGGCTCTTATTTCTATAGGAATACGCATATGTACACAATCACAGTCCCTTTTTATGACGATGAACTTTATGTTGTGGAATACAACAATGAACCTTATGTGCCGATGAGACCCATTGTTGAAGGAATGGGGATGAACTGGGCCTCACAATATACCAAGATAAAACAAAGATTTAACACCTGCGTTGTGAATATCACAATGCAGCTTCCCGGAGATAAACAGCATAGGGATGTAGTTTGCCTTGCTCTGCGTAAACTTGTTGGCTGGTTAGCAACCATCAGTCCAAATAAAGTTAAATCCGGCATTAAAGACAATGTGATCCGCTATCAAAATGAGTGTGATGATGTTCTTTATGAGTACTGGACAAAGGGAGTAGTAGTCAATCCTCGCAAGCGTAGTGTGTTGGAAGAACTGAATCAGGCCTGCGCTGACTTAAAAAGAGACAAGCAACTAGCCAGTGTGTTTGGTACTGGCCTCAACGAGTGGAAGAAGGTCAGGCCTGAACATGAAAGCAAGATAAGGGGACTGGTCGGGCAGGCCACTGACTTAGTTCTGGATCTTGTTCTGGCTGAAACAGGTAAGGGTAAAACAACACGTACTGAACAAGGTGAGTGACATGAAATTCAACAGCCAGTACTTCACCCTTGGTACTCTGGTGATTGTTTCTGGCCTGTTCTGGTTCTATTACAGTGAGTATCAGGACAAGGCCGAAGAATACCATAGCTTAAAGTTAGAGTATGACGAGCAGGTCGCCATCAACACCAACCAGCAAGAACGCATCCAGCAACTCGCAGAACGGGACACTAAACAACTACAGGAACTCGCCAATGCCAAATCTAAACTTGATGAGCTTAGCGATACTCTCCGCACTAACGTTAAGCGCGTGTACATCAAAGCCGAGTGCCCCGTGTCTGAAACCGCTTCCCCCTCCGGCATGGATGGTTCAAGACCCGCCAGACTGGCGAAAGACGCTGAACAGGATTATGTACGTCTCCTCGGAGAACTGGAAACCCTCGAAGCCCAGTTCCTCGGACTGAGGGATTGGGCGAAGATTGAATGTCAGTAGCCTCTGAATAATCAGGGGCTTTTTATTATCAGAAACAGGAAAAGAAACCATGTTTACAGTTAAGCAGATTATCGAGAACGCCACATCATTGTATGAAACCAAAGAGATCACCATTGCTCGTATTGGTTCACCTCAATGGAAACAGGCATTTGATTTGGCTAACGAGTTGGGTATTGAAACCCCAGATGTCATTGAATTTATTCCACCGTCCTATTCAGATGAAGAAATGACACAGGTTATTGAAGAAGAACATTCACTCAGTGTAACCCGTGAAGGTGTGAGCACTAATGATTGTAT
>NZ_LDNM01000119.1 GCF_001028135.1 Xenorhabdus griffiniae
CACTGTTTTATCAGATAATGTCAGACAGTGTTACGCGGACTGATGTCATTGATTTTTTAGAACAGGTTGCAAAGCAAGGGGATCATCGCCTGACATTTGTCGTATTAGATAATGCGCGTATCCATCATAGGATAGATGAAAAAATCAAAAGTCGCGGGTTACGAGAACACAACCTGTTTTTATTTTACTTTCCCGCCTACAGCCCAGAGCTGAATCTGATTGAAATCGTCTGGAGACAGGCTAAATATCACTGGCGACGTTTTATCACTTGGACTCAGGATACAATGGATCATGAGCTAAATACTTTATTTGAAAGTTATGGTCGCCAATTTGCAGTTAATTTCTCTTGAGGACTTAACAATATTATCACTTATCCTGTGCTTAACAGGATGTGAATTCATGTCTAATACTATTTCAAGTTACTGGCAGACTTATAAAGATAAGTCTGAACCATTTTCACCACCTGAAAAAAATCAATGGATTACAGTCGAAGGTATTGCTCCTCCAAATACGAAACCTAATTTAGACAGTATTTATGCTTCAAATAGGTGTCTTGCTACTCATAATACCGCAGGTGGAACACTCTATCACCTACCTAAATATCACTGGAACAGATTTAATATTTTAGTAGATCCTGTAACAGGTTATTTTAAAGAAAAAATACCTCTTAATGGTGGAGGTTGATGTCAATGGCAGATTGATAATATTGAATTAGCTCTTGAGTATACTAACGTTAGCCATCTGATGAAGTGTAGCGGTCAAGAAATACCGGACACATTTTTAGCCTTTTCCCACTGCTTTTCATATTCAACCGGTGAAAGTCCGCCATTAAAACTATGTGGACGATCGTGGTTGTAATAGCCGCCCAAATATGGCGTGATATCCCGTATGGCATCATGGATATCCAGATACCCTTCCGGGGGAACCCATTCACTCTTCAGACTGCGAAAGACTCTTTCCATTGGGGAATTATCCCAGCAATTTCCCCGTCGGCTCATACTCTGGATGATTTTGTTTCTCCATAATAAACGACGGAACTTATTGCTGCTGTATTGGCTTCCCTGGATGCCCTTCTGAGTGTCAAGTCATTATTTGTATGCTGTTGATCTGCCGATTCTGGTTACGCAGTAAGGTAAATATCTCTCTGGATATATAGCGTTTCAGGCAACGTATGGCTTCCCGTTTTGAATGGCCTTCTCTAATTCGCCTGGCGACATATTCCTGTGTTTTGGCATCTGTACGTAATCTGCCAATGGCGATGATATGAAGCGCGCTGTTCGCTGCACGATCACCTCCTCGAGGCGCTGATTTTTCCCCGAAGACGCGGGAACTGGATTGACACCACATAATGCAGCAAAGCCTGATTCTGAGTGCAAGCGTTCTGGATTGTCCCCGGCCGTAATGAGGAGTTGGGAGGCACATTCGTATCCCACTGCCTTGCGTTTGATAAGTTCTGGGACGAGCTCGTCAACAATCGCCGCTATCATGATGTCCAGCTCGCCAATCTCATCATGTAATTACAGATAATGCCGGGCCAGTGATTTCAACGTAATACGGTAGGCATCCTCGACATACGGTTTGCGACCCTATATCCGGCGTCATAATGGAAAAATTATCCGCGCCATGATGTCATCCGCGCCCTGCTTCCTTCTCACTACATCGGTATATCACTACCTTGTATAAGAACAGGCTATTACAGGGACGGTAGCCGTTTTCTCATCAGTGTTTGCAAACTCGATAATGCGTCTATTTATGTTGCTCAATTAATTAATAGTAAAAGCTTTTTCCATATTAAAATCCACTTCATCCCGCAGAACACGCCAGATAATCCGGGTCAGTTTGTTGGCTAAAGCGATCGTGGCTTTCATAAACCCGCATCGGGCAATCAGTTTTCTCAACCATTCTCCCAGACAGTCATCACGATTTTGGACACAGCGCATCACTGCACGAGCACCGTGGATAATTAACGTTCGGAGATGACGGTTTCCATTTTTGTTCAGGGAAGACAGCCGGTTTTTTCCACCTGAACTGTGTTGTCGGGGAACCCGGCCACACCAGGCAGAAAGTTGCCGGCCATTGGCAAATTGGGGCGCACTGATTTCACTCACGAAGGCTGCCGCAATAAGGGGACCGACTCCGGGGATTGTGAGCAGATAGTGATAACCGCTTTGCTGACGGGAAAGTGCCGCTATTTCATTATCCATTTCATGAATGCGAATGTTCAGATTCCGTAGGTCTGCCCCCAAAGTATGAAGCAAACGTCGTAGTGCAGAGGACAGCTCATGGCTCTCCTCTTCTAGAATCTCAGGCAGGTACTGTTGCAGTTTCTGAATACCTGCAGGAACGATCACCCCCTCCTCAGCGAGGAAAGCCCTAATCTGGTTGGCGAGTGCGGTACGTTGTTCCACCATGAGTTGTCGGGCACTGCGCAGTGCCTTGATATCTTGCTGTTCCACCGTCTTGACCGGAACAAAATGGATACCGGGTCGGCAGGCCGTTTCGCAGATAGCCAGTGCATCATTGGCATCATTTTTTTGATGATGGCTGAACGCTTTGACATGCTGGGTCGGCACAAGCCTGATGATAAATCCCATCGCCTGAAGGGTTCTGCCCCAATAGTGAGAAGTTGCACAGGCCTCCATAGCAATGAGGGTTCCTGGCGAAAAAGTGCGCACAGTATCAAGCAATTTTTGCCGTGAAATTTTTCGGTTCGAGGCGACAGAACCGTCCTCCATCCAGACACAGACTTGAAAAACGTTTTTGGCGAGGTCAATGCCAATGACTTTAATCGTATTCATGAGATGTTCTCCCGAAATTCAGTGCATCGGAAAAAAAGATGGCACTATTTGCTGCTGAAAAAGGGGACGTCCATCACATCACTACA
>NZ_LDNM01000012.1 GCF_001028135.1 Xenorhabdus griffiniae
CTCTTTACTCGAAGCAACCTGTTTATTTTTGACTAAAAAACATTCGTGATCTTGCCCTGGGGTTGGTATAGTTGTTTCGATAATTAATATAAGTATATTGTCACATTATTGTGTTAATTCATGGTGTTCTAAATTTAGGACTTGCATTCACATAATTAGCACAGCACTCATGACCTATGTCACAAAAAAGAAAATTATTTAATGCCATTTCATTCAATGCATATTATATTGAAGACGTATATTGACATGTTCTATTATATCAATATCCTCGTTTCTGGTAGTAGACGATTTTAATAATTTATAGAAGCCACATTGGTCGCAACCATTGTGGTTTCGTTAATTATTATAATAAAAAAAATAATTCATAAAAATAGTTATCCAATTTTCGCATCTGGTTAGATGTCTTATTTAAATAACCCTATAAAATTACGAGTCACGCTCATGCTCATGCTCATGCTCATGCTCATGCTCATGCTCATGCTCATGCTCATGCTCATGCTCATGCTCATGCTCATGCTCTGAATATGAGATTTGATGTATTGCAATTAGAAAAGGTAATTTAACCAAAGAATTTAGTGTGTTTTTAAAACTTATACCTAACGGGTTTAACTTAAATGTTAAGTTTACTTTTTTCGTTATTGAATTAATAATGAAAGTAGTTAAATTAGAGCGCATTTAATGTGTTATAAAATGGATTAGAGAAAGCAATGAACGACACTGATGAAATCGATAACAGCAAGAAAAATAAAAAATATGCTAATTATTTTATTCCTTACAAAACTACGTATGATTTACGTTTAAGTAAAAGGGAACCAAATTTAATAAACATACTTATGCAGATTCAAGGTTATGAATATGGCTTTTTTACCGTATTAGGTGTCCGCCCATTATCTCAACGAAGTGACAGAAAAAACAGTGCTATCTATGTAGTCAGGTGTCGGTGTGGTAAATATGCCGTCAGGACATTAAAAGCAATCAAAAATCCTGGCAACGTTAATGATATGTGTGAACATTGCCACCACCTATTTAATCTCAGGCGTAAAGAAATTTTTCGCACGACAGGAAAAGATGTGGATTTGTCAGAACTAACAGGAATTCAAGATAAAAACCCTTTAGAAATTAAAGAATAAGGAAACAGTGCCGCACCTTGGAATTGAATGTTCGGGGTACACCTTATTCTATACGTGAGAGCAGCCCATATACCGTCTCAGTCATTAAACTGCAAGCGGTATTTCTGCATTTAAATATTGTTCCCGATTTCATTACGCCATAAGCCAATCGTAAGAGTTTACGCATCACTGCACACATTCTGACTTCTCCCCTTTATGGCGTACTGACATCGTATGTCGGTAAACGGTTGGTTTTGCACTGCCACAGTGTCTTTCGTACTCAACACTGCTATGAAAGTCAGGAAATTGACGAAGTGACTGGCCAACGCCTGTCCAAACTCAGGAACAACCTTACCCTGATGTGTTTAAGCTGCTTCCTACCTAATTAATATATGGTTGGTGAATGGCTATATCTTCCGTGTTCCTTTCACTGTATGTGCACCCTATGCACCGTCACATTTTCACAAAATAAAATTCATTTGTTGTCAATATGTTTCTTTTTCTTTATGTGTTGTTGTTCTTTTGTTCATTGAATTGGGGGTTAGTACAAATTAGTGTGGCTACCAATCAATGGTATTGTTGTGCGCATGTTGCGCAAATGTTTATTTTTAAGTCATTGGCTGATGTGATGGTCGTTATTGGGAAGACGGATCCTGGCAGCATTATTTGTATCCACATATCAATACGTTATTTGGTGGGTGAAGTTTGTTTCAAGTCATGATTCAAACATCTAAATATGTTCTTTGGTGTCGTACCAATAATGAGTTTTTATTGAAAATTAAGGTGTTATTTCTGAAATAGGAAAGGAAGAGAAGGAAGATGAATGCACAAAATCAAATTTTAACATTACCAGAAAATCTTGGAGTGGCGATATTAACTGGAGGAGGACTTTGGGATGATTGGTTGGATATTAACGCACTGAACAAACTAGTGAATCATCCATTGCTTAATGCAATGCGCGAAGAAAGAATTACATTATCCGGAATGCGTTATTTCCTGATCCAGCACTATCACTATTCTTGTCATTTCACCCGTTTTTTATGTGCGTTGATAAACCATCTGGATAACCTCGACGATATTCACTATTTAATGGAAAATCTGCTTGAAGAAATGGGCGTCAACGATGACAGAAAAATTACCCATGCTGAGTTATTTCAACGCTCATTAGCGGCAGTAGGTGCTCGCGCTTGCGCGATTACGGCACTGTCGGAAACCACCTTTTTTGTTTCGTCAGTATTGAATTATTGTCGTTCAGGAGCAGTAGCTGATGGTTTAGCTGCGCTCTGTCTGGGAGCTGAAACGATTGTTCCTTTGATTTATAAACCCGTACTGCACGCGCTAACTTGTCTCGACATTAAGGAGCAGGGACTAGAGTTTTTCCGGCTGCATATTGAAGAGGATGAAGAGCATGCAATCACTATGATGCATATTCTCCGTGAGTTGACTGAAAATAATCCTGAGCTGACGCAGCGTGTTAAGGATGTCGGACGTAACACGATATTGCTTCGTTGCAAAATGTTTGATGCTGTCTATAAGAATATTCAAGACGAAATTATTTCTGGCTCTGATGACTACTGTGTCTTTGAAAAGTATGAGTCAAATGTACGAAGCTATTGTCGAAACTATCCAGCTATTTTTACTAAAGCGAGTAATGCGTTACTTACTGATCATAAAGGAAAACTATGGGTTGATTTTCTATCAGGTGCGGGTTCACTGAATTATGGTCACAATAATCCGTTATTAAAAACACAGTTGCTTAATTATCTTGAGCAAGATGGCATAACACATTCTCTTGATTTATATACCAGCGCGAAACGCGAATTCATAGAAAATTTCAATCAACAAATCTTACAGCCACGCGGATTACGTTATCGTTTCCAGTTTACTGGCCCAACAGGCACCAACGCGGTGGAAGCAGCGATGAAAATCGCGCGTAAAGCTGCCGTCCAGTGCCTGAGTGACCAGTACCAAAGAGCCATCTTTCAGTAATTGCTGATCGGGGCATGGCAGCCCCTTGTTAGTCAGATAGTCGGATTGTCCGAAAGTAGTTTGAGCCACCAGCTTTTTAACTTTTTCGGCTATCAAAGGAGCCTCTGATTTCAGAGCCTCCTTTCTGGCAGGCTTGGGTTCTGGCAAAGGGAGGGCCAGCGCATCAGAAACAGCCTTTACCGCCTCAATGATCGTTATCCCTTTAGCCCTCATCAGTAAATCAAAGCCATCACCATGATTCGGGTTATCACACTGGCGACAATGCCAGTCACCGTTCCCGTGGTCATCCATGAAGTGAAAGCGGTCAGAGCCTCCACATATCGGGCAAGCACCATGCTTACCCTTTGCCGGAACATCTACCCCACAGGCAGACAGCAATCCTTGCCACTGCCCTTGCGCGGCTGCTTTTACCGTGCGAATATCAATATGGCTTACCATTTTGGGAATCCCTCACGGTGATGGATTTCAAAATCCGCATACTGTGCTGTGTCATTCAGGGCTTCGGCGATCCTTGGCAGATACATCAGGGCTTCACCGATGCGGCGTAAATCGTCCCTTGCCTGACAATCAGCATAGTTTTCGTTGTCTGCTGACCAGAAAGCCATTTCCCCCATTGCAGACATCGCCGCCATCACTGCACTGTGTGCACCGTCTGAATGCTTGCGTAAGTCTTTCAGCTCCTTAGTGTCCATAGTGCTAAAGTTGTTGTGTACCAAGTGGTTATAGATATCAGACATAATCAGGCTCTCCCTGCGTAGGTGTGTTCTTTAGTGAAACGGCTTAATGGCATGGTGATCGGGCTTTGATAACCCTCACGGACAAACGTCACGCGGTTAAAGGCGACTGACAACACCTGAACGGTATCCCCGTTCTTATGGGTGTAGTAGTCATGGGGGGAAGGGTTAGGCATGGTTCACCCCCTGAACGGTAGACATATCGCTACGGTTGAAAGGGGTATCGATACCGATATCCCATGCTTGACGGGAAACAAATATCAGTGAGGAAATGCCAGCCAGTAAACGGGCTTCTCCTTCGCTACCTGCCAGTACCGTAATCAGGCGCACAGGGTGAAGATCCACCAGCCGCTGAGTGCCAGATGCAATTAGGAATGTAAATTTAAGGCGAGTTTGGTTATGCTGTGGGGTATCCATAGCGTAAGCCTCCTTTACGTTATTGGTTAGACGCCTCGATAGTGTTAGTAGCACTTCGGGGCGTTGTTGTTTTACATCTGATACAAATGTGTTGTACACTGTCAGACACAGACACAGACACAGACACAGACACAGACACAGACACAGACACAGACACAGACACAGACACAGACACAGACACAGACACCTCGAGTATTACATATGTCAAACACAAATTTACCGAGAGGCAATAAACAAATTGCGTTCAGAGTTGAGCCACAATTGGAACAAGCTATGAGAGAAGCGATGAAGATTGATGGTGATGAATCTATATCTGCATGGATAAAAAGAATTATCCGCAAAGAGTTGCAATCTCGCGGTATTGAGCAATAACCAACCAATGGACAATAAGTCCGGTAGTTAACCTCGTCAAAATTATTGACTTGGTTGACTGATCCTCTAAAAGAGGGCAAGTTAACTGATTGATTTATTTCATGACGCAAATATGCGTGATCCCAAAGGGTAGCATTCGCCGTGCTATCCTTTTCTTTTTGTACCTGACTAACTGTCAGTCGCAAATTCTGTGAGTAAATATCATTTACGCTCAAAGTTATTTGCGAGTAACTAAGAGTTACGCCCAAAGTCCGATTTTCGGGCATTGGATTTTGCATCGACGAAATTCGTCGGGACAAATGGTCACCAGTTTGCACACCGATATTATCGGCGCTCAAATTACAAGCAGACTGCAAATATGCCGTCTGCTTACTTTTCAAGCTATCATTGTAACCCATTGATTTATTCGAGGCCGTCACTTTGACCGCCGGAAACATTCCAGTATTTCCAGTTCCCAAAGTGAGGATGAATGGAAGCATCAAAGAGTTACTTGGGTGTGCGAAAATATTCTCATACCCATCGGCTAAAATTTCAGCCGATGATTGAGCGAAACTTTTCGCTGAATGGTACTGAGCAAAATATTTTGCCGAGGTCATTGGTTCAGTGACCCCGAAGCCAGCCAGTAGGGAATCATTCACTTGGTAGGTATTCATTAATTTGCCTCTACGCGCTGTGCTAGCCACTTTTGAGACAATCCTGTCAGCTTGTCCTTACGGGCGTGATAATCCATACCTAACTCAATCAGCGTGGTATTGGTCTGTTCCAGATAAGAAAGGTGCTCAAGCTGTAGCTCACTCATCGCATCACGAGGCTCACCAATAACACCATGCTGTTTCGCCCACTGTTTAGCTGTTAATCCAGCCAGAACAATACGGTTCAGCATATTTGATTCATTGGTGTAGTGGCGTGGTAGTGTCGTTTTACCTTGCTCTATACGTGCCAGTTCCAATGCTGAACACATGGGCTTAAAGTAGTTCGCTACTTTTAAACGTGATTTCAGCTCATTTCGTAGCTGTTTGGTTACTGCTGGGGCTACTTTGTGTAACGCTTCCTCACACTTGATAAAATACTGGCGGATTAAACGGCCTTGTTCGGTACGCTCAACCATGCCAAGTTCTTTGGCCATATTCAGAGATAGGAAATAATCTTTACTGCGTCTGTCACCCCCGCGCTTCGATCTCCATTGTTCGTTTTCTGCGCTTTGGTTCCCCCGTTTCGGGGAATCAAAGGTGAAAAAATCAACATCCTTAATAAAACTATATTCAGCAATACGCCCATCAATCCAAGTCGAAAAATCACGACCCACCCCTAATGCCTCATGTAATGATTTCGCACTTACACTATTCACTAATTGCCCGTTAATATTGCTTTGAATAATTGGCAACATCTCAGCAAAAGATAATTCGTTAATATCGTTCTGGCTGTTTTCAGAGTGAGCAAGTCCCTGACCATTTAAGGCCACCTTTTTAGATGTCATATTTTTACCCTGTCTTAATTAATTTGATTTTCGGCTATAGGGATTATTTACATTCTCTACTGTTGGTGGGTTACGTACCCACCATAATATATCGCTTAATAACCATGCGCAGGAATTACGCCCAAAATGACAGCGAGGAGGAAATAAACCTAATCCCTCTAATTTATGGCAATGACTGCGAGATATACCGGATATTTTTTCTCGCTCCCTTTCTCTTATTCGCCTTTCACTTTCACCATAAGCGGAAAGAATATATTTCCGCTGTTCATCGGTAGGTAATATGAATTTTGACATTACATCACCTCGCTGCGAGATTCAGCGATGCGTTGTGATATCCAGTCATCTATTTCTGACTCAATAAAAGCAACTGAACGAGTACCGATTTTGACTTGTTTAGGGAATCGGTTATCTGCAATGAGTTTGTAGATCCATGCCTTGCCGTAACCGGTTCTACGCTGAACTTCGGGTAAGCGGATAAGATTTTCTTTAAGTGGTGTTATTGCTGGCATATTGCACTCCTGTTATCGAGTCCTTGATTTACCTTAGTGGACGTTTGTTGATGACAGGGAGAATATACAAAACTTATTTGGCGTTTTTCGTAATATTACAAACTCAGATGTAATATTACAGAACGATATTTTTTAACCAGCCTGATACCGTGTTTCCTGATGGTACGGTAAAACCTTTACTTTCAAGATCAAGCTTTATCTCACCATTATCAATATGGGAGCGTGGATTATTGGCGATATCCTCCCCATAATGAGCTGCTATTAGTGCATATATAAACTCTGCTTGTTTATTAGTCGTTTTAGATGATGCTTTTTTGCTGGCTGGCATACATATAGATACAAATTCATCTATATCCTCTTTTTTAATTGCAAAATATGCGTTTTCTGGCAATCCGATGCATGGAACAAAACTGTCATAAAGATTACCTTTAATCTCAACGTTTCTTATTTGCTCAAATCGCTCTATATGAGCCTTAAAGAATCCATTTTCTTCTTCGCTTTGAGACTGAGATAATTTCACCAATTCGATCATTTCTCGTTCAAAGTCTATTTTTTGGACAACCTGAAACTTTTTTTCACCATCTGCCAATATTATTCCTTTAGTCTCATATAAAGATCTTTTGGGTTTCGGTAGCCCTTGCTCTTCACTGTATTTTTTTTCTGCCTCGTACTTAATAATTCCAATATGCAAAGCTGACCAGATGCCTTCAGTAAAAATTATTTTTTCACCAATTGGTGTTGCATGAATAATAGGTGTATCAGTCAACAGAGCTTCTTGACTAAGAAGATGAATGTTTGATGTGATAGCTGTCTCTGGTTCGCTAAGTACATGGGACAATGTTTTACTCGTGATTTGCACTTCACGTATAAAGCAGCAAGAGTGAAAAAAGATTGATGGTTTCAACTCACCGTCAGCAATCAGGCGAGCTACGTCAGAAACACCGATATCATCATTAAGTGTTTTTCGTAAGTATTTTGCACATTCATTCAGGTTTAACCATTTTCTTTTCCCCAGTATATCCAACTGCCAACCCCCATGATTTCCATGTCGTTATTTTGTTGTCTACTGAGGTTAATTTTACGTTTTAATCATATAGTTGCAAGTGTACAAAATCAGGTAGTTTTGTGGATAACTATTGAATGGTTTTTCCATTGTTGGCGTAATCAAAGAGCTTGGATGATTATATTTATTAATATTTTAACTAGTCAGATCCCATGAGCATCAAGCATGTTTCTTAAATTTACCGTGAATGACATTATCACCGTTCTCTAATGCTTCCATATAATCCGCATACCATTGCATCATTTCCCGGCGCCCCTCTAAATATTGGGCATGGTTATACGTGCCGCGAATAGAGTTCTTATCGACGTGGGCAAGTTGCGTTTCGATCCACTCAGAGGGGTAATTTTGTTCGTGCAAAATAGTACTCATCGTGTGGCGGAATCCGTGGCTCGTTGCTTGTCCTGTGTAGCCAATTCGCCTAATTAATAAATTTAATGCCATTTCACTCATAGGCTTATTTGCATCATTCCTGCCTTGAAAAACATACTTGCCTTGTCCTGTAATCGGTTTTAGCTGTTTTAAAATAGCAATAGCTTGATTTGATAAGGGAACAATATGAGGACGGCGCATTTTCATTTTTACAGCAGGTATTTCCCATTGCGCTTTATCAAAATCAATTTCTGACCATTCAGCTTTACGCAATTCACCAGGACGGGCACCAATTATCATTTGTAATCGCATCCCCATTTTTACAATAAAACTTCCTGTATAGGCATTTAAGGATTTATAGAACTCAGGGATTTCATCAACAGTTAAAAATGAATAATGTTCTTTTTTATGTGGAGCAAAGGCAGACACTAAATCAGGTGCGGGATTATACTCAGCTCTTCCTGTCACTATTGCATATCGCCATACCTCCCCACAGCGTTGACGCACTTTTCTGAGTTTCTCAGTCGCCCCCCGATCATTCATTCGTGATAAAACAGACATAAGCTCCATTGGCTTAATTTCAGCGATAGGTCTATTACCTATATAGGGGAAAACATCGTTTTCAAATGTTTCCATCATTTCTTTGGCATAAGAGACTGACCATCTGTCTACACGTTTCTCATACCATTCACGCGTTATGTTTTCAAAGGTATTTTCTATCAAGTTTGCTGCGGATATCTTTGTAGATTTTCTTACGTCGCTGGGATTAATCCCATTAGCAACTAATTTCCTTGCTTCGTCACGTTTGGTTCTGGCCTCGGTGAGTGTTACTACCGGATAAACACCTAATGAAATCATTTTAGTTTTACCCGCGAATTGATAACGATAGCGCCAGCCTTTGGAGCCATTGGTATCAACCAATAAAGATAGCCCGTTACCATCCGCCAGCGTATAGGCTTTTTCTTTTGGTTTGGCTCGTTTGATTACCAAATCTGTTAGCTTCATATGTCACCAATATTGTATAGAAGAAATGTATAAGGAATCTCTATACAAAAAACTATACAACAAATTGTAGAGATTTAGGAAGACGGTTGTAGACTTCGAGAGATCAGAGTTTCTCGTTAGGGTTTGATTTTTCTGGAGGTTGTAGGTTTTAGTAGACGTTGAGAGAGGTTCGTTTGGCGTCCCCTGCAGGAATCGAACCTGCAACTAGCCCTTAGGAGGGGCTTGTTATATCCGTTTAACTAAGGGGACAGCGGAGCGCAGTATACCTGTTTTTCTTGTCAGAGATAAGGCATAACGAACTGTTTGCCTATATAATCACCACTCTTTTTTATTACCATTAATGAAAGATTGGCAGTATATTTTACATATTGGGTGCAATAGCTGGTATACAGCACGATAATTGATATCTAAAAATAATTATATGGAGAACAATATGAAGTATCGTCTGAGCGGGGTTGCTCTTACAGCCGTCTTACTTGTGGGATGTGCCAGTTCATCAAATACGATAGAGCAGGGGCGTTCTGATCCGCTGGAAGGGTTTAACCGTGTTATGTTCAACTTTAATTATGATGTTCTCGACCCATATGTACTGCGTCCTGTTGCTGTAGCCTGGCGTAATTATGTGCCGATGCCTGCACGAAATGGCATTGGTAATTTTATGAGCAACCTCGAAGAGCCAGCCAGTATGGTGAACAGTTTCTTGCGTGGTGATGTTCATGAAGGTGCAAAACACTTCAACCGTTTCTTTTTGAACACCTTGTTGGGAATGGGAGGGCTTATTGATGTTGCTTCCATGGCAAACCCCAAACTGGCAAAAGAAGATCCGGTGCGTTTTGGTAGCACATTGGGATACTATAACGTGGGGTATGGTCCGTATGCTGTTCTGCCCGGTTACGGTAGTTTTACATTGCGTGATGAAGGCGGTAACTTGGCGGATATGACTTATCCCATATTGAGTTATTTCACGGGTTGGATGTCGGTAGGCAAGTGGGTTTTCCAAGGTATAGAAACGCGTGCTCGCTTGCTGGATTCTGATGGCCTGTTAAAGAACTCTTCAGATCCTTATTTGATGATGCGCGATGCTTACTTCCAACGCCACGATTTCATGGCCAATGGCGGCATATTGGCGCCGGAAAAAAATCCTAATTCGGCAAGTATTCAAGATGAATTGGATTCTATAGATTAGTTCGGACTTATAATCAAAAAAGGATAGCGGGCGCTATCCTTTTTGGGGTTACGGTATGTAGTTAGAACGTATAGTTAAAGTTTATACCATACAACCATGCGGTTCCTTTGGAATCGAATTCATATGATGAATTGAAAGGAGCAGGTGCGTCCTCTTGCAATTTTTCGCTAACATGTACTTTTTTACCACGCATATAGGAAACACCAACATCTACAGAAGCATCTTTATTGAATGCATAAGTGGTTCCTAAGCTAAACCAAAAACGATCTTGATCCGGAATGGAGATAGAACGATTTTTGGCGGGTACAGGGCTTTCATCAAAAGCGATACCGGTACGGAATGTCCAGTTATCGTCATAGTAGTAAGTTGTACCTAGTGAGATACGATAAGCATCGCGGAAACCTTCGTGTTTGTGGAATAAGGTATTGCCGGAATCTTTATTTTTACCACGTAATTCTTTAAATTCGCTCCAGCCTGTATACAGGAAGCTATAGTGAATTGCCCATTGTGGTGCAACGCGGTTATAGCCTGAGAATTCCCACATATCCGGTAAATTCAGATCCAATGTTCCTTTGATGGTATTACCCCCAAGGCCATTTATGCCAGGAAATCCGAGCGCCGGGTTAGCAGGAATATTAGGCAGTTCATTGCTGTAATCGCCTTTTTTAAACTTCACTTTAACTTTAGAACGGTAAGTTAAGCTATAACGATTATTTTCATCAAATTGGTACAAAAGGCCTGCATTCCAACCATAACCCCAATCTTTGCCTTCCAAACGGGCACCTTCAGTAGTTGAAGGGATGCTAGCCTTAGATTTTGGGTTAATTTTGTGAATCATTCCTGTTAATGCTGGCCCGACTTCGCCCATATGACGAACAATTTCAGCATCGGCATAAATAGCATTAACACCTAAGCCAAAACTGAATTGATTATTAAATTTGTAAGCGCCACTCAGATTAAAGTTCACAGTCTTGAGCGATGTTTTTCCACCAATGGGACCAGCAGAATAATTATTACTGAAGTTGGTAGACAAGCCAAAGTTAGAAGTCGCAGAGGCGCCAATATACCACTGATCATTAATTGGAGCGATAAAATGCAGGTTTGGGATCCATGCATGTGGTGCGATGTTTTTAGCATTTGTGCTCTGACGCGTAACAGGTGACTTCCCAGTAATATCAACATCTGGGTTGACATACACCAGACCACCAGAAAATGACGGGCGATCAAATAAGGTCATGGCCGCAGGGTTACGGCTGCCTACGGAAGCGTTGTCTGCAACAGCACCTGCCCCAGAAAATGCACGGCCTAGTCCTGATGATGAATATTCATTCAATTGAAAACCAGCAGCACTAGCGTTGGATGAGAGAATGGCAACCGCCACTGCTAATGCTGAACGTGTAAATAGGTTTTTCTGGTCCATAACCAAACCTCATTGTCTAATTATTATTAACATGCCACTCAAGTAGCTGAGAGCGCGGGATTGTAGAGTCGATTTGTCGCAATGACAACAATGACAATAATGACAAATCAGACCAGTGCACGAAGTATAGGCTTGATAATAGAATATGTTGCAAGAATGTTTTCTAAATACAACTAAAATGATTCTTAAATTGGGACTTACTTAACAAAAAACAGACAACTTACGTTAATGAAGTGTAAACGGGTTTCTGTTGACGTGGTCAGATCAATAAACAGTGAGATAAATGGCTTTAAACAGCGTAAGTGCTGGTTATCGGTAGTCAGGAAAACGTAGAATTATCAGCAAGTTTTTTAGCCGGAGTAACTTTAAATGTCTGATGCGATTAACCGCTGTAATGCCGAAGAGACGGCAGCTTGCTGCTGTGTTGATGTGGGAACCGTTATTGATAATGAAGACTGCACCGCTTCTTATCAGTGTATTTTTGCGAGTGAACAAGACGCCGAAATCATGCTTAATATGTTGATCAAAAAGGCAAAATCAGTGGAATCTGATCCCTGTGTTATACGCCATAGTATCGAAGCGGTTGACGGTGGAATGCAATTATCTGTGGACTTTACCTTTAGCTGCCAAGCGGAAGCCCTCATCTTTCAGTTAGGCTTGCGTTAATTCACTCTGAACAATGGTTTTCTCATTGTTTTGTCATGCCAATCAGTGAGAAAATCACTTGTAATCGATTGTAAATCATTGCCTTCTCTTTGTACTCCTGTCGCACATTCTTCGTTTAAGTTGTATAAATTATAATAATTTAAAGTTGAGATTGTTCTCATTTTTCGTTTATTCCTATTTGCTATTTTCCAACATTGCGTTAACAATGCATCATCAGGTCTGACCTCTTATGGGGTGAGTAAATATTTTTAATCAATTGATTTAGTTAATAATAATGATTAGGAGTTGCTATGGGTCGTTCTTCAACAAAAGTAATACCGCAAAAGGAACGTGTCGCTATTGTCAGCGGGTTGCGCATTCCTTTTGCGAAACAGGCAACTTTCTACCACGGTATTCCGGCTGTTGACTTAGGAAAGGCTGTTGTAAGCGAGCTGGTCATTAGGAGCGGTTTGTCGCCTGAGAAGATCGACCAATTGGTTTTTGGACAGGTGGTTCAAATGCCGGAAGCACCGAATATTGCAAGGGAGATTGTTTTGGGGGCAGGCTTAAGTGTAAATACTGATGCCTATAGTGTTTCCCGCGCCTGTGCGACGAGTTTTCAGGCAATTGCAAATGTGGCTGAAAGTATTATGGCAGGGACAGTCAATATAGGGATCGCCGGAGGTGCGGATTCTTCATCCGTTTTGCCCATCGGAGTGACTAAGTCACTGGCGCGCACGTTAGTTGATATGAACAAAGCCAAGAGCCTCTCTCAACGATTCAAATTACTCAGCCGATTGAAACTCCGTGATTTATTGCCTGTATCCCCAGCCGTTGCTGAATATTCTACAGGGTTGAGAATGGGGGATACCGCTGAACAGATGGCAAAAACGTATCATATCAGTCGTGAAGATCAGGATGCACTTGCGCATCGCTCCCACGTATTAGCCGCTAAAGCCTGGGAGCAAGGGCTTTTGCAAAAGGAAATGATATCGGCATATTTCCCGCCATACAGTAAGACATTGGCAGAAGATAACAATATCAGAAAAAACTCCACCTTAGCTTCTTATGCCAAATTGCGCCCGGCTTTTGATCGTAAATATGGCACAGTTACCGCAGCAAACAGTACACCATTGACTGATGGTGCAGCGGCAGTAATGTTAATGCGTGAATCGGTTGCCAAAGAACTCGGTATGGTTCCATTGGGGTATTTACGCAGTTATGCATTTTCTGCCATTGATGTTTGGCAGGACATGTTACTGGGACCGTCCTATGCAACCCCGCTGGCACTGGATCGTGCGGGTATCACCCTGAATGAGCTTACTCTTATCGACATGCATGAAGCATTTGCTGCCCAAACATTAACGAATTTAAACATGTTTGCCAGTGAGAAATTTGCCCGTGAAAAGTTAGGGCGTTCTCAGGCAATAGGTGAAGTGGATATGGATAAATTCAATGTATTGGGTGGATCAATTGCTTATGGGCATCCCTTCGCGGCGACAGGCGCCAGAATGGTTACCCAGACGTTGAATGAATTGCATCGCCGTGGTGGTGGTCTTGGGTTAACAACAGCTTGTGCCGCGGGTGGTTTGGGTGCAGCAATGGTATTGGAGGTAGAATAATGGCTCAGGCTGAAAAAGAAACGGTTATGTCAGCAGCAATGCAACCGGAGCAATCAGTATTCCGTTTTTCTGTCAGGGACGACAAGGTGGGAATTATCACCATTGATGTACCCGGAGAGAAAGTCAACACACTGAAAGCTGAATTTGTTGAACAGTTCCTGATCATGTTTGAAAAAGCGCAACAAGTTTCAAACTTGAAAGGGCTAGTTATTGTATCCGGCAAGGCAGATACCTTCATTGCTGGTGCTGATATTAGCATGATAGCTCACTGCCAATCTCAGGAAGAAGCGACAGCATTGGCTGAAAAAGGTCAAAAACTGTTTGCGCAGATTGCCAGTTATCCTTTACCGATTGTGGCCGCGATCCATGGCGCGTGTTTAGGTGGTGGGCTGGAGTTGGCATTGGCTTGTCATGCGCGAATCTGTTCTTTGGATGAGAAAACCCGTCTTGGTTTGCCGGAAGTTCAGCTTGGGTTATTACCCGGTTCAGGCGGAACGCAAAGATTGCCTCGTTTGATTGGTGTCAGTGCTGCGTTAGACATCATATTGACCGGCCGTCAGCTCAAGGCAAAACAGGCGCAACGGCTGGGCGTTGTGGATGACGCCGTTCCTTTAGATATCTTGCTGGATGTTGCTGTGCAGTATGTTAAAAAAGGCATCGTGAAACGTAAGCCATTGGTATGGTCACAGCGCATACTGGCAAGTGCATTAGGCAGGCCGTTGTTATTCCAGATGGTTCATAAAAAAACGCGAGAAAAAACTCGTGGCCATTATCCCGCACCAGAAAAAATCATCAATGTGATTCGTGCCGGCCTGGAAAAAGGCTCTGAGAAAGGTTTTCAGCTTGAAGCCAGGGCGTTTGGTGAACTGGCGATGACACAAGAATCAGAAGCATTGCGGAGTCTGTTTTTTGCTTCTACAACGTTGAAGAATGAAACTGGCTCTTCAGAACCGCCCGCCGAAATCAGACATGTGGGGATTTTGGGGGGCGGCCTGATGGGGGGCGGTATTGCCAATGTGACCGTGACGCGAGGGAATTTGCCTGCTCGCATTAAAGATATTAATGAAAAAGGCATTAATCAGGCCTTGAAATATACCTGGGATCTCCTTTCTAAGCGGGTAAAACAGCGTCGTTTGCAATCAAGTGAGCGTTCTCGTCAGATGTCTCTATTGACAGGAACAACCGATTACAGTGGGTTTAAGCAAGCTGATATTGTGGTTGAAGCGGTATTTGAAGATTTAGTCCTGAAACGCAAAATGGTTGCAGAGATTGAAGAGAATACAAAACCCGAAACCATTTTTGCGTCTAACACTTCTTCATTGCCAATCCATAAGATCGCTGAAACGGCGACTCGGCCAGCGCAGGTGATCGGTCTTCACTATTTCAGTCCGGTAGACAAAATGCCGCTGGTGGAAGTCATTCCACATGAGGGAACGAGTGAAAAAACGATCGCAACGACCGTAGCGTTAGCCAAGAAACAGGGAAAAACAGCGATTGTAGTCGGGGATAAAGCGGGTTTTTATGTGAACCGAATTCTAACACCTTACATTAATGAGGCAGGTTATTGTTTATTGGAAGGTGAACCGGTTGAACATATCGATAATGCTTTGCTGAATTTTGGTTTTCCTATTGGTCCCATCAATCTGCTGGATGAAGTTGGCATCGATGTGGGTACTAAAATCATCCCTGTTTTAGTAGAAGAATTAGGCAGTCGATTTGCGGCACCGGAGATTTTGGCTGCAATTTTGCAAGATGACCGAAAGGGCAGGAAGAATGGCCGCGGTTTCTATTTATATACGAGTAGAAAATTATATACGAGTAGAAAAAAATCCAAAGAAGTGGATGCTTCGATTTATTCCTTATTAAAGATCAAACCCGCGATAAAGATGTTGCCTGCTGACATTGCCCAGCGTTGTGTGATGCTCATGCTCAATGAAGCCGTGCGTTGTTTGGATGAGGGGATTATCAGAAGTCCACGTGATGGTGATATTGGTGCTGTATTTGGCATTGGGTTCCCACCGTTCCTGGGCGGGCCATTCCGTTATATTGATAAGCTTGGCAGTGACAAAGTTGTAGAAATTTTACGTCGTCTGGAGACGCAATATGGCGAAAGATTTACGCCCTGTGAGGGTTTAATTCGGATGGCAGAACAGAAAAAGAAATTTCACGTATAGCTTGAATTTTATTGGTTAAAACAGTCAGGTCGGCTCTTGTCATTAAGGGCCGATTTTTTATAGGAAATAATTAATTGTTTATTCATG
This sequence comes from Xenorhabdus griffiniae, assembly GCF_001028135.1. Taxonomy (GTDB): domain Bacteria; phylum Pseudomonadota; class Gammaproteobacteria; order Enterobacterales; family Enterobacteriaceae; genus Xenorhabdus; species Xenorhabdus bakwenae. Next base: position 16,179 of record NZ_LDNM01000012.1, read on the forward strand.
GTTTGAAAAGCTAAAGTGTGGGTTATTTTGAGACAGATTCACAATTAACTTAACGGTGGATTATGTACGTTTTTATTATGCGTCATGGTGATGCTGCTTTGAATGCCATCAGTGATGCAGCGCGGGAACTGACCTCCAGAGGATATCAAGAATCACAGCAAATGGCTCATGGGCTTTCGCAACAATCGCCTGACATAGACTGTGTTCTGGTCAGTCCTTATATCCGGGCAGAACAAACATTGAAGGCGGTACGAGAAAACCTGGTGCTTCCCGACAATGAAGAAATACTGGCTGAGTTAACGCCATCGGGAGATGTAATGTTGGTTGCCAGCTACTTGCACGTTTTGTCAACGCAAGGGTATCAATCTGTATTGATAGTTTCTCATTTACCGTTGGTCGGCTATTTGGTGTCTGAGCTTTGTCCGGGGCAAACTCCGCCGATGTTTGCGACATCCAGCATTGCTTGTGTCGAGTTGGATCACCAAACGGAAAAAGGGTGTCTGTTATGGCAAACATCCCCTGCACAATTAGCGGCGAAATCCTGACCAGACACCTTAATTCTTAGGCAATTTAATTAAAGAGAAAAACAAGTTAGCGCTGCGTAAATTCATCCATCTCTACCAAAATGAGTAACGCAGCGCTCCCTCCCCACGTTTTGGGCGCTTGATGGAAGGCAATAATATCAGGATGTTGGGCAAGCCATAGCGGGGCTTGTTGTTTGAGAATATGTTTACCATGTCCATGCATAACGCAGGCACAATAGACATGCTCTCGACGGCAGGCAGCGATTAATGCCCCCATTTCTTGTTTGGCCTGTAACTGAGTCAGCCCATGTAAATCCAGAAACAGTTCAGGGGAATAATCGCCACGTCGCAATTTCTTTAATTCATAATGGCTGGCACCTTCCCGAATGTAGCGGGTCGGGCCTTCCATATCCAAATTTGGCTGGAATTCATCGGAAAAATAATAACTGGCATCAGCTTGCTCTTGCTTCAAGCGTTCAGGGGCAATACGGTTAATTTTTTTTCTCTTCGGGGGATGGGAAACCGTATCTTGTGCAATGCGCCGGGTTCCCGTGACAGACGACCTGAATAGGCTGATGTCTTCTGTGTTTAATTGATATTTTTTCTTCATTACACGTTCATTTACTCACAACTTTTAGCAAGTGTACCTGATTTTTTGTGATTTTTCCTGATAGTTATCATTTAAAGTAACAACATGTTCACAAAATAATTTGACAATGATGTCTGGTTATAAAATAAATGTATATACAACATGAGTTCTGATACAAACAACAAAAATAACAGGATAGTACAATGTCGATTGAACTAAGAGACACTGATGTCATATGGCGCAATGCCAAACTTGCCACAATGGATCCTGCAATTAAAGACATGGCTGGTGAAAGCAATTATGGCATGTTAGAGCAGCATGACCTTATTGTGCGGGGCGAAAAAATCTTAGCGATTGTGCCGACAGATAGCGTACCCGCCAACCAATGTAAGGTCATTGACGCAGAGCAGCGCCTGATCACCCCTGGCTTAATCGATTGCCACACTCACTTAGTTTTTGGCGGTAATAGAGCCTCTGAGTGGGAACAGCGCCTGAATGGGGTTTCTTATGAAGAAATGAGTGCCAAAGGGGGAGGGATTAATTCGACAGTGAATGCCACCCGCAACAGTTCAGCTCAACAGTTGGAAAGTGTCTCCCAGAAACGTCTCAATGCACTGATGGCCGAAGGCGTGACAACGATTGAGATGAAATCCGGTTATGGGCTGGATCTGATAAATGAAGAGAAACAGTTAAATGTCGTGCGGGCATTGGCACAGAAAAATCCCATCGAAATTAGCCCGACATTACTTTCTGCCCATGCCGTCCCACCTGAATATAAACATGATCCTGATGCCTATATTGATTTAGTGTGTGGCTCCATCCTGCCTACTCTTTGGCAAAAACAGTTATTCGAAGCTGTAGATGTATTTTGTGAAACGGTTGGTTTCAATCTGGAACAGACCAAACGCCTTTTTGCAACCGCAAAGCGCCTGAATATCCCCGTAAAAGGTCATGTTGAGCAACTTTCCAATTTGGGCGGAAGTGAACTGGTTGCTGAATATCAAGGTTTATCAGTGGATCACATTGAGCATTTGGATGAAAAAGGAATTGAGGCTCTCAGTCGTAGTGGAACCGTGGCTGTGTTACTGCCGGGGGCATTTTACTTCCTGAGAGAAACTCAACGTCCACCGATTGCATTATTGCGCCAATATGGCGTTCCAATGGCTATTTCGACAGATTTTAATCCCGGCACGAGTCCTTTTGCCTCTTTGCGCCTGATGATGAATATGGCTTGTGTACAATTTGGTTTGACACCGGAAGAAGTATGGCAGGGAGTCACCATTCACGCCGCCAGCGCACTGGGACGAGCAGAGAGTCATGGTCAACTTACGGCAGGTTTTATAGCGGACTTTGTCGTTTGGGATGCCCGGGATCCGGTGGATATCTTATATGAACTGGGACATAACCCGTTGGTTTATCGTATTTATCATGGTGAAATGACGCATCGTGATGACTTAAATGGCTTTAATTAATGGTGGTGAGGGAAAAAATATGAATTTATGGCATCCAGCATCAGAAAATAGTTGGCAGGGGCGTAATGATCTTGCAGAAGCCAATAATGCCTTACGGATATTCCAGACAATAAAGCAGCCCACCAGTTTCTCCCCAGCTGAATTTCCTCACCACATTGCGCTATTGGGATTTGAATGCGATGAAGGTGTTAAGCTGAATCAGGGGCGTCCGGGAGCAAAACTGGGAGCAGAATATCTGCGCCAATCGCTGGCAAATCTGGCGAGCTATGACGGCCATGATAGGTTAGTGGATTTGGGAAATATTCGCGCTGATTCAGGCGAACTGAGTGAAGCCCAGCAGGCGCTCAGTGATGCTGTCTATGAATGCCAGCAGCATAATATGAAAACGCTGATTTTTGGTGGTGGGCATGAAACGGCTTTTGCACATGGGATGGGAATTTACCGAGCGTTCCCGGAGCAGCGTGTTGGTATCATCAATTTTGATGCCCACTTGGATCTGAGAAATTCGCTGCAGCCTACATCAGGCACTCCATTTCGGCAACTTGCGCATTACTGCCAGCAACACCAGCGTCCATTTAATTACAGTTGTGTTGGCGCCAGCCTGGCATCAAATACCCAGGCATTACTGGATGAAGCCAATCATCTTGATGTCACGATTATTTGGGATACCCACTGTGTTGAATCCCTGTTGGATAAGGTACAGCAGCAATTACAAGATATCATTAATCAGGTTGATATCATTTATATGACTATCGACTTGGATGTGCTGCCAATTTGGCAAATGCCGGCCGTTTCTGCGCCAGCGGCATTGGGAGTTCCGCTGGCGCGTTTATTGCCATTGGTTCAACTCATCTGTCAGAGCAAAAAATTGCAGGCCGTGGATTTAGTGGAGCTAAACCCTTTGTATGATATTCAGGGAATGGGGGGGAAAGCGGCGGCTCGCCTTGCCTGGCAGTTGGTGCACTGGTGGAATAACTAACGGGTGGGGATCGTAAAAAGTGAGAAGGAAGGGACAGTGACAGACGATTTACCATATACCTATGCCAAACCGGTGCCCCTGTATGCAAAGGTCAAACAAGCGATTATTGAAAAGATCTATACAGGGAAATGGAAACCGCATGATCGGGTTCCTTCGGAAGCGGAATTAGTCAAACAATTTAGCTGTAGTCGTATGACGGCTAATCGGGCATTGAGGGAGTTAACGGCAGAAGGTTTCCTGTTTCGTTTGCAGGGGGTGGGATCGTTTGTCTCTGAGCCAAAAGGACAATCTGCGTTATTTGAAATTCACAGTATTGCAGATGAAATTGCTTCCCGCTCTAACCGACATAGTTGCAAGGTGCTGAAACTCGCTGAAGTGACCGCCAATATCACTCAGGCTGTGGAATTCAGTATTGCAGCCGGGGCACCGCTCTACCATTCCATCATTTTGCATTATGAAAATGAGATACCTGTGCAAATTGAAGATCGCTATGTCAATGTTCAGGCGGCACCGGAATATTTGCGGCAAGATTTTCGGCAACAAACCGCCCATGATTATTTATCTCAGGTAGCGCCATTAACCGAAGGGGAGCATATTGTTGAAGCTGTGGCGGGAGATGCCCTTTCTTGTCGGTTATTACAAATTGAAGCCAGCACACCTTGTTTATTAATTAGCCGCCGAACCTGGTCGAAAACGTTTATTGTTTCCAGTGCCAGATTATTGTTTCCTGGTCATCGATATAAATTAAAAGGGCGGTTTAATTCATAGTCTTCCTGTAAGTTATAAAAAATTACGCTACAAAAACCTCTTTTTTCTTATTGGGAGGGAGAGGTTTTTCATTAATCATTGTGACAATAATGTAAAATCAATGTGATATTAAACACAAAACCAGTAAAAATATCTCCCCGTTTATGACGAAATAAATCAATATCATTTTGTTGATTTTTATCACAAATAGTGTTGTGTCCCGCATCATCAACTTTATCTTCGTCACATTTTTGCCTATTGAATATACATGTATATACAACTATAAAATTAACAAAATTCACAAAAATGAAATAGGAAAAAAAACCGTGACGACGCAAAATAATAAATTCAGCAACGTAACCATCCGCTCTCCCAGAGGGCCACAACTCACAGCAAAAAGCTGGCTAACCGAAGCACCACTTCGTATGCTCATGAATAATCTTGATCCCGATGTGGCGGAAAATCCCTGCGAATTGGTGGTTTATGGTGGCATTGGCCGTGCCGCCAGAAACTGGGAATGCTATGAAAAAATCGTTGAAACCTTAAAAAATCTGGACAATGACGAAACCCTGTTGGTGCAATCAGGTAAACCGGTGGGGGTGTTTAAAACACATGAAAATGCCCCGCGTGTATTAATTGCCAACTCGAATTTGGTGCCCCATTGGGCAACATGGGAACATTTTAACGAACTGGATGCCAAAGGGCTGGCTATGTATGGTCAGATGACCGCCGGTAGCTGGATTTACATTGGAAGCCAGGGCATTGTACAGGGAACTTACGAAACGTTTGTCGAAGCAGGCCGCCAACACTACAACGGCAACTTGACCGGCCGCTGGATATTGACGGCAGGCCTGGGGGGGATGGGAGGAGCACAGCCACTGGCTGCAACATTGGCTGGTGCCTCTTCATTAACCATAGAGTGCCAACAAAGCCGCCTTGATTTTCGTTTGCGTACCAAATATGTGGATGAACAGGCCGTTGATCTGGATGATGCTTTGGCACGTATTGAGCGTTATACCCGGGAAGGTAAAGCAATCTCAATCGCATTATGTGGTAATGCTTCAGAAATCTTACCTGAGTTAGTACGCCGTGGTGTACGTCCTGATATGGTGACAGACCAAACCAGCTCCCATGATCCATTACATGGTTATTTGCCAGCTGGTTGGACATGGGACGAATATTGTCGTCGTGCTGAAAGTGAGCCAGAAGTGGTGATCCGGGCGGCAAAAGCGTCAATGGCCGCACATGTTGAAGCCATGCTGGCTTTCCAGAAACAAGGTGTGCCTACCTTCGATTATGGCAATAATATCCGCCAAATGGCGAAAGAATCGGGTGTTGAAAACGCCTTTGATTTTCCCGGATTTGTTCCTGCTTACATTCGCCCTCTGTTCTGTCGCGGTATCGGACCTTTCCGTTGGGCGGCACTTTCCGGTGATCCTGAGGATATTTATAAAACCGATGCCAAGGTAAAAGAGCTGCTGCCGAATGATGACCATTTACACCGCTGGCTAGATATGGCGAGAGCGCGCATCAGTTTTCAGGGCTTGCCTGCCCGTATTTGTTGGGTGGGATTGGGCGATCGCGCCAAATTAGGCTTGGCATTCAATGAAATGGTTCGCCGTGGGGAGCTTTCTGCACCAATCGTCATTGGTCGTGACCATCTGGATTCCGGCTCGGTCGCCAGCCCTAATCGTGAAACTGAAGCCATGCAAGATGGTTCTGACGCAGTGTCTGACTGGCCATTGCTGAATGCCTTACTGAATACTGCCAGTGGTGCGACGTGGGTTTCCTTGCATCATGGCGGTGGCGTTGGTATGGGATTCTCTCAGCATTCCGGCATGGTCATTGTTTGTGATGGAACGGATGAAGCGGCTGCACGTATTGCCCGCGTCTTACACAATGATCCGGCAACCGGCGTTATGCGCCATGCGGATGCGGGCTATGAATTGGCTATCCAGTGTGCGAAAGAACAGGAACTAAACCTGCCAATGTTAAACCTGCCAGTGGCTGATGCAAAATAAGGAGCGTTGTTAAAATGAAAAACATTACTATTCATCCGGGAAAAATGACACTTGAAGAACTACGTCATGTTTATCAGCACCCTGTTCAGATTCGTCTGGACGAACAGTGCGTTCCGGCCATTGAGAGCAGTGTCGCTTGTGTGAATCGCATTATCAGTGAAAATAAAACCGCGTATGGTATCAATACCGGTTTTGGCTTGCTGGCGAATACCCGTATTGCAGAGCAGGATTTAGAAGAGTTGCAGCGTTCTATCGTGTTGTCACATGCGGCGGGCGTGGGTGAGCCTCTGCCGGATGAAATTGTCCGATTGATTATGGTGTTGAAAATTAATAGCCTTGCCCGTGGTTATTCCGGCATTCGTCCGGCCGTGATTCAGGGATTGATTGCCCTGGTCAACGCTGAAGTGTATCCCTGTATTCCAGGCAAAGGTTCAGTAGGGGCTTCCGGTGATCTGGCACCATTAGCGCATATGAGCTTGTTATTGTTGGGAGAAGGTCAGGCCCGTTATCGTGGCGAATGGCTCCCGGCAAAAGTGGCACTGGAAAAAGCAGGACTTGAGCCGATGTGTCTTGTCGCAAAAGAAGGATTGGCACTGCTCAACGGTACACAAGTTTCGACCGCCTTTGCCTTAAAAGGGCTATTTGCCGCCGACGATTTACTCGCCTCAGCGATTGTTTGCGGCACCTTGTCTGTTGAAGCCGCTCTTGGCTCCCGTAAACCTTTTGATGCTCGTATTCATGAAGTCCGTGGACAGAAAGGTCAGATTGATGTGGCCGCCCTTTACCGTCTGGTATTGGAAGAACAAAGTGAGATTTCTGCCTCTCATCAAAACTGCCCGAAAGTTCAGGATCCTTATTCGTTGCGTTGCCAGCCACAGGTGATGGGGGCCTGTTTAACCCAAATCCGCCATGCGGCTGATGTCATTATGGTTGAAGCCAATGCCGTTTCTGATAATCCCCTGGTCTTTACCGAAGAAGATGAGGTGATTTCTGGTGGTAATTTCCACGCTGAACCGGTTGCTATGGCAGCGGATAATCTGGCTATTGCTTTGGCAGAAATCGGTTCATTGTCAGAACGCCGCATTGCTTTGCTGATGGATAGCAATATGTCGCAGTTACCGCCATTCTTGGTCGAAAACAGCGGAGTTAACTCCGGTTTCATGATTGCGCAGGTGACGGCGGCGGCGCTGGCAAGTGAGAACAAGGCACTGGCACATCCTTCGAGTGTCGATAGTCTGCCAACGTCTGCCAATCAAGAAGATCACGTTTCAATGGCACCTGCCGCAGGCCGTCGCTTATGGGAAATGGCAGATAATGTGCGCGGTATTTTAGCGATAGAATGGTTGACGGCTTGCCAGGGCATAGATTTTCGTCATGGTTTGGAAAGTAGTCAGATATTGGAAAAAGCCCGCCATATTCTCCGCGATAAAGTTGCACATTATGATAAAGACCGCTTTTTCGCCCCGGATATTGATGTAGCAATCCAGTTGTTGGCCGAGCAGCAACTTTCTGCCTTGTTGCCTGCCGGAAGTATCTTAGAAAATTAAGTAAAAACACATCGTATAAGGCCGGATTTTATCCGGCCTTATCGTAGTATTTATCTTTTCCAATCTAATAATAAAAGACACAAGGATAAATCATGCAAAGCATCTCACAACTCAAGCGAGGGTTGAGCGTTCGCCACATTCGATTTATGGCACTGGGTTCGGCAATTGGTACAGGTCTTTTCTATGGTTCGGCAGGTGCCATTAAAGCCGCAGGGCCAGCGGTATTGCTGGCTTATGCAATGGGTGGTGCCGCCGTTTTTATGGTCATGCGGGCTTTGGGGGAAATGGCGGTTCATCGCTCTGCACCAGGCTCTTTCTCTTACTATGCCACTCATTACTTAGGGCCATTGGCGGGTTTTCTGACCGGATGGACTTATGTCTTTGAAATGCTGGTTGTTTGTCTTGCTGATGTCACCGCATTTGGTATCTACATGAAGCTCTGGTTTCCCCATGTTGACCAGTGGATTTGGGTACTTGGCATTGTCTTTTTTATTGGTGCCATCAACCTGTGTAATGTCAAAGTATTTGGTGAAATGGAGTTTTGGCTGTCTATCATCAAGGTTGTTGCAATTATCGCTATGATCGTCGGCGGTTTTGCCATCATGATGTATGGGTTTGGTCAGGAGTCTGAGCATGCCACAGGCCTGTCGAACTTATGGGATCATGGCGGATTTATGCCAAACGGCCTCGCGGGAGTCATTGCTTCGCTCACCGTCGTTATGTTTGCTTTTGGTGGTATTGAAGTCATCGGCATTACTGCCAGTGAAGCTAAAAACCCGGAAAAATCCATTCCGCGTGCAATTAATGCGGTTCCGTTGCGTATCTTACTGTTCTATGTCCTTACCCTGTTTGTTTTGATGTGCATTTATCCGTGGAATCAAGTGGGACAAAATGGCAGCCCGTTTGTCCAGATATTTTCCAGTCTGGGCATTGATTCCGCCGCCAATATTTTAAATGTTGTCGTCATTACCGCCGCCATTTCCGCGATTAACAGTGATATTTTTGGCGCAGGACGGATGATGTATGGCATGGCACAGGAAAAACAGGCACCGGCCTCGTTTACTCAACTGACTAAAAGCGGTGTACCGTGGGTTACAGTGCTGGTGATGTCAGGGATCTTGCTGGTGGGCGTGCTTTTAAATTATTTATTGCCGGAAAAAATTTTCATCATCATTGCGTCTATTGCAACATTTGCAACCGTCTGGGTATGGCTGATGATTTTGCTGTCACAATATATCATGCGTCGAAAAATGCCGGCAGAAGAGACCAGACAGCTTAAATTCCCCGTGCCTTTCTGGCCTGTCGCACCCGCTTTGACTATTGCTTTTATGGCCTTTGTTATTGCGGTATTAGGTTATTTCCCCAATACCCGCATCGCCTTGTACGTTGGGATAGTATGGATAGCATTATTGACCATAAGCTATTACCTATGGGTGAAAAAGAATAAATAATCACCAGATAACCTAAACATGCCACCCTGCCTGTGTAGGGTGGTTTCGTATTATCACTCTCCTTTTCAATTCCTAAGATAATTCATCTGTTCAGAAAGCTGATTTGTGTCCGGGAACGTGGCAAACTAACGAGTTGATATATCTTTTTGTTGTTTGGAGGTGTTTTTTGGATAAGATTTTAGTCGATGAGGCTGTTGCAGAGCTGCGTACCATTTTAGATATGTTGCGTTGGTCTACCAGCCGTTTTAGCGAATCGGATATCTATTGTGGACATACGGCATGTAATCCGTGGGATGAGGCTCTGCAATTAGTTCTCCCCTCATTGCGTTTGCCTATGGATGTTCCTGATTCAATGCTGGCTTCCCGCCTGACATCAACAGAGCGCCAACGCATCGTGGAACTTGTCTTGCGTCGTATTAATGAACGTGTTCCTGTTGCTTATTTGATAAATCGCGCTTGGTTCTGTGGTCATGAATTTTATGTCGATGAGCGAGTTTTGATTCCACGTTCACTGATTAGAGATGTGATTGAAAACCATTTTGAAGGATTTATCTCACGTCAGCCATCGACAATTTTGGATCTTTGCACAGGAAGCGGTTGTATTGCAATTGCTTGTGCCCATGCTTTCCCGGAAGCCGAAGTTGATGCTGTTGATATTTCTCCTGATGCTTTGGAAGTTGCAGAAATAAATATAGAGAATCATAAGCTTTCTCACCGTGTCATCCCGATTCGTTCAAATCTATTTCATGATATACCATCGATGAAATACGACATCATTGTGACTAATCCTCCTTATGTCGATGAAGAAGATATGAGTGATTTTCCTCAGGAATACGATCATGAACCTGAATTAGCCATGACTGCAGGTATTGACGGGTTGGATTTGGTTCGTCGTATTCTGGCAACTGCCCCGGATTTTCTTTCAGAAGAGGGAATACTGGTATGTGAAGTAGGTAACAGTATGGTACACCTGATTGAGCAATACCCGGAAGTACCCTTCAAATGGCTGACATTCGAACATGATTATGGTGATGGTGTTTTCGTACTGACTCGTCAGCAGCTTGTTGAATATCACGAATATTTCCAGCCATTCAAAGACTGATATTTTTTTCATTCATCTAATGGTTAAAACGGCTATTTCATATAAATTGTATCTATACCAGTCCAACTTCAGGATGCGTGTTATATTTCCCCGCACAGCGGGGAAATATAAGGCTTCGCGTTGTCTTGCGGATTATAACTTGATGTTTATCGCGTATATATCCAGTGGATTTCGAGTCGTAGCTGGCAATATTGTTGCTCGAAAAAGTAAGGATAAAAGGCAAATAAAATTACTGAAATAAGATAGGTTTTAATCATTGGGTGAGTTATTGTTATTCGATCTCATTGGTAACGCAAATAATGATGGCAGGGTAGGAATGGCAGGAAATAGTATTGGGCAGTTTTTTCGTGTCACCACATTTGGTGAATCTCACGGGATCGCACTGGGATGCATTGTCGATGGTGTTCCACCGGGCATTGCTATCACAGAAGCTGACTTACAAATCGACCTGGACAGGCGTCGTCCGGGAACGTCCCGTTATACGACACAACGTCGTGAACCCGATCAAGTTCGCATTCTTTCCGGTGTTTTTAACGGCGTGACAACAGGCACCAGCATTGGTCTGATGATTGAGAACACCGATCAGCGTTCACAAGATTACAGTGCAATTAACGATGTTTTCCGTCCGGGCCATGCTGACTATACCTACGAACAGAAATACGGGTTGCGTGATTACCGTGGCGGGGGGCGTTCATCTGCCCGTGAAACCGCCATGCGCGTTGCAGCAGGGGCAATTGCTAAAAAATATCTGTTGGAAAAACACGGCATTCTTATTCGTGCTTGCCTCACTCAGATGGGCGATATTCATTGTGAACTGAAAGATTGGGAGCAGGTTGAACAGAACCCTTTTTTCTGTCCGGATGCAAGTAAGCTAACTCAGCTTGATGAATTACTCCGCACATTGAAAAAAGAGGGGAATTCTATCGGTGCGAAAGTCAGTGTAATTGCTGAAAACGTACCGGCCGGATTGGGAGAGCCGGTTTTTGACCGTTTGGATGCAGACATCGCTCATGCTTTGATGAGCATTAACGCGGTCAAAGGTGTTGAAATTGGTGATGGTTTCGGTGTGATCAATTTACGTGGCAGCGAAAACCGCGATGAAATGACGACGCAGGGGTTTACCAGTAATCATGCTGGCGGCATTTTAGGCGGAATTAGCAGTAGTCAGCCAATTATTGCACATATCGCGTTGAAACCGACATCCAGCATTATGGTGCCAGGCAGGACTATCAATCGTCAGGGAGAGGAAGTGGATATGGTAACTCGTGGCCGCCACGATCCTTGTGTTGGTATTCGTGCCGTACCTATTGCAGAAGCCATGATGGCGATTGTGCTGATGGATCACTTACTGCGCCAGCGGGCACAGTGTGCCGATGTAATACCATCGCTTCCGCGCTGGTAATTCGGGAAGAGACGCCTGATATCCACTTCGGCTGGTGCTGAAAGGTATCATGAGAATAGGCAAGCAGTTTTCTGGTGAAATGCATAATGGAATGGTCATTATTGGGACCGGAAATTTACGGTTTTCTCTTTTTGGTTGCGATGGTGGCGGGGTTTATCGATTCTATTGCAGGAGGCGGTGGATTATTAACCATTCCTGCGTTGCTATCGATGGGGGTTTCTCCTGTCCAGGCACTGGCAACAAGTAAGTTACAGGCTATAGGCAGCTCTTTCTCTGCCAGCCTTTATTTTATCCGCCGTGGTGTAGTGGATTTGCGTTCCCAGCGTTTTGCTATCTTCATGACGATAATTGGCGCGATGTTGGGAGCTTTGCTGGTTCAATTTGTGTCACCGGATTTTCTGCGTTATTTATTGCCGGCATTAGTGATTATTATCGGCCTTTATTTCCTCTTAGTACCGAATATTGGAGCAGAAGATAGGCAACGTCGTCTTGGCCCAATGGCATTTGGTTGCCTTGCCGGATGTGGTATTGGCTTCTACGATGGCGTGTTTGGGCCGGGAACAGGATCGTTTTTCGCACTCTCTTATGTCATGCTTTGTGGCTACAATTTGGCGAAAGCGACGGCCCATGCCAAGGTACTGAACTTGGCATCTAACATCGGAGCCTTGGGATTCTTTGTGCTTGGTGGACAGATCTTATGGCTGGCGGGCGTTGTGATGTTGGTAGGCCAGATAATCGGCGCGCGATTAGGGGCGAGTTTGGTGTTGAGCAAAGGGAAGAAACTCATTCGTCCACTGTTGGTGACAATTTCCTTTTTGATGAGCATCAAACTTCTTTATGATCAGCACGGAGATACCATCCGTTCTTGGCTGGCATTTTATTTTTGATTTAGGATCTGGCATTAATACATGACCGCACATCATTATCAACAACTGATTGAAATTTTTGATAATTGCTTTAGCAATGACTATAACACCCGTCTGATAAAAGGTGATGGTGAGCCGATTTATCGGCCTGTAGATGATGAAGTTAACTATAACCGGATAGTGTTTGCCCACGGTTTTTACGCCAGTGGATTACATGAAATTTCTCATTGGTGCATTGCGGGTGAAGAGCGTCGCAAACTGATCGATTTTGGTTACTGGTACTGCCCTGATGGGCGTGACGCCCAAACGCAGGAGAAGTTTGAAAAGGTGGAGATTAAACCACAATCGCTGGAGTGGCTATTCTGTGTAGCGGCGGGATTTCCCTTTAATGTCAGTTGTGACAACCTTGAAGGCGATTTTGAGCCGGATCGCCTTACTTTTCAGCGGAAAGTGCATGCGCAAGTCATGCAATACCTTGAAAATGGGATACCAGCACGAGCTGCACGCTTTATTCAGGGTCTGCAATCGTTTTACAATACGCCACCATTAAAAGCAGGGCATTTTCCTTACCCGGAAGATCTCTTTGCTAACTGAAATTGATTTTGAGGAAAAAATGATGCTCGCAGAGTTTGAAACACGTATTCTGGCGCAAATTGATGATAGGGTTGAACATGCCAGTGATGATGACTTATTTGCTGGTGGTTACCTCCGCGGGCACCTGACATTAGCTGTTGCTGAATTAGAGGAAGAAGGCGCGAATACGATTGAACAGCTCCATCAACGTGTTGAAGAAAGCATCTACAAAGCCATTAAAGTGGGAGAACTGACTCCCCCTGATCAGGTTTTGGTTTTGGCAACTTGGCAAAAACTGCTGGATGGCGCAAAAGACTAATTACTTGATATAGAAATAACTTTATTTAGGGCTATGCATATAGCCCTTTATTTTTTGCTTGAATTGAGTAACTCTCCATCTTCAATGACAAAAATATTCGTAATGCATCTCAATAATGAGAGTAAAGAGTGATAATTAAATCTTTATTGATCGTTTTATCGTAAATATAACGCGCATCTTGAAGTTGGATGGGTATATATATCAAAAAATATCAACTTTAAATGAGGAGCTACCCAATAAAATAGTGGCTCGAACCGGAGCTTGCATCAGACATAATTTTTCCATGCCTGATGCAACAGAATAAACGGCTTCAAGGTTTTTCTGTTCTTACTGCTTTGCCGCGTAATAGCTTCCTAACCCAAAAGCGATTTGGGTGTGAAGCCGCTAATGTCTCGTCATCAAGCGGCAGAGGTTCACCGAAAATTTGGCTGGCTAATAATTCTGCACTTAACGGAGCGGAACATAATCCCCGTGAACCCAACGCACCAAGAATAAATAAGTCTGGGTAACAAGGAGATTCTTCAATCATTTTATTAGTGTTTATTTGCAGAGATAAATTTGCATATTTATCCATAAGTTCACTGAAAGCAGGAACATTCCCGACCATTGGCATATGATCTCGAATGACACAGCGGATACCCTGGCGAGACTTCTCTTCTGAAATGTCAACTTCCTGTGGCCAATCAACATCCGGGAAACATTTTAATAAACGATCTCGGTTTTCTTGTTGCTCGATAGAAGAATACAGTGTATCCAACTGATTACGTTGATAACTGGCACCGATACAGTGATATTGGTTATTAGGATTAACAGGCGTCATGTAGCCATCGTAACACAGTACACTTTTCAATTGGCTCAGGCTATCTGTAGTTGGAATATGGCTAACTTGACCGCGAACAGCGGTTACAGGGAGTTTTTTAGTCTGTTCAAATTGTGGCAGACAGTGACCATTGGCAATAATGACAACGTTGTGATCCTTGCATTGCAGGTTTTCCTTATGTTCAATCTGCAATTGCCAGCCATTTTCACTCTGAATGAGCTGAGTTATTTTATGATTAACATAAACCTGCATTCCACGTTGTTCAGCCAGTTTAATTACTGCTTGAGTCAGTTGTGCGGGGTATAACCAACCTCCTTGTGGATAGTGAATGCCATCATAATTCACATCTATTCCACTGGCATGGCTTAATTGGTTACGGTTCATACCGAGGGCTATTTCTTCTGGCCACGTTGTCCGTAGCATTTTGCTAATTTTCTTCGCGCTTTTTTCATCATAAGCTAGTTGGCTGACACCACACCATTGATGGTCAAACGATACATTTTCGTCAATTAATTGATCGTACTGACGGCGGGCAAAAGTAAATGCTGATGTAAAGAAGCGTTCTAATGGATCGTCATTACCATTCAGTAAGGGATAAATGGCTCCTTGTTGATTGCCGGATGCATTTTGGGCCGGTTGTGCATCTTGGCAATATAGTGTGACTTTGGCACCACGGCGCACTAGGGCAAGTGCAGTAAGTGCGCTGGCAATACCCCCACCAATGATGGCAATATCATCGGTACAGGTAGCGGCTTTGCGAGAAAACCAGGGTTCATAAGGTAAGTGAAGTGAGCCACCTGATGACGATAGCGTACCGGTCAACATCTCTCTTTTACGCCCAAAACCTTTAACCTTAGTGACATTAAAGCCTGCGGCTTGCAATCCTCGGCGGACTATTCCGGCGGAGGTAAAGGTGGCAAACGTACCCTCAGGACGACAAAATTTTGCCATTGCAGCGAACAACTGTTCACTCCACATTTGTGGATTTTTTGCTGGCGCAAAACCATCTAAAAACCAGGCATCCACTTTCTCTGTCAGGCCTGAACTGATTTTCGGTAATAGATCATTTACATCCCCAAACCAAAGATCCAGAGTGATAGCGCCATTATCGAGAATTAATCTATGGCAGCCCGCCAGTGCCAAGGGCCATTGTTGGCATAATTGCGCAGAAAATGCCTTAAATTCTGGCCAACGCCGGTGTGCTGTTTTCAGGTCAGATGGTTTTAATGGGTATTTTTCAAAACTGATATAATGCAGCCGTTTTAATGCAGATTCAGGATATTGTTGTTTAAAATGGGAGAAAGCTCGCCAAAGTGTCAGGAAATTCAATCCAGTACCGAATCCCGTTTCTGCAATAACACATTCTGGACGGGAGTGTGTATTAAAACGTTGAGGAAAATGATTACCTTTCAAAAATACATATAATGTTTCTTCCAAGCCATCTTGATTTGAAAAATAAACATCATCAAACTGCTCTGAAATGGGGGTGCCCTGCTCATTCCAGCTTAGGGTTGCGTTGCTGATAGCGCTGCTTTTCACAATAATGCCTGTACTGTTGATAACAATAATAGGTGGATTTTAACGGTCTTCGTTTAGTTGCACCACCCATGACAAAGCTTTAACGTTGAGTCAAGATCAATTTTTCTTTGAATTTTTAACCTGATCGGACTTGTTCAGCTTACAAGTGTAAGCTAAAGTGCAGGTGAATAAATCCCGCAGGTAAACATATTGATGAGGTAAGTAATGAAACGTGCAGTAATCACCGGTCTGGGTATTGTTTCCAGTATTGGTAATAACCAGAAAGAGGTGTTGGGATCTCTGAAAGAGGGCCGTTCCGGGATAACTTTCTCAGAAAAATTTAAAGAAATGGGCATGCGCAGCCATGTTTGGGGAAATGTAAAACTGGATACTGCTGGTTTGATTGACCGCAAAACTTTACGTTTCATGAGTGACGCATCGATTTATGCTTATCTGGCAATGGATGAGGCAATTAAAGATTCCGGCCTGTCCGATGAACAAGTTTCTAACCTGCGTACTGGATTAGTTGTCGGTTCAGGAGGAGGCTCTCCCTATAACCAAGTCGCAGGTTCAGATGGTATGCGTGCCCGTGGATTGCGTGGCGTTGGGCCTTATATGGTCACACGGGCAATGGCTTCCGGTGTATCAGCGTGTTTGGCAACACCGTTTAAGATCAAGGGAGTCAACTACTCCATCAGTTCTGCCTGTTCAACCTCTGCACATTGCATCGGCCATGCCGTTGAATTAATCCAACTCGGTAAGCAGGATATTATTTTTGCCGGCGGTGGTGAAGAATTAAGCTGGGAAATGGCTTGTGAATTTGATGCAATGGGGGCACTGTCCACTAAATATAATGAAACACCGGAACAAGCCTCCCGTACTTATGATCAAAACCGCGATGGTTTCGTGATCGCGGGTGGTGGCGGTATTGTGGTTGTTGAAGAATTAGAGCACGCCTTAGCCCGTGGTGCGCATATTTATGCTGAAATTATCGGTTACGGGGCAAATTCAGATGGCGCAGATATGGTCGCTCCTTCTGGAGAAGGCGCTGTGCGTTGTATGAAGATAGCATTAGATGGTGTTGAGGGTGGAATCGATTACATCAATACCCACGGAACTTCGACACCAGTTGGTGATTTGAAAGAGTTGGAAGCCATTAGAGAGGTTTTTGGTGACAATACACCTGCCATTTCCGCCACTAAAGCGATGACAGGGCATTCATTGGGTGCAGCAGGTGCCCATGAAGCGATTTATAGCCTGTTGATGTTGGAGCATGGCATTATTGCACCAAGCATTAATATTGAAGACCTGGATGAAAAAGCACAGGGCATGAATATTATTACTGAACCCACCAAACGCGAGCTAAGGACAGTGATGTCCAATAGCTTCGGGTTCGGTGGTACAAATGCATCCCTGGTGATGCGCAAGTATTCAAACTGATTTTTTAAGTAATAAAAAATTTATAGCCAATCCATTGATTATGTGGATTGGCTATTTTTATTAAGGCGCCGCTATTTTATGGCGGCGTTTATTAATGATGCGCAGAATGGGCGGAATAACAATGACCAATACCGCCAGAATCAGCAAAACTTGTGTGATAGTACTACTCCATAAGATCTCAAAATCTCCATTGCTGATTGAGAGTGCCCGTCGTAGGTTTTGTTCCAGCATTTCGCCTAAGACGAAACCTAAAATCAGTGGTGACATTGGGAAATTCATTTTTCGCAGTATATAGCCGAAAACACCTAACCCGACCATCAACATAAGGTCAAAAGTGGTACTGTGGATGGCGTATACGCCAACTGCGGAAACGATGGCTATTGAAGGAACCAAAAACCACATTGGGATACTCAACATACGGGTAAATAGCCCAATCATCGGGATGTTCATGATCAGTAACAAAATATTGGCGATCAACAAAGCAGCAATAAGCCCCCAGACAATATCAGGTTGCTCGGTGAACATGGTAGGACCGGGAGTGATGTTATAAAGTGTCAAAGCGCCCAGCATCACAGCGGTTGTACCTGAACCGGGGACACCGAGAGTCAGCATAGGAATAAATGAACCACAGGCTGATGCGTTATTGGCGGCCTCCGGTGCAGCGACACCGCGGATATCACCTTTACCAAATGAATCACTGTTACCACTGATCCGTTTTTCTGTCATGTAGGTTATTGCACTGGCGATTGTCGCCCCTGCACCGGGTAATATTCCCACAAAAAAGCCAATCACTGATGAGCGTAAGGTTGGTCCTGCACACGCTGCCGCTTCTTTCCGATTGAATAGCAAACGCCCTGTCTGGCGAATGACTTTTTGCCCCGCAGAAGTACTCTCCAGCATCAATAAAATTTCACTGACGGAAAATAGCCCAATGACGACAACAATAAATTGAATACCATCGGAGAGGTGCACGTTATTAAAGGTGAAACGATAAACGCCGGTATTAGCATCAACGCCCACGGTTGCTAAGGCCAAACCGATTAAGGCGGCAAGGAGTGATTTTATGGGATTTTGACTCATCATGCTGCCGAGGCAAGCAATGGCAAATACCATGAGTGCAAAGTACTCAGCAGGCCCGAATGCTAAAGACCACTGTGCTAAAAGTGGAGCAAATAAAATGATACCCATGATAGCCAAAAGTGAACCACAAAACGAACTCACAGCAGAGATAGAGAGTGCAACCCCCGCGCGTCCCTGTTTTGCCATCGGGTAACCATCAAGCGTTGTCATAATGGCAGCGGCATCTCCCGGTACATTCAGTAATATTGAAGAGATACGGCCGCCATACTCACAACCAATGTAGACAGTTGCTAATAAAATCAGGGCAGATTCAGCGGGTAATTTTAACGCAAAAGCCAATGGCAGCAGGATCGCCACCCCATTTATGGGACCAAGACCAGGCAGTAACCCAACAACAGTCCCGATAAAACAGCCGACTAATGCAATGACCAGGTTTTTAGGTACTAATGCGACTTCAAAACCATGGAGCAGATATATCCAAGTATCCATTGTTGTCTCCTTAGCTGAACCAACTGCCGACGGGCAGGGTGACCTCTAACAAACGGTCAAAGGCAAAAAAGAGCGAAATACCGAGAAATACACCAGAAAAAATCGCTGTAAGGAGCGTGGCGTTAAAGAGTCGTGCCACACTGATAGTCAATAACGTGGTTGCGAGTGGAAAACCCAACCACTCAAATGACCATGCATAAATGGCTAGTGTGGCAATTAATAAAACTAAGCGACGTAACACGTGTGGTGTCGGCCAGCAAACAGGGTCAGGTTTTTTAAACAGCAACAGTAACGCACAGAGTGCCATCAATGAAATAATAGCAATTGGAAATGGACGAGGACCCAGAGGTTCATAGCTATATTCACTATGGATACCCCATCCAGTCACCAACCCGATTCCACATAGCACCAGCCATACAGTAGCAAAGATACGATCGCTCATGATGCTATCCCTGTTATTTTGCTAAACCAAAGGATTTGGCCATTTCATGGTATTGAATAACTTGTTTTTTCACATAGTCATCCAGCTCTTTGCCCGTCATATTAAATTCAAATAACCCGCGCAGTTCACGTTGTTTTTTGAATTCGTCAGTTTGTTGGAGTTTTTTAAAGGTATCTACCCACCATTGATATTGTTCATCAGAAACTTTGGGTCCCATATAAAAACCGCGAATAATTGGCCAAACAAGGTCATAACCCTGTTCTTTTGCTGTTGGAATTTTTGCTAGATCGCCGTCTAAGCGTTTATCGGCATAAACAGCAAGTATGCGAATTTTATCGCCACTAAGATAAGGTAACGTTTCACTGAGATCACCGGATACGACTTGGATATGATTACCCAACAGGGCAGTGATAGGTTCACCGCCACCTTCAAACGCGACATAGCGCATTTTGCGGGGATCAACCCCCACCTTTTTGGCCAGTAATGCGGTTTTCATCCAGTCTTGACTACCGATGGAAGCACCTGCGCCAAACACAATACTATCAGGCGCTTTTTTAAACGCCGCCAGCAAATCTGTCAGCGTCTTGTAAGGCGAGTCATTGCGTACAGCAATCATGCCGTAGTCTGTGCCGACACTGGCGAGCCAGCGTACATCATTGACGTTGTAGCGACCAAATTTGCCTTGTGCAAGATTCAATAAGGAACCGCCGGAAAAGGCAACGACAGTACCGGGTTCCGCAGGCCGTTGAGCAATAATGGCATTATAAGCAACCGCGCCGACACCGCCGGGCATAAATGTCACCCGCATGGGAGAATCGATAGTTTTAGTTTCTAACAGTGAAATTTGGATGAGTTTGCAGGTTAAATCAAAGCCTCCGCCAGGTTTGGCGGGTGCAATACATTCGGTTCTATTGGGAGCAGGAGTTGCAAAAGCGCAGGCACAAATAAACAGGCTTGCAGCGGTTAATAATGTTTTAAAAGTTCTCATTTTTATTCCTCACATAGCACCAGTAAAGGAGATGAATGACAAATTTCTGGTGCATGTTCATTTATAGAAATGAAACCTTTCAATTACCTTTCATTAACAACAAAAGTTGTCTGGATGTGATTTCAATCGCTTAATTTGCGTAGTGTTTTACATGATTTTGTTAATTAATTGTTTGCATTCATGTTTTTTGTTAACCCCTAAGCAATTGCTAAATCTTAATATTGCAATTATGTGATATCTCCGCTTTATTTCTCTGGTTAATTTTTGACAATAGGTATTATTCAATGCGGCTATTATTGGTTGAAGATCACTCAGAATTATCACATTGGTTACAGAAGGCATTGAATAATGCTGGGTTTGTGGTGGATCTGGCGCAAGATGGTATTGTGGCAGATCAGCTTTTGCAGACTGAAAATTATGCGTTGTTGATTCTGGATGTGGCCTTACCCAGATTAGATGGTTTGTCTCTGTTATCACGGCTGCGTAAGCGTGGTCAAAACTTACCCGTGTTGTTATTGACGGCTAAAACAGAGGTTACGGATCGTGTGAAAGGATTGAATTCCGGTGCCGATGATTACCTGACTAAGCCTTTTGATTTTCAGGAATTGGAAGCCCGTATTCGTGCATTGTTACGCCGTAGTTCAGCTATACCACAAGAAGCACAGAAATTTGGTTCATTAGCTTATGAAGGCGAAGGGTATTTTGTACTGAACAATGTACTGCTGGCACTGACACCCAGAGAATTGTCTGTTTTAACAACACTATTTTATCGTCGGGGGCGTCCGGTCTCTAAACAGCAACTGTTTGAGCAAGTGTTTTCTCTATCGGATGAGGCAAATCCACAAAGCATAGAGCTATATGTTCATCGGTTGCGGAAAAAATTAATCGACAGTGATGTAGAAATCAGGACATTACGTGGATTGGGATATCGATTGGAGCGGCTGGCATAATGAAGTATCTGAAAGTACCGCGATCGTTATTCCACCAATTATTGCTGTTTCTGGGCGTCCCTTTACTATTATTGGGTTGTGTTTCTGTTTATAGCCAGTATATCGGTGTGAAAAATGCGGCTATGCTGGCTTATGACAGAACACTGCTTGCTTCAGCAAGAACAGTCGCTGAACGTTTGACTGTCAGAGAGCAAAATTTGCTCGTTGATGTACCTTATGTTGTTTTGGACAGTTTCGAACGCAATACAAATGATCGCCTGTACTATCAGGTCATATCGCCGAAAGGCAAGACGATTTCCGGTTATGACGACCTCCCGCGAATACCGCAGAACGTCCAGCGTTCACCCTTGTATACGGCACTGGCTTATTTTTATGATGCGGAATATCAGGGGCAGCCTATACGAGTAGTGGGGTTATACCAACCCGTCAATGAAGGCAACATAATGGGGATGGCATTGATATTGGTGGCGGAAACTGTATCTTCCCGCCAATATATGGCTCAACAGTTACTGCTGTCTTCGCTGGTTAATCAGGGGACGGTCGTATTGTTGACATTACTCCTTGCTTACATTCTGCTCAGGCTCCTGCTGAAACCGTTGCGGAAGCTTTCAGGCATTATGAGCCTCCGTTCTGCTAATGATCTAACACCATTACCAAATATTTTACCGTGGTCCGAACTTGTTCCCTTACTGCACTCGCTTAACCGATATATTGGGCGGTTGGGTTTAATGGTTGAACGCCAGGAGCGATTCAGTGCGGATGCTTCTCATCAACTGAGAACCCCTTTAGCGGTATTGAAAACACAAGTTGCGGTAGCACGTGGCAACCCGGCTTCAGAACAGCGGGATAGCATACTGACGGCAATTGATAAGAGTTTGGATAATATGATCTTGCTGACTGATCGTCTGCTGCAACTTTCACAACTTAGAGTGCATGAAAAAGAGGCAATACAAAATTATCAGCCGGTCAATATCGTGGCGCTGTTGCAACAAGTCTGCTTTTCTCGCTTACAGCAGGCAGAAAGCAAAAACATTGACTTAGGTTACGAAGGGGAAGATGCCTTAGGGATCAGAGGCGATCCGCTATTGTTAGCCGAAATGTGCGCTAACTTGCTGGACAATGCCATCAAATATACCCCGCAAATGGGAGTGGTAACGGGAAGGGTGAGTATAATGCCAGATAAAAAACACGCTTGCCTTGAGATCGATGATTCAGGGTCGGGTATCGCCCAGGAAGATATTCATCAATCGCTAATGGCATTTAACCGTTTGGACAACGCCGCCGGGCTGGAGGGGGCAGGATTAGGGCTGACTATTGTTAAAGAAATTTGCCAGTATCACCGTGCCACTCTCCAGCTTTTACCCAGTGAGGTATTGGGGGGATTATTGGTAAGAATTGTGTTCAGGCTTTCTGCGTGTGAGCGGGATGCGTAACTGTTGCGCAAGTATCACACCCGCTAACACAATGCCACCCCCAATTAAGTGGTAACTGTGCATTTCCTCATGAAGAGCCACGATAGCAATGATGGCAGTAAATACAGGTGCCAGGTTCATAAAAATAGACGTCATATCTGCGCCAATGCGGGTGACACCTTGTATCCACAAATAGGGCGCAAGAATGGAAGCGGGAATGCCAGCAAACAGAACAAGGGAAAGATTATCGGCTGTTAACTGAACATTGTCCGTTATCATAAAATTAGGCAGAAGCAATAAAACGCCAAACCCAATTTGTACATAGAGTGATTGCCAGTTGGGTAATGGAATTGCCCAGCGTTTGGTTAAAACCCCATATAAGGCATAAGAAGCGGCGGCAATAAACATCATCACTTCCCCAATCCCCAGGCCATGTTGCAATAATGAAGCGGGTTCCCCTTTGCTGACCAGCCACACAAGGCCAAACAGAGATAACACGGTGCCGAGAGTGATACCAACAGTGGGGGTAACCCGTAAGGCAAAGATACTGATAATGACGGTTAATAAAGGTATCAAGGAAGTGAAAATGCCGATGATTGTCGCGCTGACGGTGTGAGCGGCATAATAGGCCAGGCTTTGGTTAAGTACCATACCCAGAGAACCCAAAATCAGTAGCTTCCACCAATATTGGACAACGATTTTCCGCTGCTTTAGGGCTGGCAATAAGAGAAAAGGCGTCAGGGCCAGAAAGGCAATAAACCAGCGGTAGAAAGAAATTGCAGCAGGTTCAATCAGGGTGGCAGCCGCTTTGCTGACAACGGCATTGACTGACCAGATCAACACCGCGACGAGGGGGAATAATAAGTTCTTCATTGAGTGAAATTATTCATGTAAGTAAATCGTTTAGTGAGTCTATACCAATCCAACTTCAAGATGCGTGTTATATTTTCCCGCTGCGCGGGGAAATATAAGGCCTCGCGTCGTCTTGCGGATTGCGACCTGAAGTTCATCGAGTATAAGGGCATATAGGTTTTCTGTGAATATAGCTTTTCTGTGAATATAGGTTTTCTGTGAATATAGGTTTTCTGTGAATATAGGTTTTATGCAGATAAAATGGCAGAATAGTGGATCACGCCCATTTAAGCCATTGGATGAGAAAAGTGAAAATCTTAGTTGATGAAAATATGCCTTATGCTGAACAGCTCTTCCAGCAATTAGGTGAAGTGCAGGCAATTCCAGGACGCCCGGTGCCTGAAGGAATTTTGGAACATGCCGATGCCTTTATGGTTCGATCTGTCACTAAAGTCAATGAATCGTTGTTGCAAGGCAGTTCGGTGAAATTTGTCGGAACTGCCACTGCGGGAATGGATCATGTTGATCAGCAATGGTTATCTCAGGCAGGGATTGGTTTTTCCGCCGCCCCTGGATGTAACGCTATTGCCGTGGTTGAGTATGTCTTCTCGGCATTGATGCTATTGGCTGAACGAGATCAATTTCAGCTGAAAGACAAGACTGTCGGTATAGTCGGTGTTGGTAATGTCGGGGGGCGTTTAGCTGATCGACTGGCGGCTTTGGGCGTGAAGACGTTACTGTGCGATCCTCCTCGGGCAGATCGGGGTGATGAAGGGGCGTTTTGGCCGTTAGAAAAATTGGTGCAAGAAGCGGATATTCTGACTTTCCATACACCACTTAATCACTCTGGCCCATACCAGACGTATCATTTGGCTGATGCAGAATTACTTTCTGCATTACCGGATAACCGTATTTTAATTAATGCCAGCCGTGGCGAGGTGGTTGATAATCAAGCGTTACTTTCCGCGCTGCAAAATGGCAAAAAGTTACGCACAGTGCTTGATGTTTGGGAGCCAGAGCCTAACCTTTCTCTACCCCTGTTAGCGTTAGTGGATATTGCGACTCCACATATTGCTGGTTATACCCTGGAAGGCAAAGCACGGGGTACAACTCAGGTTTTTGAGGCCTATTGTGAGTTCCTGGGGCAACCTCGCAAGACAGCGTTGGCTGATCTGTTGCCGACACCTGATTTCAGTCAGGTCACAGTACGGGGGGATGTGACACAAAGTCTCCTCAAGCGTTTGATGCATTTAGTGTATGATGTGCGCCGTGATGATGCACCTTTACGTCAGGTTGCGGATCAACAAGGTGCTTTTGATCGATTACGCAAATACTATCCAGAACGGCGGGAATGGTCTTCCCTGACCGTGCATTGTGACTCAGAAGAGAGTGCTCAATTACTGTCCAAAATTGGATTTAACGCAAAAGTCATTTAATACAGGCAGGAATCCCTGTCTGTCAGCAAAATAAAAGAAGTGGAGAAAACCAACATGTCAGAAGGTTGGAGTATTGCGCTTTTGGGTGCAACGGGCGCAGTAGGTGAAGCGATATTGGCGTTATTACAGGAACGTCAATTTCCGGTTGGTGAACTGCATCTTCTTGCCAGTGAGCAAAGTGCTGGAAAGATCCAGCGTTTTAACGGAAAAAACATCACAGTTCGTGATGTGGCAGAATTTGACTGGTCACAGGTACAACTCGCCTTTTTTGCCGCTACGATGGAAATAACGGCACAACATATTGAAAAAGCAACAGAATCTGGCTGTCTGGTGATTGATAGTAGCGGCTTATTTACAGCAGAACCCGATGTGCCTCTGGTTGTTCCTGGCGTTAACCCGTACGCATTGGCTGAATATCGTAACCGTAATATCATTGCGGTGGCAGATAGCTCAACAAGTCAGGTTCTGACAGCCATCAAACCATTAATCGATGCGGCAGGCATTGCCCGTTTACATTTGACCAACATATTGCCAGTTTCTGTTCATGGTAAAGCCGCTATTGATGAACTGGCAGGTCAGAGTGCCCGCTTATTGAATGGCATTCCACCAGATGAAGGCTATTTCAGCAAACAACTGGCTTTCAATTTACTGCCTTTGCTGCCAGATGCAGAAGGTGTGGTGCGTGAAGAGTGCCGTATTGTCGATCAGGTTCGCAAGGTATTGCAGGATGAAGGATTGCCGGTTTCTGTCAGTTGCGTCCAATCCTCCGTTTTTTATGGCATTGCGCAAATGGTGAGTGTGGAAACACTGCGTCCGATTGGTATCGAAGAAGCTCGTGGTGAGTTTGAGCGCTTTGAAGAAATTCGGGTTTCAGAAGAGGGGGATTACCCGACGCCGGTAACGGATGCTTCGGGCAGCGATAGTTTGAGCATAGGTTGTCTGCGCAATGATTATGGTCTGCCAGAGATGCTGCAATTCTGGTCAGTTGCCGATAATATCCGTTTCGGCGGTGCCTTGATGGCGGTTGAAATCGCCGAGAAACTGATGCAGGAGCAATTTTACTGATGTCTGATACAGAGCTGAGTCAGTCTGTGCCAGAGGCAAAAAAAGTAAAAATTGCACTGGGGATTGAATATGACGGCAGTCGATATTATGGTTGGCAGCGTCAGCAAGAAGTGAAAAGCGTGCAGGAGTGTCTGGAAAAAGCCCTGTCGAAAGTCTCGAATGAGCCGATTTCAGTTTTTTGTGCGGGCAGAACGGATGCGGGAGTACACGCAACTGGGCAGGTTGTGCATTTTGAAACCTCAGCCCAACGTAAAGATGCAGCCTGGACAATGGGGGTCAATACCCATTTGCCACCGGATATTGCAGTACGTTGGGTTAAAACGGTGGATGATGAGTTCCATGCCCGTTTCAGTGCTACCGCTCGTCGTTATCGCTATGTGATTTTCAACCATCGTTATCGTCCGGCGGTATTGGAGCACGGCGTCACGCATTTTCATTATCCATTGGATGAGAAAAAAATGCATGAAGCGGCACAAAGCTTGTTGGGCGAAAATGATTTTACCTCTTTCCGGGCAGTGCAGTGCCAATCCAATTCACCGTGGCGCAATATGATGCATATTAACGTGAGTCGGCACGGGCACTATATTGTCGTGGACATTAAGGCGAATGCTTTCGTGCATCACATGGTACGCAATATCGTTGGCAGCTTGCTGGAGATTGGTTGTGGTCACCAGGATATTGGCTGGATGGCTGAATTATTGGCACTGAAAGACAGGACAAAAGCGGCCGCCACTGCCAAGGCTGAAGGCTTATATTTAGTCGCTGTGGATTATCCTGAGCGTTTTGGTTTACCTGAACCCATCATGGGACCCCTGTTTCTGGCAAATCATTTAATCTGACATTTTCGAATAGTGGCAGGGATGTTCGGTCATCACGAGGAATATTATGGAGTTTTTGACTCATTTTGTTGATTTTGCGAAATTCATTGTCGATTTTATTTTACACATTGATGCCCATTTAGCTGAATTGGTGGCCCTTTATGGTGATTGGGTTTATGGCATCCTATTTCTGATTATATTTTGTGAAACAGGTTTAGTGGTCACGCCATTTTTGCCCGGGGATTCCTTGCTGTTCGTGGCTGGCGCACTCTCGGCATTAGATTCCAATGATCTGAATGTACACATCATGGTGGCTTTGATGCTGACGGCCGCGATTATTGGTGACGCTATAAACTATACCATTGGCAGAGTTTTTGGTGAGAAATTATTTACCAACCCAAATTCAAAGATTTTTCGCCGTAGTTATTTAGATAAAACCCATGAATTTTATGAAAAACATGGCGGAAAAGCCATAATCTTGGCTCGGTTTGTGCCAATTATTAGAACGTTTGCCCCGTTCGTTGCCGGAATGGGGAAAATGTCTTACCGCCACTTTGCTGCTTATAATGTCATCGGTGCATTTATCTGGGTGCTATTATTCACTTATGCCGGTTATTTATTTGGTGATATGCCCGTTATACAGCAAAATCTGAAATTATTGATTGTTGCTATTATTTTTATTTCTATTCTGCCAGGCATCATAGAAATTTGGCGTCATCGTCGCGCTGCATCGAAAAAAGCAACAGGCAGTGCAGTAGATAAATAGACGATAGATAAATCGACAACCGTAAACAGGTTTGAGCAGTTTTTTATCCACACTGCAATGGCATTGTGGTTTAATGGCACGTAAAACAAAAGCTGGCAGCAGCCAGATTCAGACGGAAAGGTTCATTAATGAGCTGGATTGAAAAGATTCTAAACAAAAGCAAAATCATACAAACTCGTAAGGCAAGTATCCCTGAAGGAGTTTGGACAAAATGCGACAGTTGCAGTCAAGTACTTTATCGTGCTGAATTAGAGCGTAACCTTGAAGTGTGTCCAAAATGTGGCCACCACATGCGCATTTCAGCCCGTAAGCGATTGCATTCATTTTTGGATGAAGGCACTGGCACAGAATTAGGCAGTGAACTGGAACCGAAAGATATCCTGAAATTCCGCGATACCAAAAAATACAAAGATCGCTTAGTCGCTGCCCAGAAGCAGACGCAAGAAAAAGATGCAATTATCGTCATGAAAGGTAAGCTGCATGATATGCCCGTTGTGGCTGGTGCGTTTGAGTTCAATTTTATGGCCGGTTCAATGGGTTCTGTGGTTGGTGCGCGTTTTGTGCGTGCCGTTGAACAGGCGCTGGAAGACAACTGTCCATTTGTCTGTTTTACCACCAGTGGTGGCGCTCGTATGCAGGAAGCATTGATGTCACTGATGCAGATGGCAAAAACCAGTGCGGCGCTGGCAAAAATGCAACATCGTGGTTTGCCTTATATCTGTGTGTTGACCCACCCGACAATGGGGGGGGTAACGGCAAGTCTGGGGATGCTGGGTGATATCAATATCGCTGAACCTAAGGCATTGGTTGGCTTTGCTGGTCCTCGTGTCATCGAGCAGACAGTGCGTGAAAAATTGCCGGAAGGTTTCCAGCGCAGTGAATTCCTGCTGGAGAAAGGTGCGATTGATATGATCGTACGTCGTCCAGAGATGCGCGATAAAGTTGCCAGCCTGCTTGCCATGTTGACCCACAAACCTCATCCGGGCACAAAAGCAGAGCCAGTAGAAGCAATCGTTGTTGATTCTGCTGATGTCGAAGCTGATATAAACATCACTCCTAATAAAGAAGATGTCTGATATTTCACAAATTCCTCAAGCCACGTCGTCACTCATGACGTGGCTTTCCTATCTGGAAAACCTGCATACCAAAGCCATTGATATGGGGCTTGAACGTGTGGGTAAACTGGGCCGCCAGTTAGGTTTATTGAAACCGGCTCCAAAAGTTATCACGGTATCAGGCACCAATGGCAAGGGAACCACCTGCCATGCCCTGGAATCTGTTTTTCTGGCCGCGGGGCTTAACGTCGGCGTGTACAGTTCCCCGCATTTAGTACGCTACACCGAAAGGGTGCGTATTCAGGGGAAAGAACCCGCAGAACAAGATTTCTGCCGTGTATTTGCCGCGATTGAAGCGCAGCGTGGCGACATCTCATTAACCTATTTTGAATATGGCACATTGGCAGCCTTACAGCTTTTTGAAGAAGCTGCTCTTGATGTTGTGATTTTGGAAGTCGGGCTGGGTGGTCGTTTGGATGCCACCAATATTGTTGATGCCGATATTGCCGCAATCACCAGTATTGCACTGGATCATACGGATTGGTTGGGAGCCGATCGTGAACACATTGGCCGTGAAAAAGCGGGCATTTTCCGCCGTGGACATTTTGCGGTGGTGGGTGAACCTGAGATGCCTCACTCAATTGCTGAAGTTGCGGATGAATTGGGGGCTAAACTCTTTCGCCGTGGCGTTGACTGGCATTTCTCACAGCAAGAAAATAGCTGGAACTGGCGAAGCGATAAGCAACAATTCAATGAGTTACCTTTACCGAATTTGCCGTTAGCAAATGCTGCAACTGCAATGGGGGTGATCGATTGCTTGTTGCAGCAGGATGACAAAGTCAGCCGGGCCATTGATGAACAAGCAATCCATGCAGGGCTAAGAAATGCGCAATTACCGGGGCGTTTCCAAATTGTCAGGGAAAATCCGCTGGTCATTTTGGATGTGGCTCATAATCCACATGCTGCGGGCTATCTGGTGCAAAAACTGGCAGAATGGACTCGTTCTCCAGACAGTAAGATCCGGGGTGTGGTTGGCATGTTGGGAGATAAAGACATAGCAGGGACACTTGCCTGTCTTTCTCAACAAATTGATGAATGGTATTGCGCATCATTGCATGAACTGAGGGGAGCAGAAGCCGATGTACTGGCTGGACATCTTGTGCAGGCGAGGACATTCCCCGAAGTAAAAACAGCCTGGCAGCAGGCAATGAACGATGCATCAGTGCAAGATATTATCGTGGTTTGTGGCTCTTTCCACACTGTTGCACATGTCATGGAAGCACTGGAGGAGGGCAAGGAAAGTGGCCAGTAAATTCCAAAATCGCTTGGTTGGCACCATTGTTCTCGTTGCATTGGGTGTCATTGTCCTGCCTATGATTTTTGATGGCGATAAGAAATATAACGAAGATCAATTTGCTTCAATTCCTTTGGTGCCAAAACCGGGTGATGAAGAGGATATTGACGCGATCCCACCCTTGACACAAAACATGCCGTCTACACCGCCTGAGGGTGCTGCGGAAGCAATGCAATCACAGGAGCAAGAGCCAGATATAGATATGTTGTCCCGTCTATCGCCTTCAGAGCCAATAACAGCACCTCCTGTCACGCAAGATCCTAAAACAGGGGGGCAACCTGAGTCATCTTCTCAACAGAAAGTGGCAACTAAACCACAGGTTAAACCGGAACCTCGTATTGAAAGCCAGCCAGAAACCAAACCTAAACCGAAGCCAACCGAGCAAGCCCCTCAGGCAACGGCATATGTTGTTCAGCTTGGCGCGTTAAAAAATGCGGGCAAGGTTGACGAAATAGTGGCAAGGCTGCGTCTTTCCGGGCATCAGGTATATACAGTGCCTTCTTCTCCGGCACAGGGACAGTTAACCCGGATCTATGTCGGGCCGAATGCATCAAGGCAGGCACTGGAATCTATTTTGTCCGAATTAAGAGAACTTACGGGATTACAAGGGCAGATCAAAAATTATAAGCCATAATCTGATTGGCACAGCAAATGCGGTTTGTTTACCTGCCGGAAATTATTTTCAGTAGCGTGATGAATCTACTACGCAAACGTTTTCGTTTTCTGTTAGAATGCGCCCGACCTGAATGTCGGGGGCCTGTTTTTGGATTAAAATATGGTCTGGATTGATTATACGATCATTGCCATCATTGGTTTCTCGGCACTGGTTAGCTTGATTCGGGGTTTTGTTCGCGAAGCGCTCTCCCTGATGACGTGGGGCTGTGCTTTCTTTGTTGCAAGCCACTTCTATACTTATTTGGCGGCTTATTTTACCCGCCTTGAGGATGAACTGGTGCGCAATGGGATAGCGATTGCTATCTTATTTATTGCAACACTGATTATTGGCGCGGTAGTAAACTATGTCATTGGTTCACTTGTTCAGCGAACGGGCCTGTCAGGCACTGATCGGGTCCTGGGGATCTGCTTTGGCGCCTTGCGTGGTGTCTTGGTGGTGTCTGCCATTCTGTTTATTGCAGACTCTTTCACGCCACTGCCCAAAAGCCAGGATTGGCAACAATCACAACTGATCCCACAGTTTAGTCAAATTATCAGGTGGTTTTTTGACTACCTACAAAGTGCGTCGAGTTTCCTGCCGGAGAGATAACGCTCTCCGCTTGGCTGATGAGGAAAGGCTACATGTGCGGTATTGTCGGTATCGTCGGTTTTACACCGGTTAACCAGTCGATTTATGATGCATTGACGGTGCTTCAGCACCGTGGACAAGATGCAGCAGGTATTGCAACTATTGATGGTAACAATGAGTTTCGTTTACGTAAGGCTAATGGTTTGGTCAAAGATGTGTTTGAAACACGGCACATGTTACGTTTACAGGGAACCGTCGGCATTGGACATGTCCGTTATCCTACGGCGGGCAGTTCCAGTGCATCTGAAGCGCAGCCCTTTTATGTGAATTCTCCTTTTGGTATCACGTTGGCACATAACGGCAATCTGACAAACGCACATGAATTGAAAAAAATGCTGTTTGAAAATGCCCGCCGTCATGTCAACACCACCTCAGATTCTGAAATTCTACTGAATATTTTTGCCAATGAATTAGCCCAGTTTCCCCATTTCCCCTTAGCGCCTGATGATATTTTCTCGGCAGTCGCAAAAATGCACAAAAAAATTCGTGGCGCTTATGCTTGTGTTGCCATGATTATCGGGCATGGAGTGGTGGCTTTTCGTGATCCACATGGCATTCGTCCTCTGGTGCTGGGAAAGAAAACACTGGAAGAGGGTCGCCATGAATACATGGTGGCATCGGAAAGTGTGGCGCTGGATACATTGGGTTTTGAGTTCCTGCGTGATGTGGCTTCCGGGGAAGCGATTTATATCACTGAAAACGGGCAACTGTTTACTCGCCAGTGTGCAGAAAATCCGTCATTAACACCTTGTTTGTTCGAATTTGTCTATTTCGCTCGCCCGGATTCCTTTATTGACAAGATTTCGGTCTATAACGCCCGGTTGCGGATGGGACGGACATTAGGGGAAAAAATTGCCCGTGAATGGGAAGATTTACAGATTGATGTCGTTATTCCCGTACCGGAAACCTCTTGTGATATCGCCCTGGAAATCGCCCATATTCTGGATAAACCCTATCGTCAGGGATTTGTCAAAAACCGTTATGTAGGGCGTACCTTTATCATGCCTGGTCAGCAGGAGCGTCGTAAATCCGTTCGTCGTAAACTGAATGCTAATCGCGCTGAATTCCGGGGTAAAAATGTTTTGCTGGTGGATGATTCCATCGTCCGTGGAACCACGTCTGAACAGATTGTTGAACTGGCGCGTGAAGCGGGCGCTAAGAAAGTCTATTTTGCTTCGGCGGCACCGGAAGTTCGCTTCCCGAATGTTTATGGTATTGATATGCCGAATGCCAATGAACTGATTGCTCACGGCCGGGAAGTGGATGAAATTCGTCAGATCATTGGGGCCGATGCCCTGATATACCAAAACCTCCACGATCTTGTCCAGGCTGTCCGGGAAGAAAACCCGGATATTGAAAAATTCGAATGCTCCGTATTCGATGGTATCTATGTCACGAAAGACATTGACCAGTGTTACCTCGACTATCTGGAAAACCTGCGCAAAGATGATGCCATGAAAGTGCGTGGCCAGAGCGAAATAGAGGATCTGGAAATATATAATGAAGGATAATATTGTTATTATCATGCAGTTATAGCCAGAATCTCAGAGGAAAACATGAAAAAATTGATTGTCGGGCTGACCGGCGCGAGTGGTGCGATTTATGGTGTCAGGTTGCTGCAAGTTTTGCGGCCAATAGAAGGCATTGAAACGCATTTAGTGATCAGTCCATCAGCCCGGCAGACTCTGGCATTGGAGACGGACTATACGTTGCGGGATGTACAGACTTTGGCCGACGTTGTACATGACAATCGTGATATTGCCGCCTCCATTTCCTCTGGCTCTTTTAAGACATTGGGGATGGTGATTTTGCCTTGCTCCATAAAAACCCTATCAGGAATTGTGCATAGTTACACTGACGGCTTAATTACCCGTGCCGCAGATGTTGTTTTGAAAGAGAAGCGCAAGCTAGTGCTGGGGGTGAGGGAAACGCCCTTGCACTTGGGGCACCTGAGATTAATGACGCAGGCTGCGGAAATTGGGGCGGTGATCATGCCACCGGTTCCGGCATTTTATCATCGTCCTGAACATATTCAGGGTATCATCGACCAGACGGTTAACCGTGTGCTTGATCAATTTGATATTGACTTGCCAGAAGATCTGTTTAGCCGTTGGCAGGGCGTTAAGCCCATTGGATATGGCATGTAAGTTGAGTCAATATGCTGTTGTGAAGAGACCACAACAGCATATCGTTTATTGCCTGATATTTTGTTCAGGCTACACCAGCGTTGTCCTTTTCCTCTATTACATCTTGTAAGGCTTCTTCCAGTTGAAAATAACGGAAACCAAATCCGGCTTCTTCCAGTCTTTTGGGAATGGCTTGTTGACCCCCTAAGACTAACTCAGCGGCTTCTCCCATCATGACTTTTAACACAAAGGCAGGAATGCGCATAAAAGCAGGACGATGTAATACCGTTGCGAGTGTGGCACTAAACAGCTCATTATGAACAGGGTAAGGAGATGTCATATTAAAGGGACCATAGAGATCAGGTGATACCAGCAGGTAATAAAGGCCATTGACCATGTCGTCAATGTGTATCCACGGCATATACTGCTTGCCAGTGCCGATTGCTCCCCCTAAACCTAGCCGGAACAGTGGCAACATTTTTTGCAGAGCGCCCCCTTTGGGAGCCAAGACAATGCCTGTACGCAGCAAACAGACACGGGTTTTATCACTTTGAGCCTGTAGGGCAAGCTGCTCCCACCGTTCACAAAGCTGATGGGCAAATTCATTGTGAGGAAGATCGTTTTCGGTAACGACTGATTGTCCCTGATCGCCATAATAGCCAACGGCTGAACCGGAAATAAAGACAGATGGCGGAGATTCACTGGCCTTGATTAGCTTGCTCAATTGTTCCGTGAGCTGCCAGCGGCTTTGACACAGTTTCTCTTTTTGTTTTGGTGTCCATCGTTTATTGATAATAGACTCGCCAGCAAGATTGATAACAGCATCAAAGCCATTGAGATGGTGTTGGTCATTTAACGTTGTCCAACATTCAACGCGATCAGAAAACAGAGAATACACCTTTTGTGGTGAACGACTCAAAATGGTGATGGAATGGGAGAGCGACATCAACTGGCAGGTCAAGCGATGACCAATTAACCCTGTGCCCCCCGTAATTAAGATACGCATAGCCACCCCCTGTAACAAAAGATCATTGTACATTGGACTATAACAAGGGATGACTTAATCGGCAGCGAAATATGCTGCTATCTGTTACCACTATCAAGTTTTATGGTGCAAAATCTCGCCATCAGATGAATTTATTACATATCTGGAGTTAAGCTTCCTTATAGGCTGCTTGTGTCGCAGGACGCCGGCTTATCTTATCCAGCCATTGAGCAACCGCCGGATAATCCTGTAGGTCGATTTTTTGGTATTCATGGCATTTCGCCCACGGATAAGTGGCAATATCTGCGATACTATATTCGTCTCCGCCGAGATAAGCCGTTTTTTCCAGTTGGGTGTTTAACACCTTGTATAAACGTTTTGATTCTTCCACATAGCGATTAATGGCATAGGGGACAACTTCTGGCGCGTAGCGGTTGAAATGGTGATTTTGACCGAGCATTGGGCCAAAGCCGGCAACTTGCCAAAACAGCCATTGCAATTGTTCGGTACGTTCACGCAACTCTTTGCTTAATAGCCGGCCTGTTTTATTTGCCAGATAAAGTAAAATGGCCCCTGATTCAAAGATAGCGACAGGCTCTCCCCCATCGGCGGGTTGATGATCGACAATAGCCGGGATCTTATTATTGGGTGAAATGGTGAGAAATTCAGGTTTGAACTGTTCGCCAGTGCTGATATTGATGGGGTAGATAGTGTAAGGAATGCCGGCTTCTTCAAGAAAAAGGGTGATTTTGTAGCCATTTGGGGTTGGAGCATAGTATAGATCTATCATATAACCTCCAGCGATAATAACTTTCTGAAAAATGTAACGATGTTACCTTAACATCGTTTGTTTATAAATGTTATAAACTTACTGCAAAAAGTAACAGGCAACTGATTGATAAAGGGTTTTTAGAATGATGCAAGAAAAATCAGCAAATATTGAATGGATTGACATCGTTAATGAAGGCAATGAAGTCATTGCACAATCGTCTCGCCAACAGATGAGAGCGCAGAACTTGAGGCATCGTGCGACTTATATTGTCGTGCATGATGGTATGGGCAAAATTCTGATTCAGCATCGTACAGAAACGAAAGACTTTTATCCGGGAAAATTAGATGCCACGGCGGGAGGGGTTGTTATGGCGGGAGAAACGTTGCTTGAGGCTGCCCGCCGGGAGGCAGAGGAGGAGCTGGGGATTGCCGGTGTTCCTTTTGCCGAACATGGTGTTTTTTATTATGAAGAGGACATTTGTCGTATATGGGGTGGTTTGTTCAGTTGTGTTAGTCATGGGCCATTTGCATTGCAGGAAGCAGAAGTTGCCACTGTTTACTGGCTGACGCCGGAAGAGATCACGGCCCGTTGTGATGAATTCACGCAGGATTCCTTGAAAGCGCTCTCCTTATGGTTAAAGCGTAACCATCAAGTAGAGTAGTTTTCACTATCATTGAGAATTATTTGTTACGGAAATGAGGGTATTTCGTTGATATTAAATCCTAATTTAAACAAGGAGTATGTATATTTATAATACATACTCCTTGTTTTATAAAATTTAATGATTGAACCTTATCTTTAATATTGATAAATGATGCTCTTTAAATTTGTAATTCAGCTATGGCCGATGCTAACCCTTGAACGAAAGGCTGACGCATAATGGTGATGTGATCACCAGATAACGTCTCGGAGATAACTTCCCCGGTTACCCGCGTTTTCCATCCATCAATAATGCTTTCGGCAGAGATATGTTGTTCTTCATACTCCTGGTTATCGCTGGCCAGAAACAGGTGGAGTCTCCCTGAATAGCGTTCCTGCGGTTGATAAGTCGCCAAAGATTGGGTCTTGAAGACATGTAAATAAGCAGCGATTTCCTTAGATTCAAGTTGAGGAGGTAAGAGTTCCTCTTCAATTAAACGAAGTCGCAAGTTATCGAATTGCTCTTCTTCTGTCATGAATTGGAATTGTTCTTCAGTAAAGTTTTCCTCTGCCCCCGCCAATGCAGCAAGCACATTGCCAAACTCGGCCAGCCAGCGGCTATTGGACCATTCTGATTCGCGCCTTTGGGTTAAACCCTCTGGCGGGGATTCACTATCGACTAAAGCCAGTAAGCCAATGCTTTCACCCTGTTGGACGAGTTGGCGGGCCATT
This sequence comes from Xenorhabdus griffiniae, assembly GCF_001028135.1. Classification (GTDB taxonomy): domain Bacteria; phylum Pseudomonadota; class Gammaproteobacteria; order Enterobacterales; family Enterobacteriaceae; genus Xenorhabdus; species Xenorhabdus bakwenae. The sequence goes on from NZ_LDNM01000012.1 coordinate 52,813, forward strand.
TCGAATGCGAGCCAGCCTCCGAAAGAGTGCCCAGCTAAATAATAAGGGCCATTGGGTTGAACTTTCTTAAGAAAGTCGATCATAACGCTGGCCATTGCCTCAAGGCCGTTCACCTCAAGGTATGATGGAGGATCGCTGCGTCCATCTAACTCAGGTGATTGCATACCCCAAACGGAATAAGCCCCTTCCAATGCTGTGGCCAATTCCCGCAAATAGAGCACATGTCCTCCGGCACCGGGCGCAAAGAACAGCGGTGTTGCTTTGATGTTCCGTGACAGGCTGACCATAGAACCAACATGGATATTATCGTGATCTTCAATGGCCCGGGCTTGTTCTTTGATAGTGGTAAACGACATCAGGCTCGCCATCATATTCTGCTGAAGCCCTAGTTTTTCTATTGCTAAGGCGCTGGCTTTCAAAATAAGCAGTGAATGGCCTCCTAACTCAAAGAAATGGTCATGACGGCTGACACGCTCTAAACCAAGCAGATCCTGCCAAATCTGAGCCAGGGTTATTTCAACCTCACCTTGAGGGGCCTCATAATTACGCGCTACGATGGCAGATTGATCGGGAGCAGGAAATGCCTGACGGTCGATTTTACCATTAGCGGTAAGCGGGAAAGCGTCAAGAATGACAAATGCACTGGGTAGCATAAACTCGGCAAGTTGTTGAGCAAGCTGCTGACGCAGTTCACCGGGAACCAAGTTTGCACCGGATTCAGGCTGAACATAGGCGATAAGACGTTTATCATCATGGGTTATTTCTCTAACCAAAACAATGGCTTCCTGAACTCCCTGACATTGCGCCAGCCGAGTTTCAATTTCCCCCGGTTCAATGCGGAAACCCCGGATCTTGACCTGAAAATCATTGCGCCCCAGATATTCAATCGCGCCATCGGGCAGCCAGCGGCCCAGATCGCCGGTTTTATACATACGGGCATCGGGCTGTTCACTAAACGGATCTGCCACAAATTTCTCTGCGGTTAAATCCGGGCGATTGAGATAACCCCGCGCCACCCCTGCGCCACCGATATGGATCTCACCACTGACGCCAATAGGCACCGGCCGCCCGTGCGGATCAAGAATATAAATACGGCTATTGGGCAGCGGATAACCAATCGGGATAACGTCCGTCATTTCAGGCGAATCTTGACCGTTATCAGTGAGGGTTAAGGTGGTGGCAATCACCGTGGTTTCGGTAGGGCCATAAGAGTTAATCCAGCGGCAGGATTGGGTTTCTGGTATAGACTGCCAACTCAGCAAATGACGCAGTTCCGCTTTTTCACCACCGACGATAACGGTGTGCAGGTATTGGCCGAAACCACTGTGCCCCGCCATCATTTCCTGTACCCAGTGATGCCAGAAGGCGGTGGGCATATCCATAATAGTGATTTTCTGCTCATTTAGCAGATCGACAAATTCTGCATCCGGTACACGGATATGGGCAGGGCGCAGAACCAGAGTGGCACCGGCGGCCAGAGTAGGGAAAATATCGGATACCGAAGTATCAAAGGCGATGGTCGCAAATTGCAGGATACGATCCCCTAATTGTGGCTCGCTGGTCTGGTGCTGCGCATGGATAAAGTTCACCACATTGCGGTGCTCCAGCATCACGCCTTTGGGCTGTCCGGTGGAGCCGGAGGTATAGATGATGTAGGCCAGATGGTGCGGTTGAAGCTGAACATCAGGATTATGAACCGGCTGGTTTGCCACGTGATTTCGGTGGCTTTCATCATCCAGCAACCAGACGGGCATGTCTGATATTGGCAGCAGTCCCTGCAAATGTTGTTGGGTCAGCAATAACACCGGCTGGCTGTCCGACAGCTGATAAGCCAGGCGTTCGGCCGGGTATTCCGGGTCGAGCGGCACATAACCGGCCCCCGCTTTAAGGATAGCGTACAGGCCGATAATCAAATCCAGACTGCGGTCAACACAGATAGCGATGCGATCATCAGGGCGCACGCCAGAAGCGATCAGCTGGTGAGCCAGTTGGTTAGCGTGGCGGTTTAGCTCTGCATAACTCAGTTCGCTCTCACCAAATACCAACGCAAGCGCATCCGGTGTGCGTGCTGCCTGTTGTTCAAACAGTTGGTGAATTAAGGCGTCTTGCGGATAGGTGACTACGGTATCGTTAAAGGTTTCCAGTAGTTGAGTACGTTCGGCCAGTGGCAGGATGTCGATAGCGTGGATAGGTTGCTCCGGCGCATATTGCAGTGCGGCCACAATCCCGTCTAACGCTGTCTTCATATAGGCATTAATACGCACTGGATTAATTTGCTGGCTGCATTGGGTAGTCAGCGCAAATCCATCATCAAAATCATCGACATCCAGCGACAAGGGGTAGTTACTGCGCTCTTCACTGTCCAGCTCCTGAATACCGTCCCAGGCCGGTGAACCGGATTGCTCCTCGTTACGCGGGCTGTGGCGGAAATTAAGCAGGCTGTTAAACAGCGGCAATGAGGCTGGCACACCGCTGCACCGCTGGGCAATCGCCAATGGGGTCTGTTCATGATCCAGCAATTCACTCAGGCGCTGGTAGGTTTCCTGTACCGCCTGTTTTACGGTACGAGCCTGTAATTGAATACGGACTGGCAGGGTATTGATAAACATCCCCAGCACCTGAGGGGCACCTATACCGCCCTGTAATCGGCCCAACAGAACAGTACCGAATACCACATCTTCACGGCCACAGCATTGTGCCAATACCTGTGCCCAGGCCACATGGAACAGTACAGCCGGACTGATACCCAACTGGCGGGTGCAATCCCGGAGCTGTTGTGCCAGTTCATCATCTAACGTGACGATATCTTCCACGATTTTAGCGTGCTTATCGCGGCTGTTCCCCTGCACATCCAATAACCCGAACGGCAGAGTCGGTGCTTCCACGTCGCCCAGTAACTGCTGGAAATAAGCCTGATGCACTTCAATCGGCACCTGACGGGTCTGGGCAATAAAATTGCGGTAAGGCAACGGGGCAGGCAGAGACGCTTCTTCACCCAGGATCAGCGCCTGCACTTCGCTGAAAATAATTTCCAGTGACAGATGGTCACAGACCAGATGGTGGTGCAACAGACTCAGCCACCACTGATCGGTGTCAGGCTCCTGAGCGATATAGGCGGCCAGTAATGGTGCCTGCGTAATATCTAACCGTATGCTGTCCGGATCGGTCAGACGCCGGAGCTGGCTTTCAGCACTTTCTCCTGCGGATAACGTCAGCTCTGTGATCGGCAGGGGCGCATGACGGCAGACCACCTGCACGGGGAGCGGAAGCTCCTGCCAGTGGAAGGCACTGCGTTGAATATCGTGCCGGTCAATTACCCGCTGCAACGCCTGCAAGAAACTCTCCAGCCGTGTCCGGCTGTCAAAGTGCATCAGGATATTTTCAAGGTAAGTGTCACCGGTTTCTGCCAGTAAATGGTGGAACAGAATGCCTTCCTGCAAGGGGCCAAGCGGGTAAATATCCTGAATATTGGCGACACCGCCCGGGACACGGTCAACAATCTGGTCAATTTGGGGCTGGGTTAAGGTTACCAGCGGCAGCATAGCCGGCGTAATACGCTGGCTGTCTTCGCGGATCAGGTTAGGCGGAATAGCTATTGCCTGCGCATCTTGCTCACTCTTCTGATGTAAGCGGGCGCTCATGGCTGCCAGCGTGGGGGCCGCGAAGACCGCGCTGACCGCCAGAGACAGCCCTTGCTGGCGTAACTGTTCGATCAGGCTGACCACCAGCAGGGAATGGCCGCCCAGTTCGAAGAAATTGTCATGGCGTCCGACCTGTTCCAGTTCCAGAATCGATTGCCAGACGGCCGCCAGTTTCTGTTCGGTTTCGCCCTGTGGTGCTTCATATTCACGGCTGACGATAGCGTGCCGATCCGGTGCCGGCAGGGCGTTACGATCCAGTTTACCGTTGGCAGACAGCGGGAAGGCATCCAGCATCACAAAGGCAGCAGGCAGCATATATTCCATCAGGCGGGTACGGAGTTGTTCACGCAAATCGGCCGGTTTTAATGTGATGCCGGTTTTGGGGATCACATAGGCAATTAAGCGCTTGTCACCGGTTGCTTCTTCACGGGCGATCACCACGGCATCGCGGACGCCCTCGCAAGCCACCAGTTGGGTTTCAATTTCCCTCGGTTCAATGCGGAAGCCCCGGATCTTGACCTGAAAATCATTGCGCCCTAAATATTCAATCGCGCCATCGGGTAGCCAGCGCCCCAGATCGCCGGTCTTGTACATACGGGCATCGGGCTGTGTGCTAAACGGATCCGCCACAAATTTCTCTGCGGTTAAATCGGGGCGATTGAGGTAACCCCGCGCCACCCCTGCGCCACCGATATGGATCTCACCACTGACGCCAATAGGCACCGGTCGGTCGTGCGGATCCAGAATATAAATACGGCTATTGGGCAGCGGATAACCAATCGGGATAACGTCCGTCAATTCAGGTGAATCTTGACCGTTATCAGTGAGGGTCAAGGTGGTGGCAATCACCGTGGTTTCGGTAGGGCCATAAGAGTTAATCCAGCGGCAGGATTGGGTTTCCGGATGAGACAGCCAGCTAATCAAATGGCGGTACTCCGCTTTTTCACCGCCCACAATAAGGGTATGCAGAGATGGGCTGAAACCACTGCGCCCTGCCATCATCTCCTGTACCCACAAGTGCCAGAAGGCCGTTGGCATATCCATAATGGTGATTTGCTGTTCACGCAGGAAGGTGACAAAAGTCATATCCGGTACACGGATATGGGGCGGCCGCAGAACCAGAGTGGCACCGGATGCGAGGGTGGGGAAAATATCGGATACCGAAGTATCAAAGGCAATGGTCGCAAATTGCAGGATACGATCCCCCGCCTGGGGTTCGCTGGTCTGGTGCTGGGCATGGATAAAGCTCACCACATTGCGGTGCTCCAGCATCACGCCTTTGGGCTGTCCGGTGGAGCCGGAAGTATAGATAATATAGGCCAGATGGTGCGGTTGAAGCTGAACATCAGGATTATGAACCGGCTGTTTTGCCACGTGATCCCGGTGGGCTTCATCATCCAGCAACCAGACGGGGATGTCTGATACTGGCAACAGTCCCTGCAAATGTTGTTGGGTCAGCAATAACACCGGCTGGCTATCCGACAGTTGATATGCCAGGCGTTCGACGGGGTATTCCGGGTCGAGCGGCACATAGCCGGCTCCCGCTTTAAGGATCGCGTACAAACCAATAATCAAATCCAGACTACGATCAACACAGATTGCCACGCGATCATCGGGGCGTACGCCAGAAGCGATCAGCTGGTGAGCCAGTTGGTTAGCGTGGCGATTCAGTGCCGCATAACTCAGTTCATTCTCATCAAAGACCAATGCAATTGCATCCGGTGTGCGTGCTGCCTGTTGTTCAAACAGTTGGTGGATTAGGGTGTCTTGCGGATAGGTGACTACGTTATCGTTAAAGGTTTCCAGTAACTGAGTGCGCTCAGTTAGTGACAGGATGTCGATTGACTCAATGGCTTGTTCAGGCGCATATTGCAACGCGGCTACAATCCCTTCTAACGCTGTCTTCATATAGGCATTAATGCGCACCGGATTAATTTGCGGGCTGCATTGTGCGGTGAGTGCAAATCCGTCATCAAAATCGTCCACATCCAGTGATAAGGGGTAGTTACTGCGCTCTTCACCCTCGATCTCGTCAATACCTTCCCAGGCCATTGCAGCCACTTGTTCATCTTCGCGTGGGCTATGACGAAAATTAAGCAGACTGTTAAACAGTGGCAATGGTGCCTGAATACCACTGCAACGTTGGGCAACCGCCAGAGGTGCCTGCTCATGTTCCAGTAGTGCGGTTAACTGCTGATAAGTTTCTTGTACTGCCTGCTTGACGGTACGTGCCTGTAACTTAACGCGAATAGGTAAGGTATTAATAAACATCCCCAGCACTTCGGCGGCACCCATCCCGCCCTGTAACCGTCCCAACAGAACAGTACCAAATACGACATCATTCCGACCACTGCATCGCGCCAGCACCTGTGCCCAGGCCACATGAAACAGTACGGCCGCACTCATCCCCAATTGACGGGCGCAATTACGGAGATTTTGGGCCAGCTGGCTATCCAGCGTGAGAACGTTTTCCACTATCTCATTGAGACCGCCACCTTGAACGTCAAGCAACCCGAACGGCAGAGTAGGTTCTTCCACATCACCCAATAATTCGCGGAAGTAGTTCTGATGAACCTCCAAAGGTACATTGCGGATCTGCGCGATAAAGTTTCGGTAAGGCAGTGGTGTAAGTAACTCTTCACTGTCCCCCAAAAGCAGGGTTTGTATTTCACTGAATATCATATCCAGTGATATGTGATCACACACTAAGTGGTGATACAACAAGGAGAGTAGCCATTGATCGGAGGCGGGATCTTTGGCTATATGAGCAGCTAACAGAGGTGCTTTAGTCATATCCATCCGTATTGCACGGGGATCGGTGAGGCGGCGTAGCTGGGTTTCTGGGGCTTCCTCTGCCGATAGTGTGAGTTCAATCATTGGCAATGGTGCATGGCGATAGACGATTTGTACTGGTTTAAGAAGCGCTTTCCAGTAAACGGCGCTGCGCAGAATATCGTGCCGGTCAATTACCCGCTGCAACGCCTGCAAGAAACTCTCCAGCCGTGTCCGGCTGTCGAAAATCATCAAATGGTTGTCCAGATAGAGATCACCTTCCGTTTCCAGCAAATGGTGGAACAGAATACCTTCCTGCAAGGGTCCCAGTGGATAAATGTCCTGGACGTTGGAGATACCGCCTGTTACATGGGAAACAATCTGATCTATCTGGTCTTGGGTCAATGCCACCAGCGGCAGCATATCTGGCGTAATGACGGAACTGTCTTCTCTAATCAGGTTAGGCGGTACGTCCTGTAGGGGGATAGCCTGAGTGTTATTGTGACGGATTAGGGCGCTCATGGCCGCCAGGGTAGGAGCAGAGAAGACCGCGTTGACATCCAAAGACAGGTCGTGAAGACGAAGTTGCTCTATCAAATTGACCACGAGCAGGGAATGCCCGCCCAGCTCAAAGAAATTGTCTTGTCGCCCAACGTGTTCCACATGCAACAGGGATTGCCAGATTGCGGCCAGTGTTTGTTCAGCTTCGCCTTGTGGCACTTCATATTCACGGCTGACAATAGCGCTCCGATCTGGCACCGGCAGGGCGTTGCGATCCAGTTTGCCGTTGGCGGACAGCGGGAAGGTATCCAGCATCACAAAGGCAGCGGGCAGCATATGCTCCATCAATCGGGTGCTTAGTTGCTTGCGTAATTCAGCCGGACTGAGTGTCATACCGGTTTCCGGGATCACATAGGCGATTAAACGCTTATACCCCGTTTCTTCTTCACGGGCGATCACCACGGCATCGCGGACGCCGTCGCAAGCCACCAGTTGGGTTTCAATTTCCCCCGGTTCAATGCGGAAGCCCCGGATCTTGACCTGAAAATCATTGCGCCCCAGATATTCAATCGCGCCATCGGGTAGCCAGCGGCCCAGATCGCCGGTTTTATACATACGGGCATCGGGCTGTGTGCTAAACGGATCCGCCACAAATTTCTCTGTGGTTAAATCCGGGCGATTGAGATAACCCCGCGCCACCCCTGTGCCACCGATATGGATCTCACCACTGACGCCAATAGGCACCGGTTGCCCTTGGGTATCCAGAATATAAATACGGCTATTGGGCAGCGGATAACCAATCGGGATAACACCGTTGAGATGCAGTGGACTTTGGTGATCCAATTTCAGGGTGGTGGCAATTACCGTGGTTTCGGTAGGACCATAAGAGTTAATCCAGCGGCAGGATTGGGTCTCCTGATGAGACAGCCAGTTGATTAAATGGCGGTGCTCCGCTTTTTCACCGCCCACAATAACGGTATGCAGAGATGGGCTGAAACCGCTGCGACCTGCCATCATCTCCTGTACCCACAGGTGCCAGAAGGCCGTCGGCATATCCATAATGGTGATTTGCTGTTCACGCAGGAAGGTGACAAAAGTCATATCCGGTATCCGGATATGGGCAGGACGCAGAACCAGAGTGGCACCGGATGCGAGGGTGGGGAAAATATCGGATACCGAAGTATCAAAGGCGATGGTCGCAAATTGCAGGATACGATCCCCCGACTGGGGTTCGCTGGTCTGGTGCTGGGCATGGATAAAGTTTACCACATTGCGGTGCTCCAGCATCACGCCTTTGGGCTGTCCGGTGGAGCCGGAGGTATAGATGATGTAGGCCAGATGGTGCGGTTGAAGTTCCATCGAATTGGGGTCAGGATTATGAACCGGCTGGTTTGCCACGTGATTTCGGTGGGTTTCATCATCCAGCAACCAGACGGGGATGTCTGATACTGGCAACAGTCCCTGCAAATGTTGTTGGGTCAGCAATAACACCGGCTGGCTATCCGACAGTTGATAAGCCAGGCGTTCGGCGGGGTATTCCGGGTCGAGCGGCACATAGCCGGCCCCCGCTTTAAGGATAGCGTACAGGCCGATAATCAAATCCAGACTGCGGTCAACACAGATAGCGATGCGATCATCAGGGCGCACGCCAGAAGCGATCAGCTGGTGAGCCAGTTGGTTAGCGTGTCGGTTTAACCCTGCATAACTCAGTTCACTCTCGCCAAACACTAACGCGGTGGCGTCAGGGGTTTGTTCCACCTGTTGTTCAAACAGTTGGTGGATCAATAACGTTTGTGGATATGGGAAGGCCGTATCATTGAAATCATCTAACACTTGAGTGCGTTGGTATGGTTGCAATAGGGGTAAACTTTCCACTGGTTGCGAATCATCTTTAACCATCGCGGTCAGCAGGGTTTGCAGGTAACTGGCGATGCGTTCAACGCTGGCAGGGTCAAACAGATCACTGGAATATTCCAGGCCACCCACTAAGCCCTTTTCGGTATCATTTATCGAGAGAGACAGATCGAAATGCGCACTGCTTTCGGTTAGATTGATTTCACTAATGGTGATATCCGGCAAGGTGATATTCTGCTGTCCAGGGGTATTATCCACTGACATCATCACCTGAAAAATCGGGCTATGACTGAGGCTGCGTGGTGGTTTTAGTATTTCTACCAACTGTTCGAATGGCAGATCTTGATGGGCGTAGGCATTCAGTGCATGAGCCTTAACCCTGGCGAGCAGAGCGCTGACTGTTGGATTGTCATTTATTTGAATGCGCAGAGCCAGCGTGTTAACAAAAAAGCCAATCAGCGGCTCTAATTCGCTATATTGCCGGTTAGCGACCGGGGTGCCAATCACCAGATCTTTCTGCCCGCTCAGACGGGAAAGCAAAGTTGCCCATCCCGCCATCAGGGTCATGAATAATGTTGTGCCGTGGCGCTGGCTAAGGTTTCTTAATCCGGCACTTAATTCCGGTGACAGAGTAATATCAACATACCCTCCGGCATAACTCTGTTGCTCTGGGCGTGGCCCGTCTGTCGGTAGTTCCAAAAGTGCAGGCGCACCCTGTAACGCATCGCGCCAGAAATTCACCTGTTTTTCCAATATTTCTCCCTGTAGCCACTCTCTTTGCCACAGGGCATAGTCAGCATATTGGAGTGTCAACGCGGGCAGGGGATCATCCCGCCCTTCGCTGAATGCATGATAAAGCGTGGAAAGTTCGTGCATCAGGATGTTAAGGGACCAACCATCGGAAATAATATGATGCTGGGTTAATAGCAGGATATGTTCATTTTCAGCCCGCCGCAGCAAGCGCCCTCTGATGAGGGGGCCTTGTGCAAAGTCAAATGGCTGGCTGGTTTCACGCTGGATTATCTCTTCGATGGTAGTTTGTTGCTCTTGCGCAGGCAGATGGCTGAGATCTTCCACGGCCAAAGAGAAGCCGCTCTCTGGTTTACCGATAATTTGCAGGGTCTGGCCTTCAGCCATCTTGATACCCTTGGCTCTCCTGATCGTTGTACGCAGAATTTCATGCCGAGCAACAATTCGGTCTAATGCTGCTTGCAGGGCCTCTAAATTCAGAAACCCTTGCAGACGCAGACCCCCCGGCATGTGATATGCCGTTTGGGCGGCGGGATCTAACTGCGCCAGAAGCCATAAGCGTTGCTGTGCCCAGGAGAGGGGAAGCGCTTGCTGATCCGCGTTTCTCGGGATAATGTGCCTTTTTTCTCCGATCTGCTTTTTTTCCCCAATCTGGTTGTTTTCAATGCGTTCTTTAATTTTTTTCTGGAGTACCGCTTGTCTTAATTCAAGCAGGCTTAGTTCTTTGTGACTCATTTAATTAATTATCTCCATTTAGCAGGGCACGCAGTTCATCTTCGGACAAGTTTTCTAATTCTTTTTGCAGCAATTCGATATCTTCTTGTGCGAAAAAGGTTTCGATCTGTCTTGATGCGATAAGCCCGGCGAGTTCAGAAAGTTCTGGATGGGTAAATATGTCTTGAATGGACACTTCAAGATGGAAGGCATCACGTAATCTTGCCATTAACTGAATGATTGATAGGGAATTTCCACCCAGATCAAAGAAGCTGTCATGGCGTCCTATTTGTTCTAACCCCAATAAAGTCTGTAGGATAGCGGCAATTTGCTGTTCGATTTCACCCTGGGGTGCTTCGTATTCACGGCTGGCGATGGCTGAACGATCTGGCGCTGGCAGGGCTTTGCGATCTAATTTGCCGCTTCCGGTTAGCGGGAAGGCTTCCAGCACAATAAATGCGCCAGGCACCATATAACTCGCCAGACGGTGATTCAGTTGTTCACGCAGCCTATTGGCATCTGGTGTGAAACCGGATTGTGGAATGACATAGGCCACCAGACGTTTGTCGCCGGTTTCTTCTTCACGGGCGATGACCACGGCATCCCTGACGCCTTCACAGCTAGCCAGCTGTGCTTCAATTTCCCCCAGTTCAATGCGAAAGCCGCGTATCTTGATTTGAAAATCGTTGCGTCCCAGATATTCAATCATGCCGTTTGGCAACCAGCGTCCTAAGTCACCGGTTTTGTACATGCGCGCATTTGGCTGTGCGCTGAATGGATCGGCAACAAATTTCTCCGCAGTCATCTCCGGTTTATTCAGATAACCCCGTGCGACACCTGAACCAGCGATGTGAATTTCACCACTGACACCAATAGGCACCGGTTGACCGAGGGTATCCAAAATATAGATACGGGTATTGGGCAATGGGCGACCAATCGGAATATTGTCATTAATATATGGAACTTGCGGGTTATCTCTCGTCAATTTATCTACGGTCAATGTTGTGGCAATAACGGTAGATTCAGTCGGGCCATAGGAGTTAATCCAGCGGCAGGATTGCGTTTCCGGGTGAGACAGCCAGTTGATTAAATGGCGATGCTCTGCTTTCTCACCGCCGACAATAAGGGTGTGCAGATAGGGGCTGAAACCACTGCGCCCCGCCATCATCTCCTGTACCCAGTGGTGCCAGAAAGCCGTGGGCATATCCATGATGGTGATCTTCTGCTCGCGCAGGAAAGCGACAAATGTCGCATCTGGTACTCTGATATGAGGTGGACGCAGAACCAGAGTGGCACCGGATGCCAGCGTCGGGAAAATATCCGATACCGAGGTATCAAATGCGATGGTGGCAAATTGCAGGATGCGATCACCCGATTTAGGTTCGCTGGTCTTATGTTGCGCATGAATAAAGTTCACCACATTGCGGTGCTCCAGCATCACGCCTTTGGGCTGTCCGGTGGAGCCGGAGGTATAGATGATATAGGCCAGATGATGGGGTTGAAGCCCCATTCGGCGGATATCAGGGTTATGAATCGGTTGTTGTGCCACCGCGTTACGGTGGTCATCATCATCCAGCAACAGGGTGGGAATATCCTGCGCCGGCAAATGTGCCTGTAAATGGCGCTGAGTCAACAACCAGACTGGTTGACTGTCTGATAATTGATAAGCCAGCCGTTCTGCGGGGTATTCTGGATCGAGCGGAATATAACCAGCACCCGCTTTCAGGATACCGTACATACCGATAATCATATCCAGACTACGATCGACACAGAGAGCAATGCGATCATCGGGGCGTACACCGGATGCAATCAGATGATGAGCCAGTTGATTGGCATGGTAGTTCAGTTCGGCATAGCTCAATTGGCTTGCACCAAACACCAGTGCGGTGGCATCAGGTGTCCGTTCCACTTGCTGTTCAAACAGTGGGTGGATTAAAACCTCGGGCGGAAGATCGACGGCAGTATCGTTAAAGGTTTCCAATACCTGAATACGCTCTTCTGGCGGGAGGATATCGAGTGATTCAATTTTCTGCTCCGGTGCGTGTTGCAGGGCTGCAATAATGCCTCGCAAGGCGATATCCATATAGGCGTTGATATGCGCCGGATCAATCTGCTGATAGCACTGTGCGGTCAGTGCAAATCCATCATCAAAATCATCGATATCCAGTGACAGTGGATAGTTACTGCGTTCTTCACCACTGAGTATCTGCACACCTTCCCATGCCAACGATGCAGATTGAGATTGATTACGTGGGCTATGGCGGAAGTTCAGCAGGCTGTTAAACAACGGTAATGGGGCCTGGATGCCACTGCAACGCTGGGCAACGGCCAATGATGCTTGTTCGTGATCGAGCAATTCACTGAGTTGTCGCTGGGTTTCCCGGACTGCCTGCTTAACGGTACGCTCCTGTAACCGAATACGGACAGGCAGGGTATTGATAAACATACCCAATACTTCGGAAGCGCCGATTCCGCCCTGTAAGCGTCCCAGCAGGACCGTGCCAAACACCACATCGCTTCGCCCACTGCATCGGGCTAATACGTGTGCCCATGCGACATGGAACAGCACTGCGGCACTCATGCCGAGTTGCCGGGCGCAGTTACGCAGGTTGTGGGCGAGTTCGCTATCCAGTGTGAGGATATGCTCTACGATTTTATTGCGCTTTGTTTCTTTGGGGTCGTCAAGTAATCCAAAGGGCAGAGTTGGCTCTTCAACATCCCCAAGTTGCTCGCGGAAATAGGTTTGATGGACTTCCTGCGGCACGCTACGGGCTTGGGCGATAAAATTACGGTAAGGCAGGGGAACAGGCAGGGTGTCACTTTCTCCCAGGATCAGTGCGTTAATCTCATTAAAGATCATACCCAATGAAATGTGGTCGCACACTAAATGGTGATGTAATAAGGAGAGCAGCCACTGCCCAGATTCAGGATCCCGGGCGGTATGTGCCGCCAGAAGTGGGGCTTTGGTGATTTCCATTCGCACCGTGCGTGGGTCAGTGAGATGACGTAATTGCGCTTCTGTTAACAACGCGTGTTCAATAATCGGCAGCGGTGCTCGACGATAAACAATCTGAACAGGTTCGGGCAATTCTTGCCAATGCACAGCACTGCGCAGGATATCGTGCCGATCAATGACTTGTTGCAGTACCTGTAAGAACGTATCTAGACGTGCCCGGCTGTCGAACGCCATAAGCTGATTATCCAGATAGATATCGCCTTCGGTTTCCAGCAAATGATGGAACAGGATACCCGCCTGTAATGGCCCAAGCGGATAGATATCCTGAATATTGGTGATACCGCCGGGAACGAGGTGGACAATCTCCTCGATCTGGTTTTGTGTCAATTCCACCAGAGGCAGCATGTCTGGGGTAAGAGTCCGGCTGTCTTCGCGGATCAGGTTTGGCGGAACAGCCCATTCGGTGCTACTACGCGTGCTATTTTGATTTAAACGAGCGCTCATGGCAGCCAGTGTTGGTGCCGAGAAGACGGTACTGACATCAAGGAATAGGTCATGCTGGCGTAATTCTTCGATCAAATTAACGACTAACAAAGAATGTCCACCCAGCTCAAAGAAATTGTCATGGCGTCCCACTTGCTCAAGGCGTAGCAGGGATTGCCAAACTGCCGCCAGTATTTGCTCCGTTTCTCCTTGTGGCGCTTCATATTCACGGCTGACAATGGCAGAGTGGTCCGGTGCTGGCAGGGCTTTGCGATCCAGCTTGCCATTGGCGGTCAGCGGGAACGCATCCAGCATAACAAAGGCACTGGGGAGCATATGTTCCATTAAACTGGTACTCAATTGCTCACGCAGATAGGCTGGGTTGAGGAGAACGCCTGATTGTGGAATAAGATAAGCAATCAGGCGCTTATCCCCCTTTTCCTCTTCACGGGCAATCACCACGGCATCACTGACGCCTTCGCAAGCGGCCAGTTGTGCTTCAATTTCCCCCAGTTCAATGCGGAACCCGCGTAGCTTGACCTGAAAATCGTTGCGCCCCAGATATTCAATCGTGCCATTGGGCAACCAGCGCCCCAGATCGCCGGTTTTATACATACGGGCATCTGTTTGTTCACTAAAGGGATCAGGAATAAATTTCTCTGTGGTTAAATCGGGTTGATTGAGATAACCACGGGCAACGCCTGCGCCACCAAGATGAATTTCGCCACTCACCCCAATCGGCACCGGCTGACCCCGGGTATCCAGGATATAAACGCGGGTATTAGGCAGTGGATAACCAATCGGGATAACACTTTCGAAGTGCGGTGGATGTTGGTGATCCAGCTTTAATGTCGTGGCAATCACCGTTGCCTCAGTCGGGCCATAGGAGTTAATCCAGCGGCAGGATTGGGTTTCCGGGTGAGACAGCCAGCTGATTAAATGACGGTACTCCGCTTTTTCACCGCCGACAATCAGGGTATGCAGATAGGGGCTGAAACCACTGCGTCCGGCCATCATCTCCTGTACCCACAGGTGCCAGAAGGCCGTGGGCATATCCATAATGGTGATCTTCTGTTCGCGCAGGAAAGCGACGAAGGTTGCATCCGGTATGCGGATATGAGGCGGTCGCAGAACCAGTGTTGCACCGGCTGCCAGCGTCGGGAAAATATCCGATACCGAGGTATCAAATGCGATGGTGGCAAATTGCAGGATGCGATCACCCGGTTTAGGTTCGCTGGTCTTATGTTGCGCATGGATAAAGTTCACTACATTGCGGTGCTCCAGCATCACCCCTTTAGGTTGTCCGGTGGAGCCGGAGGTATAGATGATATAAGCCAGATGATGGGGTTGCAGCCCCATTTGGCGGAGATCAGGATTATGGCTGGGTTGCTGTGCTACCACATTACGGTGGTCATCATCATCCAACAACAGGGTGGGAATGTCCTGCGCCGGCAAATGTGCCTGTAAATGGCGCTGAGTCAACAACCAGACTGGCTTACTGTCTGATAATTGATAGGCCAGCCGTTCTGCGGGGTATTCTGGATCGAGCGGCACATAGCCGGCCCCCGCTTTCAGGATACCGTACATACCGATAATCATATCCAGACTACGATCGACACAGAGAGCAATGCGATCATCGGGGCGTACACCAGATGCAATCAGATGATGAGCCAGCTGGTTAGCATGACGATTTAATGTCTTGTAACTCAGTTGGCTATCGCCAAACACTAATGCAATCGCATCAGGTGTTTGTTCCGCTTGTTGCTCGAACAGTTGGTGGATCAACCTGTCTTGCGGATAGACCAGATTGGTATTATTGAAATCCACCAATAATTGCCTGCGTTGTTGCGTTTGCAGCAACGGTAAATCGTGTATCCGCAGAGGATCATCAGCAACCATCGCGGTTAATAGGGTTTGCAGATAGCTGGCGAGCCGTTCAATGCTGGCTCGATCAAACAGATCACTGGCATATTCCAACTCACCGATTATCCCATTTTCGGTATCGTTCATGGAAAGTGACAGATCGAAATGGGTGCTTCTGTGGGTTAATGGCAGTTCATCCAGTTCTAAATTGGGTAATTCAAGAGATTGCTGGATCGGTGTGTTATCCAGCGCGAGCATGACCTGAAATATCGGGCTATAACTTAAGCTACGTGGCGGTTGCAGCGCTTCGACCAATTGCTCAAAGGGTAAGTCCTGATGTACATAGGCTGCCAGTGCATGGGCTTTGACTTGTGCCAATAATGCGCCAACGGTGGGGTTATCCTCCAGTTTCACCCTGAGTGCCAGCGTATTGGCAAAGAAACCGATCAACGGTTCTAATTCACGGTGCTGTCGGTTAGCGATCGGCGTTCCGATAACAACATCTTGTTGACCACTGATGCGGGCAAGCAATATTGACCATGCTGCCAGTAATGTCATGAATAATGTGGCACCATGGCGCTGGCTCAATGCCTTTAAGCCATCACTTAATGCAGGTGAAAGGGAGAATGCCACGTGATCACCACGGTAGCGCTGAACCGCAGGGCGTGGCCTGTCTGTCGGCAGTTCCAGTAACGCAGGGGCACCTTGCAGCGCTTCTCGCCAGAAACTGACCTGTTTTTCCAGCACGTCACCCTGTAGCCATTGTCGCTGCCAGAGAGCATAGTCAGCATATTGTATTGTCAGTGCAGGCAGTGGATCGCGTTGTTCCTGAATGAAAGCACGGTAGAGGGTGGTGAATTCATATATCAGGATGTTCAATGACCAGCCATCCGAAATCATGTGGTGCTGAGTCAACAACAGAACATGTTCATCACTGGCGAGTTTTAACAATTGTCCACGAATTAATGGTTCCAGAGCAAAATCAAAGGGATGGTGAGTTTCAAATTGAGCGGCGGCATCAATAGCCGCCTGTTTTTCTGTCTCAGTTGATTGACTGACATCTTTAATGGTCAACGTGAAGCCCCGCTCCGCTCCGGCAATTACTTGCCGGGCGATACCATCCTCCATGTTGATCGTTGTGCGCAGAATTTCATGGCGGGCAACGATCCTATCCAGAGCCGCTTGCAGCGCATTCAGGTTTAGCTGGCCTTGCAGACGCAACCCGCCAGAGATGTGATATGCCGTTTGGGCGGCAGGATCTAACTGCGCCAGGAACCACAGGCGTTGTTGTGCCCAGGAGAGAGGCAGAACTTGTTGTCGGTCGGCGGGGAGTATCACCGGTTGTGTGGCATGCGGTGCTGGTTGATTGGCGGTATCCAACGATTGGGCCAAATCGGACAAAATTGGATGGGTGAATAGATCTTGCAAGTCCACTTTGCTGTTGAAAATCTGGCGTAAGCGGGTAGCCATCTGCACTGTCAGCAAAGAGTGCCCGCCCAATTCAAAGAAATTATCGTGACGTCCTACTTGCTCCAGCCCCAGCAGGGATTGCCAGACCTCCGCCAGTTTCCGCTCAATTTCCCCTTGAGGGGCTTCGTATTCACGGCTGGCGATTGCAGTACGATCCGGTGCTGGCAAGGCCTTGCGATCTAATTTACCACTGCCGGTCAGTGGGAATGCTTCCAGTATGACAAATGCACTGGGGATCATGTGCTCCATCAGATGGATGCTCAATTGTTCACGCAGATGGGAAGGGGTGAGCGTAACATCAGGTTGTGGTATCAGGTAGGCAACCAGACGTTTGTCGCCAGCCGTTTCTTCACGGGCAATGACCACCACATCTTTAACGCCGTCACAAGTTGCCAATTGCGCTTCGATTTCGCCTAATTCAATACGGAAGCCACGCAGTTTGACCTGAAAATCATTGCGGCCTGAATATTCAATGTTACCGTCCGGTAGCCAGCGCCCCAGATCGCCGCTTTTATACAGGCGTGCATTGGCTTCTTTACTGAACGGATCGGGCACAAAGCGTTCTGCCGTCAGTTCCGGTCGGTTTAAGTAACCACGGGCGACACCGGCGCCGCCAATATAAATCTCCCCGCTGACACCGATGGGTACGGGGTGGCCGAAAGGATCGAGAATATAAATACGGGAATTGGCATTGGGGCGGCCAATGGGAATGTTGTTTACAATCTCGGTGGAGGCGCCACCCGTTAGGATCAGTGACGTTACGATAACGGTGGTTTCCGTTGGGCCATAGGTGTTGATCCAACGGCAGCATTGCGTTTCGGGCAATGATTGCCAATCCAGCCAATGGCGGTATTCTGCTTTCTCTCCACCGACTATAACCGTATGCAGGTCAGGGCTGAAACCTGTACGATCGGCTTTCATCTCCTGTACCCATTGGTGCCAGAACGCCGTCGGCACATCCATAATGGTGATCTTCTGCTGCCGTAAAAAATCAATAAATTCCGTATCCGGCACACGGATATGGGCAGGACGCAGGACTAAAGTCGCCCCCGCAGCCAGTGTCGGGAAAATATCTGATACCGAGGTATCGAATGCCACGGTCGCAAATTGCAGAATGCGATCCCCGGGTTGGGGATGGCTGATTTGATATTGAGCATGAATAAAGTTGACGACATTACGGTGTTCCAGCATCACCCCTTTAGGCAATCCGGTCGAACCGGAGGTGTAGATAATATAGGCCAGATGATGTGGCAAAAGCCCTGATTGGCGGGTATCAGGATTGTGGGTTGGCTGTTGCGCCACAACATTTAGATAATTTTCATCATCCAGCAACCAGACCGGCACCTCCGTCAGCGGTAAACTGTCCTGTAACTGTTTTTGCGTCAGCAATAGCTTTGGTGTGCTGTCTGATAACTGGTATGCCAATCGTTCGGCAGGATATTCTGGATCGAACGGAACGTAACCTGCTCCTGCTTTGAGAATGCCCAACATGCCCATGATCATATCCGGGCTGCGCCCGACGCACAGAGCCACGCGGTCGTCTGGGCGTATGCCAAAGGCAATCAGGCTGTGTGCCAGTTGGTTGGCACGCTGGTTCAGTTCGGCATAACTCAGTTGCGTATCTTGATACACCAGAGCAATAGCATCAGGCATCGACTCTGCGTGTTGTTCAAAGAGCTGGTGGATCAATTTATCCTGTGGGTAGGGGAGGGCTGTGTCATTAAAATCCACCAACAATTGTTGGCGCTGTTGGGGGGTGATCAGCGGTAGTTCAGCCACGCGCTGGCTATCATCAGTCACCATTGCCGCCAGTAAGGTGTTTAAATGGCTGACCATACGCTCAATCGTGGCGTGGTCGAACAGATCACGGGCATATTCCAGATCACCCACTAACCCCTTTTCAGTTTCATCCAGCGTTAATGTCAGGTCAAAGTAAGCACTATCCCTGATTAATGGCCGCTCATCCAATACCAATCCCGGCAGGTCGAAATGCCGTTGTCCCGGCGTATTATTGGTTGCCAGCATAACCTGAAAAATTGGGCTATGGCTCAGGCTGCGCGGAGGCTGCAAAATCTCGACCAGTTGTTCGAAGGGCAGGTCTTGATGGGCAAATGCATTGATTGCTTGTTCTTTTACTTGTGCCAGAAGTTCACTGACACTCGGGTTATCATGCAATTGCACACGTAATGCTAATGTATTGGCAAAAAAGCCGATTAAAGGGGCTAATTCAGGTTGTTGACGATTAGCAATGGGCGTACCAATCACAATATCATCCTGACCACTGAGGCGGCCGAGCAATGTAGCCCATCCCGCCAGTAACGTCATAAATAGGGTTGTTCCGTGGCGTTGGCTGAGTTCTTTTAAACCAGTCTGCAATGCAGGAGGCAGAGCAATATTAACGCGGCCGCCGGTATAGCTTTGCTTCACAGGGCGCGGACGGTCAGTGGGGACTTCCAGAAGTGCGGGTGCACCTTGCAGGGCGTTACGCCAGAATTCGACCTGTTTTTCCAGCCCTTTTCCCTGCAACTCATTTTTCTGCCAGAGAACATAATCAGCATACTGAATGGTCAGGGCGGGCATTGGATCAGGCTGTCCTTGACAGAATGCGCGATAAAGTGTGGACAGTTCTTGCATAAAGAGACTGACTGACCAGCCATCAGAGATAATATGGTGCTGAGTTAACAGCAGGATATGCTGATCTTCTGCCAGTTTTAGCAAGCGTCCCCGTGCTAATGGGCCATGAACAAAATCAAAGGGATGGTTTGCCTCAAGACAGGCGACTTTTTCAATGGCCGCTTGCTGTTCTGAGGCAGTTCTTTTGGAATAGGACTGACTGAAATCTTCTTGTATCAGCGGAAAACCACAATCTGCCTCATGGATAATTTGCTGTGCTTCGTCTTCTGCCGTCATGATCGTGGTACGGAGAATTTCATGGCGCGCCACAATACGATCCAGGGCTGCTTGCAAGGCATTCAGATTCAGTTTGCCCTTTAGATTCAACCCCACTGACATATGGTATGCCGTTTGTGCAGCAGGATCTAATTGAGCAAGGAACCATAAACGTTGTTGTGTCCAGGATAATGGCACGCCGTTATCACGCGATTGAACTGTGATTGTTGTTTTTTTCGTCGATTGGCGGGTTAGTTTTGCTGATGTGGCTAACTCAAGTAGTCTTCTGCGTTCCGCTAAGGGTAAAGATGAAAGCTCGTTATTATTCATTGGATTATCACCACTTAAAACAAAGTAAATTAAAATCTAATTCATTGATTTATAAATATCTTGTAGGGATTCTGAATCAAATTGCCCTAATAGAGAGTCGATAATGCATTCTTCAAGTTGACAGAGGGTTGGGTGGGAAAACAGTTGATGAATAGATAATTCAACATCAAATGTTTGTTTTATTTGCGACTGTAGCTGTAGTACTAGCAGGGAATGTCCGCCCAATTCAAAGAAGTTGTCATAGCGGCTTATCCGATCCAGTCCCAATAACACTTGCCAAATGACGGCCAACTGCTCTTCCGTTTCGCCTTCTGGAGCCGCATATTCACGACTTGACATGGCCGCATGATCGGGAGCAGGCAGGGCCTTGCGATCGAGTTTGCCATTTGCAGAGAGAGGAAACGCCTCCATCACCACAAAGGCAGTCGGTATCATATAATCGGCGAGAGTGCGGCTTAGTTGCTCACGCAGTTGAGAAATGCCCGGTTTGCTATCCTGATTTGGGATCAAATAGGCAACCAGCCGCTTGTCGTGGGTTCCATTTTCACGGGCAACAACCACCGCTTCACGAATGCCTGCACACTGGGTCAGGCAGGTTTCAATTTCCCCCAGCTCAATACGCAATCCGCGAATTTTGACTTGAAAATCATTGCGTCCCAGATAGGCGATACTGCCATCCGGTAGCCAACGTCCCAGATCGCCGGTTTTATACAGACGAGCATCAGGTCCGGCATTGAATGGGTCGTTAATAAAACGTTCAGCGGTCAATTCAGGCAGGTTCAAATAACCACGGGCAACACCCACTCCACCGATATAAATTTCCCCCGCCATCCCTATTGGAACGACTTCTCCGTGGGGATCGAGAATATAGATTCGGATATTGGCAATAGGATACCCAATCGGCACCTGCCCGATATAGCGATCCGGAACACATTGCCAGGCCGTGACATCAATGGCTGCCTCCGTGGGACCATATAAATTATGCAGTTCGCTGTGAGGCAAGTGGGACAGACAGTGTTGTTGCAAGGCATAAGGCAGTGCTTCCCCACTGCATAAAATCTGGCGCAGGGAAAGGCAGCGTCCGGCCGGAATATCATGAAGAAAACTTTGCAGCATGGAAGGCACAAAGTGGATCGTCGTGATTTGACGTTTTTCTATCTCTTCCAATAAATAGTGCGGTTCTTTGTGACCGCCGGGGCGAGCCATCACTACTTGACCCCCAACCATCAGGGGAAGGAAGAATTCCCAAACAGAAACATCAAAACTGAACGGCGTTTTTTGTAAAACGCGATCTCGCGGGGTTAATTGATAAGTATCCTGCGCCCAGAGCAAACGGTTAACCACACTGCGGTGCTCATTCATCACGCCTTTGGGGAGTCCGGTTGAGCCAGAGGTATAGAGGACATAGGCCAGATGACGCGATGTCAGCCCTAAATAAGAGGCTTCCAGGTTATCATCATCCTGACGGGCAAGATTGGCCTGAACGGTGGGATTATCTAAAAACCAGACCGGCATTTCGGTCACGGGCAATTGTTCTTGCAAGCCATGATGGGTCAGCAGAACCACAGGTTCGCTGTCTGACAGGATATAAGCGAGCCTGTCTGTGGGATATTCCGGATCGAGGGGCACATAAGCCGCCCCCGCTTTCAAAATCCCCAGCAAACTAATGACCATATCCAAACTACGTACCATGCAAACGGCGACGCGATCATCTGGATGAATTCCCGCAGCGACAAGAGCGTGAGCTAGCTGGTTAGCCCGCTGATTCAATTCCATATAACTGAGTTGCGTATTCCCGTACAGCAGTGCAATGGCAGTTGGGTTGCGTGCGGCTTGTTGCTCAACAAATTGATGGATTAAGGCGTGTTGCGGGAAGGGATTATCCGTATTGTTAAAATTATGAAGGAGTTGCTGACGTGCCTGTTCATCCATCAATGGTAAACGATCAATTGTCTGTTGTTCGTCGTCTACCATCGCTTCCAGCAGAGTCAAGAGGTTCTGCATAAGCTGGGAGATGAATGCGGCATCAAATATTGCAGTGTCATAATAAAAGGTATAGCCGATATGATCACCGGCTTCTAAGACATTTATCATCAATGGAACGGGGACATCGGCATAGAGAGGATAGGGGAAGGGCCGCAACTCTGCATTTCCCCACTGTACCGTGACATTGTCATCTTCCGCCATCCAGAGGGTGGTGAGATCACCCGTATATCTGGCTTTCTGGAATATCATGACCGTCTGGAATACGGGGTGAACGTCTGCATTGCGTTGCAGTTTCAGTTGTTCCAGTATCCTGGAAAACGGATATTTCTGGTTTTCAATCCCCTGCCGAATGGTCTTCGTCGCTTGAGTGATATGTTCCTGTACGGTCATATCACCGTTTATCTGGCAGCGTAAAGCCACCGGATTGATAAATTCACCGACTAATTTTCCCCAACGAGCACGGCCTCTTCCCGGCAAAATAGAACCGATAATGACATCATCGACTTCGGTATAACGGCTCAGAAGAATTTGGTAGGCAGCCAGAAAAACAGCAAACAGGCTGTTATCATATTTTAGTGCCAATGCTTGCAGCTTACGCGTCAGTGACTTGTTAATGATTTTCTTTAACGATATTTTTCCTGTGGCGGGCAAGGTGCTGTTTTTCGGTGGCCATTGCAATACGGCTAAATCGCCTGCCAGGGTGTTTTGCCAGAATTGTTGTTGTTTTTTGGCGCTGGCACTTTTCAGCCATTGTTGTTGCCATTCCACATAATCGTGGAAACTCTTTTCTGGTGCGGGTTCCAGGGGGGTTGCAGAAAGCAGAACATCAAGTTCATCTAACAGTATCCAATAAGACCAGCCATCAACGGTCAGATGATCAAAGGTCAAGACCATGACGCTTTCTTGTGGATTGCATTGGTACCAGCTGGCATAAACCCGCAGCGGATCGGTGAGATCAAACCTATGCCAGCAATCCTCCTGAACACGCTGTTTAAGCGTTTCTTCGCTAAGATATTGAGCATCATGTACTGTCAGTGTGATGTTAGCGCTGTCTGCGATGCAATAACCTAATTCGCCGGGGTATAGTCCGAAACTTGCCCGCAGCATCGGGTGTCTTTGTACCAGTTTATTGAGAGCTTCTTCTAAACACGTAGCCGTTAATCCTTTAATGTGAGCGCAAAATGCACTATTATTTTGACCGCGTTTATCCGGGGCAATTTGATATTGAAACCAGCGGCTGCGTTGAGCTTCTGATAAAGGGAATGATTTCAATTTTTCAGGGTAATTCATTCTATAGCTCCCTTTTTATGGGTACATTAAAAATAAAAACATGAGAACTGATAAAACAAGAAATCACACTTGGGTTTACACAATAAAAAGAGCTGACCATTCTAATAAAAAAGAACAGTCTTATCTTTATTTAATCTCTTCTTGTCGCTGAGAAGATTATGTTTATTACAAAATTAGATAATTTCACATTAAATAATCCTATTGCACATTTCTAATAGTTTTTTTCTAATGTGTCTAATTTTATTAGATACCAATCCAACTTCAATATAAGGCCTCGCGTCGTCTTGCGGATTACAACTTGAAGTTTATCGAGTATAGGTATTATGTGATAAATTTTATTGCCATTGGTGATTTTTTTGTTCACTTTGTTGCTCAAGCTTTTTTGGGGGTATAAAGTGAAATAAGAGCCTGTTTTATCAGGCTCTTTGCAATAAGCTTTATTTCATTTTATTGAATGTCATGGTCCTTATGATCAACTTCTTTAATATGACCATCCTCTAATTTAATAATGCGGTCAGCTATATTAAAGTAAGCATCATCATGACTAATAACCAGGACAGTTTTACCTCTGGCTTTTAATTCTGGCAGAAGTTCAGTATAGAATAAGCGTTTAAATACAGGGTCCTGATCGGCTGCCCACTCATCAAACAGATAAATAGGACGATCTTCCAGATAAGCTGAAACTAAAGCCAGTCGTTTCCGTTGACCTGCGGAAAGATTTGTGGTGGAAAATTCGCCATCAACGATTTTAACTTTGTGTGCCATGTTTAATGCTGCAATATAATGTGTTGCTTTTTCGGTGACATTCGCATCGCTGTTGAGTAACTGCTCAAACAGATGGTAATCAGAAAAAACGGCAGCAAAATGCTGGCGATAATGTTCATTATTCGCTGATGTTACTTGCACACCATTTAATGAGATAGTACCGGATTCTTGCTCAAACAGGCCAACAAGCAACATGGCGAGCGTTGTTTTCCCACTGCCATTCCCACCGACGATAAAAACAATTTCGCCTTGCGATATTTTCAAACTTAATGGACCGAGTGCAAACTGGCGATCTTCTTTATCCGTTGTGTAATGGTGGACAACCTCTTTCAGTTCAATCTCGATGGCTTGTTGCCTGCTAAATGGATTCGTGCCTTCAATGTGTACCGCCAGGGCTTCATCCAGTTGGCTGTCAAGACGCCGCATTTTATTCAATGAAACTTCCGCTTCTCTCAGCTCTGGAATTGCTCCAATAACTTCACTGATTGGGCCTGATAAGAAAAGAACAAGCAGCGATACAGTCACCAATGTTGCTGGTTCCTGGGGAAGCCAAATCGGGACAACAAAAATAATAATACCAATCATGGCATAAAATGTAACAGAACTGGCATTAAGCACCCAGGCATAGCTGGAATTCGCTTTAACACAGATCTCCTGGAATACTTTGGCGGCAGGCGCAATCACTTTGCTAATGAAAAGATGACCTTTTTGTTTATTGAGTTGCAGCTCTTTACTACCATCAATCAGGCTTTGGAAATTAAGGTATATTTTATCTATTTGATCACGCATATCTGTCATTAATTGTAATGGATATTTTTCCCACAGATAAAACACATACATTCCGATAAGGCTGAGTGCCGCTAAAATGAGAAACAGTTGCCAGGACATCCAGGCCAAATAACTAAAACAGGCGATGATTAGGGTGATATTACCAAAAACGGAGGGGGCCAACATAAAGGAATGTACAAAAACATCGACATCTTTGGTTAAAACCGCCAATAAACCGTGCGGCCCAAGTTTATGCAGTTTTTTGAGTGGTGCCCGCAAAATTTTATTACTTAAACTTAGGCGTAATGAAAAAACCGTGGACTGGGCTAAGTGAGATAATGTAATTTCTGACACGGTTTTAGTAATAAAAAAAATAAAACAGATGCCAAAAAAGCTCCAAAGAAATGTAATCAGGTTAATCTCTTCTGTGACGCCTTGACTGATCATCCCGACTATCGAAGCACCGGCAAACCCACTAATTAATGCGCTTATTGTCGATACCAACAGTAATACCCAAGATTGACGATATAAATAAGCTATTAGAGTCATAAAAAAGCCATTGTCGAAGGTTATAATTAATATGAAAATTCATCTATACCAATCCAACTTCAAGATGCATGTTATATTTCCCCGCGCAGCGGGGAAATATAAGGCCTCGCGTCGTTTTGCGGATTTCAACTTGAAGTTTATCGAGTATATCTGCTTACTCAATCCACTATAGTTATTTTTTTCTTATAAAACTGCAAGTGTGATTTATAATATGGCGATATTAATAAATATCATCGTGATAAATATTATTCTTAATGTGAATGGTAACTATACGTGATTATATAGATGGATTATTTGGTCGTGTATTCAATCCGGTGCGTGAACTTTTTCCCGATGAGCTGAACGTTGATGCCCTGCATCGCCTTTACCGTGTTTTTTGACGAATTCAGTTTGCTGACAAAATCAACATTTTATTTCAACCGTCGCCATTTAATCTCTCTGAAAAAAGAGCGATCATGCACAATCATCAACGGGTTGGATATGTGACCGGAACTTTTACAAGAAAATGGCATTAATTAATAATGCAAATTAAATTGATAATCATTTACATTTAAAATATTGTAATGGCGATTTCCTTCTCAGACGCTCATACCTCTCCTGATGAACGTTTTGTCAAATTGGATTTCCGGCACCGCCTGTAAGCAGCCAGCGATGGGGAAGAGACCATAAGGAGTGCAGCCACGAGGCTGAAAAGCGTAACGCTACCAATGGAAAGGATAGTAGCAATGAAAATGGCAATGGAAAGGATTGTAGCGAAAAGTCTCGTATCAGGCACCAAAACGGCGATTCTACTTCTCAAACCACGGCAGATAATCTCCGTGGTTACTCGTTACCAGATGGATAGCAAAAAAACGATTTTCATATCCAACGCATTAAATTACACCAAAAGTGTCTTCACTAATTATCTAGATTCATCTAACCACAACGATGAAGTCGTAAGCCACCGCTTTTGCTACATGATAAGCAATAAACTAAGAAAAAATATTTCCGATCTGAAAGGTGCATCCGTGCAGTTTAACGTCAATAACCTCACCATGTCGCCTCCTGCTGTGGAAAAGAAACGCGCTTCTACTGCTATGACTGCAGCATGTCCTCCACGGCCAGTTATCGCTAATAACACCTGGTATCCGGCACCGCTGGCGGCTCGCTCTCATGTTGCCGTCGGTATTTTTCTCCTTTCAGGGAGGGGGGAAAAGCGGGCACCTACACCAACAAGAGGAACTTGATTTTGTCTGGTATTACCAATGATCTTCTTTCACTAACGTTGCAAGAGGATGACTTTATCTTTCTGTCGCCCCACAAAAGCCTGCTCGCTCGGGGATGCTTCGCCACCTTGACACATCCTGCTGCATCCGGACATCATGTCGAGAGCGAGTTTCAGAAGAAAGTGCAACAGTTGCTGCGTCAGGCTCAACAGGCCGGAGTAGAAAACCCCATTGTAG
Organism: Xenorhabdus griffiniae; assembly: GCF_001028135.1. Classification (GTDB taxonomy): domain Bacteria; phylum Pseudomonadota; class Gammaproteobacteria; order Enterobacterales; family Enterobacteriaceae; genus Xenorhabdus; species Xenorhabdus bakwenae. The sequence goes on from NZ_LDNM01000012.1 coordinate 79,836, forward strand.
TGGGAGCTATTCCGTTTGACAAACGTCAACCCTGTTCGCTGTTTATTCCGCAGACCTACTACTGGCTCGATCGTCACGCCTTTAATCTCTCCGATTCTCCGGTACAAGTAGAGGGCCAGGCTCACTACATTCCAGATCATGATGTGTTTTGCAGCATGGTGGAGAACGCTTTGAATCCACTGCGCGTCGGTGCACTGAATAAAGTAGTGCTGTCGCGCTTGTTACAGATTGAAAGTATCTCCCCGCTTAGCGCTTTGAGCTTATGGCTACAGCTCAACAGACAGAATCCGGAGAGCTACAACTTTCACTTACCGCTGGCGGATGGCACTCTGATTGGTGCTAGCCCTGAACTGCTGCTACGTAAAGAGGGCAATGTCCTGCGCTCCTGCCCTCTTGCCGGCTCAGCGCGGCGAGGCGACGATGACTCTAGTGACAGAAATACCAGGGAAAAGCTGTTGAACTCTGGAAAGGATCGCCATGAGCATTTGGTGGTCACAGAGGCTATCCGTCACCAATTGACGGATCTCTGCCGGTCTCTGACGATCCCAACAGAGCCCTCGTTGCTCAGTACGCCTACGCTCTGGCATCTCGCTACTGAGATTCAGGGTATATTGTCCGATGATCGCGATAATGCGTTATCTCTTGCCTGTCTACTTCATCCCACGCCCGCATTATGTGGCTCTCCTTATACTTCATCCCGCAACCTGATCGGTGAGCTGGAGCCATTCGATCGCGGCTGGTTTGGCGGTATTGTCGGCTGGTGTGACGCCCGCGGAGACGGGGAATGGGTTGTGGCGATCCGCTGCGGTAACGTTCGGCCTCATCAGATTGAGTTATTCGCTGGCGCCGGCATTGTTCCGGACTCTGTTCCGGAAAACGAATGGTTGGAAACCCGTACCAAATTTAACACCATGCTGAGTGCACTTGGTTTTGCAACGCAACAGGAGCAGACATTATGATTGAATTTAGTCGCTGGTCTCAGGATATGGCTGAACGTTATCGCCAGAAGGGGTACTGGATTGATCGCCCGCTGAGCGAGATTCTCGATATTCACTGCGAGAACGATGCTGTGGCACTATTCTGCGGGGAGCGGTGCTGGAGCTATCGGGAGCTTAATGAAGCAGTAAACCGACTCGCTGCTTCCCTGTACCGACGCGGCGTGCGTCGGGGACAAACCGCATTAGTACAGCTTGGCAACGAGGCTGAGTTTTATATCGTCTTTTTTGCCTTGTTGCGCCTGGGCGTTGCACCCGTTAATGCGCTTTATAGCCACCAGAGCAGTGAATTAACTGCGTATGCGCACCAGATTACGCCAGAGATACTCATTGCCGATCGCCAGCATCGCCAGTTTCATGATGATACTTTTATTGATCTTCTGGTAGCCAAGTGTCCGGAATTGAAAATAGTGGTGCTTCACCATGAGGATTCAGATTCGAACCGTTCGCTTTCATGCCTGATCTCGGAAGAGCCGGGAGACTTCACGCCCACGCCGACGCCAGCGGATGAGGTCGCATTTTTCCAGCTTTCCGGCGGCAGCACTGGCACTCCCAAGCTGATTCCTCGCACTCACAACGACTACTATTACAGTATCCGCGCCAGCAATCCGATCTGCGACATCAGCGGCAAAACCCGATATCTCTGCGCACTGCCAGCCGCACACAACTATCCTATGAGTTCACCGGGCGCACTGGGCGTATTTTATGCGGGTGGTCAGGTCATCCTTGTCCCCGATCCTAGTCCGGATGGATGTTTTCCGGTCATCGCCCGTCATCAGATCAATATCGTCGCTCTGGTGCCACCTGCAGTCAGCATCTGGCTGGAATATACCAATATCAGAGGACACGCCAACGAACTCTCCAGTCTGAAAGTGATGCAGGTCGGCGGTGCTCCTCTGGGAGAAACGCTGGCCAGACGCATTCCAAAAGAGCTGGGCTGCCAACTCCAACAAGTATTTGGTATGGCAGAAGGTCTGGTGAACTACACCCGACTAGACGATGACGATGCGCATACCTTCACAACTCAAGGATGCCCCATCAGTGAGGATGATGAGGTATGGGTTGCAAACCGGGAAGGCCTTCCAGTACCGCACGGAGAGGCTGGATTGCTGATGACTCGAGGCCCATACACCTTTCGAGGTTATTACCGAAGCCCAGAACATAACCAGACGGTGTTCGACAGTAACGGGTTTTATTGTTCTGGCGACGTGGTTATTCAGTTTCCCGATGGATATCTGAAAGTCGTTGGACGTGAAAAGGATCAAATAAATCGTGGCGGCGAAAAAATTGCCGCTGAAGAGGTTGAACACCTGTTGCTGCGCCACCCAGCGGTGGTGTACGCCGCACTGGTCGCTATTAATGATTGTCTAATGGGCGAGAAAACCTGCGCCTTTGTGGTAACACGTGAACGCGGATCCGTGAAACCAGCCGTGCTGCGTCGCTGGCTACGCGAGCAAGGTATTGCTGACTACAAAATCCCCGATCGTTTTGAAAGTCTACCGGAGTTACCGCTCACGCCGGTAGGAAAAATCAACAAACAGGCGTTACGTGCACTTGCCAGCGCCACCTTAGAAAATTGAGAAAATATGCCATGAGCATTCCTAAACTTCAGGACTATATCCTGCCCGATGAAACCGTCTTACCTGTAAATAAAGTCGAGTGGAGGTTGGAGCCACAGCGCACCGCTCTGCTAATTCATGATATGCAGGAATATTTCCTCAACTTCTGGGGAGAAAAGAATAAGATGATTCAGCAGGTTATCGACAACATAGTTACTCTGCGCACGCGTTGCCATGAGCTCGGTATTCCCGTGTTTTACACAGCTCAGCCTAACCAACAAAATGACGTTGATCGAGCGCTACTGAATGATATGTGGGGACCTGGCTTGAACCGCTATCCAGAACAGCAAAAAATCGTAGCAGCATTGTCCCCCGAACCGAAGGACACTGTGTTGGTGAAGTGGCGCTACAGTGCGTTTCAGCGCTCTGACTTGGAAACCTATCTGCAAGAATGTAAGCGCGACCAGCTTATGATCTGTGGCGTGTACGCCCATATCGGTTGCCTAACCACTGCCACTGATGCCTTTATGCGCGATATACAGGCTTTTATGATAAGCGATGCGCTGGCGGATTTCAGCCGGGAAGAGCATATGATGGCGCTTCGCTATACTGCGGGTCGTTCCGGACGCGTGTTGAGTACCTCTATGGCGTTGTCGGCACTTATTCCTCCCGCAGTAGAACGTAGATGGGATCGTGAACGTCTGCTTGCCATACTGCAACCCGCGCTGGACGAAGATGCACATGACATTGATGATGACGAAAACCTGCTTGATTACGGCTTAGACTCGTTACGCACAATGTCCTTTGTCTCAAAGTGCCGCCAGGAAGGATGCGAAATTGATTTTATCACGCTGATGAAACAACCAACGTTGCAAAACTGGCTTGCGCTGCTGAACGGCGATTTGGAAGAGAAATGAACGAGTTCAAGGGAAAAACTGTCTGGGTAACAGGAGCTGGAAATGGTATCGGCTTCCGAACAGCTCTCCGTTTTCACGAGGCAGGAGCCAGGGTTTTTGGATTCGATCTGAAATTTTCTGATTCAATGCCGTTTGAGACGCTCATTCTGGATGTCAGCGATGCTCATGCGGTGCAAAAAATCTGCCCTCCATTGCTGAAGGAAAATGGGCTGGATGTGCTGGTTAACGGTGCGGGAATTCTGCGTCTCGGCTCTGCAGAAACGTTAAGCCGTGAAGACTGGGAAAGCTCAATCAACGTTAATGCAGGCGCAGTATTTAATCTGTTTAAAATCCTCATTCCACACTTTCAGCGTCAGCGCAGCGGCAATATCGTTTCAATAGCCTCCAACGCAGCTCACGTGCCGCGCGTTAATATGGCAGTTTATTGCGCTTCTAAAGCTGCGATGCGTAGTCTGTGCCTGAGTGTGGGATTGGAACTGGCACCTTTTGGGGTGCGATGTAACATTGTTTCACCTGGTTCCACACTGACTCCAATGCTGAAGGGAATGCTCAACGATGATGATATAGCATATCAGCGTCTGATCAACGGCTTGACTGAACAATTTAAACTCGGCATTCCACTTGGGAAAATCGCCCAGCCCGACGAAATAGCCAACGTCATTTTGTTTTTGGCCTCCGACCAAGCAAGCCATATAACGTTGCAAGATATTGTCATTGATGGGGGCGCTACACTCGGTGCTTGATAATCCGAATGTTTAAATCTGTTTACCTGTATGCCACTATAAAGAACGGAAAGACTATAATTATAGGGAATGGGTAAGTATTAAAAACCTAAACCAAAAACGAGTTAAAGGAAAGGGATATAACATGAGCCATATTACCGCATTGAGAAAAGTTAATAATTTAAAACAAGAATTTGATTTAATAGAAGAAATCTGGTCACCGAAGGTGATAGCTGAAACAAATGAATATAAGATAATCATCTTGCTCGCTGACGGTGATTTTATGTGGCACACACATGAAGATGAAGACAAGGTATTTATGGTTATTGAAGGTGAACTTCGTATAGATTTTAAAAATGATCACGTAATAATAAAGCAAGGTGAGTTTTTTGTGGTACCTAAAGGGGAAGAAAGTAAGCCTTCATCCAAAGAATTAACCAAGTTGCTATTAATAGAACCCTATGTAGTCGCGAATTCAGGCCAATAAATTATTAATAAACATTGTCAGGTCGTGAAGTCAGATAATAAGTGCCACGCGTGATTTAAGATGGAAAAAAGGGGGAGCGGCTAATTGGCTCCCCCTTGCTTCTACCACCTACAAGTCGGTGCGGTCAATGCTGATTTTTTAGAAGCGTACTTTCACACCGATACCCACTTCACGCGGCTCCAGCATATATCCTGAAGGCCCCCCCGTACTATCCTGGTATTTATTTGTCGGCACACGTCTGTCAAAGACGTTATTTCCGTAAGCAAACAGTTCCAGATTTTTGGTCGGATTATAGGATAAACGGAGATTGGAAACTAAATAGGCACTGACTCGCAATTCGGGATCGTTCTGGTCATTTGAGAAGTAACGATCCACGTAACGAAGATCGCTACTTAGACGAACTTTTTCCGTGATGTTCCAGTCAGCACCGACGTTAAACATGTAGCCGGGCGCTTTAGCGAATTGTTTTCCTTCAAACAAGTTGCCTCGATAATCGGCGAATTTTTTGATTTCAGTATGAAGCAATCCAAGCCCACCGCGTAGGCGAAGATTGTCTAGTGCCCGATAATCTGCCCCCAGCTCAAGTCCGTAGGTTACCGCCTTGTCGGCATTGACAAGGATAGAACCGTTAGTTCTGTCTTTCATGTAATCCTGTACAGAACTCTGGAACCCCTTATAATCGGTATAAAAGATATTACCGGTTACCAGCAAGCGGTTATTGAGTGCTTTACCACGCGCAAACAACTCGTAATTCCAAGCCTTTTCCGGCGCGAAGGTGTAATAGGAATGCCCAGAGAAATTCACACCTGTACCACCCGGTGCATAGCCTTTGCTTATCAGAGTACCGACGGTTATATCATCAGTAACGTCATAGGCGAGAGAAACTTTCGGCAGAATAGCATGGAACCCTTTACTATATTCATGATAGACGCCAGGCACATAGCTGGTGACCCCTTCATGCTTGACCTGGTCATATTGGTAACGCAAGCCACCGGTCAGAACCCATTTTTCCGCAAAACGCCTGGTCGTCTCTGAGAAAAGACCGACACTGGTATTCGTCAGATCGGCGTCTGCCTTGCCCAGCAGATTATCAAGCACATTTGAAGCCTTGTCCCGCGAGTAATAGAGCCCTGTCACTCCACTCCAGGTTGAATATTCATCACCGAAGTTCAAACGTATTTCGTTGGAAACATTGTTAGAATCACGATTTGCGATACCTAGAGCCCTCTTCGTGAAAGTGTAACGATACTGCGAGGCCGAATATTGGAGCTGGTTGGAGAACACCATATCGTTTTCAAACGTATATTGAAGATCTAAAATACCGACATCACTGCTGGTCTTAGCCCTGTTGGTGCTTAGCGTCGAGTTTTTCAAATCACTGTAGGGCAATGACGCCGACTCACTGTCAGGATTTTTTGCTGTCATATGGGAGTAAGTCAGTTTGGCCAACCAAGGGCTATCCAGCGGTTGCCAAAGTGCCTTAACACGGACATCCAGATTTTCGAAATCTTTGTTCATATCAGAATCGACGAAACCGGGATTGGTATATTTAATGAACGTATTTCTACCGCTGTAATCCATGGCGAGGCGTACTGCGAGATCATCTGTCAATGGGCCATTGACAGTAAAAGAAGCCCGTTTCTTTTGGTGGCTTCCGTATAAAATCTGCCCATCGAATTCGGGGGTAAAGGTGGGATCGTTAGTCTTGATAATAACTGCACCGGCGATACTATTCGCGCCCTGTGTCGTCGTTTGTGGGCCACGGAATACTTCTACTGAATTTACGTCCCAAACAGATCCTCTCCCCAAACTAAATTCTGCGGAGCTGAGATACCGCCCATCAACACTGATGGTCGCTCGTGGTATGGGTTTAGAAAGAAAGGTATTTCCTCCTACGAGAGGCCCATTTGTCTCAATACCACGAATACTCGGTGCACTTGTATTGCTGGTATAAAGCACATTAGGTATACCCTGCAAAATATCAACGATGGTTGTCGCCTCAGGTTTATTCTGTATCTGTTGCCCGGAAATAACTGTGACTGAACTTGACGTTCTCTGCAGAGTTCTTTCTGTTTTTTCACCTGTTACCGTGATGACATCGGCGTCATCACTCCCCGTTTTGTTTTTCTCTGTTTGAGCCAAAGCGGCAGCTTGACCCCCCAGGGACGATAAAGAAAACAAAATCGCACTGCTAAGTAACACTTTTTTGCGTGAAAAAAGCAGATTCCACCCATTTACACGAATAGGCGGAGTTATTTTTATAGATATAATTCTCATTATCATTATCATTATCATTAATGTTCGCAAGATGACAATATTATGTTAACCTTCTCATTTGTCAATTGTATATTTTTGTCAATTCAAATACGGCAGCCACTGTAACGCACATTCTGCAGGCAGCATTAGTCCTCCTATGTGGCATTTAATGGATATTGGCTCGTATTAATGCATTGTAATAAATGACTGTTCAGTTTGATAAAACGAGAAAATCCATGTTGAATATTGATTCAGGAAAGTTATCGCACATCGCCATATCCCGTTACGAAGAACATATCTGGCTACTACAGCAACAAAACCCTGGCCGCATTCTCAAGCAGCTCTCAGCCTGGCGGCTTCATGACGATGTTAGTATTTCAATGCTGATACACGCTATTCAGTCTGTTATTGAAGCAATACCGGATCTGAACGTACGCTATGAGTTAAATGATGACGGTGAATTACATAAAACCCGAGTCATGGGCTGGCAGACATGCCTTGAGTTTTTCCATGCCAGCTCACATGCAGACATGATCAAGCAGATACTGGCTGTACAAGCATCTGCTTGGATTCCTGAACAGCATCCACCTTTTAAAATATTGATAATACAAAAAAATAATGAAGTTGTTTTATCTCTTATTTTGCACGAAATATTGGCACAAATTTGTCATGAAAAAGAGATACTCGAAATACTGATCCGCGCTTATGCCGGTCACTGTGTAGAACCTCCATCTCTAAAACGTGTTTCCTTACTACCTTTCGACGGAAAAGCGGCTTCTCTCGTATCCTGGCTGCGCTGTTGCAAGAGTGAGAACAGCATTATTCATTCCTCTTTTGATGTCACAACTGACCTGAGTAAAGATCGGCTCGCACTGCGTTGGAAAACAGGACTTAAAATTAATGAACTGAAAACGTCCCTTTCCCGCGACAAACTGCCCCACTGTGTGTCGGCTATGATTTCAGCCAGATTCGCCCAGTTCATTGGCCTGCTCGGCGGTCAAGAAAAGATTGCACTTTGCCTGTTACAGCCGGACGGCTTCCGCCGCATTATTATCGAGTGTGGCATGGCGGAAACACAGATCATCAAATCCGTCATGGATAGGCTTCAGGCGCAACCAGACGAAGATAATCTTCTCTCCGGTACTCCTGTAACAGGGAGTGATGAGTCCTGGGTATATGTTCGGTTGCTATCTCGTCCGAATGGCCTGGTTGAACAACAGAGTTTACTGAGCCAGCCCATCCTGTTGCCAACCTATGAAATGCGTCCCGATTTTGAACTGGCAGCAGAGTGTGAAGGTACAGAAGAAATTAGCCTTATATTAACAACCGGCCAGGCGATTTCCGGTCACATTGGCGAGTTTCTGCTAAATCGTTTTGTGTCATTTCTTAAAGGCGGTGAAGATGCCATTGCAGGTTTAGTCGCGAATTCTGTGCCTGGCACTGCTGTGCACTCTGCTCACAACGCCCCCGAAAAGGAAATTTCCGCTGGTACTGATGAAATAGCAGCGATCATATTGTCAGAGTTCCGTGAAACTTTGGCCGTTACAGATATGACGCTGGATGATGATTTTTTTGACTGTGGCGGTCATTCTCTGCTGGCAACGCGCATTATCGGTAAACTACTCGGCACGCACGGGCTGGAAGTGCACTTCGGTGATTTCTTCAGTCATCCTTCTGCTGCCGCCTTGGCATCACGCGCAGTGATAACAAATCAGAGTAAGGATACGGAGCCTTCGGCGCAGACGCAAAACGATCGTTTGACGGCGCCCTTGGCACTCGCACAAACCTCTCTTTGGAATGCCTATAACGCTTATGAATTTAGCACCATCTTCAACCTGCCATTCGCACTGGATTTTCTTGATGAGGTTGACGAAACGCTCCTTGAGCAGGCTTTTTCTGATCTTATCGAGCGTCACTCCAGTCTGCGCACTCTATTCCATGTTCAAAATGGTGAGATCTGTCAGCAGATTGTCGCTATGTCAGACGTGAATAATGATAAGTGGTTCTGGTACAGTCACGAAAGTAAAGGTATACGTCTTGATGACGAGGCTGCTTACAAGTTCGATCTTTCCCGCGAATTGCCAATCAGAATACGGCTGATCCGCAATCCAGAAACCGGACGTCAAATATTGTCATTCCTCGTTCATCATATGGTTATTGATGAATGGTCGTTGAATGTCCTGATGGAAGAACTTGCCCAGGCTTATTTAGCGCGTTCTGTAGGTATGGCTCCTGTCTGGAAAAAAACCGCATTGTCATTCCATAAGTTTGCTCTACAACAGCAGGCAAATGGCTTCAATCAAAAGCATCTTGATTACTGGACTAACATGTTGTGTGATGCAACGTACGGGTTAGAACTCGCCTTATCTGACAATCAGAAGACTATCGCAGCGCATGAAAGTTCGTCAAAAGCTGGTTGGATCGAATACAAACCTAAACCTGAAATCACTCATCGTCTTTATTCCTTCGCTCGACAGAATAATGCTTCCCTGTTCAGTGTTGTCTACGCTGCAATTGCACTTTCGCTACACAAGCTTGGCAATCTGAAGGATATTGTGATAGGTACTTCTGCGTCGGGTCGTACTGATCCCGATACCTATGAAACAGTAGGCTACTTTACCACCATGGTTGCCCATCGGCTGCAGTTCTATCCAGAGCAATCCGTCGGCACACTGATCGAAGACACCAGAGACACTATCAATAATTCCATGCCGTATGCGGATATACCGCTCGATATTATCCAACAATCGTTAGGGATGACGCCTGAGGATGGTCTGATCTTCGACGTTTATATTCAGATTCATGCCAATAATGCGTTGAATGGTGCCCTTAAGACCCCGTCTGGTAACGATATATGCTACCGGCAAATTGATCCTGATAAAAAAGAATCCATGTTTGGTCTTCAATTCGAGATCATGGAAGATGTCATTGATGGAGAAAGAATAATGCGACTGGTGATAACTTACCGTGCGGATCGTTACCCTGAAGAACACGTCCAGCGCATCTGTGAAACCATAGATAAAGTTTTCACATTCTTCACAACACCTGATGTCTCAAGCCTCCCCCTTGCTCAAGTTCCTGTGTGATATCTATGGGGTGATGAACCAATCATTATGGATGTGATGTGATGTGGTTAGGTCAGGTCAGGGGAGGTTTGTTGCCTGACCGAGTCATATAACCCTACTTCGTTCTGAAAGAGAAAACATTATGCGATCTGCTATTACTGTCATATTACTGTGCTTGATGGGGACATCGACCTTTGCCGCAACGCGGCAGGTCACGGATACTATGGGACGGGAAGTCGTTATTCCTGAGGAGCCACAACGTATTGTGGTGATGAGCGAGCCTGCTCTCGGCCTGCCCTTAATGGAGCTGGGCGTTCAACCGGTCGGCAGTTATGGTCGTTCGGAAGATGGCACTTATCAGCTTGGTGCAGATTTCGTCGATAGTGTGCTCGGTGAAGGGTACACAAAACCACAAGGCATCAGTGCTGGCAGGGAAATCGATCTGGAAAAACTTTATGCACTTAAACCCGACCTCATTATTGGAACCGAATTCGATATCGACAAGGTAAAACAGCTTTCAACGGTTGCTCCTGTCTATCTGCAAAATTTCCTTTCTGGAAAATTCCATCATTTCAAGATTGAAGAAAATCTGGCCAGACTTACCGGACGTGAGCAGAATTTTCAAAAACGGCGGGACATATATTTACAGCGCGTAGCGGCAACGCGCGCCCTTTTGCCGGAAAATACGGCTAATAAGACCTATCTGCCGATCCTTATAACAGATCAGATCAATGTCGTCGGCGAAGCGACCGGTTTCACTCAGGCATTGGAAGATCTTGGTTTCACCCGCCTGAAACTCTCGGCACAAGGCGGTCTTTCGGTCACCTCATCTCAACTGCTTTTACAGTTGAGTGCTGACAAATTAGGCGAACTCAATCCGGACGTTCTGGTAGTACTCAACAGTTGGGGCAGTAAGGAGCACGATGAGAACGCTATTCGCTCTGCACTTGATCGGATTGTGCCTGGATGGACTCACTATATGAAACCCGCTCGCGAAAAACGGATTATTTTTCTTAATGCGGGCGAAGTTTTTACCCCCACGTTTGCCAGTGCGGAACATACTCTCAGAGCCGTGGGAGAATGGGCTAAGACAAAGCAATAAAATGATCCAGTCAGCCAGAGGCTATGTGAATTCAACTTATTTTTATACTTGCTTCTATTAATCCGGATTTTTCAACCACGTGAATAAACTATGAGAGAATTAACGTCAATGCAGGCAGCCTGCTGGGTCGGACGTAACGTTCAGACCGATTTGGGAGGTGTTGCCGCACATCTTTATGCCGAATTCGACGGCCATGACATTGAGATAGAAAGATTTAAACAGGCTCTGGAACGTGTTTGTTCTCTGCACCCCATGCTAAAACTCTGCGTCAACGCTGAAGGGCTTCAGTCTGTTATTCCATCCGGTGAGTCGTTGTTACTGGAAATTGAGGATTTTAGGGGATTACCAGAACAAGAGGAGGCAAGGTTACTTCTTGTTAAACGCATGGAGTGGACCCATCAGAAGCTTGATCTTTCTTCTGGTCAGGCGTCCCGTTTTTCACTCAGTCTGCGAGATGGCGGAAAATTTCGCCTGCATGTCGATACAGATATGATAGCTATCGATCCTTCGAGTTTCAGGGTATTAATGGAGGATCTGGCGATATTTTATGATAACCCGGATCAGCCGGTTCCGGTAATCGCGTCATATTTCAACTGGTGCGATCAGGTGCGCACCGATCCCTATCTAAAAGCTGCCCGTGAAAGGGACAGAATCTGGTGGCGCTCACGTATTCCGCACATTCCGCCTGCCCCCGCGTTGCCGATTAACAAAACCTTGCCCAATCAGGCTCGCAGCCATCGGCTGGCGGCATGGCTCCAGCCAGACGAGCGTCAGGCCTTGAAAAAACTTGCCCGAACACACAGGGTAACCATGTCGAGCTTAATGCTGGGACTTTTCTCTATTGTTCTTGGAAGGCATACCGGAGATAAATGCTTTCGGCTCAATGTACCGATGTTCTGGCGTTCCCCCCTTGTGGATGGCGTGGAGAGGATCGTCGGCGATTTCTCTAATGTGCTCATCCTCGGTGTAGATATCAATGGAACAGAAAGCCCTGCTGACCTTTGTAAACGGCTTGGCGGGCAACTGACAGATTTGCTCGCCCATTCGGCTTATCCTGGTGTGAATCTGATGCGCGATCTTTCCCGGCATCATGGCGCGACGCAATTGACTCCTGTCGTCTTCACCACGGCGCTGGATATACCGGAGGGAGAACTTCTCTCAGATCGGGTCAGGCGCGTATTTGGTCCTATGAACTGGGTTATCTCACAAGGTCCGCAAGTTGCGCTCGACGCACAAGTTGCTTCCGCCGACGGGGGTATTCTCATCAACTGGGACATTCGTCTGGATATACTGCCAGAAGAATGGATAACCCCAATGTTCGACAGTTTTGTTAATTTCGTCCGTGAAATCGCCACATATCCGCAACGCTTCGATGAGGCAATACATTCACCCGATGCAATAACAGCTCCATCACCGAGAGTCAGAATTGAAGCCACTGACTCTACTGTAAAAATCGATCGAAAGAATAGCATGGAAAAACCATTAACCTCCCTGCAAATGGCATATCTGCTTGGGCGGCGGGCAGAATTACCGCTTGGTGGCGTTGCGATGCAAGAATTTCGCGAGTATCGCGGGCGCATGGACTTGGAACATCTGCGAAATCACCTAGCGGATATGGTTCAGCGTCATGAAAGTTTACGCACCCGGATAGATGCAAAGCGACTCGTCCAATGTGTTAGCGTAGAAGCGGATATCAATTTACAGCAAATCGACCTGAGTACCCTGTCACGGGAAGAGGCACTCCGTCATGTGGAAAACCACCGTGAAGCATTTGCACATGCTCTTTTCGACTTGGAGCGTTCTCCGTGGGATATCACGTTGTTTCGTTTGCCAGAGAATCAACCGGAAGAGAATAACCTGATCGCGTTTGTTCGTTTTGACGCACTGATCCTTGATGGACGATCGATAGCTGCCCTGATGGTAGAACTTTTCGAGGGCAAGGTATCAATCATGGAGGATACTGGTGCCCCCTTGGATGAGGAAGATATCTCTGAAAGGCGCAAGATAGATGAAGCGTATTGGAAAACAAAGCTTGAGACAATCAGTGGTCCACTACGATTTCCGTGGAAAAAACCACTGGCACAAATAGGCACTTCTCTCTATGCACGGCAAAGCCTGATTGTAGCACGGGAAGATTACATCGCAGTGTCGAAAGCCGGTGCCAAACAAATGCTTTTCAAGAATTCTACCATCATGACGTTGGTACTTGAGGTTATGTCCCATTGGATCGATGAGAAGAGTTTGTTCATTGGTGTTCCCGTCGCACCGCAGGTATCCGGTGTTTTATGCAATCGTTCAAGTTTTATTGTGGTTAACTGGAATGTTGAGCAGGGCAATCTTTCTGAGCGAGCCAACACTCTACAGAATGATGTGCTGGAAGGGCTCGAACATCTTGCATTTTCAGGTATAGACATTACCCGACTTCTGGTTGAAAAGCATGGTGCAGGCCCTGTTTTACCGGTGGTGATTACCAACGGACTTTCGTGGCCGGTATCAGGTCACGAAAGTTGTATGCAGTTGCATAGTGGGCTAACTCAGACACCACAAGTTGCGATGGATATTCGTTTTTCGATCAATGCAGATAAAGCGCTTGTTTTTGACATCGATTATGCTACTGCAGCGGTTGAATCGGCTCTCGTTCGAGACATTTTAGGAGCTATACGCAAAGCAATACAGGTCATCGCAGCTTCAGGCGTATTCGCAATTTCGGCACGGGATATTATCGATACGAACCACTATCGATTTAACGGCATTGAAACTGATTTTCACTGCGGGCGATTTCTCAGTCGGATAGCCACCAATATCTTCGACAGCAAAAACACTAAAACGGCACTTATCAGTGGCGACAGGCATGTCAGCTACGCTGAACTGGGATGTAATGTGCGTCGAATAATGGGAGCTTTCATGGAGAAAGGGCTTTCCAAAGGAAGTGTCGTTGCCCTCTGTATGCACCGTGGGCCTGAGCACACGGCTGTGACACTAGCCTGTGCGTTGACGGGAGTGATCTGGGTTCCGATAGACGCAGATTCGCCCTCAGAGCGACTGCGCTATCTCCTTGAAAACTGCCATCCGGACCTTGTGGTAACGACAAAAAGAGAAGAGATTGAATATCCAGCAGAAACACCTGAAAAACTCTTGTCTGCCGAGCCGTTGGCGGAGCTTCCTCTTATGCTTGATGCTCTCTCATCAAGCGAAGCGCCCGCCTATTACCTCTATACATCCGGGACAACCGGAAGGCCGAAATGTGTTGTTTTATCCAATAAATCAACATCGAATGTCATCACCAGTACTCTTGACGAATGGTCTGTAACGCATCGGGATGTCTTCATTTCTGTCACACCTTTGCATCATGATATGTCGGTCTTCGACGTTTTTGGTTGTCTGACAGCAGGTGCGACCCTTGTTCTTCCCGCTATCGGTGAAGAAAAGGATGCACTACGCTGGAACCAGTTGGTTGCCAGGCACAAGGTGACATTATGGTGCTCCGTACCCGCTATTCTGGAAATGCTTCTCGCGTGCCGCCAGGGGAGTGAATTGAAAAGCCTGCGGCTGATTGCTCAGGGTGGCGATTACATCAAACCGGCGGTTATTGGTAGTCTGCGTACACTCCTGCCATCAGTACGGTTGATTTCGTTGGGGGGACCAACAGAAACGACTATATGGAGTATATGGCATGAAATAGGGCTGGACGACGTTAGCCAGATCCCCTATGGAAGGCCCTTACCGGCTAACAGCTATTTTCTGCTAAACGAGCGTGGCAATCATTGTCCGGTGGGTGTTACTGGCCTTATTCATACGGCAGGCGTCAATGTCGCATTGGGTTATCTGGAAAACGGAAGCCTCACCCAGACCAATTTTGTGACCATCAAGGACACGAACGGAAAAGAGCTCCGTGCGTTCCGGACCGGTGATCACGGGCACTATCGTCGTGATGGTATTATTGTCTTTGATAGCCGTGTCAACGGTTACGTCAAGGTGCGTGGAGTACGTATTTCGTTGCCGGACATCGAGAATGAACTGGTTCGCCACCCGTCGGTTAAGCACGTTCTTGTGGTGGATTATGGCGAGGAAATGCACGGTGAGACCGCCATCGGCGTACTTTATGTGCCGCAACAAGAGGGTGCTTTATCAGGAGCAGAATTGCGCCAATATGCCTGCCAATGTCTGCCAGCATCGCATATTCCAACACGGCTCCTACCGGTCCCTGAATTACCGCTCTCACCAAATGGTAAGCCTGATCGCGCTAAAGCACACAGCCTGCTGACGGAATCGGTGTATGAGCAACCATCTATTAAGCGCGACGCTTTCCCAGCTAGAGAAACAGCGATGAAAAAACAGGTGCTGGAAATTTATCTGGACGTGCTCGGCCAATCACACGCTAGCCACATCGATGGAGACAGCGACTTCATCAGCATGGGGCTGCGCCCTCAACATCTGAAAACAATTTCAGCACGTATCTATGAGAAATTTGCGATCGTGCTCTCGCTCTCGCAACTGCTGCGTTGCCGTAACGTAGCAGAAGTCGAACAGCACTTAATGGAAAAATTTTAGAAAACAACACGGATTATTAATATGAATAATATTGACCTGATCGGTATTGGTATTGGCCCCTTCAATCTGGGATTAGCGGCGCTGCTTTCGTCACACTCTGATCTGACCAGCCTTTTCCTCGAACGTAAGCTTGAGTTTCGCTGGCATGAGGGACTCCTGTTACCCGGTACAACGTTGCAGGTTCCATTCCTGGCGGATCTGGTAACGATGGCGGAGCCTACACACCCTCTGAGTTTTCTTAATTATCTTCATAAACATGATCGTCTTTACAAATTCTATTATTATGAAAACTTTCAAATCCCGCGCCAGGAATATGACCATTATTGCCGCTGGGTGACGCAACAGCTTCCCTCCTGCCAATTCGGTGAAAACGTTACTGATGTGGCTTATGATCCAGTTTCCGATCATTTCATTATTGAAAGTAAACCTCATACGGGACCGACGCATCAGTATTACAGTCGTCATCTTGCTATCGGTATAGGAACCGCTCCATTTCTGCCTGAGTGGGCTAAAATCCAGACTAAAGCGCCTATTTTACATTCGGCAGAATTCATAAACAGACGTGCACAGCTCTCAACATGCCGGCGTGTCACGGTAATTGGTTCAGGGCAAAGTGCTGCCGAATGCGTGCTAGCGCTCCACAATGCATTGACGCCTGAAATGATAGAGGCCGGTGCTTCAATCCAGTGGATCACCCGATCTGCCGGTTTTCATCCTATGGAATCGTCGAAACTTGGTCAGGAGTGTTTCACGCCAGCCTACATGAACTATTTTCACAATATAACAAGAGAGAAACGCCGCAAGATCGTGTCGGGTCAGGGGGGACTTTATAAAGGTATCAGCGTCTCAACTATCGCAGATATTTTCGATATTTTGTATGAAGGCTCCATCGGTGGCCGTGATCCAGGACTTCTGCTTATTTCAAATTGCGAAGTCGAGCAGGTGGAAAACATAGGAGACTCTGAAGCGTTGCGGGTTGTTTTTCGTCATCGGCATCTCGATAAAGTCGGCGTCATTGAAACCGATGCTATTGTCGCTGCTACAGGTTATGAGCATACCAGCCCCGAATGGTTAGAAGGACTCAAAAATACTGTGCTTGCAACCGATGATTATGGCGATTTTATTGTAAAAGAGGACTTTAGCGCTCAGCGCCTTGACAAAGGAAAAGGCTTTATTTTCGTCCAGAATGCTGAGATTTTTCAGCACGGTATTGGCTCTCCCGATCTAGGGCTTGGCGCGTATCGCAATGGGATTATTGCCAACCAGCTTCTTGGGCGAGAGTATTATCGCTTGCCTAAAAACTCATCATTCCAGAGCTTTGATCTACCATAGTGTTACGATACAGGAGATAAAGATGACATTGTCCCTTGCGGATAAGAACAAGCTAGATGCGTTTTGGCATTACTGTGTTAAAAACCAGTATTTCAATATCGGCTATCCTGAGTCCTCAGACTTTGATTATTCTTATTTACAGAGATTCATGCAGTTCTCTATCAACAATTGTGGTGACTGGGGAGCGGAGTGCAACTATCTCTTAAACTCTTTTGAGTTCGAAAAAGAGGTCATGAAATACTTTGCTGAACTGTTCAAAATCCCTTTCGAAGAAAGTTGGGGTTATGTTACCAACGGAGGAACGGAAGGTAATATGTTCGGCTGCTATCTTGGGCGAGAACTATTCCCGGAAGGGACACTTTATTATTCAAAAGATACGCATTATTCGGTAGCTAAAATCGTCAAGTTACTGCGTATCAAATCTTGTTTAGTAGAATCCTTACCCACTGGTGAAATAGATGATAATGACCTGATGCAGAAGATCATTGCTCATAAAGAACCACATCCAATCATCTTTGCCAATATCGGCACGACATTGCGTGGTGCGGTGGATAACATAAAGATTATTCAACAACGTATGCAGCAAATCGGTATCGCTCGTGAGAATTATTATCTACATGCCGACGCTGCCTTAAGTGGGATGATCTTGCCGTTCGTAGATAACCCGCAGCCTTTTACCTTTGCAGATGGTATCGACTCCATTTGTGTCTCCGGGCACAAAATGATAGGTTCCCCCATTCCTTGCGGGATTGTTGTTGCAAAACGGAAAAACGTTGAGCGTATTGCAGTCGATGTTGATTACATTTCGGCTCAGGACAGAACCATATCAGGTTCACGTAATGGCCAGACACCACTAATGATATGGGCAGCCATTTGCAGTCACTCGTTTGCCGATTGGCAGCGCCGCACCAAACACTGCCTGGAGATGGCACAATATGCCGTCGAGCGTTTCCGTGCCGCCGGGATAAACGCTTGGCGTCATGACAACTCCATTACAGTGGTATTTCCATGTCCGTCGGCAGCCGTCTGGAAGAAGTATTGTCTGGCAACGTCGGGGGATGTTGCACATCTAATCACCACGGCACATCATCGTGACAGTCGTAAAATTGACGCATTAATCAACGGTGTTATTGCGGAATCGCGTCATATAGTTCAAGTGCAGGATGCTGTCATGTGAGAGGTAAAAACAACGACATTGGGGCTTACCCTGTGATTTTGGTATGTTAGCCAAATCATAACGATGACACTGTAATTTATTTTATATAAGATAAACTGAAGGAGCCTTTGGTGCTTACAGCAAAAAATATCACCGCAACTTACGGCAAGAAAACCGTATTGCATGATTTGTCAGTAGACTTTGCCCAAGGGCGCATCACTGCACTCGTCGGGTCTAATGGCTGCGGTAAGTCGACACTTCTGAAGTCCATCATGGGTTTCATTCCCCTGAAAAGCGGAGAAATTCTGTTGGAAGGTAAGCTGATTACAGGGATAAGTCGTAAAGCACTGGCCCGAAGAATCTCTTATCTGCCGCAGGAATGCCACTGCCCGGATTACATGACACTGGGAGAGTTGATCGAGCTGGCAGCTTGTGGGCGCAATTCGCTTTTCGGTGGGCCATCCTCGCGGGATCGCAAATTGTTTCAGGATGTACTGGAAATCGTCGGCTTGGCCGATAAGGCAGGCTCTCAAGTCAATGCCCTTTCAGGAGGGCAACGCCAGCGCGCCTGGGTGGCGATGGTGCTTGCACAGGACACTGATATCATTCTTATGGACGAGCCAGTGAACCACCTGGATATCAAATATCAATACACGGTGCTTAAACTGGTTCGCGATCTCTCACTCCAGCACGGAAAAACCGTCGTTGTGGTGTTACATGATTTAAATCTAACAACGACTTTTGCCGATGATGTTGTGATGCTGAATACTGGCAGCGTCATTGCAGCAGGTGCTGTCAATAAAACGATAACGGTAGATAATATCCGGCGTGTATTCAATATTCCGGCCGATATTTTCAGTCACAACGGCAGCATTATCTGTCAGCCTTATCCGGGCATAAACCATCCTGAAAATCAGCCTAGAGTATGACAATGAAATCCAGATTGTTTTTTATATTCGCCCCTTTTGTATTGCTGCTGATCTTTTTTTCCAGTCTCTCTTTTGGCGTGAATATTGCGTCAGTTTCGCAAATTTATGCGGCCTTAACACAGCCCGAACCGCAGAACTATGAGCAGGCAGTTATTCTATACCAGCGACTGCCACGGGCTTTGATTTCTGTTTATGTCGGTGCGGTAATGGCATGCAGTGGTCTCGTCTTTCAGGGGCTTATCCGCAATCCACTGGCCTCCTCATCAACATTGGGAATCAATGCCGGTGCGGCACTGTTTGTCATCGTAGGCGCAATCAGTTTTGAGTTTGACCTGACATTACAAGGCATAGCCGCGCTTGTCGGCGGATTATTTGGTTTTTTGTCATCTCTTGCGGTATCTCGCCTGGCTGGTGTTAACGGCGTTTCTCGTGACTTGCTACTGATACTGTCAGGCACATTAATAACGATGCTTTATCTTGGAATAAGTAATGCTGTTCTTCTTGCCTATCCTGCATTACGAACCGAATATTTGAGCTGGTTAGCAGGGGCTATCAATCATGCCTATATCACAAGGCTTCACCATTTCTGGTGGTTCGGTATCCTGGCCTTGATAGTACTTTTATTACTGGCACGCCCACTGACTCTTATTCTGCTCGGTTACGAAAAGGCGTTTTCGATTGGTGCAAATGCCACGCTTGTTTCACGCATTGCGTTGATTGCAGCCATAGTTGCATCCAGTTCTGCCGTTGCCATATGTGGTCCTATTGGTTTCGTGGGGCTGGTTGTCCCCCATATTGTCAAGCCTCTGGTTGGTCAGAATTTTATGCTGTCGCTGCCAGCTTGTGCTCTGACGGGGGCCAGTATCTGCCTGATTGCTAATCTCTGTGCACAGACACTTTTCCAGCCTTATGTCATACATACCGGCATTCTGATGGATTTTTTGGGAGGGTTGTTTTTTATCTGGATCATAAGAAAGCGCTATCTTTCAGTGACATCGGAGAGATCGTTATGAATTTCGGTCAGGCAACAGACGGACAAAGGGTATTACGTTTCGCCAACGGGTTGCAGATGCGTACCCGTGATATAAAAGTCGGTTTATACCTATTTACCATCACGATCATACTCGTGGTTATTTCTTTAAACGTCGGGGTTACGAACGTTGGTATCCGTGAATTCACGCATATGCTTTTCGGGTATTCCCTTGATCACCACCAATTTTATGCACTTTGGGTTGTACGGATACCTCATATTTTATTGGGTTTGATGGTGGGTTGGTGCGCAGCCCTTGCTGGTGCTATTTTACAGCCGATTGCCCGCAATCCACTGGCTGACCCCAGCCTTTTGGGCATAAGTCAGGGATCTATGACGATGATCATAGTCTTGCTGGCGTTTATTCCTTCCGCACCTAAAATGCTGATCGTCATTGCTGCACTAGGTGGCGGACTGATTGTTGCGTTGTTTTTGACTTTGCTCGTTGGCAATAATCGCGCAAGTGGCTTGGCAATTTTGCTGATGGGGATTGCCGTCTCATCCGTTCTTAGCTCTGTCAGTTCTTTTCTTATTCTCTATCTTCCGACAGAGTTATCCTTGAATCTTTCTGGATGGATGCAAGGATCGTTGTTTCAGGCCAATTGGTCAATTATCGCATCATTCATGCCATTATTCTTATTGAGTATTATCGGAATTCTGCTCACTGGCCCCGCGTTAAACCGCTATGAGCTTGGAAACGAACTTGCCATGTCCCTTGGGGAGCCTATCAAATATTCCCGCCCGTTGCTGATGATGTTTTCTGTTCTGTTAAGCGCAGCATCTGTCACCACAGTGGGGCCATTGAGCTTTGTGGGGATATTAGCACCGCATCTGGCTAGCTTTATTTCATCAGCTACAGGCCGCGCCCGACTGTTTCTTTCCGCTCTGGTGGGCGGCAATCTAGTCGTCGCCGCGGATATCATGACGAAAGCAGTACCCTCAGAAGTCTTTCTCCCTATCGGGTTAAGCTTCACACTCATTGGCGTACCCCTGTTCATCCTGACGATGCGGCTGAACGCATTACGTAAACGCTGAATACCTGAGGCGTGATATCAGTTTATTAAATAGACGCGATGCTCGACTTTTATGATGAGTTGAAATGACATAGCCGCTCCTTTATAACTTTAAGTC